>DAITBB010000078.1:0-11409 GCA_036823975.1 Hyphomicrobium sp.
CGCGCGCTTCTTGCCGAGCTGCTCGCCACCCCCGACATGACCCGTACGCTCGTCTTCACGCGCACCAAGCGCGGGGCCGACCGCGTCGCACGCCATCTCGAGGGGGCCGGCATGAAGGCCGCCGCCATTCACGGCAACAAGAGCCAGCGCCAGCGCGAGCTGGCCCTCGACGACTTCAAGCGTGCCCGCATCGACGTGCTGGTCGCGACCGACATCGCCGCCCGCGGCATCGACGTCGACCTCGTGACCCACGTCGTGAACTACGAGCTGCCCGAGGTGCCCGAGGCCTACGTCCACCGTATCGGTCGCACGGCGCGCGCCGGTGCCTCCGGCATCGCCATCTCGCTCTGCGACGTCGAGGAGCGTGACCAGCTTCGCGCCATCGAGCGCCTGACGCGCCAGCAGATCCCGCACGAGGACCGCCGCAACGATCCGAGCATCGTCGCCGAGCGCACGCCGCCCCTCAAGACGGACGGCCAGGCTTCACACGGCCCCCGCCGCGGAGGCCAGCGTCCGCAGGGCGGCCGTAACGGACGCCCCGCGCGCCACGATCATGAGGAGCGCACCGCACGCGCCCCGCGCCGCGACGCCCGCAACGGCGGCCACGGCACCGAGGGCGGCCTGCGCACCGAGAGGGTGCGCCCCTCGCAGCCCTCGGCCGCACGCGACGGGCAGTCGGCCGCGCGCGAGTCCGGCAACGGCCTCGGCCATGTCGGCTTTCTCGCGCGCCCGGCCCGCTCCGGCGAGCGGCAAGCCCGCCCAGAGAGCCGCCACGGAGAGAGCCGCAACGGAGAGAACCGCAACGGCGAGCGTCGCCAGGAGAACGGCGGCCGCAACCGCGGCTTCGGACGCCCGCAGCGCGACCGCAGCGGCCATGCCGCCCCGTCGCGCCGCGACACCGTGTAAGCGGCCCGCCGCCGGACCCACGATCTCGAACAACGGCCGGGCGCGACTCATCCGCCCCGGCCTCTGATGTGGAAAGGATGACCGATGGCCAAGAAGAAACCCAATCCGAAAGCCGCATTCGTGCTTTTCAACGTCCTCTACGAGGATGGCTCGCAGACCTCGAACCGCAAGGTGCCGAGCGACATCCTGGGCGGCCTCGACGGCGATGATCCCGCACGCGACATCATCGAGGCTCAGGATCGCGAGATCGCCGAGCGCTCCGGCCGAACGCGCGGCCCGATCAAGTCCATCGAGCGCGCCTGAGACGCGCCGGTCAATCGACGAGCAATTCTGCCGACAAAAAAGCGGCCATCCGACAGGATGGCCGCTTTTGATTTACGCCGAGAGGGGCAGCGTCAGGCGGGCAGCCGCTGCGTCTCGTCCCAGAGGCGCAGCTTCACGCATTTGAAGCTCTCCCACAGCGTGATGCGATGCACATCCGCGAGCTCGGGAAAATCGCGCAGCACGTGCGGCAGCCGATAGTAGGGAATGCGGCTGTAGAGGTGATGCACGTGATGCACGCCGATGTTCGCCGTCAGCCACGGCAGGAAGCCGGGCAGATCGTAATGCGAGCTTCCGTGCAGCGCCGCCTCGTGCACGTTCCACTCCTGGTTCTCGGCCCAGAACGCATCCTCGAACTGATGCTGGATGTAGAAGAGCCAGACGCCGACCGACGAGGCGATGGCCACGATCGGAAGCTGCACGGCGAGGAACGCCTGCCAGCCGACCAGCCAGATCATGACCCCGCAGAGGACGAGGAGGCCGACGTTGGTGCCGATCACGCTCGCCCAGCTCCGCCAGTCGGCGCCGCGCAGCATGCTGACCGGCGCGCGATGCTGCAGCACGAACAGAAGCGTCGGTCCGACGCCGAACATCACGAGCGGGTTGCGGTAGGCGCGATAGAGGAACCGCCGCAAGGGCGACAGCGCCTGATACTCGCGCACCGTCAGTGTATCGATGTCGCCGACGCCGCGCGCGTCGAGATTGCCGTGCGAAGCGTGGTGGATGGCATGGCTGCGCTTCCACGCATCGTAGGGCGTTAGCGTCAGAACGCCCATGGCGCGCCCGACCCAGTCGTTGGTGCGCTTCTTCTTGAAGAGCGCGCCGTGCCCGCAGTCATGCTGAATCAGGAACAGGCGCACGAGGAAGAAGGCCGCCGGCACCGCGATCAGCAGCGTCAGCCAATAGCCGACGGAGAGCGCTGCCCACGCCGCCGCCCACAATGCGACGAACGGCAGGAGCGTGATGACGACCTCGAAGATGCTGCGGGCGGGATCCGGATGCCGGTACCGCTGCAGGATCTCGATCCAGTCGCGAGCCTGTTTCGGCCGCGCCTCACGAGGCGCGGCAGGCGCAAGAGTGTGTTCCAAGTCTTCCCCCCATGGAATTCGCGGCCGAGTGCGCCCGCCGCGGCGACTCCCCTTGGTTGCCGGCGCACACTTACAGGCCCTTACGGGTTCCGCAAGTGGGCCTGGGATTTCTCGCGGGGAGAGACTGGTAAAAAGAGCGCCCCCGACCCGAATGCGCGCCCGCTGCTGCAATGCACGCACTCACCCCGCGCAGTGGCACCGATCCGCCCACGGCGCACGCGCTAAGGATCTCCAAGCACTAAGGATAAAGCCGCGTCGTGGTCCACGCGTCCCCCGGGCCGGCACGCCGGTAGACGATCCGGTCATGCAGCCGGAACGGCCGGTCGCACCAGAACTCGATCTGCGTCGGCGTCACACGGAAGCCGGACCAGTGTGGCGGCCGCGGAACGGATCCGATCGCGTATTTCGCCGTGAAGAGCGCGATCCGCTTCTCGAAGGCATGCCGGCTTTCGAGCGGGCGGGACTGGTCGGAGGCCCAGGCCCCGATCTGCGACAGGCGCGGACGCGTGGCGAAATACTCGTCGGCCTCAGCGTCCGAGACCAGCGTCACGGGCCCGCGCACACGGACTTGCCGGCGCAGGCTTTTCCAATGGAAAAGCAGCGCCGCGCCGGGATGCGCCAGAAGCTCCAGCCCCTTCGCGCTTTCGTAATTCGTGAAGAAGACGAAGCCGCGGGCCGGATGGGACGCCGTATCAACCCCCTTGAGCAGCACCATGCGCAGGTTCGGCAGGCCCGACGTGTCGACGGTCGCCAGCGCCATGGCGTTGGGATCGTTGGGCTCGGACTGGTCCGCATCCGCGAGCCAGCTCTCGAATCGGGCGAACGGGTCGCCCTCCCCCGTCAACTCCTGCGCCTCCCCGGCGCGCTCCCGGTCCGCGTCCACGTCGCCTGCTGCCTGCTCTCGAATGATCCGCCGCCGCAAAGAACGGCACGCTGCTTTAGCACCTTTTAACCACGCCGGGCCACAATGGAACCCGCAAGGCTACCTGTTGGGCCTCGCGCGTCTCTTGTACCCTGGAGTTCCTGTCATGCGTCACGCCGCGATCGAGGCCCCGATCCTGTCTGCCGTCACGGGCGTCATCCTCGCCGCGGGGATCCTGCTCCTCGACAGCCCCGCCTTCGGCGCGGAGCCGCAGGCCATCGCCCCGCCCTCCTGCTCCTGCGCCGAGCGCGACCAGAAATCGACCCGCCCCAAGTTCGCCGAGCTGACCGACCGCCGCCTCGACGAGGCCGACGAGATCGCCGCCCTCGAAAGCATCCAGATGGGGCTTTCGCGCATGGTGGACGGCGAGCCCTTCATCTGGCGCCGGGCCAACGGACGGCTCTCGGGGATCGTGCGGCCCACGGTCTCCTTCCGCAACAAGAAGGGCACCATCTGCCGCCACGTGGTGGTGCTGCTCACCACCGGCTTCAAGACGCGCACCGCCGAGGGGATCGCCTGTCGCGGAGACAACCGCCGCTGGGTCCTGGAAGGCTGAGGCCATCCGAGCCCGGACAGACGGAATAACCGACTGATAAGTCATAGGTTACTATTAAAAATCGGCGCCTGCCCACCGCCCCGTGCAGGGACGCCGGCCGACGCGACACCACGGCAGGCCGCATCGGGCGATCGGGCATCTGGACCGGCATCCCCTTTTGTGTAGGATGCGGCCAAATTTCACGAGCAGGGATGGCGATCACATGACGGACACGGCGCCGGGAGCACGGCAACTTGGCGGCACGCTCATGGCCGGCAAGCGCGGCCTCATCATGGGCGTCGCCAACAACCGCTCCATCGCCTGGGGAATCGCGAAGGCCGTCGCCGCCCAGGGCGCCGAGGTGGCGCTGACGTTCCAGGGCGATGCGCTCAAGAAGCGCGTCGAGCCGCTGGCCGCCGAGCTCGGCTCCAAGATCGTGCTGCCGTGCGACGTCTCAGACGCCGCCTCGATGGACGCCCTGTTCGACTCGCTGGCCGAGACGTGGGGCCGCCTCGACTTCCTCGTCCACGCCATCGCCTTCTCCGACAAGAACGAGCTCGACGGGCGCTACGTCGACACGTCTGAAGGCAATTTCACGCAGACGATGCTGATCTCGTGCTTCTCCCTCGCCGCCCTCGCCAAGCGCGCCGAGAGGCTGATGACGAACGGCGGCTCGATCGTGACCCTCACGTATTACGGCGCCGAGAAGGTGATGCCGCACTACAACGTCATGGGCGTCGCCAAGGCCGCGCTCGAAGCCTCGGTGCGCTACCTCGCCGCCGACCTCGGCAAGACGGCCATCCGCGTCAATGCCATCTCGGCCGGCCCCATCAAGACGCTCGCCGCCTCCGGCATCTCGGACTTCCGCTACATTCTGAAGTGGAACGAGTACAACTCGCCGCTCCGCCGCACGGTCACCATCGAGGATGTGGGCGGCGCAGGCGTCTATCTCTTGTCCGACCTCTCGGCCGGCGTTACCGGCGAGGTCCACCATGTGGACGCCGGCTATCACGTCCAGGGCATGAAGAACGAGGACGCCCCCGACATCTCCGTCGTCAAGAACGACCCCTGACGTCAGGGACCCGCCCGGCCGCCGCCGCGCGGGTGAGGATCGCCGCATGCCGGACCAGCCGACGCTCTATTTCATCCGCCACGGCGAGACCGACTGGAACCGGGACCGGCGCTATCAGGGCCAGCGGGACATCCCGTTGAACGACACCGGCCGCGCGCAGGCGCGCCGCAATGGCGAGGCGCTGCGCGCCGTGCTGGCCGATCCCACCCGCATCCGCTTCGTGGCGAGCCCGCTTCTGCGCGCACGCGACACGATGGCCATCGTGCGCACCGCGCTCGGCCTCCCCGCCGACGGCTACGAGATCGATCCGCGGCTCATGGAGCTGTCCTACGGCACCTGGGAAGGAACGCTGCAGGACGACCTGGCGGAGACGGACCCCGAGGGCTTCGCCGCGCGCCAAGCCGACCCCTTCCGCTGGCGCCCGCAAGGCGGCGAGAGCTACGCGGATCTCCTGGAGCGGGTGAAGGGCTGGGCGGATACGCTCACGGCCGATTGCGTGGCCGTCTCCCACGGCGGCGTCTCGCGCTGCCTGCGCGCGGCCCGGCTCGGGCTCGATCCAGCCCTGATCCCGGATCTCGAAAGCCCGCAGAACCGGGTGCTGGTGCTGACGAAGAACACCATGCGCTGGCTCTGAGCCGTCCCGCGCCGGAACGAAGCGACAAAGCCCGAACGACAAAGGGAGCCGGAGCAGCGGCGCTCCGACTCCCTCGATGCAGACAAGGATGGCAAATCGCTCGGTGCGGTTGCTCAGACCGCAGGGAGCCATCTGCTGATACGCCGGACGCAGACACGAAGCCCAAGAAGCAGCACGGCCGAAGCCGTGGGGGCCCACTTCGTACGCCTTATGCATCCTCCTTTCCAAAAGGGCGCACAACACGCAGGGCATCTGACTGCTTACCTGCGTCGCGAGACCTTGCAAATCGAATCCGGCGAGCCGCCGCTCGGCTTGTAGATGCGGCGCGTGCCCTCAAATACACGGCGTGAGCCTGCCTTCCGCCGGCCCGACGCCCTTGCCGGACCGCCGCGGCATCAGGCAACAGCTTGCTGCAGGAGCCCATGGCACTTAAGAGAGATCGAGCCACTTAAGAGAGATCGAGACGCCCCGAACCTGCCGGCAAACGGATTCCATGTCGCACAACACCTTCGGCCATCTGTTCCGCATGACCACCTGGGGCGAAAGCCACGGGCCCGCCATCGGTTGCGTGGTCGACGGCTGCCCGCCCGGCCTCCCGCTCACGGCCGAGGACATCCAGCTCCACCTCGACCGCCGCAAGCCCGGCCAGTCGCGCTTCACGACGCAGCGCCGCGAGGCCGATGCCGTGAGGATCCTCTCCGGCGTGTTCGAGGACGCCGAGGGCCGCCAAGTCACGACCGGCACGCCGATTGCGCTGCACATCGACAACACCGACCAGCGCAGCAAGGACTACGGCGAGATCAAAGAGGTCTTCCGCCCCGGCCACGCCGACATCACCTACTGGACGAAATACGGCATCCGGGACTATCGCGGCGGCGGGCGCTCCTCGGCCCGCGAGACGGCCATGCGCGTCGCCGCCGGCGCCATCGCGCGCAAGGTGCTGGGCCCCGACGTGCGGATCCGCGGCGCGCTCGTGCAGGTCGGCGCGCTCGCCATCGACCGCTCCCGCTGGGATTGGGACGTGGTCGACGCCAATCCCTTTTTCGCCCCCGATCCCGGCATTGTGCCGGAATGGGCGAGCTATCTCGATGGCATCCGCAAGGACGGCTCCTCCGTCGGCGCCGTGATCGAGGTCGTGGCGGAGAACGTGCCGGCGGGTCTCGGTGCGCCGCTCTACGGCAAGCTCGACCAGGACCTCGCCTCGGCGATGATGAGCATCAACGCCGTCAAGGGCGTCGAGATCGGCGAGGGCATGGCCGCGGCGGAGCTGACGGGCGAAGCCAACGCGGACGAGATCCGCCTGGGCCCGGACGGCAAGCCGCGCTACCTCTCGAACCATGCCGGCGGCATCCTCGGCGGCATCTCCACCGGCCAGCCGGTCGTCTGCCGCTTCGCGGTGAAGCCGACCTCGTCGATCCGCACGCCGCGCCAGACGATCGATGCCAAGGGCCACGAGACGGAGATCATCACGAAGGGCCGCCATGACCCCTGCGTCGGCATCCGCGCCGTGCCCGTGGGCGAGGCCATGATGGCCCTCGTTCTCGCCGACCACCTGCTCCGTCATCGCGCACAGTGTGGCTGACGGCGTGTGGCTGACGGCGTGTGGCTGACGGCCGGCGGCTGACCCGAACGACGCGAACCCGGCCGCCGGCCCCTACTCCTGCATGCTGCGCAGCGCTTGCATGATCGCCGATCTGAACTCGCGCCGGTAGACCACGAACCCGACCAGCATCGTCGCGGCCAGGAAGGCATAGGCGTTGGCGAACCACGCCATCAGCGGGATTGAGAAATAATAGGCGCGCACGCCGTTGTTGTAGCTCTCTCCGGCGAGCGCGGCGACGTCTCCGGCCGCCATCACGTATTTTCTGCGCGCCTCGCTCTGCCCCTCCCACTTCGGCATCGCCCCGACCAGGATCGACAGCACGTTGTACTGCCACGCCGACCAGGTGAACTTGAAGAACGCGTAGACGAAGACGAGGATGAGGATGATGACCTTGATCTCGGCCACCTCCGGTGCGGCCGGGGTCGCGAAAGGAAGCTCCGCGATCAGCTCGGCGACCTTGGACGCCGTACCGAGCAGCGCGACGAGACCGCCCAGGATGAAGACCGTGGTCGAAGCGAAGAACAGCGCCCCGCGCAAGAGGTTGCCGAGCAGCGTCGCATCCCCGATGTGATTGTCGCGCTCGGCCATGCGCTCGATCCATCGGTGCCGGAACGTGCGGACGAGCGACATGAGGCTCGGCCGGCGCATATCGACGTAGCCCGCCACGGCAGAATAGCCCGGCAGGCAGACGACGAATATCACGAACGCGCTGATATCGATCAGGTCGAAACCGCGGATCATCATGGGGATCTTCGTTTCTTGATTGAGACTTGGGGCAAAGGCCCGCGCCGCACGCGAGCCGATCTCTACCAGCCGCCCCGCCAAAGGGAATTGGGACATTCGTCGCGGGGCTTCCCCAGCGACCCGGTGGCGGCTTGGCGATCCTTCTCACAGCTCGTAAAAGGCATCGTCACGGGGGGCAACCAGGCTTGCGCCCGCCCTTCGAACGGGTAGCCTCGCAAGGCCCCGAAAGCTCACGGGTGGAACGGGCGCGCAAGATGACAGAGCGCGCAGTCCCGGCGCGCTGGAGACGGAAGACATGGATCCCTCGGATTGGCGCCTCGTGCGCTCCACACCCCTTTTCGGCAACGTGTCGCAGGAGGTGGCGCAATCGCTGATCGGAACCCAGTCCGTCAGCGTCCACAAGAAGGGAGACACCCTCTTCCGGCAGGGAGAGCCTGCCGATTCCTTCTTCGTCGTCCTGGGCGGCTGGGTGAAGCTCTATCGCGTCACGCCGGACGGGAACGAGGCCGTGGTCGGCGTGTTCCGCTGCGGGGAGACGTTCGCCGAGGCGGCGATGTTCCTCGGCGGGCGCTATCCGGTGAGCGCGGAGGTCGTGACGAACGCGCGCCTCCTGCGGGTCGACGGCCAGCTCCTCCGGCGGCGCATCAAGGAGCAGCCCGAGCTCGCCCTCTCGATGCTCGCTTCTGCGTCCCACCATCTCAAATACCTCGTGGAGCATATCGAGCACATCAAGATCCTGTCGGCGCCCCAGCGCGTCGCCGAGTTTCTCATGCGTCTCTCCCCCGCCAAAGAGGGAAGTGCGACCATCGAGCTGCCTTACGAGAAAGCCCTCCTCGCCAACAGGCTGGGCATGAAGCCCGAAAGCCTCTCTCGCGCGCTCGCGAAGCTGCGCCCCCTCGGCGTCAGCGTCGCCCGCGAGCACGTGTCGGTCGTCGATGTCGCCTTGCTCGCCCAGTTCGTCGAATCGAACGACCGCGGCGAGGACGGCTTCTGACCGAAGCACGGCCGGACGCATCTCCTTCCAGGCCGGACCGACACGCACCCCTGTTGATCGCGGTTAAGCCCCTCGCCGCTGCGACGCGTTAGCCTCTGCCCCATCCAGGCGTGCAGGGAGGCTGGAGGCGGACGCGCGAAAGGGGTGCGGCCGCGCCAGGACGAGCATCATGACCGTTTCACCGACGTCGCCCCCGCGCGCGGATCTCTCCTGTGCCGAGCCTCCGAGCTTCGACGCGCTCTTCTCTTACGGCTTCCGCCCCTTCTTTCTCGGCGCGGCTCTCTACGCCGCCCTCGTCATGGCGCTTTGGCTGGCCTGGATCGCCTCGGTTGCGGCGGGAGGAGCGCAAGGCTGGCTGCCGGTCGCCGGATCCGCCTATGCGTGGCACGCCCACGAGATGGTGTTCGGATTTGCAGCCGCCGCCATCGGCGGCTTCCTCCTGACCGCCGTGCCGAACTGGACCGGCAGCCTGCCGCTCTCCGGCCCGCCTCTCGTCATCCTGTTCGCCTTCTGGCTCGTCGGGCGCCTGGCGATGGGCCTGTCGGCAGCCCTCCCCTATCCGCTCGTGATCGCGCTGGACGTCGCCTTCCTGCCCGTTCTCGGCAGCTTCGCCGCCCGCCAGCTCTTCACGCGGCCCGCCGCGCGCAACCTCGTCTTTCTCGTTCTCGTCGCGGCCCTGACGCTCTGCAACATCGTCTTCCATCTCGGCAACGTCGGCTATCTCGCCGTCGATCCCCTCGCCGCGGTCCGCACGAGCCTCCTCATCGTCGTCCTCATGATCGCCGTCATCGGCGGGCGCATCATCCCCGCGTTCACGCACAACTGGCTCAACGGCAAGCGCCGCTCCGAGCGCATGCCCCAGCGCCTGCCGTGGCTCGAAAAAACCGCGCTCCTCGCGCTCGCCGTCTTCGTCGTGCTCGAGGCCGCAGGTGCACCCGAGAGCGTCATCGGCCTCGCAGCCCTGGCAGCCGCGCTCGCCAACGGCGCCCGCCTCGCTCTCTGGCGCGGAATCGCCACGCGCTCCGAGCCCATCGTCTGGATCCTGCATGTCGGCTACGCGTGGATCGTGATCGGCCTCGCGCTGCGCGCCCTCACCGCCTTCCATGACGCGGTCCCCGCCGCCGTCGTCACCCACGCGTTCGGAACGGGCGCGGCCGGCACGATGATCCTGGCCGTCATGAGCCGCGCCTCCTTGGGCCACACGGGGCGGCGCATCATCGCTCCGCCGAGCATCGTCTGGACGTACGGCCTCGTCACCCTCTCGGCCATCCTGCGCCTCGTCGCGCCGCTCCTGCCGCCCGAGCACTATACGGCCGCCCTCACGGCCGCGGCGCTGGCCTGGATCGCCGCCTTCGTCCTCTTCGCCCGCGTCTACGCGCCGATCCTCACGACGCCGCGCGTACACACGAAAGTGTCCCGCTGACGCGCCCCTCGCGACATCCTGCCGGCCCGGAATCTCGCGCGCGCTTGTCTTTCGTCAAGAGCCGCCTCACGCCCGCACGCCACAGTCCTCCTCGAAAGCGCTCGGCGGGAGACAGCGAGACATGCGCGAAGTCATGACGAAAGCCATGGCCCGGAACATCTTTTATGGCGGGTCTATATTCTTTATTCTGATTTTCATCGGCCTGACGGCACATAGCCACTACCACATCGTCACCAAATCGACGGCGTCCATGCCGCTGAGCGACTCCGTCGCGCGCGGCAAGCGCGTGTGGGAGATCAACGCCTGCATCAACTGCCACACGCTGCACGGCGAAGGCGCCTACTTCGCACCCGAGGTCGGCAACGTCATGTCGCGGTGGGGGGTGATCGATTCGCCGGAGGACGCGTTCCAGGCGCTCAAAGGCTGGATCGAGGCGCAGCCCACCGGCGTCCCCGGTCGGCGCCAGATGCCGCGCTTCCACCTTTCCGACGAGGACATCCGCGCGCTCACGGACTTCCTGATCTGGGCTGACAAGACCGACACGCAGGGCTGGCCGCCGACGGATGCCGGCTGACGCGGACGCACGGGAGAACACGAAGATGAAATACGAAACTCAGAAGATCGCCTACCCTTACTTCCTCACCGCAATGGGGCTGTTCATCATCCAGGTCCTGGGCGGTCTTCTGGCCGGGTGGATCTATATCTCGCCGAACACGTTCTCGGAGATCCTGCCGTTCAACATCGTGCGCATGCTGCACACGAACGCGCTGATCGTCTGGCTTCTGCTCGGCTTCTTCGGCGCCGCCTACTTCATCATTCCGGAGGAGGCCGAGCGCGAGATCCACTCGCCCAAGATCGCCTACTGGCAGCTCGCGATCCTCATCGTCGGCACGCTGGGCGCCGTCATCACATACGTGTTCGATCTGTTCCACGGCAACATCCTGCTCGGCAAGGACGGGCGCGAGTTCCTGGAGCAGCCGCTGTGGGTGAAGATCGGCATCGTCGTGGCCGCGCTGATGTTCCTCTATAACATCTCGATGACCGTGCTCGCCGGCAAGAAGACGGCCATCACGAGCGTGCTGCTCATCGGCCTCTGGGGCCTCGCGCTCCTCTTCCTGTTCGCCTTCTACAATCCCCACAACCTGAGCCTCGACAAGATGTACTGGT
>DAITBB010000015.1:0-1536 GCA_036823975.1 Hyphomicrobium sp.
CCCGAGCCGACGCGCTACGGCGACTGGGAGAAGGGCGGTATCGCCAGCGACTTCTAACGCGAAGACCTTCCGCGAGCTGGCTGACGAACGCCGGGCAAAAGGCAGTTCCCACCCTCCGAGAAGCGCTTTAGGTTGACCACGGGGCAGACATCGGGGCGGGGGGAGCCATGCAAGAACAAGCGCGGCGAAAGCCACGGCGTACTCTTTCGAAACTGTTTCTCGCGCTCGTCCTGCTAGTCGCCGTCGTCGGCGGCTACTGGTTCGGCCTCATTCCGCAGCGATGGAGCCCACTCAGCCCCATCTCGCTCGATGAAAGGCCGTCGTTCTTCGTCGATGCGCGGCTCTCGGTGCTGCGCTTCGATCTCGAGCTCTGTCACGCGATCCTCAAGCAACCGCACATCGACGCGAGCCCGATCCCCGATCGCATGACGGGCGACAATTGCGGCTGGACGAACGCGGTCAAGTTCACCGAGGTCGGCGGCGCCAAGATCGGTGTCGAGCCGTTGACGTGCGAGATGGCGGTGGCGCTCAGCTTGTGGGTCGAGCATGAGGTGCAGCCTCTGGCGCGCGAGATGTACGGCCAGGAGGTGGTGCGTCTCGGCGACATGGGTACGTTCAGTTGCCGCAACATCGTCGGCAATCCCATGTGGCGCAACGTGCGCAGCGAGCATGCCGCCGCCAACGCGCTCGACATATCCGGCTTCACGTTCGCGGACGGGCACAACATCTCGCTGCGTCGCGATTGGAAGCGTGGCGGCAAGGATGCCGAGTTCCTGCACGAGGTGCATCGGCGGTCATGCCGCTATTTCCGCGTGTCGCTCGGCCCCGACTTCAACGCAGCCCACCACGATCACTTCCATTTTGACCGTGGCCTCATGTGGTCGTGCCGTTAGGCGGGTGGAAAGGTCTCAGTCGCCGAGACGCGCGGCACCGATGATGGGTCCGGAGTTGGCTTCCTGGATCAGAACAACGAGCTCTTCCGTTTCCGGCCGCATGATCGCGGCGCGCGCCAAGCGGATGGTCGCGGGCCGGCCGTTCCAGACGCTGACCGGCGTCAACTCGCGAACGACGTTGTAATAGGTGAGCGTCTTGCCGGCGTTCTCGCCGGCCTTCACGGCCACTTGCGCGGACTTCTGCACCACGGCGAGCCAGATGGTCGCCTCCTTGGGCTCCGTATCGTTTCTCGCCGAGCCGGTCTCGATGATGATGCTGTTGCCGTAGTGCCAGAAATGGACAGGCACGCGACTGCTCGCAAGTGCCGTCTCGGTGGCGCGGATGGCACGGTCGATCTCGGATTCGCTCGATCCGACGACCTCTATCGCGCCGTTCACCACAGCCTGCGGCGTGTACACCGTGCCGATACCGAAGCGCTCGGCGTATTGACGCTGGCGCTCCGCGTTGCGCGCGCCCGCCAGCGTGTCCTTCCAGCCCAGGTAGTCCCAGTAGTCGACCGGGAGCGTCAGGCCGACGATGTCGCCCCGATCGATGAATTGCTTGAGGAGCTTATCTGCTGCCGGGCAGTCCGAGCAGCCTTGG
>DAITBB010000015.1:1546-2992 GCA_036823975.1 Hyphomicrobium sp.
CTCGTGAACAGCTCGATGACGGCGCGTGGACCAGGCCGCCGCTCGCCAGCGAACTGCTCCGGCTCCTGCGCCAGCACGAGGACCGGCGCAATCAAAATGCAAGCGATGGCAGCGCTCACCGTTCGGCGCATCGGACGAAGTGCCTTTCACAGAGCCCAACTTAGCGCGGTCCGACCACGGCGCACGCGCTCTTCCGAAGGAATAGGGGCTCCCGCGGGAACGGTCCAGACCCGGGCGCTCCCGAACGCCCGGGCGCAGCAATTTTTGCTGATTTTGGTCCGGGCGCCGCTCCGAACCCCTCCGGTTATGCCGCGAGGTTACGCAGCACGTAAGGCAGGATGCCGCCGTTCTTGAAGTACTCGATCTCGTCGAGCGTATCGATCCGGCAGATCAGCGGTACGGCGAGCGTGGTGCCGTCGGCGCGCGTGATCTCGGCCTCGATGATCTGGCGCGGGCGGATGTCGGCGAGGCCGCGGATGGTTACCTTTTCGCTGCCGTCGAGACCCAAGGACTGCCAGCTCGTGCCCGGCTCGAAGACGAACGGCACGACGCCCATACCGACGAGGTTCGAGCGGTGGATGCGCTCGAAGGACTGCGCGATAACCGCCTTGACGCCCAGCAGGTTGGTGCCTTTCGCGGCCCAATCGCGCGAGGAGCCGTTGCCGTATTCGACGCCGGCAAACACAACGAGCGGCACGTCCTCCTCGGCGTAACGCTGTGCTGCGTCGTAGATGGCAAGGCGCTCGCCGGAAGGCTGATGGATCGTGTAGCCGCCCTCGATCACATTGCCGGCCGCATCCTTCACCATGTGGTTCTTGATGCGGATGTTGGCGAAGGTGCCGCGCATCATCACCTCGTGATTGCCGCGACGCGTGCCGTACTGATTGAAATCGGCGGGCTCAACGCCCTCATCGAGCAGATACTTGCCTGCGGGCGATGTGGCCTTGATCGAGCCTGCCGGCGAGATGTGGTCGGTGGTGATCTTGTCGCCGAACAGCGCCAGAATGCGCGCGCCCTGGATGTCGGTGATCGGCCGCGCGTCTTTGGTGATGCCCGTGAAGTACGGCGGGTTCTGCACATACGTCGACTTGGCGTCCCAGCCGTAGGTTAGCCCAGTCCCCGACTTGATGGAACGCCAGTGATCATCGCCGTGGAAGACGTCGGCATACTTCGACTTGAACAGGTCGCGCGAGATGTTCTCGGCGATGAAAGTCTGCACCTCCTGGTTCGAAGGCCAGATGTCCTTGAGATAGACCGGCTTGCCGTCTGAGCCCGTGCCGAGCGGTTCCATCGAGAGGTCGCGCTGCACGGAGCCGGCGAGCGCATAGGCGACGACGAGCGGCGGGGAGGCGAGATAGTTCGCCTGCACGTCCGGGCTGACGCGGCCCTCGAAGTTGCGGTTGCCCGACAGGACAGCCGCAGCCACGAGGCCGTTGTCGTTAATGG
>DAITBB010000015.1:3002-9732 GCA_036823975.1 Hyphomicrobium sp.
GCGGGCTGGACGCCGTCCTCGAGATGTTTGCGGCCCGCTGGTGACGCGGCCT
This sequence comes from Hyphomicrobium sp., assembly GCA_036823975.1. Lineage (GTDB taxonomy): Bacteria > Pseudomonadota > Alphaproteobacteria > Rhizobiales > Hyphomicrobiaceae > Hyphomicrobium_C. The sequence continues at coordinate 3,055 of DAITBB010000015.1, forward strand.
TGTTGGAGCCCGCCGGCGAGATGTGGGCGGTCGTGTTCTTGTCGCCGAACAGCGCCAGATCGCGCGCGCTCTCGATGTCGCCGATGGGGCGGGCGGCCTTTGTGATGCCCTGGAAGTACGGCGGGTTCTGCACGTAGGTGGACTTCGCGTCCCAGCCGTAGGTGAGGCCCGTTCCGGCCTTGATCGTGCGCCAGTGCGCATCGCCCGCGAAGACGTCCGCGTACTTCGATTTGAAGAGATCGCGCGTGATCGTCTCGGTGATGAACTTCTGCACCTCTTTGTTCGACGGCCAGATGTCGCGCAGGTAGACAGGGTTGCCGTCGCGGCCGGTGCCGATCGGCTCGGTCTCGAGATTGCGCGTCACGCTGCCCGCGAGCGCATAGGCGACCACGAGCGGGGGCGAGGCCAGATAGTTCGCCTGCACGTCCGGGCTGACGCGGCCCTCGAAGTTGCGGTTGCCGGAGAGCACGGCGGCGGCGACGAGGCCGTTGTCGTTGATCGCCTGCGAGATCTCGGCCGGGAGGGGACCCGAGTTTCCGATGCACGTGGTGCAGCCGAAGCCGACGAGGTTGAAGCCCACCTGATCGAGATAGGTCTGAAGTCCAGCCTTCTCCAGGTAGGCGGCGACAACCTGGCTTCCCGGCGCGAGCGAGGTCTTGACCCACGGCTTCGCCTTGAGCCCCTTCTCGGCGGCGTTGCGCGCGAGAAGGCCGGCGGCGATCAGCACGGAGGGGTTCGACGTGTTCGTGCAGCTCGTAATGGCGGCGATGACGACGTCGCCATGGCCGAGATCGAACTCGCGGCCGGCGACAGGAACACGCTTGTCGGTCTCGCCGGATTTCTTGTACTCGCTCTCGAGCGCGGCTAGGAATCCCTCCCTGACGCCGGCCAGCGGGATGCGGCCCTCAGGACGCTTCGGCCCTGCGAGCGAGGGGCCGACGGTGGCGAGATCGAGCTCGAGCGTATCGGTGAACACGGGATCGGCCGCATTCGCCTCGCGGAACAGGCCCTGCGCCTTGGTGTAGGCTTCGACGAGGGCCACGCGGGCCGGCTCGCGCGCCGAGATCGTGAGATAGCTCAGCGTCTCGCCGTCGACGGGGAAGAAGCCGCAGGTCGCGCCGTACTCGGGTGCCATGTTGGCGATGGTGGCGCGGTCGGCCAGCGTGAGATGGTCGAGGCCGGGCCCGTAGAACTCGACGAACTTGTTGACCACGCCCTTCTTGCGCAGCATCTGCGTGACGGTCAGCACGAGATCGGTCGCGGTGACGCCTTCCTTGAGCGCGCCCGTCAGCTTGAAGCCGATGACCTCGGGAAGGAGCATCGACTGCGGCTGGCCGAGCATGGCGGCCTCCGCCTCGATGCCGCCGACGCCCCAGCCGAGGACGGCGAGGCCGTTCACCATCGTCGTGTGGCTGTCGGTGCCGACGAGCGTATCGGGATAGGCCAGCATCTCGCCCGCATCGTTGACGGCGGTCCACACCGTCTGCGCCAGATACTCCAAGTTCACCTGATGGCAGATGCCCGTGCCCGGCGGCACGACGCGGAAGTTGGCGAAGGCATCCTGGCCCCACTTGAGGAAGAGGTAGCGCTCGCCGTTGCGATCGTATTCGAGCTCCACGTTCTTGGCGAATGCGTCGGCGCTGCCGAACGCATCGACGATGACCGAGTGGTCGATGACGAGATCGACCGGCACGAGCGGGTTGATCTTCTTCGCGTCGCCGCCGAGCGTCAGCATGCCGTCGCGCATGGCCGCGAGATCGACGACGGCGGGCACGCCGGTGAAATCCTGCATCAAGACGCGGGCGGGGCGGAAGCCGATCTCCTTCTCGGCCTTCCCCTTGTTCGTCAGCCATTCGGAGACGGCGACGATGTCGGCCTTGGTGACGGAGCGGCCGTCCTCGTGGCGCAGGAGGTTCTCGAGCAGGATCTTCATCGCATAGGGAAGCTTCGAGATTCCGGCGAGCCCGTTCCGCTCGGCTTCGGGAAGCGAGTAGTAGACGTAGGTCTCTCCTGCGACCGTCAGCGACTTGCGGCACTTGAAGCTGTCGAGAGAGGCCGGCACGGTCGTAACAGTCGTCGGGGCGCTCACGTTGTTCTCCTTAATAAGGGGCCTGGAAGAGGAAGCGGCAGAAGCCGCTGCGCACGCGCGGGCGCACGTGACTCGTCGCGTGCATTTTTTGCAGTAGCGAATGTGGACGCAAGCAAATTATATAGGCGACGAAAGTTCAAAAATCCCGCGCCCGCGGCTGCGAAGCTTGCAAAGCTCAATCTGTCGCAGATCTCCCCGCTCGACATCGCCAACGGTTCTCTTCGTGCTCCTCTATGCCGACAACCTGACCGTCGAACGTGGCGCGCGCACCGTCATCAACGCCTTGTCGTTTCAGGCCAACGCGGGGGAAGCGCTGCTGCTCGTGGGGCCGAACGGAGCCGGAAAAACAACGCTGATCCGCACCCTTGCCGGATTCATCCGGCCGAGCGGCGGGCATATCGCCATAAAAGGCTACTCCACAGATCGGGATGTGGCGGAGCTTTGCCACTACGTCGGCCATCTGACCGGCATCAAAGCCAATCTGACAGCCGCCGAGAACCTCGCGTTCTGGGCCGCCTATCTCGCTCATGCGCCGCTCGAGCGTGTGGACATCGCGGATCGCGTCGCCGCCGCGCTCGCCCGGTTCGGTCTCTCCGCGCTCGCGGAGTATCCGGCGGGGCTGCTCTCGGCCGGGCAGAAGCGGCGGCTGGGGCTCGCGCGCCTCGCCGTTGCGGAGCGGCCGATCTGGCTCCTCGACGAGCCGACCGTCTCGCTCGATGCGGCCTCGACGGAGGTGCTCGCGGCGATGATCCAGTCGCATATTGCCGACAGGGGCCTCGTGATCGCGGCGACGCATCTGCCGCTCGGCCTCGACGCGCCCACCTACTTGCGGCTCGGGCGCGCGCCGGAGGCGCCGGCATGAGCGGGTTCCTCGCCCTTCTCCGGCGCGATGTGCTGCTGGCCGTGCGCGAGGGCGCCGCGCTCGGCACCGCGCTCGGCTTCTATCTCGTCGTCGTCGCCATGCTGCCGCTCGGCCTCGGGCCGGACCTCAAGCTGCTCGCGCGCATCGCGCCCGGCGTGCTCTGGATCGCGCTTCTCCTCTCGGCGCTGCTCTCGCTGCCGCGCATGCTCGAAGCCGATCACGAGGACGGCTCGCTCGAGGTCATGGCCACGGCCCCGCTGGCGCTCGAGCTCGCCGTCGCCGCCAAGGCGCTCGCACACTGGGTCACCACCGCCGTGCCGCTGGCGCTGGCCGCCCCGGTGCTCGGCCTGATGCTCAACCTCGACCTCGCCCTCACGCCGACGCTCGTCGGCACGATGCTGGCCGGCACGCCGGCGATCAGCTTCCTCGGCAGCATCGGGGCGGCGCTGACGCTGAAGTCCCGCAAGGGTGGGCTCCTGCTCGCCCTGCTCGTACTGCCGCTCTACATCCCGACCCTGATCTTCGGGATTTCGGCCCTGACCTTCGCGGGGATGGCGCAGGAGGGGCTCAGCGCTTCGGTGCTGATTCTGCTCGCGATCTCGCTCGCCTCCCTGGCGGCGGCACCGCTCGCGGCCGCGGCGGCGCTGCGGCTGCAAATGTCTTAACGGTCGCGCCCTTCGAATTGCAGGACGCGCCCGGAACCTTTACATGTTTCGCATGCAAAGCCTCACCCAGCGCCTCGCCAATCCCACCCGATTCATGGAGCTTTCCAGGGCCCTGCTGCCGTGGGTCACGGGCGGTGCCGCGCTGCTCATCGCCTATGCGATGTATCTCATCTTCTTCGTTGCGCCCCCCGACTACCAGCAGGGCGAGACGGTCAAGATCATGTACATCCACGTCCCCTCGGCGTGGCTGGCGCTGATGGGCTACTCCATCGTCGCGCTGTCAAGCTTCGGGCTCCTCGTCTTCCGCCACCCGCTGGCGGACGTCTCGGCCAAGGCCGCCGCGCCGATCGGGGCCGCGTTCACGCTCTGCGCGCTCATCACGGGCGCGCTCTGGGGCAAGCCGATGTGGGGCACCTACTGGGTGTGGGACGCGCGCCTCACCTCCGTGCTCATCCTCTTCTTCCTCTACCTGGGGCTGATCGCGCTGCGCTCCTCGCTCGAGGACGAGGCGCTGGCGGGGAAGCTCACGGCCGTGCTGGCGCTCGTCGGCGTCGCCATCCTTCCCGTCATCAAGTTCTCGGTCGACTGGTGGAACACGCTGCATCAGCCCTCCACCGGCTTTACCTCCTCGGTCGATCCGAGCATGCGGACGCCGCTCCTGATCTCCGCCATCGGCTTCACGCTGCTGTTCATCGCGCTCCACCTCAAGAGCATGCAGACGGAAATTCTGCGCCGGCGTCTGAAGACGCTGCGGCTTGCGGAGATCGAGCGCGGCGACCGGCTGTTCACGGCGCAAACGGATTAGCAGGGCCTTCATGGATCTCGGACCTCACGCCGCTTTCATCTGGGCCTCGTACGGCGCCTTCGTCGCCATCGTCGGGGCGCTGATCGGCTGGACGCTCTTCGATGCGCGCCGCCAGCAGGCGGCGCTGGCCGATGCGGAGCGGCGCGGCCTCAAGCGCCGCGCGGCGACCGCCGCGCCCATGGAGGCTCGGCATGGCGGTTGAGCCAGGCGCCGAGGGCACCGCCACTTCGCCCGCCCCGCGGCGCAGCCGCTGGGCGCTGATGCCGGTGCTCATCTTCGCCGGCATGGCGGCGCTGTTCGCGTTCGCGCTGACGGTGGGAGATCCGTCGAAGCTTCCCTCCGCACTGATCGGGCGGCCGGTGCCGCAGACGGAGTTCCCCGCGCTCGAGGATCTGCGTCAGGCGGCGGGCCAGCCCGTGCCGGGCTTTTCCTCGGCGGACCTCGCCAACGGGAAGGTCTCGGTCGTGAACTTCTGGGCCTCGTGGTGCGTGCCCTGCATCGAGGAGCATCCGCTGCTGATCGCGCTCCGCAACGAGACCGGCGTCGACGTCTATGGCGTGAACTACAAGGATCAGGCGGAAGCCGGGCGGCGCTTCCTCGGCCGCTACGGTAACCCGTTCACGGCCGTCGGGACCGACCGCAACGGACGCGGCGCGATCGAGTGGGGCGTCTATGGCATGCCCGAGACGTTCGTGATCAACGGGCGCGGCGAGATCGCCTACAAGCACGTCGGCCCGATCTCGAAGGAGAGCCTCGCGCAGAAGCTGATCCCGGCCATCGCAGCGGCCCGGGCGGGCGACGGAAAGAGCTGACACGCGCCGCACGCCAACGCTGAGCGGAGCGCAGAGCGCGCCTTCAGCAAACACGCCTCAGCGGGCCGCGTCCCTCACGCGTTCAGGAACTCGCTCGCCTTGAAGAGCGACTGGAACGGAATGCCGGCGGCGGCGTAGAGGGCGACAGCCCCTTCCTCGCGATCGAGGATCGAGATCACGAGGGTCACCGTCGCGCCGGCGGCTTTCAGCGCCTCCACCGCCTTCATGGCCGAGCCGCCCGTGGTCGTCACGTCCTCGACGATCGCCACGCGCTTGCCCGCGACGTCCGAAAGGCCATCGATCAGCTTGCGGGTTCCGTGATCCTTGGCAGCCTTGCGCACGAAGAAGCCGGGCAGCGGGCGGCCGGCGCGGCGGCTGGCGATGGAGATCGGCGTGATCAGAGGCACGGCACCCATTTCGAGCCCGCCGACGATGTCGGCCTCCACGTCGGCGAGGCGCGCGGAGATCAGCTCCGCCAACAGCTCCGCACCTTCGGGATCGAACATCGAGGGCTTCATGTCGAAGTAGTGATCGCTCTCCTTGCCGGAGGCGAGCACAACATGGCCGCGCACGAACGACTTCGCTTTGATGATGTCGTAGAGGCGCGCGCGCGCGTCGGGGGTGTGGGTCATGGGCGAGGATCCGATTGCGGTTTCGGGTTGCTGTTAGAGCACTTCGTGGCCGAAGGGAACCCGATCCATTTCGGGCCGCATCAGGGCGCCCAAGCCAGAAAATTGGCGATCAGCGCGAGGCCAAGGGCCTGGCTCTTCTCAGGGTGGAACTGCGTGCCGGCGATGTTGTCGCGGGCGACGAGCGCCGTCACCGGGCCGCCGTAGTCCGTCTCGGCCACCACATCGGCCGGGTCACGCGGCACGAAGTGATAGGAGTGCACGAAATAAGCATGGAGACCGTCGGGCCCGGTCGGGATTCCGGCCAACAAGGCGTGGCTGCGCGCGACGTCGAGCGTGTTCCAGCCCATGTGCGGGATCTTGAGGGCGGGATCGCGCGGCGTGATCGGCCGTACCTCGCCGGCGATCCAGTCCAGTCCCTCGGTCGTCTCGAACTCGAGCCCACGCGTGGCCAAGAGCTGCATGCCGACGCAGATGCCGAGAAACGGATGGCCCTCCTCGCGGACGCGCCGCTCTAAAGCCTCGATCATCCCCGGCACGGCTTCAAGGCCGCGCTTACAGTCGGCATAGGCGCCGACGCCGGGCAGCACGATGCGGTCGGCCTTGGCCACGACATCGGGATCGGCGGTGACGGCGACATTGTCCGCGCCTGCCGCGACGAGCGCATTATGCACCGAGCGAAGATTGCCTGCGCCATAGTCGATCAGGGCAATCACGCTCATGGACGGCTCCTAGAGCACACCCTTGGTCGACGGGATCGCGTCGCCCTTGCGCGGGTCGATCTCGACCGCCTGGCGCAAGGCGCGCGCCAGCGCC
>DAITBB010000015.1:9742-29243 GCA_036823975.1 Hyphomicrobium sp.
CGGCCGGGCGCACGTCCTCGGCGCGCGCGCTGACGACGATCTCGGCGTTGGCCGCGCTTTCGCGCGCCGCCCGCTCGAAGGCCTTGCCGGCGGAGTGGAGGTTGCCGGATCCGTAATCGATGATGACGACGCGCTGCATGGTGAGCTAGAGGCCAAACATTCGGCGGATGCGGGCGGCCAGCCTGTGAAGCGGGTGCGGCGCATCCACGGTGGGTGCGTGGGCGGCGAGAGGCGCATGGGCGGCCGCGGGGTACGGCGCCGAAAACGCCTGCGGCGGCGCGGATAAAGGCGAAGATGGAGAGACGGCGAGCGTCGGGATCCAGGCCTCGAAGAAGCGCCGCTCGGCCTCGTCCTGGCCGGCGCCGTTCACGGTTGCGATCTGCCGCCAGCCGGCGCGTCCCAGAGACCAGCGGCGCAGCTCGCTCATCTCGAACCCGACGATCAGGTTGAGCAGCAGCAGCGACCAGCCGATCCAGTCGGCCCGTGCTCCGATCGCCTGCAGGACGGTGAGCAACACGGCCGAGACGGCGAGGTAAAGCACAAGGGCGCGCCACTCGCCGCGCATCACCAGGTAGAGCGGCGAGAAGAGCGCCGCCAGCCATGAGAAGCCGTCGCGCACGAAGACGAGGCTTTCGGCGCGCTCCGCCACGGAGGCGTCTTGGGCCGGGGGCTCGTGGACCGTGAAGGCCGCAAGCCGTGGCGATCGCGTGATCAGCGCTCCCAGCATCAGGCCAGCATCCCTTTGGTCGAAGGCACGCGGCCGGACTGGCGCGGATCGAGCGTGACGGCCATGCGCAGCGCGCGCGCGACGCCCTTGAAGCACGTCTCGGCGATGTGGTGGTTGTTCACGCCATAGAGGGTCTCGATGTGCAGCGTGATGCCCGCATTCTGCGCAAACGCCTGGAAGAACTCGCGGAACAGCTCCGTGTCCATCTCGCCGATCTTCGGCTGCGTGAACGTCACGTTCCAGACGAGGAACGGCCGGCCGGAGACGTCCAGCGCCACGCGCGTCAGCGTCTCGTCCATGGGCAGGTGCACGTCGGCATAGCGCGTGATGCCCTGCTTGTCGCCGAGCGCCTTCGCCACCGCCTGGCCCAGAACGATGCCGGCATCCTCCGTCGTGTGATGGAAATCGATGTGCAGATCGCCCTTCGCCTCCAGGCGGATGTCGATCAGCGCATGGCGCGAGAGCTGCTCCAGCATATGGTCCAGGAAGCCCACGCCGGTCGCGATGTCGTACGCGCCGGTGCCGTCGAGATCCACGGTCGCGCTGATCTGGGTTTCCTTGGTCTTGCGCGAGATGGTCGCTTGCCGCTTCACGGGGGATCCTCAACATCGGGCGGGCCGGACGCCATCGCCCTGTCATTATTGCCTTCACAGTGCCAAGCGTCTATCAGCTTCAGGGGCCCCAATCCAGTGCGCGCGGCGCATCCGGGGTCCACTCATCCGTTGCGCCCCCTGCACCTCATTGCGGCCGGTTTCATGACCTCGTCCCTTTCCTCTTCGTCCGACGCCTCCTGGCATGCCACGACCATTCTCTCCGTGCGCAAGGACGGACGGGTCGTGATCGCCGGCGACGGACAGGTGAGCCTCGGCCAGACCATCATCAAATCCAACGCGCGCAAGGTGCGCCAGCTCGGCAAGGGCGGCGTCATCGCCGGCTTCGCAGGCGCGACGGCGGACGCGTTTACCCTCTTCGAGCGGCTGGAAGGCAAGCTCGAGCAATATCCCGGCCAGCTCATGCGGGCGGCGGTGGAGCTGGCCAAGGACTGGCGGACCGACCGTTTCCTGCGCCGGCTCGAGGCGATGATGATCGTGGCCGACAAGGACGTGACGCTGGTTCTCACCGGAACCGGCGACGTGCTCGAGCCCAAGGACGACGTGATGGGCATCGGATCGGGCGGCATGTATGCCTTGGCCGCGGCGCGGGCGCTGCTCGACCAGCCGCTCGACGCCGAGGCGATCGCGCGGCGGGCCATGGGCATCGCCGCCGAGATCTGCGTCTATACCAACGACACGCTCGTGGTCGAAAGCCTGTCGTCGTCGAAATAGGGGCGGAGCGGCGGCCTCGACCGCCCTTTGCGCCGCCCTATGGCTTTGCATCTCGGGTTTCGGAGCGCTGACTTGGGCTGGATCTACCTTCTCATCGCCGGACTGATCGAGGTCGGCTTCACGACTGCGATCCGCCACACGGACGGCTTCACGAAACTGGGGCCGAGCCTGCTCGTCATCCTGCTCGCCGGCTCGAGCTTGTTCTTCGTCGCGCGATCGGCGGAAACCATTCCGCTCGGCACGGCTTATGCCGTCTGGGGCGGACTCGGCGCGATCGGCACGGCGCTCGTCGGCATTCTTTATTTCGACGAGCCGGTTGCCTTCTGGCGGCTCTTTTTCCTGACGATGCTCATCGTCTCGATCGCGGGCCTCAAACTCGTGACGGACTGATCCCCGCAGCCCCGGTAACGCCATGATCACCGACAAGACCCTCGACGAAGCGATCGCGCACGGCATTCTGACGGCCGAGCAAGTGGCGCGCCTGCGCGGCCTCGCGGAGACCGCTCAAGAGCAGAGCGAGGACAGCGGCGAGCCCATCGCGAACCCGGACGACGAGCGCTTCCGCCTGATCGGCGGCTTCAACGACGTGTTCGTCACGATCGGCGTGATCCTCCTGGTCGCGGCGATCTTCGCGCTCGCGAGCGTCGTCGATTTCCGGCCGGGGTTTGCCGTGCTCGCCATGGCCTCGGCCTGGGGACTGTCCGAATACTTCTCCCGCCGCCTGCGGCTGGCGCTGCCCTCGATCGCGCTCGCGCTCATGTTCGCGGGCGCGGCGGGGTTCGCCGTGCTCTCGCTCGGAGGATGGCTTCTCCAGTTGGGCGGCGCCGAGGGCGACGTCTCGTGGAACCGGGGCGTGCTGCTCTTCGGCATCGGCACCACACTCGCCGCGGTCGTTCACGAGCACCGCTTCCGCGTGCCGGTGGACTGGGCCATCGCGGCGGTCGGGATGACGTGGGCCGTGTGGGGGGCGCTGGCGATTGCACTGCCCGACTGGGCCAACACGGCCGGCGTCAGCATCCTGCTCGGCCTCGCCATCTTCGCGGTGGGCCTGCGCGTGGATGCCAGCGATCCGGCGCGCACGACGCGGCGCGCGGACATCGCGTTCTGGCTGCATCTCGTGGCGGCGCCGATGATCGTGCATGCGGTCATGCCCTCCCTTCCCGGCGGGGACGTGGACGGGCTGCGGGCCGCGTTCGCCCTCCTGGTGTTCGCCGCTCTCGGCCTCGTCGCAATCGTCATCGACCGGCGGGCGCTGCTCGTCTCGGGGCTTCTCTACGCGGGCGTCGCGATCGGCTATTTTCTCACTAGCAACGTGACCGAACGCGTGGGCCCCGCCCTCACGCTCCTCTGCCTTGCGGCCCTCGTGCTCGGTCTTTCGGCCGGATGGCGGTCGCTGCGCCGGGCCATCGTGCCGCGTCTGCCGCTCGGCCGCCTCAGCGCGTCCATCCCACCCCCCACCTGACGGATCTTCCCATGACCACGTTCTCCCCGCGCGAAATCGTCTCCGAGCTCGACCGCTACATCGTCGGTCAGGCCGACGCAAAGCGCGCCGTCGCGATCGCGCTCCGGAACCGCTGGCGCCGCCAGCAGCTCGACAGCAGCCTGCGCGATGAAGTTCTGCCGAAGAACATCCTCATGATCGGCCCCACCGGCGTCGGCAAAACCGAGATCTCGCGCCGCCTCGCCAAGCTCGCGGGCGCGCCCTTCCTCAAGGTCGAGGCGACCAAGTTCACCGAGGTGGGCTATGTGGGCCGCGACGTGGAAAGCATCATCCGCGATCTCGTCGAAGTGGGGATCGCGCTCGTGCGCGAGGGCAAGCGCAAGGAGGTGCGCGCGCAAGCCGAGAAGAACGCCGAGGAGCGCGTGCTCGATGCCCTCGTGGGCCCCACGGCCTCGCCCGGCACGCGCGACTCCTTCCGCAAGCGGCTGCGCGCCAACGAGCTCAACGACAAGATCATCGAGGTGCAGGTGGCCGAGACCGGCCCGAGCCTGCCGATGCTCGACATTCCCGGCATGCCGGGCAGCTCCGTCGGCGCCATCAACATCGGCGACATGCTGGGCAAGATGATGGGCGGGCGCACCAAGCCGCGTCGCGTCACCGTCAAGGAGAGCCATGTTCTCCTCATCGCCGAGGAGAGCGACAAGCTGATCGATACCGACCAGATCACGGCCGAGGCGCTGCATGCGGTCGAGAACAACGGCATCGTCTTCCTCGACGAGATCGACAAGATCTGCTCGCGCGGCGAGACGGGCCGATCCGGCGCGGACGTCTCGCGCGAGGGCGTGCAGCGCGACCTGCTGCCGCTGATCGAAGGCACCAGCGTCTCCACCAAATACGGGCCGGTGAAGACGGATCACATCCTCTTCATCGCCTCGGGGGCCTTCCATGTGGCCAAGCCCGCCGATCTCCTGCCCGAGCTGCAGGGACGGCTGCCGATCCGCGTCGAGCTCAAGGCGCTCTCGCGGGAGGATTTCCGACGCATCCTCACCGAGCCCGAGGCCAGCCTCATCAAGCAGTACGTGGCGCTGATGGCGACGGAGGGCGTGGAGATCGCCTTCACGGAGGACGCGATCGAAGCGCTCGCGGATACCGCCGTGCTCGTCAACTCGACGGTCGAGAACATCGGCGCGCGGCGCCTGCAGACGGTGATGGAGCGCGTGCTCGACGAGATCTCATTCGAGGCCTCGGACCGCTCTGGGGAGCACATCACGATCGATGCGGCCTTCGTGACGGCACGCGTGGGCGAGCTTGCCAAGAACACCGATCTTTCGAAGTTCATCCTTTAGAGGCTCGCCCGGCTCGAGAGACTTGAAATCCCTCGCAGCGTGTATAATCTTTGATCTGAATCAACTTCTGGATGTATTTGGCCTACTATCTGTAGTGGAATTTTGATTCGCTCCACCACCTCAGGGCCTCTCCATGACGCAAGAAACCAGCCTTCACTCCCGCCTTGCCTACAATCAGATCGATCGCACCATGGCGGACACGATGCGCCGGCACAAAGCGATGCTGATGGCCGAGATGCCCGCCATTCTCGACCGCTTTTACGCCCATCTCGCGAAGTTTCAGGAAACGCGCGCGATCTTCAAAAACCGCGACAGCATGGCGGCGGCCCGGAACGCCCAGTTCGGGCACTGGTCGAAGATCCTCGACGGCACCTTCGACGAATCCTACGAGGCCTCGATCCGGCGCATCGGGGAGACCCACAACAGGATCGGCCTCGAGCCGCGGTGGTACATCGGCGGCTATAGCGTGCTGCTCACCGACATGCTGGAGACGATCGCCGCGAAGCTCGCCCCGGCCGACAGCGCCGCGAAGGGCTTCTTCGACAAGAAGCCCGCCGCTGCCGCCTCCGACGTCGTTCTGCTGCAAATGGCGGTCACCCGCGCCGCCATGCTCGACATGGATCTCGCGCTCGGCGTCTACCTCGATGCCGGCCGGCGCGACCTCGAGACGCTCGCAACCTCCGTCGTCGGCATGTCGGCGGCGGTCGCGGTGACAGCCGAGACGCTGCGCAACTCCGCGACCGAGATGTCGTCGACCGCGAAGCGGGCCTACAATCAGACATCGGCCGTGGCGGCGGCCGCCGAGCAGACCTCCGCCAACGTCCGCACCGTCGCCACCGCGGCGGGCGAGCTGATGGGCTCGGTGCACGAGATCGCCCGACAGGTCGCGAACTCGGCCAGCATCGCCACCAAGGCCGTCGAGACCGCCGCGCTCGCCTCGCAGAAAGTGCGCGACCTCTCCCAATCCTCCAAAGAGATCGGGACCGTGGTCGAGTTGATCAGCAACATCGCGCGGCAGACCAACCTCCTGGCGCTCAACGCCACGATCGAGGCGGCGCGCGCAGGCGAGGCGGGCAAGGGCTTCGCCGTCGTGGCGCAGGAGGTGAAATCGCTCGCGACCCAGACCGCGCGCGCGACGGCCGACATCGGCAAGCAGATCTCCGCTATCCAGAACGCGACGTCGGAGGCGGTCTCCTGCATCGAGACGATCAGCGACGTCATCCGGTCGGTCAACAGCACCACCAGCGCCATCTCGGCCGCCGTCGAGGAGCAGGGAGCGGCGACGAACGACATCGCACGCAACGTTCAGGAGGCCTCGACGGGAACCGACGACGTGGCCTTCAATACGCACGGCCTCTCCGAATCGGCCTCCGCCACGGACAGGGCGGCGGATCACGTCATGTCCTCGGCCACGGAGCTCGGCGCCAAGGCGGACGAGCTTCGGGAGCTGGCCGAGGGCTTCGTCTCCAAAGCGCGCGCGGCCTGATCCATCGCGGAGAAAATGGGCGATCGGGAAAAATTCCGAGATCGCCCGTTCGCGTTTCCCGCCGCGATTTCGAACAGGTCTTGCCCGGCCCCTACGCCGGCATCAAGATGGCGTGGTTGCTGAGAAGCCGGAATGTCCCGGCTTCCCTCGTTGAGGCCCGGCATAACGCGATCGACCAACGGCTCCTCTGCCGCGCCATCGTCCGCCGGTGCAGCCCGTGCCGCCGTCATTCGGGGCGGCGGCGCATGAGACAGACGCGCACATGACAGGCATCAAAATCGTTCTCGGAGGTCTCGCGGGTCTCGTCGTCGGATGGGCGCTCGCGGCGGCGGCGACGCTGCTGTTCGGCGGGCTCTTCGGACTCACCGAGTTCGAGGGCGAGCGCAGCATGACGGCGGTGTTCGGCATCGGACCGCTGGGCGGCGCGATCGGGTTCGTCATCGGGTTGTGGCTTGTGCTCCGTCGCCGTCGCTGACGCCGGCCGAGCAGTGCGGGCACGTGGCCTCGCCTCCGTCCTCGGCCGCGACAGGAGACCCGCAGCGCCGGCACATCACATGCGTGCCTGGGACGACGCCATGATCGAGCGCCACACGCGCGTCGAACACGAAGCATTCGCCCTGCCACAGGCTCTCCTCGGGCGGGATCGTCTCGAGGTACTTCAGGATGCCGCCCTCGAGGTGGTAGACCTCCGGGAAGCCCTGGGCGAGCATGTAGGCCGACGCCTTCTCGCAGCGGATGCCGCCGGTGCAGAACATGGCGATGCGGGGATGCGTCGCAGGATCGAGACGATTGCTCACGAACTCCGGAAACTCGCTGAAGGCGCGCGTGCCGGGATCGAGCGCGCCCTTGAAGGTGCCGATCGCGACCTCGTAGACGTTGCGCGTGTCGATGACGACGACGTCGCCGCGGCTGACGAGCGCGTTCCAGTGCTCGGGCGCCACGTACGTGCCGACGCGCCGTGACGGATCGGCCTCTGGCCGGCGCAGCGTCACGATCTCGCGCTTGATCTTGACCTTGAGGCGCTGGAAGGGCGGCTCTTCCGCATACGATTCCTTGCTGACGAGATCCGCGAAGCGCGGATCGGCCTTGAGCCGCGCGAGAAGCGCGGATATGGCCTCGTCCGGGCCGGCGACGGTGGCGTTGATCCCCTCCTCCGCGATCAGGATCGTGCCCTTGATGGCGCGCGCGCCGCAGAAGGCCGCAAGGTCGCCCCGCAGCGCGTCCGTGTCGCGGATCGCGACGAATTTGTAGAAGGCGGTCACCGTGACGGACATGGCGGGTCGTTCTCTGGAGCTCGATGGCGATCAGCCGAGGCCGGCGACCTCGTTCACGGCCCGTTTCATGGCCTCGAAGATCCCCGGATCGAACATCGCGTGGCCGGCCGCCGGGACGATCTCGAGGCGGCAGCCCGGCCAGCGCCGGGCGACCTCGTAGGCCGCCCGCGGCGGGCAGAGCAGATCGTAGCGGCCCTGGACGATCACGCCGGGAATGGAGCCCAGCCGGCCCGCGCCGTCAAGAAGCTGGCCGGGCCCGAGGAAGAAATGGTTGGCGATATAGTGCGCTTCCACGATCGGCGTGGGGGGCACGCGCCCCTCGGCCGGCAGGTGCTCGGGCAACGTTTTGACGGACGGGGCGAACTCGGAGAGGCCGCGCTCGAACGCGAACCACTGACGCGCCGCCGGATCGCGCAGCGCCGGATCGGCGCTCGTCAGGCGGCGCACGTAGCTTTCGAGCGGGGCTTCGCGCTCCGCTTCCGGAAGGGCCCGAACAAACCCTTCGTAAAGGTCCGGGCGCAACTCGGACGGCGCGCGGCGGAAGGCCCAATCCACCTCCTCGTCCGTGCCGAGGAACACCGCGCGCAGCACGAGCCCTGCCACGCGCTCGGGATGGGCTTCGGCATAGGCCAGCGCGAGGGTCGATCCCCATGAGCCGCCGACGATCAGCATCTTGGCGAACCCGAAGTGCGTGCGGATGCGCTCGATATCGGCCACGAGATGCGGCGTCGTGTTCGCCTGCAGCGCCAGATAGGGGTGGCTGCGCCCGGCGCCGCGCTGATCGAACAGCACGGCGTGGAAGCGCGCCGGATTGAACAGCAGGCGATGGCTGTGCTGGCAGCCGCTGCCGGGGCCGCCGTGCAGGAACAAGGCCGGCATGGCGCCGCGCGTGCCGACCTCCTCCACGTAGATCCAATGACCGTCTCCGACATCGAGCATCACCGCATCGAACGGACGCGGGATCTCGCGCGGGGCGGGACTGGCTTCCGGCGCATTCATCGGCAGGCGGTCTCCCTTCGGGTCGCAGCGGCCCCCGTTCTCTCCCTTCAAGCACTTCCGCGCGGAACGGTCGAGGCGCATCTCGCGTTCAGCGCGTGGAGGTCACGTCATGATCATCACCTACGGCTTCGACATCGCCATCACGGTGGCGCAGCCCACGCCGCTGATCGCTCTGCTCGACATTCGCGAGGAGCGCCAGGGCGACATTCGAAGCGAGGAGCCGTTTACCATTGCTCCCGAGGTGCCGGCTCACCTCTATCGCGATCTGTTCGGCAACCGCTGCCGGCGCATGGTGGCCCCGGCGGGACGCTTCCGCATGACGCGCACGGGCGCGATCGCGGATTCGGGTCTGCCGGATGCCATCGCCCCGCACGCGCGCCAAGTGCCGGTCGGCGAGCTTCCGGACGACGCGCTCGTCTATCTGCTCGGCAGCCGCTACTGCGAGACGGACGAGCTCAGCGCGATGGCCTGGCGCCGCTTCGGCGGCCTCGCTTCGGGGTGGGCGCGCGTGCAGGCCGTCGTCGACTTCGTGCACGCGCGCCTCACCTTTGGATACGCCTTCGCGCGGGCCACGCGCACGGCGGCGGAGGCCTATGCAGAGCGCAAGGGCGTGTGCCGCGATTTCGCGCATCTCACCATTGCGCTCTGCCGCTCTCTCAACATCCCGGCCCGCTACGTCAACGGCTACCTCGGCGACATCGGCGTGCCGAAGGATCCCGCGCCGATGGACTTCAGCGCGTGGTGCGAGGTGTATCTCGGTGGATGCTGGTATGCCTTCGACGCGCGCCATAACACGCCGCGCATTGGGCGTATTCCGATCGCTTACGGGCGCGACGCAGCCGACGTCTCGCTGATTCATACTTTCGGGCCACACGTCCTCACGACGTTCGAGGTCTGGACGGACGAGGCCAAGGAGCAGAACGCCGGAACCGAGCGCCCCGCCGCTTAGCGCGCAGACCGGCGGGCGGCGGCCGCCGCCTCGCGGATCTGGGCGGCAAAGGCCGGTGCGCCGAAGCAGCGGAAGGTGAACGTCGCGCCGTCGTCGGCGCGCACATCGACGATGCGCGTCAGCCAGCCGAACCGATCCTGCACGTCGGCAATCCGCGCCAACGGGAGCGCCCAGGAGGTCTCATCGGCATGGGCGGCGGCGTTGAGCGCGTTCGGCCCGAACACCAGCGCGTCGCGCGTCAGCGTCACAGCGCCGCCGACCCAGAGGCCGCCCATGCGCTTGCGAAGCCAGTCAACGCTCGAATCGCTTCCGAACAGGAACAGGCTGCGTGCGCCCGTGCTCATCTCGGCATCGGCCACGAAGGCGTTGGCGTATTTCCAGGCGATGACGTCGGAGGCAGCGGTCATGAGAACACCCTTGGGCTTGAAGTGGGTCGTCTCGAGGCGGATCGCCTCGAGGTGGGATTGCGAGACGACGCAATCCAACCCCTTCTTCTCGTCCGCTGCAGTTCCCCCCGTTACACGTCGGGTCTACACGTCGGCCCTACACGTCGCAGGCTACACGTCGAGGTTGGCCACGGTGAGCGCGTTCTCCTGGATGAACTCGCGGCGCGGCTCCACCACGTCGCCCATCAGCTTGGAGAAGATCTCGTCCACCTCGGATCCGTCGCCGATCTTGACCTGGAGCAGCGTGCGCGCGTCGCGGTCCAGCGTCGTCTCCCAGAGCTGCTCGGGGTTCATCTCGCCCAGGCCTTTGTAGCGCTGCAGCGACAGCCCCTTGCGGCCCGCCTCGTAGATCGCATCCAGAAGCGAGCGCGGGCCGAAGATCGTCAGCGTCTCGGCCTTGCGGCGCAGCTTCGTGCCGAGGCCGTAGACCTCCGCCAGATGCTTGCGCTTGTCGTTCAGGCGGCGCGCGTCGAGCGAGGCGAGGAGCGCGCGGTCGAGCGTGTGTACCTCCGTTACGCCGCGCACCTCGCGGCGCAGGATGAAGCCGTCGTTGCCGTAGGTGCCGCCCCAGCCCTTCTCCGTCTCCTCCGCCACCTCGTTGAGGCGCGCGGCGATGTTGCCTGCGGTGGCATTGGCGCTCTCGGACGATTTGACGAGCTCGGTGTCGAAGGCGCCGGCGATGGCCGCCTGCTCCACGACGAGGCGCGAGTAGCGCGAATGAAGCTGGTCGATGAGCGCCGTCAGGGCGCGCGCCTGATCGACGATGTCGCGCAGGTCCTTGCCCGCGCGCTCGGCCCCGCCCGCGACGAGCACCGTGTCATCGAGACCGGAGTCGATCAGGTAGTCCTCGAGCGCGCGCTGGTCCTTGAGGTACGTGCCGCTCTTGCCGCGCGTCACCTTGTAGAGCGGCGGCTGGGCGATGTAGACGTGCCCCTTCTCGACCAGCTCGTGCATCTGCCGGTAGAAGAACGTCAGGAGCAGCGTGCGGATGTGCGCGCCGTCGACGTCGGCGTCCGTCATGATGATGATCTTGTGATAGCGCAGCTTCCCAAGGTCGAAGTCCTCGCGGATGCCGGTGCCGAGCGCGCCGATGATGTTCGTCACCTGCTCGGAGGACAGCATCTTGTCGATGCGGGCGCGCTCGACGTTGAGGATCTTACCTCGGATCGGCAGCACGGCCTGATACTCGCGCTTGCGGCCCTGCTTGGCGGAGCCGCCGGCCGAGTCGCCCTCGACGATGAAAAGCTCGGTGTTGGTGGGATCGCGGTCCTGGCACTCGGCGAGGCCGCCGGGAAGGCGCAGGCCGTCGAGCGCGCTCTTGCGGCGCGTCAGCTCGCGGGCGCGGCGGGCCGCCTCGCGGGCAAGCGCGGCCTCGACGATCTTGCCGACGATGGTCTTCGCCTCTTTCGGATGCTCCTCGAACCAGGCCGCCATCTCCTCGAAGACGACGCTCTCGACGACGGGCTTCACCTCGGAGGAGACGAGCTTGTCCTTCGTCTGGCTCGAGAACTTGGGATCGGGCACCTTGACGGAGAGGACGCATGTCAGCCCCTCGCGCGAATCCTCGCCCGAGAGATCCACCTTCTCCTTCTTGGAGATGCCGCTGTCGCCCGCGTACTTGTTGATGACGCGGGTCAGCGCGGCGCGGAAGCCCGCCAGATGCGTGCCGCCGTCGCGCTGCGGGATGTTGTTCGTGAAGCAGAGCACGTTCTCGTGGTAGCTGTCGTTCCACCACAGCGCCACCTCGACACCGACGCGCTCCTTGTCGGCGCGGATCATGATCGGCTCGGAGATGAGGGACTGCTTCGAGCGGTCGAGGAAGCGCACGAACGCGGCCGTGCCGCCGTCGTAGAGGAATTCCTCGCGCTTGATGTCGGCGTGGCGCGCGTCCGTCAGCACGACCTTGGCGCCGGAGTTCAGGAACGCCAGCTCGCGCAGGCGATGCTCGAGCGTCGCGTAGTCGAACTCGACCTTGGAGAAGGTGTTGGGGCTCGGCAGGAACGAAACCTCGGTGCCGCGCTCGCCCTCGGCCTCGCGCACGACCTTGAGGGGCGCGACCGCGACGCCGTCGTGGAACTCGATCAGATGCTCCTTGCCGCCGCGCCAGATGCGCGCCTTGAGCCACGTCGACAGTGCGTTGACGACCGACACGCCGACGCCATGCAGGCCACCCGAGACCTTGTAGGAATTCTGGTCGAACTTGCCGCCGGCATGCAGCTCCGTGAACACGATCTCGGCAGCGGAGCGCTTCGGCTCGTGGTCGTCGTCCTGCTTGATGCCGACCGGGATGCCACGGCCGTCGTCGCGCACGGTGCACGAGCCGTCGGGGTTGAGCGTCACCTCGCAGGCCTTGGCGTGGCCGGCGAGCACCTCGTCGATCGCGTTGTCGACGACCTCGTAGATCATGTGGTGCAGACCCGAGCCGTCATCGGTGTCGCCGATGTACATGCCCGGCCGCTTGCGCACGGCCTCGAGCCCTTTCAGCATCTTGATGCTGTCGGCTCCGTAGTCGTCGGGCGTCGGGATTTTCTTGGCGGGTTGCGCGGTCATTCCATGCCTGTTCGGGGGTGACTTTTTGGTCGGCCGCGAGCCTAGCACACCGGGCGCGGGAATACCGTAAAAAAGAGCGAAATTCGAGCGCTCTCCCATGCTAAATTTCTTTTGTGTGCCAATACTTTGAGAGAGTGCGGCGACAGGGAGAGCCGCTCAGGATGCCGCAACCAGCCGGCCCTGCTCCACGCGCCAGAACTGGGCCCGTCCGGCGAGGTGGGAAAACGCCTGATGATCCGTACCCGTCATCCAGGCCTGGGTGCCGAGGCGCACCAGCTCGTCGAAGAGTGCGGCGCGGCGTTCGGCGTCGAGATGGGCGGTGATCTCATCGAGCAGGAGGATGGGCGTCAGGCCCTCGCGGCGCTGCGAGACCAGCTCGGCATGCGCCAGCAGCAGACCGATCAGAAGCGCCTTCTGCTCGCCGGTCGAGCAGAGTCGGGCCGCCATCGCCTTGGGCCCATGCACGACGGCGAGATCGCTGCGGTGCGGCCCGTCGAGCGTGCGTCCGGCGGCGCGGTCACGCTCGCGCGTCTCGCGCAGCGTGCGGGCGTAGGCGTCCTCGACATCGACGGCGGGGAGGATGGCGAGATCCCGATCCACCGCGCCTTCGAGGCGCACGGCGCTCCACGGGAACGGGCTCTCGGGATCGCGCGCGCGGCGCGCGGCGATGACGGCGCCGATGGCGGCCACCGCCTCGGCGCGCGCGGCGGCGATGGAGACGCCCATCTCGGCCATCATGATCTCGAGGCCGTCGAGCTGGGCGCTGCGCGTCACGCCGTCGGAGAGGAGCCGGTTACGCTGCGCCATGGCGCGCTCGAAGCGGCCCGCCCGCGTGCGGTGGCCGGGGTCGAAGCAGACGATGAGGCGGTCGAGGAAGCGGCGACGCTCGGAGGCCGCACCTGTGAAGAGCCCGTCGGTGGCGGGCGTCACGCCGACCAGCTCGACGTAATCGCCGAGCGCGCCGGAGCCGGACTTCGCTTCGCCGTCGATGCGGACGATGCGGCCCGAGGCGCGCTCGCTGCGGCCCTCGCCCGGCGCGAGCCCCGTGCCGATGGCGACGCTGCCGAAGGCCGTATGGACGCGCGCCGAGACGGTCCAGCCGCCCTCGCCACCAGCCTGGGCGAGATCGGGGAACGGCGATTGGCGCAAACCCTGGCCCGGCGCCAGCAGCGAGACGGCTTCGAGCACGTTGGTCTTGCCGGAGCCGTTGGGCCCTGTGAGCACGACCGGCGCCGGCGTAAGGTCGAGAGCGAGGTTCGCGTAGTTGCGAAAGCCCGCAAGCGTCAGCCGCTCGACCCAGAGGCGCGGGGCGGTCTCTTCGCGGGGCGGTGTCTCGTGTTCGGGGAAAACGGGCAACGCACCTACACGCGCATCGGCATCAGGACGTAGAGCGCCGTCTCGTCCTCCGCGCCGCGGATCATGGTGGGAGAGCCCGCGTCCGCCAGCAGGAAGCGTGCCTCGTCGCCTTCGAGCTGGCCGGCGATGTCGAGCAGATAGCGGGCGTTGAAGCCGATCTCCAACGGGGCTGCGGAGTACGTCACCTCGATCTCCTCGGTGGCGGAGCCGCCTTCCGGGTTGTTGACCGAGAGGACGAGCTTGCCCTTGCCGAGGTTCAGCTTCACGGCGCGTCCGCGCTCGCTGGCGATGGTGGAGACGCGATCGACGGCGCTGATGAAGTCGGCGTTGGCGACGCGCAGCTCCTTGTCGTTCGCCTGTGGGATGACGCGGCCGTAGTCCGGGAAAGTGCCGTCGATGAGCTTCGAGGTCAGCGTGACAGGCCCGATCTCGAAGCGGACCTTGGAAGCCGAGACCGCGACGTTGACCGTCTCGGCGCTGTCCTCGATCAGGCGGTGAAGCTCGTGCACCGTTTTGCGCGGAATGATGACGCCCGGCATGCCGTCGGCGCCGGCCGGGCGCGGCAGCTCGGCCTGGGCGAGGCGGTGGCCGTCGGTGGCGACGGCGCGCAGCATCGGCGTCTTTCCGCTTTCGGCGATGTGGAAGAAGATGCCGTTCAGATAATAGCGCGTCTCCTCGGTCGAGATCGCAAAGCGCGTCTTGTCGATGAGGCGCTTCAGGTCCTTGGCGGCGACCTCGAAGGCATGGCCGAGATCGCCGGCGTTGATGTCGGGGAAATCCTCGGGTCCGAGCGTCTGCAGAGCGAAGCGCGCTTGGCCGGCGGCGAGCGTCAGCCGCTCCTTCTCGGCATCGCGGCGGATGTCGACCTGGCTGCCGTCCGGAAGCTTGCGCACGATGTCGTGCAGGATGTGGGCGGGCACGGTGACGGCGCCGGGCGCACCGACCTCGGCGCGCACCTCCTCGATCACCTCGCGTTCGAGGTCCGTCGCCTTGAGCTCGAGCGCCTGCCCCGATGCCTTGAGCAGGACATTCGAGAGAATGGGAATTGTCGTGCGGCGCTCGACGACGCTCGTCACATGGCCGAGTGCCCTCAGAAGCTCTCCGCGTTCGATCACAAGCCGCATCAGTTGCCTCGACGTTTGCGGTCCTGCTCCGGGTCGGGGCGAGGCCGCGATGGGACGAATTGGCCGTTCTTCCCCCTGCATGCCGAGGGTGCGAAGAGGCCGGGCTTCGTCAGGGAAAGAAAAACAGGCGTGTGAGGCACAACTTGCCCCGACCGGGCCCGCGATTTCAAGGGGGTGGCCGCGAATTCTCGGAGATCGCACGACTGTGCAGGGGAAATTGCGGGGCCCCGGCCGGAAAGCTTCGGGAGCAGCATCCGAAGATGCCACTCCCGCCCCGCTCAAACGCGGCGCCGAGCCTGCTCGTCGCGCTGCGCCCGTTCCGTCGTGCCGTGCCGCCCGGGTGTGGCCCCTCTGGCGGCCCAGCCCCTTGTCAGTGGCCGATCATTTTCTTCAGCTCGTCGATCTCGTCGCGAAGGGCCGCATCGCCCGCGATCACGCCCTCGATCTTGCGAATCGCGTGCAGCACGGTCGTGTGATCGCGTCCGCCGAAGCGGCGGCCGATCTCGGGCAGCGAGCGATGGGTGAGCTGCTTGGCGAGATACATGCCGATCTGGCGCGGCCAGACCACCGAGCGATGGCGGCGCTGCGAGAGGAGATCGCCCCTCGAGACGCCGAAATGGCGCGAGACGATACGCAGAATATCCTCGATCTTGATGCGGCGCGGCTCCACGCCCTGGAACAGATCCCGCACCACCGTCTCGGCGATATCGGGCGTGATCGGAGCGCGCATGTGCTGCCACGTCAGATACAGGCGATTGACGGCGCCCTCGAGCTCGCGCCCGCTTTCGGTCAGCTTGCTGGCTAGAATATCCACCACCTCGCGCGAGAGCTCGAAGCTCGGATCCTGCGTGCGCTTCTCAGCCAGACGCTGGTCGAGCACGCGGCAGCGCAGCTCGTGATCAAAGGTGCCGATCTCGGCCACGAGACCGCGCTGCAGGCGCGAGCGCATGCGCTCGTTCAAGCGCTCGATCTGCGCCGGGTGACGCGCCGAGGCGACGACGACCTGGCGGCCACCATCAAGAAGCGCGTTGATGATGTGATCGAACTCCTGCTCGGTCTTCTCGCCCTGCATGAACTCGAGATCATCGATCAGGAGCATATTGATGCCGCGGAACTTCTCCTTGAAGGAGAGCGGATCCTGCGCGCGCAGCGCCTCGACGAACTGATAGCGGAAGCGCTCGGCCGTGAGGTAGAGCACCTGCGCGTTCTGGGCGCGCCGCTTCACCTCCCAGGCGATGGCCTGCAGCAGGTGCGTCTTGCCCATGCCGACCGACGAATAGAGATAGAGCGGATTGAAGGCCGGGCTGTCCGTCAGCACCGTCTCGGCCACCTGGATTGCGCCGGCATGCGCCATGCGGTTGGAGGCGCCGACGACGAAATTCTCGAAGGTATGATGGGGATCGAGGGGCGAGCCCTCGAAGCCGTCCACGCTCGTGCGGCCGGCGAGGGGACGCGCGATCGCAACCGGACGGACGGGCTCGAAGCCTGCGAGCGGGCGCACCTCGGCCTCGCGCGGCGCCGTCTTGGCGGGCTCGGCCTGGGGAAGCGCGGCACGGGGCACGGCCGCCCCCGGCTGGCGCACGAGCACCTCGACGGTCTCGGCCGTCTTGAACTCCGAGCGGCAGCACGTCAGCAGCTCGTCGAGGTAATGCGACAGGATCCACTTGCGCAGAAACTTCACCGGCACCGACACCTTCACGGTCTTGCCGTCGAAGGCATCGAATTCGAGCGCGTTGAACCAGCTCGTATAGATGTCCTCACCAAGGCGCGCGCGCAGCGTGGCCCGCACTTTCGCACCCTTGCCCTCGGTGCCGGTCAGCTCGCCGGCTGGCGCCTCGGCGACGGACAGCTGGCCCGGCGCGCTCCGAACCGTGCGCTCGGACGCAAAAGAAAGCTCCGCTTTGGTGATTGCTTGCATCGACGTTTACCCCGCGTACTTGTTTGCTCCGCCTTCCTGAGGCGGATGACCCCATGGCGCCGGCTGTTCGCCCAAACGGACGGCCCCACTTCTCTTTGCCCTCTAACCTTGTCGCCAGGGCAGGCCGGCAGCTTTCCAGCCCGCCACGTGCCCTCGCTGTCGGGTGGCATCGAGAGGGCCCTCGAAACCATCCTCTACGTTGCAGCAGCGCCGGTAGCCGGCTGCCGCCATGGTGAGCGCCGCCGCCTGGCTGCGCGCCCCCGACCGGCACAGGAAGAACACTTGCGTGTCCCGCGTCGCGCCGACCGCATCGAGATGATGCGTCAATTTCTCCACGAACCCGGGATCGACCCGCTGATCGGGAAACGTCTGCCACTCGACCGCCACAACTCGCTTGTTGAGAGCACCGAGATCGGGCACGCCGACGAACGTCCATTCCGCCCGGGTCCGCACATCGACCAGAACGGCGCCCGGGTCGTTCTCGAGGCGGGCCCAGGTTGTAGCGGCGGGCACATCCTCGATTTTGACCGTGTCACTCACGCCCCAACCTCAGACCCTCACAACAGTCCGGAAGAGGTTCCACCTCCGCCCGAAATAGTTAATAAAAGTAATGCATAGTATGAGGTCAGCAAAAGCCCTGGGCATCCCGCGTATATTTGCGGAATACCTGAACTCGACTGAACTCATGCACAATTCAGGATAACTATACGCAACCAGACCCTGAGTCCGATGCGCGGGAGATACTCGGCTTTACAGCCGGTCTCGGCCCCGTCGCGCTGGCAGGTCCTCTTTTAACGGGTCGCTAACTTCTTAGCAAGCGGACCACCCGGCGCAGAAGTCACCTCAAACCCCGAGGATGAGCGGTGGGTGCAACGTGGAAAACTTGAGTCCTGTCCACAAGCCCAGTGGGCAAACTCGTTGAGGTCAAATGCAATTCGCTTCGGGGCGAGAGGGCGCCGAAACGAATTGCGGCGCCCGTGTGGCGGGCGCCGCGAGGATGCTTTTTTGCTTGCCGGGGGAAGCCGGGGGGCGGGAGCCGGCTTTCGAGTCTGTCGAGGCGGCGGCCGAGCCGCCCCGAAATACCGTCACTTAGATGTCTTGGACGATGTGAGCGGGAGAGGACGCCCGCTCTTCCCTGTGGCGAACAGGTGACACTTTGGATGCTGACAAAAAAGTTTCGACAGGAGCGAGGCCGAAGCCCCGATTTACGCCATTGCCTTGATGCGCTGCGCCAAGCGCGACACCTTCCGGCTCGCGGTCTTCGGGTGCATGATTCCCTTCTGGGCCGTGCGGACGAGGGCCGGCTCGGCCGACTTCAGGGCGGCGGCGGCGACGTCCTTGTTGCCGGCGGCGATCGCTTCCTCGACCTTGCGGACCTCGGTCTTGACCGCGGAGCGGCGGTTCTTGTTGATCGCCGTGCGCGTCACCATCTGGCGGGCGGCTTTCTTCGCCGATTTGGTATTGGCCATCTCAAACTGTTCCTTCTCTGCGGAGGCCGCGGCGCGCTCGCCCGGCTCCTTCTCTCTCTGACTGTTCCAAGCTCGAATTTGCGGCCAGGGCTGGCGGCCCGGCCTCCCGCGCCGGACAGCGCAGGGGCAAATGCATCGACCGCCCGAAACATGGTTCCGAGCGGCTCCGTCGCCCGTCTATACCGGCGTGAGCAGCCGGCGGTCAACGGATTTGGCCGAATTTCCGGGGTCTGCGGCGATGGCGGCGGTCACCCCTCCTCCTTCCATTTGATGGAGCACCCGATCGAGGGGACCTGGTCGGACGGCCCCTTGCCCGTGGCGGCGACGCCTTTCATGGCCTCGAACAGCTCCCGGCGGACGTCCGGCGGGGCAGGATTGCGGCCGCTGGCATCGAGCCGGCCGCGATACTGGAGCCCGAGGCCGGCATCGAAACCGAAGAAATCCGGCGTGCAGGCGGCTCCATAGCGGCGGGCGACCTCCTGGCTCTGGTCGTAGAGGTAAGAGAAGGGGAAGCCATGGGCCTCCGCGACCTCCTTCATGTGCGCGAAGCTGTCCTCGGGATAGGCCTCCACATCGTTCGAGGAGATCGCGACCGTGCCGATGCCGAGGGCGGCGAGGTCGCGGGCGTCGCGGACGATGCGGTCGATCACGGCCTGGACGTACGGGCAATGGTTGCAGATGAACATCACGAGCGTGCCTTTGGGGCCGCGGATGTCGGCGAGGGTATGGATCCGGCCGTCCGTCCCCGGCAGGCGGAAGTCGGGGGCGGGCCATCCGAAATCGCAGACGGGCGTCGTCTCGGCCATGGGGTCCTCCTTGCAGCGTTTGCGGATCGGGCGGGGCCTCAAAGATCGAGGCGGGTGAAATCGAGCGTCGTGCCGGCGAACACACGGGCGCGGGCGCTGGCCTCTGCCGTGTCACCCGTCGTCAGGAGCACGACGCGCGGCTCCGCCTGGGCCACGACGCGAGGCTCCGCCTGAACCACGGTGCGAGGCTCCGCCTGAACCACGGTGCGAGGCTCCGCCTCGACTACGGCGCGAGGCTCCGCCTCGACTACGGCGCGAGGCTCCGCCTCGACTACGGCGCGAGGC
>DAITBB010000015.1:29343-51217 GCA_036823975.1 Hyphomicrobium sp.
GCGAGGCTCCGCCTCGACTACGGCGCGAGGCTCCGCCTCGACTACGGCGCGAGGCTCCGCCTCGACGCAACCGCGATAGTGCGGATGACGGGAGAGATAGTCCTCGAGGCTGTCGGCCACCACCTCGGGCTGGGAGAGAATGCGGGTGGTCGCCGGCAGATGGCGGCGGAACAGGGGCTCGACGAGGGGGAAATGTGTGCAGCCGAGGATGGCGCGGTCGGGCGGCGCCCCTTCCGATTGGGCGAGGGCCGCCTCGATGCCCGCCACGACGAGCGCCTCGAGGTGGGCTTCGGAGGCGCCCTGCTCGATGGCCCCGGCCAGCTCCGCGCACACCTGCTGCACGACCGTGACGCGCGGGCAGCGCTTGCGGATCTCCTCGGCATAGACGTTGGAGGCGATCGTGCGCGTCGTGCCGAACACGGCGATGCGGTCGGTCAGGAACTTCTGCGGATATTGCGGCGTGGTGACGGCCCAGGGCGTCTGGGTTGCGGCCTCGACGGTGGGGGCGACGATGCCCACCACGTTGTGGCCCTCGGCGCGCCAGCGGGTGCCCGGCAGCCAGGCCGTCTGCAAGCGGCGGGCGGCCACGGCCGTCGCCGTGTTGCAGCCGAGGACGACGAGCTTGCAGCCTTGCGCGAACAGCGCCTCGACGCCGGCGCGGGTGAGATCGATGATCTCCTCCGACGGGCGGTTGCCGTAGGGGACGTGGGCGTGGTCGCCCAGGTAGACGAACGAGAGGTCCGGAAAGCGCTCGGTCAGCGCGGACAGCACCGTGAGACCGCCAAGCCCCGAATCGAAGACGCCAATCATGCGCGCCCCTGATGGCAGGCAACCCCGGCCGGGGTCAATGGCTTCGGCGGCCGTTGGCCGAAGCCGGTCCCGCCTGGATCCTCACTCGGCCGCTTCGGACGGCGAACGGCCGGCCGCGGCGGTGGCCTCCTGGTCGGCAGTCTTGAGCGCGTCGAGGCTCGGCATCGAGATCGTGCTGTAGCCGCAATCGACGAAGTGCACTTCCCCGGTCACGGCCGCAGAGAGATCCGACAGCAGATAGAGCGCGGAGCCGCCGACGTCGTTGAGGCTCGGCGTGCGGCGAAGGGGAGAATGCTCTTTCTGGAAGTTGAAGATCACGCGCGCATCCGAGACGCCCGCGCCCGAGAGCGTGCGCATGGGGCCTGCCGACAGCGCGTTGACGCGGATGCCCTGCGGGCCGAGATCGGCCGCGAGGTAGCGGACGGAGGCTTCGAGGGCCGCCTTGGCGACGCCCATGACATTGTAGGACGGCACGGAGCGGGTGGCCCCGCCGTAGCTCAGCGTGAGGAGCGAGCCGCCGTTCGGCATCAGGGCCATGGCGCGCTGCGCGATCTCGGTGAACGAGAAGCACGAGATCGTCATCGTGTTCACGAAATTCTCGCGGGTCGTGTTGACGTAGCGGCCAGCCAGCTCGCGCGGATCGGAGAAGGCGAGCGCGTGCACGACGAAGTCGAGCTCGCCCCAGACTTCCTTCACGCGGGCGAAGACGTTGTCGACGGTGGCGAGATCGGAGACGTTGCACGGCTCGATGATCTCGGCGCCGATCGACTGGGCGAGCGGCACGGCGCGGCGGCCGAAAGCGCCGTCCTGGTAGCTGAAGCCAAGCTTGGCGCCCTGGCCGTGAAGCGCGCGCGCGATGCCCCAGGCGATGGACCGGTCGTTGGCCACGCCCATGATCAGACCGCGCTTGCCCGCCATCAGCGGGCCGGGATTGGCAACATCGTATTCGGCCATGGAAGTCCTCGCACTCGTACCAAACCTACGGCCTGTCTCGAACCAGCCGCGCGCCTTCGTATAAACCTTCATGCAGACCCGTCCCCCCGGGGCGAACTCCCTAAAGCGGAGGGCTCTGCAAGAGTTCAGCCATTATAGCGGTTGAAGATCAGAGTTGCATTTGTTCCGCCAAAACCGAAGCTGTTCGACATGACACAGTTAAGCTCGGTGTCGATCCGGCTGCGGGCGATCGGCAGGTCCTCGAAGACCGGATCCAGCTCCTCGATATTGGCGCTTT
The DNA here is from genome assembly GCA_036823975.1 of Hyphomicrobium sp. Lineage (GTDB taxonomy): Bacteria > Pseudomonadota > Alphaproteobacteria > Rhizobiales > Hyphomicrobiaceae > Hyphomicrobium_C. Next base: position 31,385 of record DAITBB010000015.1, read on the forward strand.
CGCAGACGAAGCCGTTGTTCATCATCAAAATCGAGAAAATGCTCTCCTGCACGCCGATCGCGCCCAGCGAATGGCCGGTGAGGGACTTCGTGGCGGCGATGTGCGGAATGGTCGCGCCGGCGAAGACCTTACGGATGGCCTCGACCTCCTTGAGGTCGCCCACAGGCGTCGCCGTGGCGTGCGGGTTGATGTAGTCGACAGGGTTTGAAATCCCTTTCCCATCAAACCCTTGCATCGCAAGCTGCATGCAGCGCGTAGCGCCTTCTCCGGAGGGAGCGACCATGTCGTAGCCGTCGGAGGTCGCGCCGTATCCCACGAGCTCGCCGTAGATCTTGGCTCCGCGCGCCTTGGCCCGCTCCAGCTCCTCGAGCACGAGCACGCCGGCGCCGCCGGCGATCACGAACCCGTCGCGGTTCTTGTCGTACGCCCGGCTCGCCGTGGCCGGCGTGTCGTTGTAGCGCGAGGACATGGCGCCCATGGCGTCGAACAGCACCGAGAGCGTCCAATCGAGCTCCTCGCAGCCGCCGGCGAACATCACGTCCTGCTTGCCCCATTGGATCAGCTCGGCCGCGTTGCCGATGCAGTGGGCGCTCGTGGCGCAGGCCGACGAGATCGAATAGTTGACGCCCTTGATCTGAAAGCTCGTCGCCAGCACCGCCGACGGCCCCGAGCACATCCCCTTCGGCACCTCGAAGGGACCCACCTTCTTCGGGTCCTTCTCACGCGCCGTATCGGCCGACCAGACGATCGCCCGCGTCGAGGGTCCGCCCGAGCCCATGATGATGCCGGTGCGCTCGTTCACCACCTCGCCGGGCTCGAGGCCGGAATCGCGGATCGCCTGCTCCATGGCGATGTAGTTCCAGCCGACGCCCGCCTCCATGAAGCGTTTCGGCTTGCGCGGAACCTGGGCCTCCCAGTCGAGCTTCGGATCGCCGTGGACCTGACAGCGGAAGCCCAGCTCCGCGTATTTGTCGGCCTTGACGATGCCGGACTTCGCCTCGCGCAGCGAGGCGAGCACTTCCTGGGCCGTGTTTCCAATGGAAGACACGATGCCCATGCCGGTGACGACAACCCGTCTCATCGATTTCCTCGCCTCGAAGCCATCTTCCGCACGCTCTGCACGAGCCTTACGCGGCTGCCGGCGCCTCGCCCGCGTCGAACAATCCGACGCGCAGATCGGTCGCCGTATAGATCACCTGGCCGTCGGCCTTCAGCGTTCCATCGGCGATGGCCAGCTTCAGGCGCCGCAGGATCACGCGCTTCAGATCGACGACGTATTCCACTTTCTGGACCGTCGGCAGGACCATGCCGGTGAATTTCACTTCTCCCACGCCGAGTGCGCGCCCGCGGCCCGGGGCGCCGAGCCAGCCGAGAAAGAACCCGGTCAACTGCCACAGCGCATCGAGACCGAGGCAGCCGGGCATCACGGGATCGCCCATGAAATGGCATTTGAAGAACCAGTCGAGGCGCTCGTTGCCCGCAACCGCGAGCTCGGCGACGATCTGGCCCTTGTCGTTGGCGCCTCCGCTCTCGGAGATGTGGGCGATGCGGTCGAACATCAACATGGGAGGCAGCGGAAGCTGAGCATTTCCAGGCCCGAACAGCTCACCACGGCCGCACGTCAGAAGATCCTCGAAGTCGTAGCTTGAACGGCGCTCGGCCATAGATCCCTATCTTCCCCTCTCAGGCGTGCGTATTGTCCCGCACGCGCAAGCCGCGTTGTCTAGCACATCCGCCTGACGTTCAATCGATATAAACAGGCACCGTCAAGTCACGGCAGGCCGCGGGCGCCTCTTGTCCAGAGAAGTCGCCGCCAGGGCGTGCGGGCGGCCCCCGGCCCGGGACTGCGGCACAATGGCCCGAATCGCCCGCAAAACAGGACCTTGAGACCGGGTTGCAGTCCACCAAGCATCCTTTTATACTGAAGGAATTGGTGTTATCCGGCCTCTCGCCTGGCGCTCATCCGCCGCGTTGCGAGCGGGCCTATTCGCCATCACATATAGACTGGCTATCAGACCTGAGCCGAACAAACCCGAAGTCGAAACCGAGTGGCAGTCGATCCGATCATGAGCGCTGACGTCCTAGACGATCTCAAGGGCGACGACCTGAACGGCGGCCTGGGCGAGGATGCCCTCCCCGAGGGCCCGTTGCAGCCGCTGCAAACGTCGATCGCGGAAACCCTGCGGAAAGCGGGCCTGCGGCCCACGCGCCAGCGCGTGACGCTTGGCGCGCTGCTGTTCGGCGGCGAGGATCGCCACGTCTCGGCCGAGATGCTGCATGCCGAGGCCATGGCACAGGGCGAGCATGTGTCGCTCGCCACCGTCTACAACACGCTCCATCAGTTTACGGGAGCGGGGTTGCTGCGTGAGCTGGCGATCGATGGCGGCAAGGCCTACTTCGACACCAACACCTCGAATCACAACCACTTCTTCATCGAAGAGCACGGGGAGCTGATGGATATCCCGGGCGATTCGATCCGCGTCGACGGCCTGCCCGAGCCTCCGGAAGGCATGCGCGTGAGCCATATCGACGTGGTCGTGCGGCTCGTGCCCAAGACCTGAGCCCGTCTCGCGCAGGCACCGAGACCACGGGTGGCACCGCACCGGGCCGATGCGATTGCCCGGGCGGGCATCACGCCCTGAGCCCCGTCAGTTCAGAACCTCGTTCTCATAGACGCCCCAGAGTTGCTTCTGAAGCATGTAGCCGCGGAAGCGGTCGATCGTGACGTTGCACCAGCGCCCGTCGCAGCGATGCACGTTGGCGATCACGCCGGCCTCGACAATCGCGACCGGGCGCGACGTCTCGCTCTTGCGCGTGCGGACCGGCACCTGCGGTGCGGGCTGACCCGGCTTCATGTCCCACGGCGTCACCAGCGCCGTCCGCCGTCCCGAGAGCAGCGAATGGACGATCCAGCCGGTTGCACCCTCGGCATCGCGGACCTGGCGCCAGCCTTCGAGCTCGCTCAGGATCTCGAGCGGAAGGCCGGCGCGGCGATAGACCCAGGAGGTCGGATATTCCGTACCAGGACCGGCACGCAGGTTGACGCGGTCGGCCTTGAGGCTGGCGAAGCGCGGCAAGGGCAGGCCCGTCTCCGACTTCTGGGCAGGCGGCGCGGCGGCGGCGCCTCCGGCCATGGCCCCGGTCGACGGCAGGGTCGAGCCGGTGCAAACCGCGGCAAGCCCAAGAGCGCCGCAGCACACGGCGGACCACCACCGCCTTCCCCTCATCCAATCTCTGCGCATGATCCTCATTCCGAAGCGCTCCCCGCACGCCCAATCCATCCATTACTTTGTCATGGACATGACCTTCTGTTAGACACAGCGTCATCCTCGGACACGTTCGCGCTGCACAATACGTTGACGCGGCGCGAACGCGGTCTCAATCCTTAGTTTTTCGGGGCGTGGTCCACAGTCTCGATGCGAGCGGTGCTCGCTTCGCGCGGGCCACCCCGCTGCCGCCGGTGAAAGAGACATGCCCAGCCTCCAGAAGAAGCCCGTCGTCATCGTCACGCGCAAGCTGCCCGACGTCGTGGAGGCGCGGATGCGCGAGCTGTTCGACGCCCGCCTCAACACCGATGACAAGCCGATGACCCAGGCCGAGCTGGCCGAGGCCGCCCGGATCGCCGACGTCCTCGTTCCCACCGTCACCGACCGCATCGACCGCGCCGTCATCTCGCAGGCCGGGCCGCAGCTCCGGCTGATCGCCAATTTCGGCACCGGCGTCGACAACGTCGACCTCGATACCGCCCGCAACCGCGCCATCACCGTCACCAACACGCCGGGCGTGCTGACGGAGGATACCGCCGACATGACGATGGCGCTCATCCTGGCCGTGCCGCGGCGCCTGCGCGAAGGAGCCGCGTACCTGCGCGATCCGAAGACGAAGTGGGCCGGCTGGTCGCCGACCTGGATGCTGGGGCACCGCATCTTCGGAAAGCGTCTCGGCATCGTCGGCATGGGGCGCATCGGCCAGGCGGTCGCCCAGCGCGCCAAGGCGTTCGGACTCGACATCCACTATCACAACCGCAAGCGGCTCTCGTCCGACATCGAGACGGAGCTGGGGGCGACCTACTGGGAAAGCCTCGACCAGATGCTGAGCCGGATGGACATCGTGTCGGTCAACTGCCCGCACACGCCCGCCACCTATCACCTGCTTTCGGCGCGGCGGCTCAAGCTCCTGAAGCCGACGGCCTACATCGTCAATACGGCCCGCGGCGAGGTGATCGACGAGAACGAGCTGGCGCGCATGGTCGAAGCCGGCACCATCGCCGGCGCCGGTCTCGATGTGTTCGAGCACGAGCCCGCCATCAACCCGAAGCTGCTCGCCTCCGAGCGGGTGCTGGCGCTGCCGCACATGAGCTCGGCCACGATCGAGGGCCGCATCGACATGGGCGAGAAGGTGATCATCAACATCAAGGCGTTCCTGGACGGCCATGCGCCGCCGGACAAGGTCCACCCTGCGATGTTCTGACCGGGCGCTGCCGCGCGCTCGGCTGCCAGGCCGCGTCAAACCAGGACGCGGGCGACGATGGCCGCATAGAAGGCGATGCTGGCGAAATAGCCCGCGAGCAGCCACGTGCGCGCCGAGGCCGAGATGGGGGCGGCGCGGCGTGCCTGGGCGGGGCGCAGCACCATCGGCGCGGTAAGAACGAGCAGCGCCGTCAGCACGTGCCATTCGAGGTAGATCGAGAGGCCGGTGCCCGCGATCAGCGCCAGCATATTGATGATCGAGACGAACTCGGGATCGGAGCGCGAGAGCGCGGCATCGACGATCTGGCCGCCGTCGAGCGGCAGGACCGGCGCGAGATTGAGGCCATTCAGGATGGCGCTCGCGAACGCGAGCTGCCCGAGCAGCGGATCGCCCGTCGCCAGGGCGCCCGCCAGGAACGCCGCCGTCGAGACGAGGCTGAAGCCGGGCCCCATCAAGGCCACGAAGCCGCGCTCCGCTTCGGTGCGATGGGGCGCGGCGGCGACCGCAACGCCGCCCATGAACGGAATGAAATAGATGCCCTGCACGGGCAGGCCCACCCAGCGCATGGCGAGCGCATGGCCGCCTTCGTGGACGATCAAGAGCAAGAGCAGGATGGCGGCGAACGTCCAGTCGAAGAGATAGCCGAAGCTCGCATAGGTGAGCGCGCCGGTCATCAGCGCGGCACCGAGGCGCGAGGCCGGTGCTTCCGCCGTCCCCGCCTCCTTCTCGCAGTAGGTCTTGAAACGGCGCGCGTTGAAGCGGGCGCCGAGGGGCACCAGCAGGCGGCCCGCAAAGTGCCTGTGCGTCAGCTCGTGCAGGATCGAGAGGCGCGTGGCCATCTCGCCCCTGGGTTCCAGGACGCAGGCGACGTAGTAGTCATGGCCGAGGGCGACCTGGGGATCGCTTCCCTCCTCGAGGATCTCCATCAGGATCGCCTCGGGAGGCCGGCTCTCGATCTCGCGGACAGCCATCGCCAGGCTGCGCTCACCGAACGTGACCGTCCCCTCCAAGACGCCGGGCGCGCCGGGGCGCGGCGCCATTTTCATCACAATCGGCTGAGCCCCTTCGAAGACGATCTCGAGCGCGGTCAGGACGCGCCAGACGGCGTCGCGCGGGGCCTTGATGTCCGTGTGCGCCGCATAGCGGCACCGCCCGCGTCGAAGGAGCGCGTCGCGAACGGCGCGGACGAGGCAGGTCAAGACATAGAGCACGTCACCGATCAGCCTCATCGCGCGGTCTTTCCGATCCTTCGGGCGGCCTCGATCATGAGGGCGACCCGACGACCGTGCCGTCACCACGGGAACAGACGGAGGCTTCTGTCGCGTGGAGCGAGAGATCGCGGATCGTGGGGCGCTCGCCTGTCAACGGATTGTCGGGATCCCAGGCCACGCGCAGCGTCTCGAAGCGTGTCTCCTTGGCATCGTAGAGCAGGAGGCGGCCGGCGAGCGAGGTGCCGAGGCCCGTGATCTCCTTGATCACCTCCGTTGCCTGCAACGTGCCGATGACGCCGACGACCGAGCCCAGCACCCCCGCCTCCGCGCAGTTGGCGACGAGCCCGTCGGGCGGCGCCTCGGGGAACAGACAGCGATAGCTCGGATAGGGCTTGCCGTCCGGCGCGGTCTCGAACGGCTTCAGGGTCGTCAGGTAGCCGTCGAAGGGTCCGACCGCGGCATGAACGAGCGGGCGGCGCGCGAAATAGCAGGCGTCCGAGACGAGGAAGCGTGTCGCAAAGTTGTCGGATCCGTCCGCGACGAGATCGAAGCGGGCGACGATATCGGCGGCGTTCGCCGCATCGAGACGCGTCTCGAACGCTTCGACGGCGACGTGCGGGTTGAGCGCGGCGATGGCGTCGCGGGCGCTCGCGACCTTCGGGCGGCCGACGTCCGCCGTGGCGTGCACGATCTGGCGCTGCAGATTGTCGAGTGAGACGGTGTCGTCGTCGATGAGGCCCAGCGTGCCGACGCCGGCGGCGGCGAGATAGAGCAGCATCGGGCTGCCGAGTCCGCCGGCGCCGACCACCAGCACGCGCGCGGCTTTCAGCTTCGCCTGGCCCTGGCCGCCGATCTCATGCAGCAGCAGGTGGCGCTTGTAGCGTTGGATTTCCTCTGGCGCGAGCGCCATGCTCTTTCGCCCTCCTGGCGCCGGACCGTGGAGGCAGTGCCCCCGGCCCGGTTGTTCGGGTGCGCGCGATACTCAGCCCGGATTGGCAGCCGGCGTAGCGCTTCGTGCGTCCCTGCTCGGCGGCGCGGGGCTGATCGCGGGCGCTGCCCACGGACCGCGAATGCGGAACGCGCCCGCCGGGCTCGCCGAGACTTCTCCCGATGCCGCCTCGATGCGTTCGAGCGACAGTACGAGATCGACGGCGCTCTTGTCGATATCGATGGATCCCGTTACGGACACGGCGCGATCGGGGCCGCGGGCCTGCACGGTCTTGGCCGTCAAAACCCCGTCGGCGGCGGAGAGCTGCGCGACGAACGTCTCGAGCGCCGTCGTGCGGGCGCCCGCGGGACCCCAGCCGCGCGGCGGCGTGGCTGCGGCCGCTTCCGCCAGCTTCTCGACGTCGATGCCGAGGCGGGCGCCTTCCTGCATGTCCAGCGAGAGCGTACCGGACAGCGTCTCCATGATCTCCGCCTCGCTCGCGCCGCGGGCGGCAAGGTTGAAGTCGACGTCGGCGATGCCCTCGACGACAGACGGGACGGCGCGGCCCGCCATCAGCATCGTCAGGTCGATGTCGTCCAGGTCGGCGCGGACGGTGAAGCGCGGCTCGGGCCCCGTCACGTCGACGGTGAACTGGCTCTCGCCCTTGCCGCCCTGATCGAGCTCGAGCTCCGCCAGCTCGCCGAAGAGCTTGCCGTCCTTCACCGAGAGGCTGGCGGCGAGGCGCCCCAAACGCGTCGCGCCGTTGGTGAGGTTGGCGGCGGAAACGCGTAGGTCGGCATCGGTCGCGCGCAAGAAGGAGGGCTCCGCAGACCCCGGCATGCGCAGACCCAGGGCCCATTCCGAGGCCCGGACGAGCGCGGAGGTTTCGGCGGGGGGCATGTAGGGCGCGATGTCGAACGCCGCAAAAGCCAGCGTGCCTTCGATGATCGGTCGATTAGCGCCGGCTCTCACGGTCAGCGCGCCGGTCGCGGCGTTGCCGTCGAGAGTGATCTCCGCGTGCTCGAACGACACCGAGCGCGGACGCAGCGTCAGCCCGCCCTTGGCCGTGAACTGCTTCAAGCCGCGCCCTTGGGGCCAGGTCACGCCGAGCCAGTCGGCGGCCTTGCGCAGATCCGGGATCGCGAGATCTGCCGTCTCCGCCGTGATCTTGCCGCGCTCGCCAAGCGTGAGGCGACCGTCGAACGAGGTGGTGAATAGCTTGCCGCCGATTCTGGCGCTCACCCTGAGGGGCGCGTCCTCGTCATCGGTGCGTCCGGGATGGGCCGCGACGGTGACCTCGAAATCGAGGGGCTCGCCCCGCAGCCTCACCTGCCCCTTGGCCTTCACGAGCCCATTGCGGTCCGTCGCGATCTCGGCATCGACGTCGTCGAGGGCCAGGATCTCGCCGCTATCGGAGCGGATCGAGACAGACGTATCAATGACGGTCAGCGCGCGGAACTTGAGCTCCGCCAGCGCTGCGACGAGCAATCCGAGAGGCTCCGCCGGATCCGAGAGCGCCTGCGCCTCCGAGGCCCGCGCCGCCGCGGGAGGGGCACTGTCGACCACGACATGGGCGCCGCCGAGCATAAGATGGGAGCTGCCGCCGAGCACGAGCGTGCGGAAGAGCTTGCCGGCACTGCTCGCGGGCGCGTTCTCGCCGACGAGGCCGACGTTGCCGCGTTCGATGGTAACGCGCGGGGCGGCGTGGATCACGAGCGGCGCAGCGATGGCGAGGGTCTCGCGCGAGTCCGCCTGAACGGTGGCGCCCGGAAGCGGCGCGCCGTCGCGTGCGCCGATCAGAACGGGCCCGACGAGGGCCACGCCGATCAGAGCGAGCAATAGGATCGCAACAGCCCACGGACGACGCTGTTCAGCCTTGCCGGTCATTCGGGCCGCTGCCTCGCGCTCGCGTATCCCGCGCTCGAGCCGTCGTGTCTTTTGGATTCGCGTGGAATCGTCCGATCCCCCTCACCCGTCGCTTCGCTCGGAAGCCCTCCCTCTCCTATCCGAGAGGTCGAACACGTCTTGCGTCACCTCTTCCCGGAGAGGCCGGAAGCGATCGAGGGATCGATTCCGATGAGGAGCGAGACCGGCGTAAGTGCGGTTTCCACTTAAGTCGGAAAAGCCCGAGCATCATGACACTGTGATCGCGGACGGTCCCTTGCCGACCTGTCCCGTCTCCTCATTACTGAACCCAGCCAGTGTTCGCAATACGTCGCGACATGCCGGATTCCCTCGTAACGGCAATTTCACGCCCGTGCTCAAGCGGCTAGGGCCAAATTCCCAATAAATGGAGTCCCACATGAATGGACCGCCGCCGCGCGGTGGGAGGGATGCGGCTTCGCCTCCCTCCTCGCATTGCTCTCACGTGCCCGGCCTAATCGAGGCGGAACCGGGTCTGCTCGGGCGCATGGCCCGGCATGGTCAGCGAGATCACGACCGTCGTGTCCTTGCCGGCATTGAAGGCTCCGGTGCCCTTGAGGAGATTGGCGCCCGCGGGCGCGAGCGGCACGGTCTCGGTCTTGCCGTTCGCGAGCACGGTGGCCGTCGCCTTGGCTCCGCTCACGTCCTTTTCCTGGCCATCTGGCTGCGTGACGTAGAGGTCGATGGTGCCGCCGGCCGCGACAAGCTCGAGGTGATGATCCCCGCTGTGCACGAGGAGGCCGCCGTGCCTCGGCTCGTGATCGTGCACGTCGTGATCGTGGTCTGCGTCCGCGAGCGCGAGGCCCGCGCCGAGCGCCAGCGCGATCCATCCGGCAGCGATGCGTTTCATCATAGAGTGCTCCTTTCGTTACCATCGAAATCAGAAGGCTTCCGCGTGGGCGGCGTCCCGCGTCTCCGCTGCGAGGCGCTCCAGAGGCTTTCGCCCGAACAGCATGAAGAGAACTGGCGTCAGGATCGCATCGAGAAGGGTGGCCGTGACGAGACCGCCGAAGATCGTGATGGCGACCGGATGCAGGATCTCCTTGCCGGGCTCGTCGGCGCCGATCATGAGCGGCACGAGCGCGATGCCGGCCGCGAGCGCCGTCATCAGAACCGGCGTCAGGCGTTCGAGCGTGCCGCGGATCACCATGCGCTGCCCGAAGCTCTCGCCCTCGAAGAGGACGAGGTTGATGTAATGGCTGATCTTCAGGATGCCGTTGCGCGTGGCGATGCCAGCAAGTGTGATGAAGCCGATCGCGCTTGCGACCGAGAACGGCTGGCCCGCGATCCAGAGCGCGGCGACGCTGCCGATGAGCGCGAGCGGCACGTTGCCCATGACGATGAGGGCGAGCGCCGCCGAGCGATAGCGGGTGTAGAGCACCACGAAGATGAGCGCGAGCGAGGCGAGCGAGAGAAGCGCGATCCGCCGTGACGCCTCCTCCTGCGCTTGGAACTGGCCTTCGAGAGCCGTGAAATAACCCTGCGGAAGCGCCGCCGCGGCAATCTCGCGCCGCACGGCCTCGACGATGCCGGCCATATCCGAGCCATCGGTGTTGGCGAGCACGGCGATGCGGCGGCGTCCGTTCTCGCGCAGGATCTGGTTCGGGCCGTCCGTCTCGCGCACGTCCGCCACCGCGCTCAGCGGAATGCGTCCGGCCGGGCTCTCGATCAGCATGTCGCTCAGCGCGTGCGTCGTGCGATCCGCATCCGAGAGGCGCAGAACGACGTCGAAACGCTTCTGCTGATCGACGATCTCGGAGACGACGCGTCCGTTCGACAGCGTTTCGAGCGCGCCCGTGACCGCACTCGGGTTGAGGCCGTAGCGCTTTGCCTTCTCGTAGTCGACGCGGACCTGAAGCTCGGGAATGCGCACCTGCTTTTCGCTCTGCAGGTCGACGATGCCGGGGATGCGTTTCAGGCGCGTCTCGAAATCGGCGGCCAGGCTTCGCAGCGTGTCGTAATCGTCGCCATAAATCTTGAGGGCGACCTGGGCGCGCACGCCCGAGAGCATGTGATCGAGGCGGTGGGCGATCGGCTGGCCGACCGTCACGGACGCGGGCAGGACGGAGAGACGGCCGCGGATATCCGCCAGCACCGCCTCGCGGTCGCGCGCCGAGGGCGCGATGTCGAGGTCGATCTCGCTCACATGCACGCCTTCGGCATGCTCGTCGAGCTCGGCCCGGCCCGTGCGGCGGCCGACGGAGTGCACCTCGGGAACCTCGCCGACGATGGTTTCCGCAAGGCGCCCCAGGCGGTCCGATTCGGAGAGGCTGATGCCCGGCTGGAACGAGAGGCTGACCAGCGCCGTCCCCTCGTTGAAGGGCGGGAGGAACGCGCGCGGCAGCATCGTAGCGGCGACGATCGCCGCCGCCACCGCGGCGACGGGCATCCCGACCACGAACGCGGGCCGCTCGAAGCTCCACGCGAGACCGCGCCGCTGCCAGCGCTTCAGCACACGCACAAGCGGGCGTTCGTGCTCCGAAAACGACGTCATGGACGGCAGCAGCCAGAAGCACAGCACGGGTGTGACGGTCATGGAGACGCAGAGGCTCGCCAGGATCGACACGATGAAGGCAATGCCGAGCGGCGCGAACAGGCGCCCCTCGATGCCGGACAGAGCGAACAGCGGCAGGAAGACGAGGACGATGATCGCGGTCGCGTAGAGGATGCCGCTGCGCACCTCGATCGAGGCGTCCGCCACCACCTCCTGCGTCGTGCGGCGGTCGCGGCCGCCGGCGGCGCGATAGAGGCCGAGGCGCCGATAGATGTTCTCCACGTCCACCACCGCGTCGTCCACGAGCGCGCCGATGGCGATGGCGAGGCCGCCGAGCGTCATCGTGTTGATCGAGAGGCCCATCAGCTCGAAGACGATGACGGTCGTCAGCACCGAGAACGGGATCGCGAGCAGCGAGATCAACGTCGTCCGCCAGTTGAGGAGGAAGGCGAACAGCACCACCGCCACCACGACCAGCGCCTCGGCGAGCACGCGCTCGACGTTGCCGATGGAGGCCTCGATGAACGTCGCCTGACGGAACTGGACGTCCGTCACGCGCACGCCGTCCGGCATCACGCGCTGCAGCTCGGGCAGCATGCGCTCGATTTCGCGCGTGATCGTCACGGTGTCGGCGCCCGGCTGCTTCTGGACACCGAGGATGACCGCCGGCTTGCCGTTGAAGCCGGCGTCACCCCGCTTGGTGCGCGCCGCGAAATCGACATCGGCGACCTGGCTCAGCGTCACCGCCTGACCGTCACGATAGGCGACCGCCAGCTCGCGCAGATCCTCGATGCGCGTCGAGCGGCCGATGTTGCGGATCAGGAACTCGCGCGTGCGCTGGTCCACGAAGCCGCCGCCGGTGTTGACGCCGAACGCCTTGATCGCCTCCTGGATGGCCGCGAAGCTGATGTCGAGGCCGGCCATGCGGCGCGGATCCGGGATGACGCGGTACTGGCGCACCTCGCCGCCGATCGGGATAACCTGAGAGACGCCGGGCACCGTCAGGAGCTGCGGGCGCACGGTGAAGTCCGCCAGCTCGCGCAAGGCCATCGGGTCGACGCTTTCGCTCGACATGGCGATCAGCATGATCTCGCCCATCACGGACGAGATCGGTCCCATCTGCGGCGTGATGCCCGGCGGAAGCTGCGCACGCACGAGCTGCAGGCGCTCGGCGACCTGCTGGCGTGCGCGGTAGATCTCGGAGGACCAGTCGAACTCGACGTAGACGATCGAGAGGCCGACGCTCGAGACGGAGCGCACGCGCGTCACGCCCGCCATGCCGTTCATGGCCGTCTCGATGGGGAAGGTCACGCGCTGCTCGACCTCCTCGGGGGCGAACCCTTCGACCTCCGTCATCAGCGTGACCGTCGGCCGGTTGAGGTCCGGAAACACGTCCACGGGCAGGCGGGCGAGCGCCATGAGGCCGTAGACGCTCATCGCGAGCGCCGCGGCGAGCACGAGAAGGCGGCGCGAGAGACTGGCGCGGACGATGGCGTTGAACATCGGCGTTTCCTTCGGGTCTAGCGCACCTGATTGACGATCTCGGCGGCCTGGACGACGACGCGGTCGCCGTCCGCAAGGCCCGCCGTCACGACCACGCGCTCGCCGTCCAGCGGTAGCGTGCGGACGGGCCTCGGCGCGAAGCGCTCGGGCGCGACCTTGACCCAGACGTGATGCAGACCGTTGGCGGCGCGCACGACCGCCGCGACCGGCACGATCACGCCTTCGACCGCCGCGCCATGCAGGACGAGCACCTTGACGGTGGCGCCGATCGTCATGGAGGCATGCGGCTCGTCGACCTTGAACAGGATCGGCAGGGCCTGCTGGCGAAGGGAGGGCGCGCGGCCGATGTAGCTGAGCGGGATCCTGTGGCCTTCCGCATCCACCGCCGTGGCGTCGGCGACGGGGGTCTGCTCATCGGTGCCGGCAATGCCGATGGCCTCGATCCAGATCCGGGTGGGGTCCACGACCTCGAACAGCGTGTCGCGCGCGCTCACCACCTGGCCCGCCCGCACGTTGGCGACGGAGATGATGCCGGAGACGGGCGCCTTCAGCTCCATGCGCTCGGCGGCCTTCGGCTCGAGCACGCGCTTCTGCTCGCGCAGGGATTCGATCTCCGTCCGCGTATCGTCGATCTCGCGTTGAGGAATGTAGTCGCCGGAGATGCGGCTCAGGCGGGCGAGCTTCTGCTCGGCGATGCGGAGCTTGCCTTCGACGTCCGCCGTCACCTGCTGCAGCGTGCCGCGCTCGTAGACGGGCATGGCGGGCGCGAGGAGCGCCAGCACCTCGCCCGCACGCACCGGCTTGCCGACGTAGGACAGCTCGCCGGCCGCCAGCTCGATCTGGCCGTCCATCGGCGCCTGGACACGCCCTTCGTGGGCCGGGTCCGCGATTACGGTGCCGATCAGCTCCTTGCCCGCCTGCGCCGTGCTCCGGACCGCAACCTGTGTGCGGAGCTTCAGGAGCCGCTGCGTGGCCTTGGGCAGGAACACCTCGCCGCTCGGGAGCTTGACAGGCGCTACGGCGCCTGCGACCGGCGCGGGGCTCTCGTCGCCGTGGTCGTGGCCGTCGTGCGCGAAGACGGGACGCGGGCCCAGCACGGCAAGCGCGACCGCGAGGATAACGAGCGGCAGAGCGCTCGCCGGGGGCGGGGAGCGCGGCGCGTGGGCTTGCGCGTGCGTGTCCTCCGCGTCCGGGGGCAGCCGCAAGGGGCGGAACGCGAACGCGAAGGAGAAGCCGGCGAGCGCGGCCGCGGCCAACGCCAGCCACACCTCGGGGCGCATCCAGATGGCCGCGTCGGCCTCCACGTGGGCCGCTTCTTCCGGGATGACGAGGACGCCGGCGAGGAGATCGGCGCCTTCGGCCGCCGTCACGGCGAACGTGAGCGCCTTGCTGCCGGGCTCGTCCACCCAAGGGCCTTCGAGGCGATACACGCCCTCACCGATCTCCTTGGCCGCGCCCGCGGCGATGCCTTCGCCGAGAACCTCGATCTTCGCGCCCGCGACGGGCGCGTTGGTGGCGATGCGGTCGAGATAGATCGTGAGCGTGTGGCCGTCGGCGGTGGCGACCAGCTCGAGGTCCGATCCTTCGGCGGCGATGCGCGGCACCGTTACGGCCGGCTGCGCAGTCACTCCGTCGTCATGGCCGTCGTGGCCCTCATGGGCGTGCGCGGTCGCCGACATCAAAACCATGGCCAGGCCCGCGGCGCCGATCAGCGCCTTCGTGAAAGGGGTCATGCTCAAAGCCTCGTCGTGAGGGGACAGGAGCCGCGTCCGCCCGGAATGGCGAACGCGCGGCCGGTGTCATGCGGCCTTGGCGCGAAGCGCTCCGGGGGCGGCTGTCATGAGGCGCGCGGGCCACGCGAGGCGCGGCAGGGCGCGATCAGGCCGTGTGTCGAGGCGGACGGAACAGGGGGGAGGCGAGCTGGCCGGCGGGGATATGCGCATCCGCGACGGGAGCCCGCGGGCGGGCGTAGGAGGCCATGACCAGCCCGCATTCGGCCGGCGTCATGGCGAACGTGGCACAGCAGTGCACATGCACATGCTTGCACGACGCGGGATCGCCCTTGGACGGCGCATCTCCGTTCGCATCCGGGACGTGCATCCCGTGCGCTCCCGCGTGCCCATCGGGGGTGGCGTGGGCATGGCTCAGCGCGGCATCGTCCTCCGCCGAGACGTTCGCGTCATGGCTGGCCGGACCGTGAGGGCCGTGCGTGTGGGACGTGTCCAACGTATGGGATGCGCCGGCGTGACACGCGAGCGCCGACGCATAGCCATTGAGCCCGGCGACGCTGAAGGCGACGACGAGCATCAGGGCGTGCAGAAGCGGGCGGACCCAGGGACGCATGCCGCACAGCATCCGCGAGAACGCCGGCCGGTCAAGTGAATTTGACGCCAGGAACGCGCGTTCGGGGCCGCAGCCTCGCATCCGGTTAATCCTGCATGGCGCACATGGCCGGGCTCAGATGCTCGGAGAGCATGCCGTCCTTCAAGGATACGAGCCGGGCGGCCAGGCGATGGTGCTCGGCAAAGCGCGGCCCTTCGTCGGGCCCCAGCACCGTGAGCGTGGTCGCCAGGGCGTCCGCCGTCATGCAGTCTCCGGCTACGACCGTGACGGAGACCAGATCGTGCGCGACGGGGGCGCCGGTGCGCGGGTCGATGGTGTGGGCGTAGCGGCGGCCGCCATGCTCGAAGTAGCGGCGCTCGTCACCTGACGTGGCGACCGAGCGGCCGGCCAGCGCCAGCAGCGTCTCGGGCAATGTGGCGGCGGCGGCCCCGCGCGGGCGCTCGAAGGCGATCCACCAGGGCGCGCCATCGGGCTTCAAACCTTCGCCGCGCAGCTCGCCGCCGATCTCGACGAGCATATTGGCGATGCCGCGGCTGCGCAGGAAGCGTGCGACCTCGTCGACGGCAAAGCCTTTGGCGATGGCGCAGAGGTCGATGGCGACGCCGCCGGGCTGCACCGCGGTCTGCGTTTCGGGATCGAGGCGGATCCGCTGCCAGCCGCTCCGCGCTGCCGCCCTGTCAATCTCGGAGGCGGCGGGAAAGACGTCCGCCGGAGCGGGGCCAAATCCCCACAGCGCGACCGAGGGCCCCACCGTCGGATCGAAGGCGCCGCCGCTGGCCGCCGCCCAATGGAGCGCTGCCGACAGCACCTTGAAGAAGCCGCCCGGCAACGTCTGGGCCGTCCCGGCGGGGGCGGCGTTGAAGCGGCTCAAGTCGGAGTCCGCTTCCCACGGGCTCATCTCGGCGACAACCCGGGCGAGCACCGCCTCGATGCCCTCCGCGAGCGGCGCGAGATCGGTGCGCGGCGGCACGGCCATCTTGACGGACCAATTCGTGCCCATGGTGGCGCCGCCGAGCGTGACGACATCGAGCACGCGCAGCGCCGCGAGCGACGGCGGCACCGCAACGTCGAGCGGAATGAGGACACGCCGCTCGGACGGTTTCGGTCGCGCGGCCGCCGAAGGGCTCACTCGGGCAGAACCTCGAGCGTCACCGCGTAGCTCGCGCGGCGCTCCTTGGCGTCCTTGACGCTCGTCTTGTCGTCGGTGACGGCAGCTTCCATCCAGTACATACCGGCTTCGGGCCACGTGTACTTGAAGGCGCCGTTCTCGTCGGTCGTCACGGTGACGTCGCCGAGCTTGTTGCGGTAGCGGATGCCGCCGCGCACGATCTCCACCTTCACGCCGGCGGCCGGCTTGCCATCGAGCACGAGCTTGAACTCCGCTTCGCCATTGGCGAACAGGTCGTTGGGATGCGTGACGGGCAGAAGCTCGAGCCCGGCGCCGGTCGGCTTCAGCGCGGCCTCGTCGGGCGCGCCGACGGTGACGAACGTCTCGAGGCGGCGTTGCGACTGCGTGACGACGAGATCCGTCGCGCCGGCGGGGATCTGCTTGGCGAGGTCCTCGGCCTTGCCGCGCCAGCGCTTCTGCTTGCCGTCCTCCTTGTATCTGGCGAAGAGGCCGTCATTGACGAGGGCGATGCGATAGGTGCCCGCGTCCTTCAGCGGAACGTCGAACGTGGTGCGGTACTTGCCGGTGCTCTCGTGCTCGTGCGTCACCGCTGCGCCACCCGGGGCCGTCACGGTGAGGCCGCGCAGAGGCAACGGGCGGTGGTCGAAGAAGAAGAGATCGTTCGAGGCGGCCGCATCGATCGTGACGGCGAGGCCCTCCTTGCCGGAGAGCACGGTGGACGAAGGCAGGAGCCAGGCCTTGTGCGCCTCGGCGGCCGTCACGGGGACGAGCAGCGCGAACGCGACAGCGGCGACGGCAGTGCGATGGAACGTTGTCATATCGGTTTTCTCCCGGCTCGGATCAGGGCGTGACGTTGACGGCGACGGCACCCAGCTCATGCTCGCCCTTGGCGGTGAGCGCGGTGCCCTGCGCGGGCGGCCACTGGAACGGAATGCGCACGACCTCGCGGTCGCCCACCTCGCGGGCGGCCTCGATGATGAGCTGATACTCGCCCGCGGCGAGATCCTTGAGCGCCGGATGAGCGGCGTCGATCTTCACCACATGGGTGCCCGGTGCGCGCGTCGCGCTCGTCAGGCCGTCGGCGGGAACAGTGAGCGAGCGGCCGGCGCGGCGCCACCACGTGCGCAGGTCCTTGAGCCACTTGTCGCCTTCCTTCTTCGCGTTGGCGACGTCGTACCAGACGGCAAGATTGGCGGCGACCTTCTGGCCCGGACCCTCGAGCCAGATGGCGACATACGGGCGGTGATACTCCGAGACGTCGAGCTTCGGAATCTCCACCGAGATCTCCATGTCGGCCGCCAGCACGGGCGCCGCCATGAGGCCGGTCAGACCGAACGTGAACAGAATGCGCATTATCATCCTCGCTTGTGGCGTGTTGCGTTCAGTGAATGAGAAAGATGGCGAGCAGCAGCGGAAGGCCGAGGCCGAAGCCGACGATGGGCCACGTCGAGGTGCGGCTCGCGGAATACATCTGGAGAAGCAGGAGCCCGGTGACGCAGAAGACGATGCTCACGAGCGCGAACACGTCGATGAACAGGCTCCAGGCGGCGCCCGCATGGCGCCCCTTGTGGAGGTCGTTGAAGTAGGAGATCCAGCCGCGGTCCGTGCGCTCGTAGGTGACGGCGCCGCCGTCGCGCTCGACGGAGACCCAGGCATCGCCTCCCGGCCGGGGGAGCGAAATGTAGATCTCGCCGTCGGACCATTCCGCCTCGCGACCGGCGACATCGACGCCGACGGCGCCGGCAATCGCGGCGGCAAGATCGGCGGGGACCGCCGCGCGCCCCGACTTCGGCCCGTCCGCCAGGCCGGCCACGGCCTCGGCGGCGAGGGTGCCTTCGGCCGTCGTGGTGGCGGCCTTCGATTCGAACAGGGAGGAATGATTGAGCGTGAGACCGGTGATGGCGAACAGCAGCATCGACACCAGGCTCACGGCGCCGCTGATCCAATGCCACTGGCGGAGCTGGCGCATCAAGGCCGCGCGCCGGTTGGCCTTCGCCTGCCTGTCGGCGGCGACATCCCGCACATTGACGTTCACGACGCGGCCCCCCGCTCGGAATTTCCGATCCCGGCCACAAGCTCGCGGACCTGCGGCGACGGGTGCGCGGCGAGATAGGCGACGGCCTCGTCGCGGAAATCCTGCGGCGCATGGGACAAGGACGTGACGACCCACCGAATTCCGTCGCTCATCCGTCCGGCATCGATCAGATGGCGGCCGTGGTGGAACGCGCCGCGGAAGCAGCCGCGCTCGGCGGCCCAGCGATACCAGAGCGCGGCCGAGCGCTCGCGCCGGCGCGGCGTGTCGGATCCTTCCCGATAGCGGCCGATCATATTCATCGCCTTCGGGTTGCCGCGGCGGGCCGAGCGCACGAGCAGGCTCAAGGCCTTCTCCGTATCTTGCGTAACGAAACGGCCCTGCGCGTAGAGCGTGCCGAGATTGAATTCGCCCCAGGCGTGCCCCTTCTCGGCGGCAGCCGTGTAGCAGCGCACGGCCTCGGCCGGATCGGGAGCCGTGCCCCAGCCGAACTCGTGGCAGCGGCCGAGCATGTTGAGCGCATCGGCATTGCCGCTGCCGGCGGCGCGCACGAACCAGCGGAACGCCGCTTCGGGATCGCGAGCGACGCCCGTGCCGTTGAGAAGGCCATGCGCCCAGGCGACCTGCGAGGCGGCGCATCCGGCCACGGCGCGGGCGCGCATCTCGCCGGGCGACACCGTTTCCGTCTCGGTCGCCTCCGGCGGCTGGACGCGGACATAGAGCGTGCGGAAGCGGGTGCCGGGCTCGGCCACCGCAAGCTCGAAATCGTCCTCGATTCTCACATCCGCGCTCATGCGCATCCGCCTACCTTCGCGCCAGACCGCCGCCGTCGCTGCGCGATGCCGATGGCCCGCACATCAGCAATAGATGACCTGAAAAATCAAGATAAATGTGTGCCTCCGGCCCCCGCGTCGCGGCCTCTCGGGAGAGCGCCGCCATCCGTCGTCAGCCTTTCACAATGCAAAAGGGCGGAAGGCCGCGCAAGCGCCCTTCCGCCCTCGTTTCGTCGCAGGCGTCGCGCCCGATCAGAACTTCTTGCCGATCGAGAAGATGGCCGTCGTGCCGGCGCTCGGCGTCGCGCGGTTGTTGAAGGACTGGTCGTAGTTCAGCTCGTCCGTCAGGTTGTAGCCGTTGAGGGCGAAGCGCCATCCGTCGATCTCGTAAGCGATCATCGCATCGAGGCTGAAGAGTTCCGGAATGACGTACTGGTTGGCGCTGTTGTTCACCGAGAACATATCGGACTGATACAGGATGCCACCGCCGATGGTCCACTTGCCGGGCCCGGAGATGATGCTCTCCGAGAGGTTATAGGTGGTCCAGATGCTGAAGGCATTGTCGGGCACGCCGCCGACTCTGTGGCCGATATTGGCCGCAGTCGCCGAGTCGCGGATCTCGCTGTCCAGATAGGTATATCCGGCTGCGACAGTCCAGGCCCGCGTCACTTGACCGGTGAGGCCGATCTCGACACCGCGGACACGCTGCTCCTCACCGGTCAGCACGATGTTGCCGAGACCATCGGGAGCCGAGGCGTTATTCTTGTCGACCTGGAAGATCGACGCCGTGAAGCCGAGCCTTCCCTCGAGGAAGCTATACTTCAAGCCCGCCTCGTAGGTTTCATTCTCCTCGACAAGTCCCTGGATCGGGTCGCTGCCGATCGGGTTCAGCGCGTTCGTCACGAACTGGCCTACGGGCGAGGCGGAGCGACTCCACGACACGTAGTAAGTCTGAGCGCTCGTCGGCTCCCAGATGACGCTGACGCGCGGGCTCCAATAGTCACCCTCGGAGTTTCGATCGACCGGT
>DAITBB010000015.1:51234-54602 GCA_036823975.1 Hyphomicrobium sp.
GAACCACGTCCAACGGATACCGCCGAGGACGGACAGCTCCGGCGTGAACCAGACGCGGGCACTCGCAAAGAGGCCAACCTCGGTGCCGTCACCGAAACGGTCGTTGGCGGGCGTGCGGACCAGCGGATAGCGCTCGTTGTAGGTCACGCCCGGCGTGAGGATCGGAGTGTTCGTCGGGATGGGATTGCCCGTCGGTTTGCCGACCTGCGACCAGCCCGGACGATCGTCTTCCTGATAGAAGACATCGACGCCCGCGACGGCTTCGTGCTTCAGCCCTCCCGTATTAAAGCGCGCGAACGCGCTCGAAATGTTCTGGAAGCCCCACGCCTCCTGCTTATAGGCCGGATTGCCGCCGCCGAACGACACTTGAGGATTGCCGCCGGCGAGGAAGGCGTCGGCGCAGGCGCCTGTGCAGCCCGGTACAGTGGTCGCAAAGTCGCGCGAATAGAAGGCCAGACGGCTATCGTTGTAGAGTGTCAGGTTGCTGTTCACCTGATGCTGAAGCCGCGACGTAATGATGTCGATGTCGGTCTCGTCATGATCCGACGCCTTGCCGTAGAACGTCGAGCGCGGAACGCCGAGCTCGGTCGCCGGCTGGCCGCGCGCCTGCCCCGTGCCCAGAATGTTGGGCACGCCGTAATCGGGTGTGCGGTCGCCCGACTGATGCATGTAGTTGACGATCCACGTCGTGTCGGTGCCGAGACCCAGGCCGATCGAGCCCAGGAAACCCCAGCGCTGCGACTCGACGTGATCGCGGTCCGCCATGTCCTGATCGTGATAGAGGGCCACGCCGCGCATCGCCGTGGTGGCGTTCACCTGCTTGTTCACGTCGATGACGCCGCGATACAGGCTGTCGGTGCCGACGCTGAAATCGAAGCTCGAAGCGTCGCCGAGGTGCGCTGACTTCTGGCGCAGGTTGATGACGCCGCCCGTGGTGCCCGAGCCGAACGTCTGCGACGATGGCCCCTTCAGAACCTGGACCTCCTCGGTGGCGAAGCTGTCGCGGACGTAGACGCCGAAGTCGCGCAGACCGTCGAGGTAGAGGTCGCCCTTGGCCTCGAAGCCGCGGACGCGGAACTGGTCGCCGTTGAAGCCGCCGCCACCTTCGCCGATCGCGACCGTGACGCCCGGGACGTTGCGGAGCGCCTGCTCCACAGAGGTCGTGTTCTGCTGGCGCAACTGCTGCTGGGGAACGACGTTGACGACCTGCGGCTGATCCTGCACCGAGCCCGGGAGGCGGCCGATGCCGGTGCCGGCCTGCAAGGAATTGCCCGTGCCCGGCGTGAACGCCTCGTTCTGGGTCAGTTCGGGTGAGGGCTCAGGCTCCTGCGGCTGGAACGGAACAGGAGCCGGTGAGGTGGCAGGCGCGGTGTATTTCTTGGCAACCGGCTTCTTCTTCTTCGCCGTCGCCTTCTTGGCCGTCACCTCGAGCGGCGGCAGCGACGTCTGATCCTCCGGCGCGTTCTCCTGCGCCACCGCGCCCGTCGCCATGAGCGCGGTCGCAAGCCCCAGCGACACTGCCCCGAACGAAGGCACATCGGCCCCCGTGCCCGGCAGCGTCCAGCCGCGGGTCATCTCATCCCCCAAACTCATCGTGAGCTCCCCAAAGATCTGAAATACTTCGATACCGATGGTGGGTCGCTTGCTGCCTGGCACCGTGTATCTACGGGTGTGTTAACCCTTGGGTAGGGATACTATTATGACTTAGTATGTCAAGTTACTCGACGGGGATTCCCCGCACACGCCGCATCGCGGCGTACACGGAGTGGCGAAACGGCCACTATCGAATATTGAACTGGATGGGGAGCGAGAGCTTGTGAACGCCGGCCTGGGCCATTTCGGGCGGGGCAGGCAAGGGGTTGGCCCGGGAGAGCATCTCGAGCGCCTCGGCGTCGAGCAGCGGCGAGCCTGAGCCCTTGGTGATCTTCTTGCTGAGGACGCGCCCCTTGTCGTCGATGGCGAAGGTCACCGTCACGACGCCCTGCACGCGGCGGCTGCGCGCCTCGCCCGGATAGCGCTTGTGCTTGTTGAGATGCAGATGCAGCGCCCGCTGCCAGGAGAGCGTCGCCTGGTTCGGCTTGCGCGAGTTGCCCTGCACGGGAGCGGCGGCCTTGGTGACGTCGCGGGCGGCGATCTCCATCGGAGGCGGCGCGCTCGCAAGCGAGGCGGCAACCATCTGCGCCTGCACCAGCTCCTGCGGCTTGACCTCCTTCTCCTCCTCCTGCTCCTCGACCGGGTTCACCTTCTCGAGCGCGACCTCGGGATTGGGCGCGAGCGGGGACTCCTCGACCGGGGGGATCTCCTCCGGCCGCATCTCCTTCACCTCCTCGACAGGCGGCGTGGGGACCGAATCCTCCGACAGCGGGCCCGGCGTCAGGTCCTGGCGCTCCTCGGGCGGGGCGATCGCCATCGGCGCAAGCTCCAGCACCATCGCGCCCTCGGGTGCCTCGTCATACTCCTCCTCCGGCCACTGCCACAGCGCGGCCGCCGCGCCGCCGACGTGCAGGCCGAGCACCAGCGTGCCCGCAACGGCCCAGCGGCGCCAACGGCGCCATTGAGGCTCCAGATACTCGCGTACCGTTGTCATTTTGCCGCTGGCGCTCCCGGCATCGGTTGCCCCTGTGCCGTCGTGGCCCCGCCCGACGGCATCTCCTCGAGCCCCACGAGGGCGACCTTGAGATAGCCCGCGCGGCGCAGAAGGTTCATGACGCGCATCAGCTCGCCATAGGGCACGGTCTTGTCGGCCCTCAGAAAGATGCGCTGCTCGCGGTCCGCTCCGGTCATGGAGTCGAGCGTGCCCGCCAGCGCGCCGCCCGCGATCGTATCGTTGCCGAGGGCCAGCGAAAGGTCGGACTTGACGGTCAGGTAGAGCGGCTTGTTCGGCCGCTGCTTGGGCTGAGCCGCGGCGACCGGCAGATCGACCGGCACGTCCACCGTCGAGAGCGGCGCGGCCACCATGAAGATGATGAGCAGCACGAGCATCACGTCGATGAACGGCGTGACGTTGATCTCGTGGTTCTCCGCCAGCTCCTCGCCGTCGTCCAGCCGTCCCGCCATCTCGTCCCTCCCGCCTCGCTTTGCGGCTTACTCTGCGGCCCGGGCGGCCTTGACCTTGACGCCGCGATCGAGATCGCGCGACACGAGCCGCATCACCTCGGAGGCGGCCTCTCCGATCAGCGCCTTATATCCCGAGATCGAGCGGGCGAACTGGTTGTAAATGATGACCGCCGGAATGGCGGCAACGAGGCCGATCGCGGTTGCGAGCAGCGCTTCGGCGATGCCGGGGGCGACGATCGCGAGGTTGGTCGTCTGGGCTTCCGAGATGCCGATGAAGCTGTTCATGATGCCCCAGACGGTGCCGAACAGGC
>DAITBB010000079.1:0-10726 GCA_036823975.1 Hyphomicrobium sp.
GGCGAGCGCGCGCTTGGCGATGTTCTTGGCGAGGTCGCCGATGCGCTCGAGGTCGCCCGTGATGCGAAGCGCCGCCATCACATGGCGCAGGTCGTTCGCCAGCGGCTGGCGGCGGGCGATCATGGTGATCACCTGCTCCTCGATGTCGCGCTCGAGCTGGTCGATCTGCTTGTCCGCCTTCACGACCTGCTCGGCGAGGTTGGGATCGCGCCGCTCGATGGCGTCGAAGGACTGGGCGAGGATGTGCTCGGCGAGCCCGCCCATGTGCGCGATCTTCTTGTCGAGGAGCGCAAGCTCCTCCTCGTAGGATTTCACGATGTGCTCGTTCATGTCGTCTCCTTTGGGCCAGCCGCTGGCGAGGCAATCTGCGATCAGCCGAAGCGGCCGGTGATGTAGTCCTGCGTGCGCTGGTCCTTGGGGTTGGTGAAGATGGCCTCGGTCGGGCCTTCCTCGACGAGAACGCCGAGGTGGAAGAAGGCGGTCCGCTGCGAGACGCGCGCGGCCTGCTGCATCGAGTGCGTGACGATGATGATGCAGTAGTTCCGCTTCAGCTCGTCGATCAGCTCCTCGATCTTGGCGGTCGCGATCGGATCGAGCGCGGAGCAGGGCTCGTCCATGAGAATGACGTCGGGGCTCACGGCGACGGCGCGGGCGATGCAGAGGCGCTGCTGCTGGCCGCCCGAGAGGCCGGTGCCGGGATCGCCCAGGCGGTCCTTCACCTCCTTCCAGAGGGCGGCCTTCTCGAGGCTCGTCTGGACGATGTGGTCGAGCTCGGCCTTGGAGCCCGCGAGGCCATGGATGCGGGGGCCATAGGCGACGTTCTCGTAGATCGACTTCGGGAACGGGTTCGGCTTCTGGAACACCATGCCGACGCGGGCGCGGAGCTGAACGACGTCGAGGCTCGGATCGTAGATGTCCTCGTTCTCGATCGTGATCGTACCGGTGACGCGGCAGATCGGGATCGTGTCGTTCATGCGGTTGATGCAGCGCAGGAACGTGGACTTGCCGCAGCCCGAGGGGCCGATGAAGGCCATCACGCCGCGATCGGGGACGTCCACGTTGACATCGAACAGCGCGCGCTTCTCGCCGTAGTAGACGCTGACGTCCCGGGCGACGACCTTGGGCTCGAGAGAGGGCGGCGTCTGAGGCGCGGCGCGTTGCGAAAGTGAGGGATCGACGTTGAGCATGTTCAACTCCAGCTTGAATAGGGTGCTACCAGCGGCGCTCGAAGCGGCGGCGGAGAATGACGGCGGTGACGTTCATGACGATCAGGAAGGCGAGCAGGATCAGCGTCGCGCCGGCCGTGCGCTCGACGAAGCCGCGCTCGGCGGCCGTCGCCCACATGTAGATCTGCACGGGCAGCGCGGTCGCGGCGTCGACCGGCGTTCTCGGATACTCGACGACGAAGGCGACCATGCCGATCATGAGCAGAGGCGCCGTCTCGCCGAGGGCTTTCGCCAGGCCGATGATCGTGCCCGTCAGGATGCCGGGGACGGCGAGCGGCAGAACGTGATGCGTGATCGATTGCATCTTGGAGGCGCCGATCCCGAGCGCGGCCTCGCGGATGGAGGGCGGCACGGCGGCGATGGCGGCGCGCGTCGCAATGATGATCGTCGGCAGCGTCATCAGAGCCAGCACCAGGCCGCCGACGAGTGAGGCCGAGCGCGGGATGCCCATGATGTTGATGAAGATCGCGAGGCCGAGCAGGCCGAACACGATGGAGGGCACCGCGGCGAGGTTGTTGATGTTCACCTCGATGGCGTCGGTGAGCAGGTTCTTCGGAGCGAACTCCTGGAGGTAGACCGCCGCGGCGACGCCGAGGGGGACGGCGATCAGGAGCACGATCCCCATCATGTAGAGCGAGCCGACGAGCGCCACGCCGAGACCCGAGGTCTCGGGCTTGCTCGACGCGCCATAGGTGAAGATGCCGGTGTTGAAATGCTTCGCGAGCAGGCCCTCGGCGGCGGCCCGGTCGAGCCAGGCGAGCTGTTTGTCGGAGAGCTTGCGGCGGCCTTCGTCGACGGTGCGGTCGAAGTGCCCTTTCATCACGCTGTCAACGTTGCCGTGGGCGAGGAGATCGAGCTCGATCGTCTTTCCGACGAGGGAGGGATCGGCCATCACGGCGTCGCGGATCTGCGTGTCGGCGTTCTCGGAGAGGAGCCCGGCGGCGGCACGGGCCTCGGCACGGTTGGCCGGATCGACGCCGAGCGCTTGCTGGATCGCGCGGTTGGCCATCTTCGTGTAGTCGGCCATGCGCAGCTCGGCCGGCGTCGGGTTGGCCGATCCGAAGGACGCCGGATCGAGCACGACGGCGAGGTGGAAGGCCGACTGCTGGAAGGCGGTGTAGCCGCGGGCCGCGATCGTCCAGAAGAGGGCGACGAGGAAGACGAGGCCGAACAGAATGGCGGCGACGCCGTAGGCGCGGAACCGGCGCTCGGCCGCGTAGCGCTTCCTGAGGCGGGCCTGTACGGCCTCCTGCGTGCGGGTGCCTGCCAGGGCCTTTGGAGGCATGGGAGCTGTGTCTACCGTCATTATTCGTACTGCTCCCTATATTTGCGCACGATGTAGAGCGCGTAAATGTTGAGCGCGAGCGTGAACACGAAGAGTGTCAGGCCGAGCGCGAAGGCCACCAGGGTCTGGGGCGAGTTGAACTCGAGGTCGCCGGTGAGCTGGCTCACGATCTTGACCGTGATGGTCGTCACCGGCTCGAAGGGGTTGAGGGTGAGGCTCGGGGCGATGCCGGCCGCGAGCACCACGATCATGGTCTCACCGATGGCGCGGGAGGCTGCGAGCAGCACGGCGCCGACGATGCCGGGGAGTGCGGCCGGAAGGATGACGCGCTTGATCGTCTCCGATTGCGTGGCGCCGAGGCCGTAAGAGCCTTCGCGCAGCGATTGGGGGACGGCGTTGATGATGTCGTCCGAGAGCGAGGAGACGAACGGGATCAGCATCACGCCCATGATCAGCCCCGCGGTCAGCACGCTCGTGGCGGAGATCGAGAGGCCGACGTGGGCGCCGAGATCGCGCAGGAGGGGCCCGAAGGTGACGAGGGCGAAGAAGCCGTACACGATGGTCGGGATGCCGGCCAGGATCTCGAGCAGGGGCTTCGCCGTCACGCGGACCTTGGAGGAAGCATATTCCGACATGTAGACGGCGCTGAAGAGGCCGACGGGAACCGCGACGAGAAGGGCGACGAGCGAGATGTAGAGCGTGCCCCAGAGCAGCGGCAGAAGGCCGAACTGGCCGCCGGCGGCGCTGGAGGAGCCGGCCGCGGAGAAGCGGGGGTCCCAGACGGTGCCGAACAGGAATTCGGTGATGGGGACCATCCTGAAGAAGTGGATCGATTCGAACAGCATCGAGAGCACGATGCCGAGCGTCGTCAGGATGGCGACCATCGAGCAGCCGAGGAGCCCGGCCAGCGCCACCCGCTCGACGGCATTGCGCGAGCGCAGCTTGGGATTGATCTGAAAGAGCGCGAAGGCGAGCCCGATCAGGGCGAGGCCGATCGACGAGAGCGTCAGCAGGACTGCGCTCGACCGTTTCGCGGTGAGCTGGAAGAGGGCGGCTTCGACGAGATACGGCGCGGGCGTGACGGCGATCGGCGCGCCTTTGCTGGCGAGGAGCGCCTTCACGTCGGTCGCGGGATCGGCGGCCGTGGCGAGATCCTCCGCGGAGAGGAGGGCGAGGCCGCGCTCGATCGTGTTGATGGAGGAGGTGGTGAGGGAGCGGGCCTGGGTCGCGCCGCTGGCGACCTCGGGCGGCAGGCGCCCATCCACCATCGACGAGATCACGGCCGGCGCGATGGCCGACCAGAGCAGGATCAGGGCCGTGGCGGGCAAGACCGTCCAGAGGAGCACGTAGGCTCCGTAATAGCCGGGGCGCGAATGCAGCGCGGAGGTCTTGCCGCCAACCGTCGCCTTCGATCGCCAGTTGCCGAGAAGCCATCCGATCGCGCCCATGGCGAGAACGATGGCGAGCAGGGAAGGTGTCGACACGGGGACTGATCCTATTCGTGAAACGTGTGGGCCTGGCGAACCGGGCCGGAACATCGAGGGACTTGCGCCTGGAGTGCTTCCGGAAAAGTGGAACTCGGTCATGGTGGAGCCATGCGAGGGAAGTGTCCGATAGGAAGCACGACAAACAAAACGCTAGCGCAGGCCCCTCGATGGCGTTGGTCTATTTTCCGGCCGTCGTGAGCGACTTCCCGGTCTTCACGAGCTCCTGCACCTCGGTGCGCTCGGTGTCGGGGAGCGGCACGAGGCCGTACTCGACGAGAGGACCGTCAACCGAGAGCACGCGGTCGCTCGTAAAGAACGAAACATACTCCTTGAGGCCGGGAATGACGCCCAGGTGCGCCTTCTTCACGTAGAAGTAGAGCGGGCGCGAGACGGGATACTGGCCGGAGGCCACGGTTTCGAGCGAGGGCTCGACGCCGCTGACGGTGGCGACCTTCAGCTTGTCCTTGTTGTTCTCGTAGAACGAGAGCCCGAACACGCCCACGCCCTGCTTGTTGGACTGGATGCGGGCCAGCGTCTCGGTGTAGTCGCCGTCGATGTCGACGGCGGCGCCATCCTTGCGGACCTGGTTGCAGGCCCGGTCGGCGGCCTTCTTCTTGGCGGCCTCGTCGCCCTCGGCGCGAGCGGCCTGCAGCGCGTCGCCGCCCGTCGTCTTGCAGCCGACGTGAAGCACCTTCTCCTCGAACACCTCACGCGTGCCGTGCTTCTCGCCCGGGATGAAGGCGGCGATCTGCACGTCCGGAAGGCTGGGGTTCACCTCGTTCCAGGTCTTGTAGGGGTTGGCGACGAGAGCGCCGTCCTTCGGGACCTCGGCGGCGAGGGCGAGGTAGACGTCCTTCGGCTCGAGCTTCCAGTCGCCGTTACCCGTATCGACGGCGAAGACGATGCCGTCGTAGCCGAACTTCACCTCCAGGATATCGGTGACGCCGTTCTTGGCGCATTCCTCGAGCTCGCCCGGCTTGATCCGGCGCGAGGCGTTGGCGATGTCGAGCTTGTCCTCGCCGACGCCGGCGCAGAACTGCTTGAGGCCGCCCGAGGAGCCGCCCGACTCGATGACCGGCGTCTTGAAGTCGCCGAAGGCTTTGCCGAACTGCTCGGCCACGATGCTGGCATAGGGCAGGACCGTGGACGAGCCTGCAACCTTGACTTGATCGCGCGCCAGAGCCGCACAGGCGAACGCGCCAAGCCCGACGGCGGTAGCCGCCGTGAAGGCGATGACCTTGTTGTTCACGCTCATCTCCTTTGTCTCGCGGACATTTGGGGCCCGGCCCTCAGCCGGTGCCCTCGCCGGTGCGTCGGCACCGGTGCCCCTGTTCTAGGGGCTGGAGACTTAGGTTTTATGACGCGTTATCTCATTGTTATTACTTATTAAAATTATGGATTGACCCATTCTAGCCCCGCCGGCGTCCGGGTGCGGCCCGGCCGGCCTGCGGGTCTTTGTCCTCGTCTTTTTGGCCGTGCTGCAGTGCAAATGGCTTCATTGACAAGCGGGCGCCTGCGGTTTCATGGATAGATCTCTTCGACATCACGATGCTGCGATCTGCGAGGCCTGTTTCTCCATGGTTCAACTCACGCTTCCCAAGAACTCCAAGGTGCAGACGGGCAAGACCTGGAATTCGCCCGGGGACAAGGGGAGCTGGCGCGAGTTCCGCATCTACCGCTGGAGCCCGGACGAGGGCGAAACCCCGCGCATGGACACCTATTGGGTCAACACCGAGCAGTGCGGCCCGATGGTGCTGGACGCGCTCATCAAGATCAAAAGTGAGATCGATCCGACCCTGACGTTCCGCCGCTCCTGCCGCGAGGGCATCTGCGGCTCGTGCGCGATGAACATCGACGGCACGAACGACCTCGCCTGCCTCAAGGGGCTCGACGAGGTGCAGGGGCCGGTCAAGATCTACCCGCTGCCGCACATGCAGGTGGTCAAGGACCTCGTGCCCGACCTCACGCACTTCTATGCGCAGCACCGCTCGATCGAGCCCTGGCTCAAGACGGATACGGCCGCCCCGCCCAAGGAGTGGAAGCAGTCGCGCGAGGATCGCGAGAAGCTCGACGGGCTTTACGAGTGCATCCTGTGCGCCTGCTGCTCGACCTCGTGCCCGAGCTACTGGTGGAACTCGGACCGCTACCTGGGGCCCGCCGCTCTCCTGCAGGCCTATCGCTGGGTGATCGACAGCCGCGACGAGGCGACGGGCGAGCGCCTCGACAATCTCGAGGATCCGTTCCGCCTCTATCGCTGCCACACGATCCTCAACTGCGCCAAGGCGTGCCCGAAGGGGCTCAGCCCCGCCAAGGCGATCGCCGAGCTCAAGAAGCTGATGGTGCAGCGGCGCGTGTAGGACGGCGACGACGCGCGTCCCACAGGAAGGACGGGACGACGACGGTCGGGCTCGGCGGCCCGAACCTGATCGGGGCTGATGGGGCTCCGGATGGCCGCTGGCCGGACCGGTCTCTTTTGCCGGTAGGGCGGATCCGCCGTCTGCCGGAACGGGGCGCATCGGCCGGCTTACCCCTGCAGCCCTCGCGTAACGCCACCCCAAAATAAACAAGACCGATGGCGCGTTTCGCTGCCACCGGTCTTTAGTTTGGAACTCTTATCGAAGAGATCCGCCGTCCAAGAGCTCCGCCTACGCGCGTCCTGTTGCCCAGACAGGGGCGAGCGGGCGGAAGCGCGCGTCTTACGCGGCCTTCTTCTTGGCGGCAGTCTTCTTGCGAGCAGCCGTCTTCGCGGCGGGCTTCGCGGCCTTGCGGGCGGCGGGCTTCGCGGCCTTGCGAGCGGCGGGCTTCGCGGCCTTGCGGGCGGCGGGCTTTGCAGCCTTACGAGCAGCCGGCTTCGCAGCCTTGCGAGCCGGGGCCTTCTTCACAGTCTTAGCCATAGGTTCTCTCCCTCTAAGTCCGAATCATTTCGGAACAAAAAAATCATGAGCAAATTCGATGATTTTGTTGACATGAAAAGTGGATTCGGCATGCAGATTCATTGGAAAACGCTTGCGAGTGTTGCGTGAATTCAACAATTTCGTCGATTTTCGAATGCGCTACGTCGTCATTCTCATTTCGATGTGAGCTCTCAGCGCGTGAGAGCGACGCGCGTGCGCGCGTGCTCTCCGTGCAAAACGGACTCGGATTCGAAATTTCTGCGGACGGCTAAGCGGCCTTGACGACGCGGCGCTGGAGATCGAGCACCGCCATCATGAAGCCCATGCGATCCTCGACGGCTTCGGCGAGCAGCGAGAAGTAGTTCGGCCCTTCCGGCACGATCTCGCCCACGACCTCGCCGAGCTCAAAGCGCAGATCCGCATCGTGCTTGCGTGCGATGGCCTGCATGCCCGCGTTGGATGCCAGGCAGCTGATGTAGAGCAGGTGGACGCCGCGGTTGCGCGCGGCGCGGATGACGCGGCCCATCAGCTCGGTGCCGAGGCCCTGATCCTGGAACGCGGCTTCAACGGAGAAGGCGGCTTCGGCTTCCCGGCCCCAGACGTCGCCCAGCTTCTTCAGCTCGGCTGCGGCGCGCACCTGTCCGTCCTCGACATAAGCGAAGACGGTGGAGCCGGCGTCCGCCATGTGCTTGGCGTAGTCCTCGATGAAGCTGTCGGAGACGCCATGGGCAAAGCGCATGGCGCGGCTCGCCTTGTCGAGGCGCAGCAGATGCTCGCAGAACAACGTCTGCTCATGGGGGAACAGTTTGCGAAACGTGCCGCTTGCGTGGTGCGTCTCGTTCATGACCGTCCATCTCCTCGGCGCGGCCGTCCGCGGGGTCTCGTTCTCGACCTGAATGTGAGGACGTTCCTCCGGACTGGCCTGCTCAGAGGCCTCCGCATCCAGGCGGGGCCACCCTTCCTTACATAGGCCGAATGGTGCATTGCACAATAGGCCAAATCTATGACATCGCAGACAATGTGCTATTTCCTGTGTCGGAAAGGTCGCGATTTCATTGCACTGCAAGAGGCGCAGGGCAGCGTTGTGTGGCGCGCGGAGATCGCGCGTTGCGGCGTCATATCCCTTTGGTGCGGGCCGCCGGTTCTGGCAGGCTCGCGCCCGTTTTCGGCGACAGCGGGGTGGAGCAGGCCGTGGGCAGCACGTCGGTTCTTGGAGAGTACGAGCGTCGCGTTGCCGCGGGCGAGATCGCGGCCGATCCGGCGCAGCGCCAGGCAGCCGAGCGGCTCGACCGGCTGGCCGCCGATCTCGACGGCTGGGGCGGGCCGCGGAAAGGTGGACGGCTGGCCGGACTGTTCCGCGCCAAGGCGCCGGCGCCGCGCGGGCTCTATCTGCATGGCTCTGTCGGGCGCGGCAAGACGATGCTCATGGACCTCTTCCACGAGGCCACGGCGTTCGCGCCGAAGCGGCGGCTGCATTTTCACGCCTTCATGAGCGAGGTGCACGACCGCATCCAGCGCGGACGGGCGACGACGGACGGCGATCCCATTCCGTTCGTCGCCGGCGAGATCGCGGCGGAGGCGGGTCTTCTCTGCTTCGACGAGCTCACCATCACCGACATCGCCGATGCGATGATCCTGGCGCGGCTGTTCAAGGCGCTGTTCGCGCGCGAGGTGGTCGTGGTCGCGACCTCGAACGCCGCGCCCGACCGCCTCTACTGGAACGGCCTCAACCGGCAGCTCTTCCTGCCCTTCATCGCGCTCGTCGAGCGGCACATGGAGACGCTCGAGCTCAAGGCCGCGCGGGATTTCCGGCTCGAGAAGCTGACGGGGCGCCCGCTCTATTTCACGCCCTGCGACGCGGCCGCTGCCGCCGGCATCGAAGACCACTGGAAGCGCCTCACGGGGCAGCACCCGGCCCTGCCGGGGACGATCGAGGTCAAGGGGCGCCGGGTGCCGGTGCCGATGGCTTCCATGGGCGTGGCGCGCTTCTCCTTCGACGACCTCTGCGAGCGCCCGCTCGGCGCGCTCGATTATCTGCACATCGCGCATACCTTCCATACGGTCGTGCTCGAAGGCGTGCCTGTGCTCACGCCGGACCGGCGCAACGCGGCGCGCCGGCTGATCCACCTGATCGATGCTCTCTACGATTGCCGCACCTCGCTCATCGTCTCGGCCGAGGCGGAGCCCCACGCGCTCTATCCGGACGGCGACGGGGCGCAGCTCTTCGAGCGGACCGCCTCGCGGCTCGTGGAGATGCGCAGCGAAGACTATCTGGTGCGGGCGAAACCCGGCTCGGACGACGCGGCGAGCGACGCCTCGTAGGATACGCGGCGCCGGCAAAATCCAGAGTATCCGCGCGCGCGTCTTCGCCCCGGCGCGCATGTGGGGTCGTGCCCGCGTCCTATCCCGACGGTTGCGGCTTGGAAACGCAGCCGCCGGACTTGAGCGCGCCGGCTTTTCGTCTTACCAAGGCCGAATATTTTCGCGGGTCCGGACGTCTCCCGGGCCCGTCATGAGATCTCACCTCGTTTACCCACGGCATATCAACCGGGGCCTGTTTCAAGGGCTTCAGATTTCAGGGAGAACGTAAGCATGGCGCGGACGAAGATCGCGTTGATCGGCGGCGGAATGATCGGCGGTACGCTGGCCCACTTGATCGGGCTCAAGGAGCTCGGAGACGTCGTGATCTTCGATATTGCCGAAGGGATCCCGCAGGGTAAGGCGCTCGACATCGCGCAATCGGGCGCGGTCGAAGGCTTCGACTGCACGCTCAAGGGCACCAACGCCTATGCCGACATCGAGGGCGCGAGCGTGTGCATCGTGACGGCGGGCGTGCCGCGCAAGCCCGGCATGAGCCGCGACGACCTGATCGGCATCAACCTCAAGGTGATGGAGCAGGTGGGCGCGGGCATCAGCAAGTATGCGCCGAATGCGTTCGTCATCTGCATCACCAATCCGCTCGATGCCATGGTCTGGGCGCTGCAGAAGTCGTCCGGCCTGCCGCGCAACATGGTGGTCGGCATGGCTGGCGTGCTCGATACCGCCCGCTTCCGTCATTTCCTCGCCGAGGAGTTCCGCGTTTCGGTCGAGGACGTGTCGGCGTTCGTGCTCGGCGGGCACGGCGACGACATGGTGCCGCTCGTGCGCTATTCGTCGGTCGGCGGCATCCCGCTGCCGGATCTCGTGAAAATGGGCTGGATCCGCCAGGAGCGCCTCGATCAGATCGTCGAGCGCACGCGCAAGGGCGGCGGCGAGATCGTGGCTCTGCTCAAGACCGGGTCGGCCTACTACGCTCCGGCCGCCTCCGCCATCGCCATGGCCGAAAGCTTCCTCAAGGACAAAAAGCGCGTGCTGCCATGCGCCGCGTACCTCAACGGCGAGTACGGTGTTAAAGGGCTCTACGTGGGCGTGCCGACGATCATCGGCGAGGGCGGCGTGGAGCGGGTGGTTGAGATCGATCTCAACTCCGCCGAGCGCTCGATGCTCATGAAGTCGATCGAATCCGTGAAGGGTCTGGTCGACGCTTGCATCAAGATCAACCCGCAGCTCGGGGCCTGACGGCGCCGACCTGCACCAGCCGACGCGGGGTACGGACGGGTTCTTTGCTTTCCGGCGTGTGGCCGCCCCCTTGGCCACATGCCCCCTCCTGTGCCGCGTCCCCACCATTCGCCTTTCCAGGGGATCACGCGCTGCCATGAATATCCACGAGCATCAGGCCAAGGAGCTTCTCGCCAAATACGGCGTCGAGACCGGGACAGGGTTCGCCGCCTTCACGCCGGAGGAAGCCGAGAAGGCCGCGGCTCAGATCTCGACCCCGACGATCGTGGTCAAGGC
>DAITBB010000080.1:0-10658 GCA_036823975.1 Hyphomicrobium sp.
CGAGAAGATCGAGAAGCGCGTCGAGCACGATCTCTATTACATCGAGAACTGGTCGGTGTTCTTCGACGCTTACATTCTCGCCATGACGCCGGTCGCGCTGCTGCGCTCCGAGAACGCCTACTGAGAGGCCCGCGCGGCCGCGAGCCAGGCTGGGCTCGTGGCCGCCTGCCGCGCCGCGAGTTCCGCCCCCGTCCACTGGTAAGCCTTTTCGCAAAGCTCACCGTGGCGATGCCAATCGAGGAAGCTCATGCCCTCGGGGATCGGCGGCACGAGCGACACATCGTCCGCCTGCAGCTCGCGCAGGTAATCCCGCCGGTTCGCCATCATCGCTCGCATGAGGACGGTGACGAGGCTGGGCGCCGCCGGCAGCGCGGTTCGGCGCAAGGGATTGAGAACGAGACGCAGCAACTCGCCGCGCGAGGGAAGCGCGTCCGAATCCACATCGAAGCGATCGAGCTCGGGCGGCCTGAAGCTCACGACGACGTTCGGCCCCTGCTTCAGCTCGCGCATGACCTTGACCGGCGTGTTGTCGAGCAGACACCCATCGACGAGCATCTCGCCATCGGGCGTGTTGACCGGCGGGAGCAGCACCGGGATCGAGGCGGAGGCGCGCACCGCCCGCCACAACGGCCCCTTGCGGTGCACTTCGACCGCGAAGCGCGAGAGATTGGTCGAGACGGCGAAGAAGGGCAGCCACAGGTCCTCGATCTCGGTCGCCCCGAATAGCCGCCTCAGCTCGGCATCGAAGACGGTGTGGTCGAGCAGCCCGTAGCGCGGCAGCGTGTAGCGGCGCATGGCGCGATGGGCGACGAACATCT
This sequence comes from Hyphomicrobium sp., assembly GCA_036823975.1. Classification (GTDB taxonomy): domain Bacteria; phylum Pseudomonadota; class Alphaproteobacteria; order Rhizobiales; family Hyphomicrobiaceae; genus Hyphomicrobium_C. Next base: position 819 of record DAITBB010000080.1, read on the forward strand.
CGCCCAGCGCCGCGTCGATCGCCTCCGGCGAGGGCGTGAGCATGAACGCCGCCGTGAGCGCGGCCCCGGCCGAGGTGCCACCCATGATGTCGAAGGCGACGCCCGCTTCCGTCAGCGCCTTGTAAACGCCGGTATGGGCCGCAGCGAGCGCGCCGCCACCGGCGGCGACGAGGCCCACGGCGCGGCCATCGATGAAGCGCACGAGCCGATCGATGTCCGCCGTGTTGTCGAGCGCGACGTGGTGATGCATGGCGATGGCGCGGGGCGCGAGCCAGCGCGCCGTGCCGCTCACCTTGTCGCGCCGCGGATGCAGGAGAACGAGGCGCGTCGCGTCGGGGGCGACGAAGTGGGCGGCGGCGCGCTCGCTCGCATTCGGCTCGGCATCGGCGTCATGGCGAGCGGCGGCAATGACGAGATCGGCGTGGCGGATCGCCTTCTCCGACCAGGGCGTCAAGGTCTCGTCGGCGACGAGGAGCACGTGCTCGTGATCCACCTCGAGGGCATTCAGGCGCGAGATTGCGGCCGGGCCGTCGAGCGCCTCGTCCGATCCCAGGAGGTTGCGCGCGGCGATGCCATGCAGAACGGCGGTGCGGCCGCTGCGGCGGAGCGCACGGCCCAGCGCGACGACGAAATCGCCGCTCAAGGGCGCCCTGCCGGCGGGAATGACGCAGATCGTACGCGGACGGGGCGGCGTGTGGGCTCTCTGCGCCAGGGAGGTCGTCGCGGCGAGGCGCTTCGCCAGCACCGCCGTGAGGGTGGCCCAGACGCCGGGATGGGCGGCAACCAATGCCTCGAACTCATCGCGCGAGAGGGCGAGCACGAGACTGTCGCGCATGGCGGTGACGGTCGCGGTGCGGCAGCCGTCGGTCAGGAACGCGATCTCACCCACGGGCTGGCCGGGGCCGATCTCGCTCACGGGGTCAGGCTGGCCATCGCGCAGGACTGCAAGCCGGCCGGACTGCAGCACGTAGAGCGCGTCCGCCTCCTCGCCTTGCCGCATCAGGACGTCGCCGCGGCGCAGGGTGCGCAGCGCCAGCCGGGCCGCGAGCGCGCTTCTCTCGGCCTCGCTCAGGCCGGAGAACAGATCGACGTCGGGAATCCCGTACGCAAGGCCGCCGGCGGGTTTCATCGCTCGACTCTGATCGCATTGCCGCCGGACCCACTATAGGGGGCCGGCGCACCGATCGAAACCAGGCGTTTGAGGAGAAGGAAGAGAAGCCGAGGCCCGCTCAGGCCGCGGCGTAAGCGTCGGAGCGATAGCCGCCGGTGGAGGCCGCGAGGGCCTCGTTGATGGCGCGTGCCATCTTGTGCGGATTGAAGCCCCATTTGGCATTGAGGCGCATGTTGGCAGCCACCTCGAGCGCCGTCACGAGCGCGGCTTCGCCGTGGCGGGCGATCACCTCGCTCACGTGACGCGAATTGCAGGCGGCGAGAAAGCTGCGGAAGCGCAGGAGAACGGCCACCTTGCGAATCCGCGCGCGCGGAGAGACCTGCCAGAAATACTGCTCGACGCGGCGCAGGTCGGCATCGGAGAGCACCACCGAGGGAAGCAGCAGCCCCTGGCCATCCGACAGGATCTTGAGCGCCAGCGCCAGCTCGCGCGCGCCCACCTGGGGAACGTCGCTCGTATCGACGGCGTTTGCGTGCTGCTCGATCATCGTATCGGTCATGGCAATTTAAACCCGCGTTGAAGCCTTATTCGGATGGCCAAATACGGTCCAGGGCGACCCGTGCAGAAGGACGATGTCCCTCGGACTACGCGATTCGACGAGGAAATCCACGTCGACCCCTACCAGACGTCCATTCGGGTTGCGGATATCCGATCCTGAGAACCGGTATTTCCGCCCATCGGCCGCGTCGATGACGCCGACACCGAGACCCTCGTGAAACTTCGTAATCTGACCTTCCATCACACAACTCCATGCCGGGGACCGTGGCCGCTCGTGCGGCTCCGGGAAATCTGCCGGACAGGGGTCGTGTGCGCTGTTCCTACTGGAACATTCTCAACAATTTCAGAACAGTGAAGCGACAGCTTGGCAATTTCCACTAAAAATGGGCCGTCTTTGCGGACGGCCCACACTATGTCGCAGGTTGTGATGCGATCGGCACACACTTTCGTGCTCAATCGGAACGGGCATTAACCTCGTCTTGGCCTTCGAGCCCCGCCAGAGCGACAGGCTTGCGCCGGACTTTCACGGGCGAGGCCGGAGGGGCCGAGGGTGTGGAGGACGCCAGGCTAGTTACGAAAAAAGGCGTCTACCCGCATCCCCGGCTTCAACGCCGAGGACGTCCCTTCCAGCTCGATCGTCACCTCCATCACCTCGACATCGCTCGGGCGCAGGGGGCCGCGCGGGCCGATGCGCGCCGCGCCGAGGGTGGGCGCGATCTTCGTCACCTTGCCGACGAACTTCTCGTTCTGGCGGCTGATGCTCTTCACGTAGGCGGCCTGATCGATCTTGATCTTGTCGACATCGCCCTCGTCGACCTCGGCCTTCACGCGCACGACCGACATATCGCCCATGACGACGAGCGGGTTGTCGGGCGAGGGCGCGACGATCTCGCCCTGCTTGGTGTTGACCTGCAGGATGGTGCCGGCGGACGGCGCGCGGATGCGTGTCTTGTCGAGCAGGGCCTCGGCCATGCGCACCTCGGCGCGGGCGGCGCTGACGGCGGACTCGGCGCGGCTCGGAGCCGGCAGGTTGGCCTTCGACTGGGCCTTCACGTAGGCGATGCGCTCGCGCTCGAGACGATCGTTCGCGTCCTTCAAGCGGCGGCGCGCGTCGCTGACGGCGGCCTCGCTGCCGCTGCCGCTGCGCTTGGCGGCGATCGCGTAGTCGAGCTCGATGCGGGCGCCCGTGACCGCGCGCTCCGCCGAATAGATCGCGTCCTCGGCCTTGCGCACATCCTCGCGCCCGCTCGCGAAGTCCTTCTCGCGATCCTCGCGCAACGCCTCGGCCTCCGTCTCGGCAGAGGCGAGCTTGGCCCGGGCCTCGGCATCGTCGAGGCGCAGGAGAAGCTCGCCCTCCTCGACTTTGTCGTCGACCTTCACCAGCACCTCGTCGACGCGGCCGAGGTAGGTCGCGCCGAGGCGGATCTCTCCGGATTTGGGCTCGACGCGGCCCGGCGCGGCGGCAACGTAGTCACGCGTCACGAGCGGCAGCGTCTCGTCCTGGGCGGCGTTCGACTTGATCTTGTCGTAGGCGAGATACCCGCCGGCGCCGGCAAGTCCCAGCAACAGAATGAGGTTCAAAGGCTTCAGCATGATGCGAGATCTTCCTTAAGCTAGGGCGTTCTTCTTCTTGGGCGGCGACGCGCCGTCCGGAGGCGGGTGCGTCTTGCCGGGCGAGCGGTCGTCGCCGACGATGCGGCCATCCTCGATGGTGATGATGCGGTCCGCGTAATGCAGCGTGCGGTGGTCGTGGGTCACGGCCATCACGGCGCGGGTCGGGTCCTGCGCAACCTCCTTGAGCAGCTCCATCACGGCCTTGCCGTTCTCGCTGTCGAGGGCGGCCGTCGGCTCGTCGGCGAGCACGACAGACGGGCGGCCCGCGAGCGAGCGGGCGATGGCGACGCGCTGCTTCTCGCCGCCGGAGAGCTTCGAAGGATACGTGTGCATGCGATGGGAGAGACCGACGGACTTGAGCGCCTCTGCGGCCGTCTCGACGGGATCGGCCGAGCGGGCATCGCGGACGTCGAGCGCCACGAGCACGTTCTCGAGCGCGGTCAGCGTGGGGAACAGGTTGTAGCTCTGGAAGACGAAGCCGACGTGGAGGCGGCGGATCTCGGCCAGGTCCTCCGAGGCGAGGCCGACCGCCTGATGGCCCGCGAGATGCAGCTCGCCGCTCGTTGCGGTGAGGATGCAGCCGAGGATCGACAGCAGCGTGGTCTTGCCGCTGCCCGAAGGGCCCATCAGCAGCGTCAGCTCGCCCGGGCGGAGATCCATGCTCACGCCCTTCAGGATATGCAGCTCGCCGGCGCCGGTGCCGATCGTCTTCACGATGTTGCGGGCCTCGAGAAGCGGACGCTGCCCGCCAGACCCTTTCGCACCCTTTGCCATTGCTACGACGCCTCCCGAACCAGCACGGACATTTCTCTTCGCGTGTATGCCATCTGCGCCGGGGCGTGGCTGTTCCCGGAGACACACGCTCTTTGCTTCGATCCTCGATGCCGCTTATCGCTCATAGAACGGAGCTTCCTTCCGACGCTACGCAGCCGCTTCATCAGACGCAAGAGCAATGCAGCGGCGCGACCGCTGCAAGAGGCGGGCGAAGCCGTTGCCGCCGCGAGGCCCGCGGCGGCACGCGGCCTCACCTGTTGAAGACGCCCGCGGGATCGATCCGCGTCACTTTCCGGATCGCCGTGATCGCCGCGAAGATGCACATGCCCACCGTGAGCGCGAAGAGATACATGGCGATCTTGGGTGTCATGACGATGGTGAGCGTGGGCACGCGCATGGAGAGCCGGTAGATCGCCAGCATCGCGAGCAGCATGCCCGCCGCGTAGCCGAGCACCGCGCTCAAGAGCGCCTGGATCAGAATGACGGCGTGGATGTAGCTCGCGGACGCGCCCAATGCGCGCAACGTCGCGAACTCGTTCAGGTGGTCCTTCGTGCTCGCGTAAAGCGTCTGCGCGACGATGACGACGCCGACGATCGCGCCCAGCACCATGCCCGTGATGAGGGCGAGGCCGGCACCCGTCGAGAACATCCAGTAGTTGATGCTGCGGCGGTGGAACTCGTCGTGCGTCAGCACCTCCACCCCTTGCAGGCGGTCCTGAAGCTGCGTCTGGATCGCCTTGGCGTCGGCGCCGCGATCGAGGCGGACGAGCACGTAGGTGGCCTGGGAGGCGTTCGCGCCCGTCAGCTTGCGCGCCGTCGTGATGGGCGTGAACGTGTAAGGCAGGGTCGTGAACGAGCGGATGCCCTTCGTCACGGCCGTCACCTGCACGCGCTGACCGTTGATCTCGGCGTAGTCACCTTTGCTCTCGATGCCGAGGTCCTTGAAATACGACCTGTCGACGGCGACCGCATTCGGAAGCTCGATGTCCTCTACGTTGCCCTCGTCGAGGCTCCAGGGGCGCGTGCCGCCGTTGGCCCAATCGAGACCGACGAGAATGAACGACTTCTTGCCGCCCTCGGGCTTCCGCCAGGAGGCGAAGCTCACGATCATGTCCTCGGCATCGGCGACGCCCGGCGTGGAGAGCGCGGCGTACTTCTCATGGCCGATCAGAAGCGAGGGATCGTCGAAGCTCTTGGTGCCGTAGGGCACGATCCAGAGATCGGCGGGCGCCTTGTCGAGCACGGTCGCGATCTTGTTCTCGGAGCCTTTATAGAGGCCGACCTCGATCGCGACGAGGACGACCGAGAACACGATGCCGATCAGCGTGACGAGCAGACTCATGCGATCGTGGAACAGGTTCCGGTAGGCGATCTTCGGCGCCATCTTGATGACTTTGCCGGGGCCGGCCGCAGGCGACGACGCCTTCCTGTTGAACATCGTGGCTTCTCCAATGCGCTCGCGCGGTTCTCAGCCGAAGCGGGCGCCGCGTTCCGACTCGCCGCGGGCCCGTCCGGGGGATTTATTGCATGATATCAAAGTGTGTCAGACGGAAAATTTCCTGCCCTGCCGCCAGGCACCCAACAGCAGGGCCAATCCCCCTCACTCCGGGCAGCCGACGCTGACCGTCATGCCGACTGCTGGGATGAATTTCTTGCATTCACTCTCCTTCGACGCCGCCTCGTCCGCAGCCTTCGCCGGTGCGTCGGGGGTCGCGACGAGCGCCGTAGTCTGGGACGCCTCCTCCGGCGCCGCCTCACGGGCGGGCTCAGCCGCGATCTCGCCCTGGATCAAGGCGGAGCTTCCGGTCTGGGCAGGGGCCATCGGCGTCTCGGGCGTGGAGGCGGCGGCCGTCGTTTCGGAGGGCGAAGCGGCTGCCGGCACGGCCTTGGCCTGCGGAGCCTTCCTCTCCCACTTCGGTGGAGAGACCTCGACGCGCCGGATCGGCTTCTCGGGCCTGCGGGCCGCCTGAACGACGGGAGCCTTGCGCCTGGCCGGTTTGTTGACCGTGGCGGATGGGGCTGCCGCGCCGCGCGACGGCGTGGCGACGAAGGTTCCGAGAGGGCCGCCGAAGCCGAGCCGGACGCCGCCGCCGGCCTCTGCGGCCGGCGCCAGCGCCATCACGGCGAGAGCGGCGGCAAGGGCGATGCGTTTCTGGGTCATGGGCTGATCTCCTCGGATCTCTCGAGCGGCCGATGTCCGGCGCCTGCTGAGCCGACTTTGATCGGACCACCGGCTCGGCGCTGTTCCGGGCGTGACAAAATCGCGGCGATCTTTCCGAGCGCGGGCGCGCAAGAAAAAGGGCCGGCCCTCTCGCGAGCGCCGGCCCTCATCCGTGTGGTCCTCAGGCGATCGCTTTAGCGATCGATCTCCTCGCAGCCGACCTCAACCGCGACACCGAAGGCGGGGACGAACTTCTTGCAGACCTCGCCCTTCTTCGCCTCGCTCACCGTGCCGGTCTCGATCTCGGACGTGGCGGGGGCGGCCGCCGTCTCGACGATCGGCGGGAACGTTTCGCTCGCGGGGGCCTGGCTCTCGGCATTGGCCTGATCGACATCGACCTGGTTCAGAGCGGCCGTGCTGGACGCCGCCGGGACGTAGGTGGATGCCTTCTGGGGCGCCTCGACGGCGGCAACGCTCTCCTGCTGCTGCTGCTGCCGCTCGGCGGCGGCGGCCTGAGCGCGGGCCTTTGCACGAGCCTGGGCCTGGGCCTGGGCCTGAGCGCGCGCCTGGGCCTTGGCCCGCGCACGGGCTTCAGCTTGGGCCTGAGCCCGGGCTCTGGCGCGCGCCTCGGCACGAGCTTGAGCCTGGGCGCGGGCTTGGGCCTGGGCGCGGGCCTTCTGCCGCTGCTTGTTCTTGTGAGCGGCATTCGCCATGGCGCCTACGGCGAGGATGCCGAGACCGACGCCGAGGGCCACGCCGCGGCCGCCGGCTTCCGCCGCCGGGGTGATCGCGAGGCTCGCCGCCGTGATGCTTGCCACGATCAGGCTGAACTGGAACTTCTTGGCCATTGTCATCTCCATCACATTGGCTGAGCGGTTGGACGGGCGTGTCGCCGTGCTCTCCATGACCGCAGAATGACCGATGGCCGCCCGGCAGGCTGTTCCGGCTGGAACAAAGGTCGCGGGACCCGAAAAAAAATGCGCCGCCCGCTTCGTGAGGTTCACCCGGCGGGATAGGACGCCGCAGCGGGTCTCCCTCACCCGCCCCGATCCCCGTTTCACCGGACGGGAAACAGGCCAGGTGGTGGACGCATCCGGCCGGCTGGCGGGGCACTGGCGTGCCCCACGGCCGGCTCGGGTCGGGGCAGGTTCGGACAACGCTCAGGCGGCGGCCGGCTGGGCCGCGCGGGCGCCCGTCAGGGCTGCCACCGTGCGGGCGATGAAGTCGGCCGTCCGGTCGAGCACGACGTGCCGCTGCCGGTCCACCGTCACCATGTGATAGCTGTCGTTCAGCACGACGAGGTCGACCGGACCGGTCAGCTCGCGTTGCAGATAGACCGCGTTGTCGAGCCCCGCGTAGTCGTCCTCGCGCGCGTGCAGGATCAGCGTCGGCTGAGTAATCCGCCCGATCTCTTTCATCACAGCCTTGGCCAGGCGGCGGCGCTCCAGAACCGCACCACCCGGTGTCGACGACTGGCCGATCTGCTCGCCCCTTGCGCTCATCGCGCTGGCGATGAAGTCGCGGATGCGCTTGTCCTTGATGCCGACGTGGAGGGGAACCGGAAAGCGGAACAGGTTCGCGAACCATTTGCTGTCGATCAGGCGCAACACTTTGACGTACCAGGGGATCTGGCGGCCCGAGAGCCAGAGGGTCGGCGAGTAGAGGGCAACCGCGCTCACCTTGTCGGGGTGGCGGGCGGCGAGCAGCAGGCTCAGCACGGCCCCGGTCGAGAGGCCGCCGACGATCACCGTGTCGCAAGTCTCGGAGAGGGTCTCGAGGCCAGCCTTCGCGCTCTCGTACCAATCCTGCCAGGTCGAGGCCTTGAGGGCCTCCTCGCTGCCGCCGTGGCCGGCCAGCTCCGGGCAGAGAACAGTGTAGCCGTTGCGGGTGAGGCCGTTCGCGACGAAGCGGATCTCACTTGGTGAGCCGCAAAGCCCGTGGATCAGGAGCACGCCGACCCGGCCCTCGCTCTGACGCTTGAAACTGACGCTGCTCGACTGCATGACGTGCCCCGTGAAAGATCTGGCCTCGATGTCGGAGAGCCTAGAGATCGAGGCGCGGGACGGCTGTTCCGGGTGGCACAGTCGTGGAAAATGATCCGTGAGGCATCGCATTGCGGGTTTCCGGGTCGGCGGGAAACCGCTAAATTCGGGACGGTAACAACGATGTCGCAGTCTCTCTAATACATTGTTTTATATCGTTTATTTTCGCCGTCCTCCGCTTCGGTCCAGCCTCCGGCCCCGCTTGTCCCGCAGGCGCGCAGAAAGCGCATTGACCGATCCGATCGGCCGGATTACACAAGATTAGAATTATTCTAATTCTTGAGTGACCGAGTCGACTTGGTCGCCAGGTTTCTATTGGACACACCGGTCATCGGAGGATCCCCATGAAGGGCAAACGTGAAGTCATCGACATCCTGAACGAGTCGCTCAAGCTGGAGCTCGGCGCCGTCAACCAGTACTGGCTTCACTATCGGCTTCTCGAGAACTGGGGGTTCACGAAGCTCGCCAAGAAGGAGCGAGCGGAATCGATCGAGGAGATGCATCACGCCGACAAGCTCGTGAACCGCATTATCTTCCTCGAAGGCCATCCGAACCTGCAGCACGTCGCGCCGCTCATGATCGGCGAGAACCTCAAGGAGGTGCTGGAGTGCGATCTCAAGGGCGAGAAGATCGCGCATGAGACGTACATTCGCGGCCGCGACATCTGCCGCGCCGCCAAGGACTACGTGACCATGGACCTGTTCCAGGAGCTGATCGAGGACGAGGAAGGCCACATCGACTTCATCGAGACCCAGCTCGACCTCATGGACAAGATCGGCGTGGCCAACTACGGGCAGCTTCAGGCGGAAGCCGCCAACGAGGTCGAGGGGCACTGAGCCCTTCCGAGGGCGGTGGAGGACCTCCGCCGCCCCTCTGCCCACGGGGGCTTCCCGCAACCGCCGCCGCGCGCCGCCGCCGCTCGGGTGGAGCCCTTGTGGCACAGGCGACACAGGCGGCCGCGGCTTTTTGGCGGACGGTGTGTCGCGGGGAACCGGAGCGCGTGACCTCGCGTTGGGTCGTGGTGAGAAAACCATGACCGTAAAACAACTTAATCTAAACGCTCTGCCCTCGCGCCCGGCGACCATCCTGGTCGTGGAGGATGATCCTTTGCTGCGGTTCGGGCTCGCCTCGGACCTCAGCGACGCCGGCTTTCACGTGCGCGAGGCGGCCAGCGCGGACGAAGCGGAAGTCGTCATGCGGTCGGTGGCGGTCGATCTCATCGTCACGGATGTGGAGATGCCCGGATCGCGCGACGGGCTGGGTCTAGCGCACTACGTGCGCTCGCATTTCCCCGGCCTGCCGGTCATCGTCGTGTCGGGGCGCTCGACGAAGTCCGATGCCGCCGGAGCCGCGGACGCTTTCTTTGCCAAGCCTTACGATATCACCCGTCTCATCCAGCGCGTGCGCGTGCTGTTGAGCGCGCGTCCGCAGGGCGGCAAAACGCCCGCCTGACACCCTCGCTCGGCTCGTCCTCGCCCGGTGCGCTTGCCGGATCGGCGAATTGTTGCGGGATCGGCGAATTGCCCTCTAGCAGGCTGTTGAAGTTCGGCTGCGGGTAGACTGTTTTTCTCGTTTGATCG
>DAITBB010000016.1:0-52843 GCA_036823975.1 Hyphomicrobium sp.
CTTCCTTGAGGCAGAGCTGGAACCAGTCGCGGCAGGTGATGCGGTTGCCCGTCCAGTTGTGGAAGTACTCGTGCGCGACGACGGCTTCGATGGACTCGAAGTTCGCATCCGTTGCCGTCTCGGGCGAGGCGAGGACGAGCCGGTCGTTGAAGATGTTGAGGCCCTTGTTCTCCATCGCCCCCATGTTGAAGTCGGACACGGCGACGATGTTGAACACGTCGAGATCGTATTCGCGCCCGAAGCGCTCCTCGTCCCACCGCATTGCGCGCTTGAGGGAGTCCATCGCCCAGCGGGCGCGCTCCTCCTTGCCGTGCTCCACATAGATCTTGAGATCGACCTTGCGTCCCGAGCGCGTCTTGAAGGTGGAGGCGATGTGGCCGAGGTCGCCGCCGACGAGCGCAAAGAGATAGCAGGGCTTGGGATGGGGATCGTGCCACTCGGCGTAGTGCCGCCCCTGCTTGAGGCGGCCGCGCGCCACCGGATTGCCGTTGCCGAGCAGCACGGGCGCCGTGGCCGCATCCGCCTCGATGCGGCAGGTGTAGGTGGCGAGCACGTCCGGCCGGTCGAGGAAGTAGGTGATGCGGCGGAAGCCCTCCGCCTCGCACTGCGTGCAGAAGACCCCGCGCGAGCGGTAGAGCCCCTGCAGCGCCGTGTTGGCGTCCGGGTTGATCGCCGTCTCGATCTCGAGCGTGAAAGGCCGCGCCGGAGGCTTCAGGATCGTGAGCGTCTCCGCGTCTGTCGCGTAGTCGGCCGACGAGAGCGCCGTTCCGTCGAGCGAGAGGGAGAGAAGCTCGAGCTGCTCGCCGTCCAGAACGAGCGTCTTGGCTGTCGCCGCATCCGGATTGCGCCGCATGGCGAGGCGCGCCTTGACCCGCGTGCGCGCAGGGTCGAGCGCGAAATCGAGATCGACGTGATCGATCAGGAACGCCGGCGGACGGTAGTCCTTGAGGCGGCGGGGGCGGGGCGTATCGGCGGTCATGAGGGCTCCGGTGGGCACGGGCGGCAGCGGGAATACCGGCCGAACGCTTCGCGCGTCGGGCCGCAGAATGCAACCGTCCTTCGTAAGGCCCCGGGTGGTGCGACGCTCGATGCGGGACTAGAGTGCTTCCGGAAAAGTGGGAGCCGGTTTTCCGATAAGAAGCACGATCAAACAAAAGCTTAGAGCCGTTCCGCGATTCCACTAAAACCGGAACGGCTCTAGCGCGCCTCAGCGGTTGAGCGCGATCACCAGCGTGCGCGGATTGCCGCCGTTCTCGGAGATGTAGTTCTGGAACAGCGTGTTCAGGAACGACGTCATCTCGAAGCCGATGATCTCCGCATCGCGGACCTTGTAGACCTTGCCGCGGCGCACGATGCGCCAGCGCACGTCGTAGGTCTCGCCGCTGCGCAGCGTGATGCGGCTATCGACATAGACGCCGCTCGCCGTCTCCTTCGTCTGGCCAACCATGATGGCGCGCGCCACCGGATACTTGGGCGACTCCTTCGCCGCATAGCGCGCGATGAAGTTGATCATGCCGGTGTAGTAGGCGGGACGGTCGGACTTGTTGAGGCTCTGGGCGTAGGAGCCGAGCGCGGTGATGCCGATCGAGGGGACGTCGGCGTGACTGCGGATGACGGTCGCAAACGCGCTTTCCGAGCCCGAGCGGGAGGCGGCGAGCAACTCGTTGGCGACGCGCTGCATGTAGCCGGCCGGAGTCTCGGCGGCGGCTGTGAGCGCGCTGGTCATGAGGAAGGCCCATGTCAGTGCCGCAGCCTTGAGCCAGGAGGCCGGCGCGCCGGCCATGCGCTGGTAGTCCGTCGTCATCGAGATCCGCTCCCGCAGTTTCGGCTGCCGACACCCTCCGGAGCCGGCTGCTCCCCTGAGTTCACCATGTGCACGGCGCCTCGTCAAAAATTTGGCACCCCACGCGCGCGCCGCGCCGGCCGCACAGCGCCGCGGCGTGACAAGGGGGTGCACACCGAAGGCACACGCTAGCGGCCGTCCGGGACGGAATTTCGGCAAGCGCCGCGAGGCGCACCGAACCCGCGCGCGCCTCGCGAGGCCCCTCGGCCCGCAAGGGCCGTAACAAGACCATCTCTCCAAAGACGATCCGGCGCGCCCCGGAGGTGAAGCCCGCAGCAGCGCAGAATTGTCGGGGCGGGAAGCGACGAAGGATCCGAAACCCGTGCCGTCCATCGCAAACCCGCCTGGCCAATCGTCCCCACTACATAAGAGTGTCTCCCTTTCCTCAAGGTTACGGCCGGCCGGGCTCATCACGGGATATTCACGAGAAGGCCGCTTGACACATAAACATATCTTTATATGTTGCTCGAAACGGATGAGCACCATGACCGGAACACTCGAAACGCAGAAGCTCGTCGCGGCCCTCAAGGCGGCCGCTGAGGGCACGCGTCTCAGGATCCTGCTGCTGCTCGCGGAAGGCGAGCTGAACGTCAAGGATCTCACGCAGATCCTGGGACAGAGCCAGCCGCGGATCAGCCGGCACCTGAAGCTTTTGGCCGAGGCGGGCCTTATCGAGCGCTTCCGCGAGGGAAGCTGGGTCTACTTCCACGTGTCGGACCGGTCCGACGGCGGACGCCTCGTGCGCGGTCTGTTGGAGGCCGTGGACCGACGCGACCTCGTTCTGCGCCGGGATGCCGAGCGGGCCGAAAGCCTGAAGCGCGACCGCGAGGCGATCGCCCAGGACTATTTTCGCGCCCACGCCGCCGACTGGGACCGTATCCGTACGCTCTACGTTTCGGATCTGGCCGTCGAGGCCGCCATCGCCGAGGCGTTCGCCGGGCCGCCCTTGCGGATGCTCGTCGATCTCGGCACCGGCACGGGGCGCATGCTCGAGGTGCTGGCGGGTCGCTACGAGCGCGGGCTCGGCCTCGACGTGAACCAGTCGATGCTCGCCTATGCGCGCAGCAGGCTGAACGCCGCCGGGCTCCGGCAGGCCGAGGTGCGCCACGGCGACATCTACAACGTTGCGCTCCCGGATGGCGCAGCCGATGGCGTCGTCATCCATCAGGTGCTGCACTATCTGTCCGAGCCCGCTCATGCCGTCCGCGAGGCCGCGCGCATTCTCGCCCCCGGCGGGCAGTTGCTGATCGTCGATTTCGCCCCGCACGAGGTCGAGAGCCTGCGCGACGAGCATGCGCACGAGCGCCTCGGCTTCGAGCCGGATCACGTCGCTGGATGGCTCGAGGAGGCGGGGCTTGCGGGCGTCGCGGTCCGCAACCTGGAGCCCGAGACGCACGACGACCGCCAGCAGCTCACCGTTTCCGTCTGGAGCGCCCGCAAGCCGGCTCTCGCTCCCGCCCTCACCGCCAAGTCTGGCCAGAATCTGGAATGGATCGGATCATGACACCTCCTCCCGCCCACGAACGGAAAAGCCGCCTCCTCGGCTCCGGCGAGATCGATGTCTCGTTCGAGTTCTTCCCGCCGAAGACGGAGAAGATGGAGGAGGCACTCTGGTCGGCGGTCAGCCGTTTGGCGCCGCTCTGCCCCGAGTTCGTGTCCGTGACGTATGGCGCCGGCGGCTCCACCCGCGAGCGCACGCACGCGACGGTGACGCGCATCATCAAGGAAACGGCCCTGCGCCCGGCCGCGCATCTGACCTGCGTCGATGCCACCCGCGAGGAGGTCGATGCGGTCGCGCGGGCCTATTGGGATGCGGGCATCCGTCATATCGTGGCCCTGCGCGGCGATCCGGCCGGTGGCGTCGGCCAGCGCTATCAGCCGACGCCGGGCGGCTATGCCAACGCGGCCGAGCTCGTGGCGGGCCTCAAGCGCATCGCCAATTTCGAGGTATCCGTCGCCGGCTATCCCGAGAAGCATCCCGAGAGCCCGTCGCTGCAGGCCGATCTCGACAACCTCAAGGCCAAGGTGGATGCCGGCGCCGATCGGATCATCACGCAGTTCGGCTTCGACAATACGCATTACATGCGGTTCCTGGAGCGCGCCCGCGCGTCCGGCATCTGGGTGCCGATCGTGCCGGGCATCGTTCCGATCCACAACTTCCGCCAGGTGGCGGGCTTTGCCGTCCGCGCCGGGGCCAGCGTGCCGGCCTGGCTCGCCCGCCGCTTCGAGGGGCTGGACGGCGATTCCGCGACGAGCCATCTCGTCGCCGCCGCCGTGGCCACCGAGCAGGTGATGGACCTCGTCGACCAGGGCACGAAGACCTTCCATTTCTACACGCTGAACCGTGCCGACCTCGTCTACGCCATCTGCCATCTCCTGGGGCTGCGGCCGTTGCATGTGGCCCCGTTGGAGCAGCGCCGCGCCGCGGGCTAGGCGTCGTCCGGCGGAGCGAATACGCGTTCGCCGCAAGGACATGCGGCCAGGACAATAGGATCCGCGGCGACCAGGCAACCTCTCGGCGCCGCGTAAGAAAATACCTCTCTCCCTCGCGGCGAGAGAGACCGGATGGAGTTGAGAATGACGAAGAAAGACGTTCGCGCCGCCCTCGAGAAGGCCGCCTCGGAGCGCATCCTGATCATCGACGGGGCCATGGGCACCATGATCCAGCGCCACAAGCTGGACGAAGCGGGCTATCGCGGCGCGCGCTTCAAGGACTGGCCGCGCGACGTCAAGGGCAACAACGATCTCCTGGCGCTGACCCAGCCCGAGATCATCCAGGACATCCACGAGCAGTATCTCGCGGCCGGCGCCGACATCATCGAGACGAATACGTTCAACGCGCAGCGCATCTCGATGGCGGACTACGGCATGGAGGATCTCTCCGCCGAGATCAACGTCGCCGCCGCCAAGCTGGCGCGCGCGGCCGCAGACAAATATTCCACCGCCGAGCGTCCGCGCTTCGTCGCCGGCGCTGTGGGGCCGACCAACCGCACTGCATCGATCTCGCCGGACGTGAACAATCCCGGCTTCCGCAACGTCTCGTTCGACCAGCTCCGCGACGCCTACAAGGAGCAGGTCGTGGCCTTGATCGAAGGCGGCAGCGACATCATTCTGATTGAGACCATCTTCGATACGCTGAACGCCAAGGCGGCGGGGCTGGCGACGCTCGAAGCCTTCGACGCGACGGGCGTGACGCTGCCGATCATGATCTCGGGCACCATCACCGACCGCTCGGGCCGCACCCTTTCGGGCCAGACCGCGGAAGCCTTCTGGTATTCGATGCGCCACCTGCGTCCGTTCTCGATCGGCCTCAACTGCGCGCTCGGCGCGGACCTGATGCGCCCGTATCTGGCGGAGCTTTCGCATGTGGCGGATGTGCGCATCTCGGCCTATCCGAACGCGGGCCTTCCGAACGCCATGGGCGGCTACGACGAGACGCCCGACGACATGGCATGCGCGACGGAGCCGTGGGCCAAAGACGGCCTGATCAACATCATCGGCGGCTGCTGCGGCTCGACTCCGGAGCACATCGCGCATATTGCGCAGCATGTCGCGGCCTATCCGCCGCGCGCCATTCCGGCGATCCCGCCCAAGCTCCGCCTCTCCGGCCTCGAGCCGTTCGTGCACGGGTAAGGGCCCGACACACATTTTGAGAAGGGCGTTTCGAACGCCGTAGCAACGACACGCGCTCCAAGCGCGGCAAACAAGCGAGACTGACAAAGTGACCACCGCCAGCGCAGCACAATCCTTCATCAACGTTGGGGAGCGGACCAACGTCACCGGCTCGGCGAAGTTCCGCAAGCTCATCGAGGCGAACGACTACGCCGCCGCCCTCACGGTTGCGCGCCAGCAGGTCGAGGCCGGCGCCATGGTCATCGACGTCAACATGGACGAAGGCCTGCTCGACAGCGAGAAGGCCATGACGACGTTCCTGAACCTCGTCGCCTCCGAGCCCGACATCTCGCGCGTGCCCGTCATGATCGACAGCTCCAAGTGGAGCGTCATCGAGGCCGGCCTCAAGTGCGTGCAGGGAAAGGCGATCGTCAACTCGATCTCGATGAAGGAAGGCGAGGAGCAGTTCATCGCGCAGGCGCAGAAGGTGCTGCGCTACGGCGCCGCCGTCGTCGTCATGGCCTTCGACGAGCAGGGCCAGGCCGACACCATCGAGCGCAAGGTCGCGATCTGCGAGCGCGCCTACAAGATCCTCACCGAGAAGGTGGGCTTCCCGCCCGAGGACATCATCTTCGATCCCAACATCTTCGCCGTCGCGACCGGCATCGAGGAGCACAACGGCTACGGCATCGCCTTCATCGAGGCGACGCGCCAGATCCGCGAGAAAATGCCGCTCGTCCACGTCTCGGGCGGCGTCTCGAACCTGTCGTTCGCCTTTCGCGGCAACGAGCCCGTGCGCGAGGCGATGCATGCCGTCTTCCTCTATCACGCCATTCAGGCCGGCATGGACATGGGCATCGTCAACGCCGGACAGCTCGCGCTCTACGACGACATTCCCGCCGAGCTGCGCGATCTCTGCGAGGACGTGATCCTCAACCGCCGCCCCGACGCGACCGACCGCCTGCTCGACGCCGCCCCCCGCTTCAAGGGTGACGGCAGCGCCGGCAAGGCGAAGGAAAAGGACCTCTCCTGGCGCGAAGGCACGGTGGAGGAGCGCCTGACGCATGCGCTCGTTCACGGCATCGCCGATTACATCGAGGCCGATACGGAGGAGGCGCGCCAGAAGCTCCCGAAGCCCCTGCATGTCATCGAGGGCCCGCTGATGGCCGGCATGAGCGTGGTGGGCGACCTCTTCGGCGCCGGCAAGATGTTCCTGCCGCAGGTCGTCAAGAGCGCGCGCGTGATGAAACAGGCGGTCGCCTATCTGCAACCCTTCCTCGAGGAGGAGAAGCTGGCCACCGGCCTCGATCAGATGCCGGCCGCCGGCAAGGTCGTGATGGCGACCGTGAAGGGCGACGTGCACGACATCGGCAAGAACATCGTCGGCGTCGTGCTCCAGTGCAACAACTACGAGGTGATCGACCTCGGCGTGATGGTGCCGGCCGCGAAGATCCTCGAGACGGCAAAGCGCGAGAAGGCGGACATCATCGGCCTCTCGGGGCTCATCACGCCCTCGCTCGACGAGATGTGCTTCGTCGCCTCCGAGATGGAGCGCGAGGGATTCGAGGTGCCGCTCCTGATCGGCGGCGCGACGACGAGCCGCGTGCACACCGCCGTCAAGATCAGCCCGAACTACCACAAGGGCCAGGCGATCTACGTGCTGGATGCGAGCCGCGCCGTCGGCGTCGTCTCGAACCTGCTCTCGCAGACGGAGAAGAAGCCGTACATCGACGGCATCAAGGCCGAGTACGTGAAGGTGCGCGAGACGCATCTTGCCAACGAGGCCAAGAAGCAGCGCCTCCCGCTCGCTGCCGCGCGCGCCAACAGGTTCGCGATCGATTGGAACGGCTACGTGCCGCCGAAGCCGACCTTCCTCGGCACCCGCGCGTTCCGGAATTACGATCTGGCGAGCCTCGTCCCCTTCATCGACTGGACGCCGTTCTTCCAGGCCTGGGAGCTGACGGGGCGCTTTCCGGCGATCCTCGACGACAACAAGGTCGGCACCGAGGCCCGCAAGCTGTTCGCCGATGCCAACGAGCTGCTCGACCGCATCGTGTCGGAGAAGTGGCTGACCGCGAACGCCGTGGTCGGCTTCTGGCCGGCCAACAGCGTGGGCGACGACATCGAGGTCTATACCGACGACACGCGCACGACGCGCCTCACCACGCTCTTCACCCTGCGCCAGCAGATGGCGCGCGATCCCTCGCGCAACCGCGCGCACATCGCGCTTGCCGATTTCGTGGCGCCAAGGGAAACGGGCCTTGCCGACTATGTGGGCGGCTTCGCCGTCACCGCGGGCCTCGGCGAGGAGGAGGCGATCAAGGCCCACATCAAGCCAACGGACGATTACAGCCGCATCATTGCCAAAGCGCTGTCCGACCGCCTGGCCGAGGCGTTCGCCGAGGCGATGCACGCCAAGGTGCGCCGCGAGCTGTGGGGCTATGCCAGGGACGAGACCCTCTCGAACGACGACCTGATCCTCGAGAAGTACCAGGGCATCCGCCCGGCACCGGGCTATCCCGCTCAGCCCGATCACACCGAGAAGGCCACGCTGTGGCGCCTCATGGACGTCGAGGCGGCCACCGACATCGAGCTCACCGAGAGCTATGCCATGTGGCCGGGCGCGGCCGTCTCCGGCATCTACTTCTCCCACCCGAAGAGCCATTATTTCGGCGTCGGCAAGGTGGAGCGGGACCAGGTCGAGGACTATGCCCGCCGCAAGGGCTGGCCGGTGGAGGAAGCCGAGCGCTGGCTGGCGCCCGTGCTCAACTACGACGCTGTTTCCGCCACAAAGAACGTGGCATGATCCGGCCCGCTCGGGGGAGGCCCTCCCGAGCGTTCATGAGATCGTCAAGCGGGGCTCGGAGGGGGACATGCCGTTCGTGAATCTGGCCGTGGCGCAGGGTGCGGCGGCCTGGATTGCCGCGCCGAACCTCGTCCACTTCGTGCTCGACCAGGGCCCGGAGTTCAACCTCGCCGTGGCGGCCGTTAGCGCCGTCATCGTGCTGATCGGCGCCTTCATCGGCTCGCGCATCACCGAGACGATCGTTCCGCCGACGCTGCTGTCGCTCGTCGCGGCCGTCTCGTTCGCCATCATCGCCGCGGCCGCCGTGGAGACCCTCATCGGCGTGCGCGCCACGCAGTCCGAGCTGGCCGCCCACGCCTTCACCTTCGCGCCGGTCGCCGCCGCCATCCTCGGCTACTTCTATGCGGCGCGCCGCCGCGCGGTTTGAGGAACGCGCTCTCGCAAAAAATAAACAGGCGCGGGCCGGATGGGCTGCGCCTGTTCATTTGCGTGCCGCTCTCGTCCGAGCGGTGGGCTGAACCGTGGTGAGCTGGCAGGAATGGACGAGCCGCGAAAGGCGCCTCAGAGCATTCCGACCACGATTGCAGCGAGGAAGCCGAATGACATGAGCGCTGCGAGAACGTTCAGTCGCATCGAAATTTCCATCGTTGCCTCCCGGCCGGCGAACCGGCCTTTGAACGGGGACCGGCGGAGCCGGCGTTCAGTCAGACCGGCAAAGCCGGCCCTGGCCACACGCCCCTTCACGCGACGTAGACAGGAGTGTGAAACACCCGGGGTAGGGCGCTCGGAGAGGGACGAGCCCAGCCGAGGCGTAAAGAGTAAGAAGCAAAAACGTTCCCTGCCAAGGGAAATAGTTCTTGCAGCGCAGCAACATGGCCGTCGCGGACCCGCGCGGGAGCGAACGTTTTTCCAGGAAACGCGGGCCGGACTTGCCTGCTGCGCTGCGGGGGCCGAGAGGGCGGAATACGTAATGGCCCTGATGCGCCGCATGTCCGAAACGCCGCCCCGTACGAAAAGAGGGCGGCTCCGCTCAGAGGCCCGCGAAGCGCGGCTTGCGCTTTTCGAGGAAGGCACGCCGGCCCTCGGCATAGTCCTCGCTCGCGAAGCAGGCGGCCACGGCGGCATCGAGCTTGCCCATGTCCGGATGCTCAGGACGCCGCGTAAGCTCGTCGATGGTGAGCTTGGCGGCGCGCACCGTCAGCGGCGCGTTGGCCGCGATGTCCCCCGCCAGCGCCCGCACGGCGCCCTCGAGCGCGTCCGCCGCCACGAGCCGGTTGACGAGGCCGATGCGGAGCGCCTCCTCCGCGCCGAGGCGCCGGCCCGTGAACAGAAGGTCCTTGATGAACGCGGGCGGGGCGAGCGCGAGCAGGGGCGGCACCCAGCGGGGATTGTAGCCGAGCCCGAGCTTCGCGGCCGGAATGGCGAACTGCGCAGCCGGATCGGCCAGCCGCAGGTCCGCGCAGGCGGCGATGCCGAGGCCGCCGCCGAGGCAGAACCCATGGATCATGGCGATGAGCGGCTTGCTCGCCGAAAGGAGGGCCGTGAAGGCCTCATGATTGAGACGGTCGTAATGGGCTGCGCTCTCGCCGGTCCGCGCGCTCTCGAACTCCGAGATGTCCGCCCCTGCCGAGAAGGCGCGCGTCTCCGCCCCCCGCAGCACGATGACGCGCACGGCCGGATCGGCCTCCGCCGCCGCAATGTGCCGCGGGATCTTGCTCCACATGTCGGCCGTTAACGCATTCATGCGGGCGGGATTGCGCGCCACGATCCAGGCGATCGCGCCGTCGATCTCGAGCATGAGGTCCGGAGAGGCGGAGGAGAGCGATGTCATGGGAGGATCCTGGCGGAAGAGAGAAATCTGATCGGTCATCGCACGGGGGTGCCCCTGGCCTCAAGCCGCGATCCTGAGGAGCGAAGGCGACGGGCGGCATGCGGCGGATGTTTAGATTGACGCCGCCCTCCCGCGCCGATACGCCGTAGCCAAAAGCGAGGGCCGCGCGCTCCGCTGTCCGGTCTGACGTCGCGCCAAGCCCGGTCTATATTGGCTGGAAGGCCTGAAGTCGCCGCATCGCCCTTGCGTCCGGGCCAGGCGCCCTTTGCGACGCGCCATGGGCCAGAGAGGAAGATTCAGAGATGAATGCCGCTAAGCATCTCGCGGGCAAGCAGGACCGTCTCTCCGTTGCCCGCCGCACCACCGAAGACCCCATCTGGCTGGCGCTGCGCAGCGAGGCCGAGGCCGCGATGGCGGCCGAGCCGGCGCTGACCGGCTTCATCTACGCCACCGTCGTCAACCACGAGACGCTCGAGGACTCCATCTGCCACCGCATCGCCCAGCGTCTCGGCCACGCCGACGTCGACGCCGGGCTGATCGCGCAGATGTTCCGCGATGTCATTCTCTCCCAGCCCGATCTCGGCCGCGCCATCCGCGCCGACCTCAGCGCCGTGCTCGAGCGCGATCCGGCCTGCACGCGCTACCTCGAGCCCTTGCTCTACTTCAAGGGCTTCCACGCCCTCGTCACGTACCGCTTCGCCCACGAGCTTTGGCGGCAGGGCCGGAAGGATTTCGCTTTCTACCTGCAGAGCCAGGCCTCGCGTCTGTTCGCGGTGGACATCCATCCCGCCGCGCGCCTGGGCAAGGGCCTCATGTTCGACCACGCCACCGGCGTCGTAATCGGCGAGACGGCGACCGTCGGCGACAACTGCTCGCTCCTGCACGGAGTGACGCTCGGCGGCAGCGGCAAGCAGACGGGCGACCGCCACCCGAAGATCGGGTCCTGCGTGCTGATCGGCGCCGGCGCCAAGGTGCTCGGCAACATTCATGTCGGAAATTCCTCGCGCATTGCCGCCGGCAGCGTCGTGCTTCAGGATGTGCCGCCGCATGTGACGGTGGCCGGCATTCCCGCCCGCATCGTCGGCCCCGCCGGCACGCTCGAGCCGGGCCGCACGATGGACCAGACATTCATTCCCGGAGACGTGGGCCAGGGCCCCGACGACTACGCAATGCTGTAGGCTGCAAAGGAGCAATCGGTGAAAAAGGACGAGCTGGCCCGCCTCGAGGCCTATCTCCGCAAGACGTTCGGGACGAAGAGCCTTTCGGTTCGCGCGCGCCCGAAGAAGGACGATTCCGCCGAGGTCTACGTGGGCGACGACTTCGTCGCCATCCTCTTCCGCGAGGACGAGGATGGCGAGGTCTCCTACCAGTTCCAGATGGCCATCCTCGAGATGGACCTCGAGGAGGCGTGAGCCGGGCCGGGTCGGGACACGCGCTGCGGCCCTTTGTCTGAATGATGCGACTATGGAGGGGGCCGCGCATGGCGCTCTATGAGCTGGACGGCGTGGCCGTCACGACGCCGGGCGATGGAAACTACTGGGTGGCGCCCAACGCCGTCGTGGTGGGCAAGGTCGCGCTCGAGACGGATGCGAGCGTGTGGTTCGGCGCCGTCCTGCGTGGCGACAACGAGCTGATCCGCGTCGGCGCCCGCTCGAACGTGCAGGACGGCTGCGTGCTGCACACCGACCCCGGCTTTCCGCTGGAGATCGGCGAGGACTGCACCATCGGCCACATGGTGATGCTGCACGGCTGCACGATCGGACGCGGCAGTCTGATCGGCATCGGCGCCGTCATCCTCAACGGCGCGCGGATCGGCGAGGAGTGCGTGATCGGCGCCAACACGCTCGTGCCCGAGGGCAAGGTGATCCCGCCGCGCTCCATGGTGATCGGATCGCCCGGCAAGATCGTGCGCCAGTTGACGGACGAGGACATCGTCCGCTTCGGCCGGGGCGCGGGCCGGTACGTGGCCAACTGGAAGCGCTTCAAGGCCGGGCTCGTCCCGCAAGCCGGATAACGTCGCCACGCCGATACGGCGCGCGCGAAACGGCGGCCAGGCACGCCCTCAGCGATTTACTAAGTTTCCTGCAGCGTGCTGGTCGTCACGGCGTCCGGGATGCGTTGGCGGCCGGACAAAAAAAGGCCGGACACGAGGGGGAGTTCGTGTCCGGCCCGAGGGGGAGCTGGCTGGGGGAAATGGGCAGGGATGGCCAACTCGAGATGAAGTCGCAGGTGGAGAGAAAATCCTATTCGCTGTCGCGCACGCCCGCGATGGCCTCGGGTGCGATCCGGTCGTTCGCGTCGAGCGACACCCAGACGCGCGGATCGAGATACGATTGGCGCATGATGAAATAGTAGCCGGACTGGTTCCAGAGGC
The DNA here is from genome assembly GCA_036823975.1 of Hyphomicrobium sp. GTDB lineage: Bacteria > Pseudomonadota > Alphaproteobacteria > Rhizobiales > Hyphomicrobiaceae > Hyphomicrobium_C. The sequence continues at coordinate 12,467 of DAITBB010000016.1, forward strand.
GGACGTCGTCGACCTTGTTGTCGAGCACGAAGTCGCCCTGGGCCGTGCGCGCCGTGAGCACCGCGTGCCCCTCGCCCTTCTCGTCGCGCACGACGGTGAGGAGGAGGGAGCTCTTCGGCCAGCCGCGCTGGAGCAGGATGCGCTGCTTGAGGAGCGCATAGTCCTCGCAATCGCCGCGGTCGACCGGATAAGTCCAGTACTCGCTGACGCCGTAGATCTCCTGGTCGGTGGCCGGGGCGATGGCGTGGTTCGCCCAGCGGTTCACCTCGTCGAGCTCGCTAAGGCGCTCGGGCGTAGGCTGAAAGCGTACGTCCTCCATGCGCTGGGGCGCGCAGACCTGAGCATGGCTTTCACAGAAACGGACGAACCCGTAAGGGGGCTGCGAGGGCCCGTACACCCGCATGAAGGGCGACGTATTGCTTTCCAGAGCCGGGGTCGCCGGATTGGCCACGGCGCTCGTCGCACCGATGAACCCTGCCAGCATGCCCGCGAAACACACGAACAGACGCTTCATACTCACAACCCCTACTATCCCTCTCACACGCCGTACGAACCCTTTCACGCGGACCACTGTAGTCGAGATGTCTCGTGGTCTCCTGAAGTACGCCGTCAGAAATCGAGCAAAATTTGAGCTAAACTGTCGTTTCGCACGGCCCACGTCCGAACAGCCTTCAGCCGAAATATCGCCGCAATGCCTCCGGATCGGGGATGTCGACGAACTGAACGCCGAGGCCGCGGTCGTGATAGCGCATGACCTTACAGCGCAGTTTGCCGAGCGTGATGATGTCGCCGACCGGGGGACGCGCCGTCGTGCCGATCGAGGCGCCCGAGAGCGAGACGTCGAGCACACGGCAGCCGACGGACGATCCGTCCATCAGGGTCAGCGTTGACGTTCTGTTAGCAACTTCGAGGCGCTGATGGCGCCGTCCGGCCGCGCTCCCGAGCTCGTCCTTGTTGACGAGCCACGTAATCTGCGCCGCGAGCTTTTCGCGTTTGTGGGCGCTGACCTTGAGCGCGATCGCAAATCCGCCGTCGAGCGCGCGCACGACCGTGCCCTCGACGCCGCCGATCTCGTCGAAATAGGCGACGATCCGCTCACCCGGCTCCACCTCGACGGGCGCCATGATGGCGGCCCCGCCGACGGAGAGATCGGCGAGGCGGCAGGGGTATTCCTGCTTGGAGGCGCGCATGAAGCGCCCGAGCAGCGCCAGCGGAAACCGCCGATGGCGGCGCCGGTCGGGCACGATGCGCGGGTCCGGACGGATTGCGGATCGCAAGCTGACGTTCGGGGTAGCGGCAGCATTCATGATCGGTTCCGTGCAACTCGATGAAACAACCCACCTGGCCCCAGCACGGCATGAAAGACCGTCTGCGCCCTCGAAGTTCCATAGTGAGACAACACGCTTAACGAACGGCTAATCGCTGCCTCATTCCCGCACGTGCGGCGGCCTTGCCACGGGAAGGGGAGGGCTCAGCGCGTTTCGTGGCTCGTCCGCCCGCCGTCGTAGACGCGGAATTGCCGGCGCCCCTGGCGGACGATGCGTGCCATGCGGACATGCGGGCCGAGTGGAGACTGGCGATCGGCGAGATGATCGGCGGCGCTGTCGGCGGCCGGCCAGATCGCCTCGGCTGCGCAGAGCTTGAGGGCGTCGATGTGAGCGCGCGCGATTGCGGCCTCGTCGTCCAACGGCACGATCAGCCCGAGCAGGCGATCGATGCTGTCGCCGGCGTGTGTAAGCGGAAGCACGAGCATTTCGAACGTCGCGGGCGTCGTGACGTCCGCGAGATCGCAAGCTGAGGGCATCGCCTCGCAGGTGAAAAGCCCCGCCCGACCGAGGTCGGTGATTGCCGCGAGATGATGCTCCAGCATGGCCCGGTCGCGCCCGCTCCAGCAGGAGAGGAAAGCCTGGTTGCGAAGGTCGGAGCTGAAGCGTGCCGCGACGCGGGAGCCGACGAGCCGGAAGCGGAAGGACGCCGGGTCCGTGCGTTCCAGAATGAAGGTGTCGAGCAGGAGATCGGCGATGCGCGCCGGCTGGATGTCGAGCCTCCGGGGCGCGGTCCGCCCGCGGCGGACCTCGTTCCAGTAAGCATAGAGCGCTTGGCTAGCGCCGTGTCTCATCGTATCGCCCTTCTTCGGCCGCAGGCCGTCGACCGGCGCCGCGGATGCGGCGTCGGGTTTCAAGAGCGAAGGCTCTCGAAGGAGAAGACCGCACACGGACGAGGCCGGGCGTCGGTTCACTCGTCCTCGAAAAGCAGCTTCCATGCCATGTGCGGGCGCCCGCGCGGTGATTTGGCTCGGGAACGAAGGGGCGCTTTGCCGTATCGTTAAGGAGCGTCCGCGCCCCGCGGACCGATGCAAGAGGAGTGGCCCTTGATCCCGACGGCGCCCGAGAGCGAGCCCATCTTCAACGTTCCCAAAGTCGTCGTCGGCGTCCTCGCCGTTCTCATTCTGGTACATCTCGGGCGCGGCCTGCTGGCGCCGGACGACGATCTCTGGCTGGTGGTCGCCGGCGCGTTCATCCCCGCGCGTTACGGACCGGCCGCCGCCGAGCTGCCCGGCGGCATCCCCGCCCTCTACCTGTCTCCGATCACGCACATGTTATTGCATGGGGATTGGATGCACCTCGCCCTCAACGCCGCCTGGCTGCTGGCCTTTGGCGGCGCAATAGCGGAGCGGACGGGGGCGGTCCGCTTTCTCCTCTTCCTCGTGCTGTGCGGCCTGGGCGGCGCGTGGGCGTTCTACGTGGCGAACGAAGGCCTTATGCAACCGATGATCGGCGCCTCGGGCGCGATCTCCGGGCTCATGGGCGGAATTTTGAGGATCGTGTTTCCGGCCATGGATTCCGGCGGCTTCCGCCGCTTGCGTGAGGCCCCCCGCTCGCTCCGGCTTCTGACCCTCGGCGAGACGCTGAGCGACCGGCGCACCTGGATCGTGAGTGCAATTCTGGTTGTGCTCAATTTTCTTACGGTCGTCAGTTTTGGCGCTGCACAAAACTCTTCCGGAATTGCTTGGGAGGCGCATCTCGGAGGCTTTGTGATAGGGATACTTACTTATGGTTTGTTCGATGATGTTCGCATGAGCGAAGAAGAACGCGAACCCCTCGGATATTGAAACTCTTGCCAGCCCTGGGCGTTTGCATCACTCTCCGTATGCGGGATGGATCACGCGCCCCGCGCGAGTGGACCCGAAGGAAACCTTGATAACAACAAAGGCGCTCGTTTCGGGTCGTGTCGAGTAAACTGGGAAGCGAAAGCATTTTCCTTTCGCGCCGGTAGGTCGGCCGACTAGCGGGTGGAGGACACGCTCATGAACGTTGCATCGATTTTGAAGACGAAGGGCAGAGCGGTGACGACGGTGCGTCCCAACGCATCGCTTCTCGATTGCACGAAGAAGCTTGGCCCCAAGAAAATCGGCGCCATCGTGGTGGTGGGTGACAATGGCCACGTCACGGGCATCATCTCGGAGCGTGATATCATTCGCGCGATCTCCGAGCACGGCGCTCATGCGCTCAATATGATGGTGTCCGAGGTGATGACGCGCAGCGTCGTCTCGTGCCAGGAGATGAGCGCGATCGACGACGTGATGGAGATGATGACGAAGGGCCGCTTCCGTCATCTTCCGGTGATCGAGGACGACTCTCTTGTCGGCATCATCTCGATCGGAGACGTCGTGAAATACCATGTCGCCGAAGTCGAGATGGAAGTCTCCGCGATGCGGAATTACTTGGCGACCGGCTGATCGCAGAGAGCGAAAGCCCGGCCCAAAACCGAACGGCGCATCCTCCGATGCGCCGTTTTTCATGGCCGAAGGAAGCGAACGGATCAGGGCGCCGGCAGCGCGCCGTCCGCGGGCTGGCTCTGGCGCAGATCGAGCTCGCGAGCGAGATCGTCGATCTCGCGCCGGGCTGCGGCCTCGCCGCGCGCGATCAGATCGTCCGCGCGATGGAAGTCGAAGAGCCCGATGCCGTGCAGCCGCGGGCTGATCATGGCATCCGGCGGATCGCCGGCCAGCCGCGAGCGGGCGATGCGATCCTGCACGATGTTGAGCGCATCCACCATCACGGTGGAGATGCCGGGCACGTCCTCGCCCTTGCCCAGGATCTGGCGCTGGAGGAGGCGGCGCACGGCGACGCCGTTCTTGCCGGTGACGGGCGGCGCGCTCTCCATGGCGCCGTCCGACTGCGGCATCGGATTGATGTTCGAGATCGTGCCGCGGTGCGAGATATCGATGTTGAGGTTCACGGCGATGACGTAGCGCGCGCCGAGCGCACGGCAGACCGAGACCGGAATGGGGTTAACGAGCGCGCCGTCGAACAGCCAGCGCCCCTCGACTTTTACCGGGCGGAACACGCCGGGCAGCGCATAGGAGGCGCGCACTGCGTCGACGAGGCTGCCGCGCGACAGCCAGACCTCGTGGCCGGTGCCGATCTCGGTGGCGACGGCGGTGAAGCGACGATGCAGATCCTCGATCTTCACGTCGCCGATGTGCTTGTAGAGCCGCTCGGCGAGCCGATGCCCCGTGATCAGACCGGTTCCGGTGAGATTGAAGTCGAGATAGCCGAGCACCTTGCGCCGCGTCAGCTCGCGCGCGAAGGCCTCCACCTCGTCGAGATGGCCCGTGACGTCGCAGGCCCCCACGACGGCGCCGATGGACGTTCCGGCGATGATGTCGGGCACGATGCCGGCCTTGTGGAGGGCGCGCAGAACGCCGATATGCGCCCAGCCGCGCGCGGCGCCGCCCCCGAGGGCGAGCCCGATCTTGACTTTGTTCGCGTTGGCCATGGCGGTCTCCACACTTCTGGCTGGCCTGCTCTGGAGCGAGAAGCATGCCAAGCCCGAGGGCCGGTGAAACCCAACGCGAGTTCGGTCGGGATCCCCCTCGATCCTAAAATGGAGCTTATCGGAATCTGATTAAAGGCCCTTTACCGACGATGTGAAGACCGTTGAATTATCGTTATTGCAGCGCGGATTAAGCCCCGCATTGCAGAAAAGCCCGAATGAGCGTGCCGTCTGAGGGCAGACGGACGGGCGTCAGGGCGTCAGGCCCCCGTTTCCTCGCCCGGACTGGCGTCCGCTGCGAGGCGGAGCCCGCCCGCAGCATCGCGCACAATGGTGCGGTAGAAGCAGGAGCGCGCCCCCGTGTGGCAGGTCACGCCCGCGCCTTGGACCGAGACCTTGAGCCAGACGGCATCCTGATCGCAATCGATGCGCGCCTCCTGGATCAGGAGCGTGTTGCCGCTTTCCTCGCCCTTCCGCCACAGCTTCTGCCGCGACCGGCTCCAGAAATGCGCGGTCCCCGTGGTGAGCGAGAGGTGCAGCGCCTCCGCGTTCATCCAGGCAAACATCAGCACGGCGCCCTCCGCATCCGTGACGATGGCGCCGATCAGCCCATCCTTGTCGAACCGGGGCACGAGCGCCGTCCCGTGCTCGATCTCGGCCTTCGAGCAGCCGCAAGGATCTGGAAAGGACGGGGTCTGGGACATCTTGGTCTCGGACATGTTGGTCTCGGTCATGGGCTGACCTTGCCCGCGCGGTGTCGCATCCCGCTGATGCAACTCGAACCGGCGCGTGAGACGCCTTATATAGAAGCGATTGCTTGGCGCCGGAAGGCAAAGGACCACTCACCCGCATGGCCGATCTCGACGACATCTACAATCAGCGCATTTTCGAGCTGGCGGCCGCCATTCCGCATGCCGTGCGGCTCAAGGAGCCGGATGCGGCGGCGCGGGCGCATTCGAAGCTCTGCGGCTCCACCATCGACGTGGAGCTGAAGCTCGACGGCGACCGCATCGCCGACTTCGGCCAGACGGTGAAGGCCTGCCTCCTGGGCCAGGCCTCGGCCGCGATCGTGGGGCGGGAGATCGTCGGCACCCGCGAGGCCGAGTTCCGCGACGTTGCCACGACGATGCGCCGGATGCTGAAGGAGGGCGGCCCGAAACCGGAAGGGCGCTGGGCCGATCTCGGCATGCTGCAGCCGGTGAAGGACTATCCGCATCGCCACGCCTCGACGCTCCTCGTGTTCGAGGCCGTCGAGCGAGCCTTCGACGCGGCGAGGACGCGCGCGGCCCCGGCGGGCACCGCCGGCCAGCCCGCGACGTGACGGCCGCGCGACCGCGACGAGAGACGAGGCCGCACGAAGGACGGGCGCCCATGCCGTGGCGATGGACCAAAGCGATCGCCAAAGCGCCGATCCACGTTTACCGGTGGACCCTGAAGCCGATCATGGGCCGCGACTGCCGCCATCTGCCCACATGCTCCGAGTACGCGCTGGACGCGATCGAGACGAACGGCGCGTGGCGCGGGCTTTGGCTCACGGCGGCCCGCCTCGCGCGCTGCCATCCGTGGGGCAGCGCCGGTTACGATCCCGCGCCCGACATTTGTGCCGAGCACCATCCCCTGGCGCCCTGGCGCTACGGTCGCTGGCGCGGCCCCCCGCCGCCGGCGGACGGCGCGTGAAGGCCGGGCATCGGCCTGCGGAGCGCCAAAGTTTCGCGCGTAATCTTTAGGCCTATCGCGACGCAAAGCCGAACGAGCGGCCTCCGCCATGGTAGATATCCAGGTGGGAGGCCTACGGGCCAGCGAGGAGAAGGCGGTGAAGCGCAAGATCGCAGCGGTTCTGATGGCCGACGTGGCCGGCCTGAGCCGTGCCCTCGCCGAGGACGCCGAGGCGACACAGGCCCGCGTCGCGGCCGGGCATGCGGTCGTCGAGGACATCGTCCGGCGCGGGAGCGGCCGCGGGCTCGCGTCCGTGGGCGAGGCCACGCTCGCCGCGTTCCACAGCGCCGTCGAGGCCGTGCGCGCCGCCGTCGAAATCCAGGAGACGCTCCGCGCCCGCAACAAGGCCCTTGCTCCGGATCAGAGGCTCGACTTCAAGCTGAGCATCACCATCGGCGAGGTGATGGAGCACGAGGACGGCGGCGGCGAGGTCGCAGCCGAGACCCTGGCGGGCGCCGCGCATCTGCTCTCGCTCGCCGCGACGGGCGGGCTCTGCATTTCCCAATCCGTACGCGAGTCGGTCGCGAGCAAGCTCAAGCTGAAGTTCCAGGATCTGACCCAGGCCGACAGCGCCGATTTCGATACGCCGTCGACCTATCGCGTCGCCTCCGAGCGTCCGCAGCCGATTGCGCGCCGCAAGGTGGAGAAGCCCAAGAGCAAGGCGCCGGCGCATGCGCCTCTATCCTCCCGCGTCAGTGCGGGTCTGACGGTCGCCGGTCTCGCCGCCGCAGCGCTGGTCGCCATCTTCGTCGCCATCCCGCGCGACGATCCGCAGCCGCCCGCGCCCGTTGCTGAGACGATCCCGCCCGCGGTGGCTACGGCCGCGACCGCCGAGGAGACCGAGCGCATGCCACTCGTGACACCGGGCCCGGGCAGCGGCCGCGTCGAGTTCCTGCCGGCTCACACGCCCGGCAAGACCGAGAGCAAGGGCCGCGCCGCACCCGATCCCGCGCTCGTGCTCACGGCGCAGCGCATGCTGCCGCAGGCCTGGCGGGAGTGCAGCGGAGGCGATGCGCGCGCCGCGATCGGCGCCTGCAAGACGCTCATCGACAGCGGCATCGCCAAGGGCGACGAGCTGGCCCATGTCCAGGTGCTGGTGGGCCGGGCGCTCCGCGACACCGGCGACGTCGACGGCGCCCTCGCCATGTTGAATGCGGCGCTCGCCGTCAAGGCGAGTGCGGTCGCCTACGGTCTGCGCGGCACCGTCCACTATCAGAAGGGCGCGCTGGACAAGGCCATCGCCGATTACTCCGAGGCGATCCGGCTCGATGCCGGCAATGGCGAGGCGCTGAACAACCGCGCCTGGACCTACTACCGCACCGGCCGCTCCGAGCAGGCGCTCGCCGATGCCGACCGCGCCGTGCGGCTTCTCGCCAAGGAAGCCTATGTCTGGGATACGCGCGCGCATATCCATCAGAAGCTCGGCAACCGCGACGCGGCCATCCGCGACTTCCGTGCCGCCCTCAGGATCGATCCCGCCAGCGAGACGAGCAAGGCCGGCCTCGCGAGCCTTGGCGTCAACTGAAAGCGACCCTCTGTTTCGAGGGGAACATCGGCCGGGCGGAGGATGTGTGAGGCTCCGCGATTAACATGCGAGGTTTGAGGTCGAAGCCATGACAACGCCAGCCCCCACGCCCGAACCGGCGCCGACGCCCGCCAGATCCGGCCTCCTCCGCCGGATCGCGGGCGCCGCCGTCATCACGGTGCTGATGTTCGGCCTGCTCTGGTACACCGTCTTCAATGCCGTGACGGCGGCGCTCGTTGCCTCGGGCGGCACGGTCGTGCTGTTGGCGGGAGCCTCCGCGTCCGACATCGTCGAGACGATTTTCGAGACGATCGCGAACATTCTGCTCGGGATCCTCGGCGCCATCGCGGCTGCGTTTGCCGCCGTCATGAGCTTCTTCGATTTCTGAGCGCGGCTTCCGCCGCATCGTCTCACCCCCTGCGCGCGCCCTTGACTTCGCGCCGAATAACGCCGACAGAAGCGGCTCCATAATCTTACGCGGATCGGTAGACCGCGAGTGAGAGGAGCTGACCGATGTCGGAAGTCCAGTCCGAATCCCACGCCAGTGACGTCACGATCACGTTCCCCGATGGCAAGAGCCGCAAGGTCGCCCAGGGAACCACGGGCCTCGAGATCGCCAAGTCGATCTCCCCCTCGCTCGCCAAGCGCACGGTGGCGATGACCCTCAACGGGGTGCTCTCCGACCTCGCCGACCCCATCAGATCCGACGCCGAGATCAAATTCGTCGCCCGCACGGACCCGGAAGCCCTCGAGCTGATCCGCCACGATGCCGCGCACGTGATGGCGGAAGCCGTGCAGGCGCTCTGGCCCGGCACGCAGGTGACGATCGGCCCCGTTATCGAGAACGGCTTCTTCTACGACTTCGCCAAGTCCGAGCCCTTCGAGCCGGACGACATCCCGAAGATCGAGAAGAAGATGGCGGAGATCATCGCCCGCAACGCGCCCTTCACGAAGGAGCTCTGGACGCGCGAGCGGGCCAAGGACGTGTTCCGCGACAAGGGCGAGCTCTTCAAGATCGAGCTGGTGGACGCGATTCCCGCGGGCGAGGATCTCAAGATCTACAAGCAGGGCGACTGGTTCGACCTCTGCCGCGGCCCGCACATGACGTCGACGGGCGCGATCGGCAAGGCGTTCAAGCTCATGAAGTTCGCGGGCGCCTACTGGCGCGGCGACAGCACGAAGCCGCAGCTTCAGCGCATCTACGGCACGGCCTGGGCGAACGAGGAGGATCTCAAGGCCTACCTGCATCGCATTGAGGAAGCCGAGAAGCGCGATCACCGCAAGCTCGGCCGCGAGATGGATCTCTTCCATTTCCAGGAGGAGGCGCCAGGCTCCATCTTCTGGCACCCGAAGGGCTGGACGCTGTTCCAGACGCTGATCGCCTACATGCGCCGCGCGCAGGACCGCGCCGGCTACATGGAGGTGAACTCTCCGGACATGATGGAGAAGCACTTCTGGGAGCTCTCCGGCCACTGGGAGAACTACGGCGAGAACATGTTCACAACCACGCTCCCCGACGAGCGCGTGTTCTGCTGCAAGCCGATGAACTGCCCCGGCCATGTGCAGATCTACAAGCACGGCCTCAAGAGCTATCGCGACCTGCCGCTCAAGATCGCCGAGTTCGGAAAGGTGCACCGCTACGAGCCTTCGGGCGCGTTGCACGGCATGCTGCGCGTACGCCACTTCACGCAGGACGACGCGCATATCTTCTGCACCGAAGATCAGATCATGGCCGAGTGCCTGAAGATCAACGATCTGATGCTGGCGATCTACAACGACTTCGGCTTCGAGGACATCGTCATCAAGCTCTCGACGCGTCCCGAGAAGCGCGTCGGCTCGGATGAGCTTTGGGACAAGGCCGAGAAGGCGCTCACCGACGTGCTCGACGAGGTGACGCGGCGCTCAAACGGCCGCATCAGCACGGCGCTGCAGCCGGGCGAGGGAGCCTTCTACGGCCCCAAGCTCGAATACGTGCTGCGCGATGCCATCGGCCGCGAATGGCAGTGCGGCACGACGCAGGTGGACTTCAACCTCGCCGGCCGTCTCGGTGCCTTCTACATCGACGAGCATTCGCAGAAGAAGACTCCGGTGATGATCCACCGCGCCATGTTCGGCTCGCTCGAGCGCTTCACGGGCATCCTGATCGAGAACCACGCGGGCCATTTCCCGCTGTGGCTCGCGCCCTTGCAGGTCGTCGTCGCGCCGATCGTCTCGGACGCGAACGACTACGCGCTCGAGGTGGTCGAGAAGGCGAAGGCCGCGGGCCTGCGCGTGGAGAGCGATCTCAGGAACGAGAAGATCAACCTCAAGGTCCGCGAGCACAGCCTGGCGAAGGTCCCGGTGATCCTCGTCGTCGGCAAGCGCGAGGCGGAGGAGCGCAAGGTTTCCATCCGCCGCCTGGGCTCGCAGGACCAGACGGTGAAGGGGCTCGACGAGGCATTGGCCGCACTCGCCGACGAGGCGACCCCGCCGGATTTGAGGTAGAGCCTGATCGTTTGAGATGCGAGCGTTCAGCTCGTATCGAGGACGTGACTCAGACTCTCAAACAACGACTTGGAGCGCGTTCACGCTCAAAAGCTCCCAATAAGAGTGAACACGCTCCAAGCCAGGGTCCGCGGGCGGGGCGTTCCGCATCGTCCCCGCTCCGCTCTGCAACCTGTCCAACTGTCTTCAATTTGCGCGGAAGATCTAACGCCATTTTAGTCCGGCGCCTGGACAGTGCAGAAGCGGGGAGGAGCCTCGCTGCACAGGAGAGAACCATGCGGTTTATGAAGTCCACCACCGCAGCCGCCGCCGCGGCCGCGATGGTCGTCGCATCCCTCGGCATGCCGACGCTTGCCCTCGCCAAGAAGGGCAAGCACTATGGTCATGGCTACGGCCATCACCACCACTACAAGCACAAGCGCAGCAAGGCCTATCGCTACGGCGTGGGCGCGGCTGCGGCCGCCGCCGTCATCGGCACCGCCGCCTATTACGACTGCAAGAAGTGGAAGGCCCGCTACAAGCGCACGGGCAACCCCTACTACCTGGATCGCTATTACGCCTGCAGATACTGAGCCTCGGACGCGCACGATGCGGGGCTTCTCCGCATCGTGCCGCGCGCCGACGCATGCTCTTGTTCCGCGCGGAACTGTGTCCGCCTGGCCCGTCTCCTAGCTTCCTCTTGCCACACACGCCCGATCCCGCCGGGCCGATGGCATCTCGGAAGATCTTTCAGGAGAGCCCCATGTCGTTCCCGCCCGCCGCGCGCGTCCCCGTGGGGCTTGCCGCCCTCTTCATCGGCCTCAACGCCTTCTTCGGCGGAAACAGCGGCCCGGATTTCACCCCCTGCACGATCGGCACGCCCGAGGCCAAGCTGGCCGGATGCAGCGCGCTCATCGACCGCGGCGACTTGAAGGGCCGCAACCTCTCCATTGCCTATCTGCAGCGCGGTCTCGTCTACGGCGAGCAAAACGACCTCGATGCTGCGCTCTCCGATTACACCGCCGCCATCGAGGCCGATCCGAAACACGCGCTCGCCTATTCGAATCGCGCCCACACCTACGGACGCCTCGGACACCTGGCGCATGCCCACGCCGATCTCGACGCCGCGCAGAAGCTCGATCCCAAGCTCGCGATCGTCTACCAGAACAAGACGTTCATCTATTCTCTGGAGGGCAAGGTGGAAGCCGCGTTGGCCGCGGCCGAGACGGCCGTCGGGCTGGCCCCGCGTGATCCTCGCAACCACTACAACATCGGCGCCCTCAAGGCCCTGCAGGGGGACTCCGCCAGCGCGCTTGCCGCTTACGACAAATCGATCGAGATCGACCCCAGCTACGCCGATAGTTATGTGAACTCCGGCGTTCTGCTCGCCGACAAAGGCGATTTCGACGGCGCCATCGCGCGTTATCGCAAGGCCCTCGAGATCGCGCCGGAGAACGCGCTGGCCTACCACAACCTCGGCTTCGCATATGGGCGCCGCAACGAGTGGCAGCCCGCGCTTGAAGCGACGGCGCGCGCGATCGCCCTCGATCCGGCCTCGAAGCAGTCCTATCTCGTGCGTGCGCTGGCGCGCGCCAATCTCGGCGACATCGAGGGCGCGATTGCCGACAACACGGCCGCCATCGGGCTCGATGCGAGCTTCATGGTCGCCTATGTGAACCGCGCCGAGGTGCGGATGATCAAGGGCCAGCATCAGGCGGCCATCGCCGACTGCACGCAGGCGATCCTGCTCGAGCCGGCCACCGAGGATCTCGGCTACATCCATGCCCTGCGCGGCCAGGCGTATGCCAAGATCGGCGAGACGATGAAGGCCCGCGCCGACTTCGAGAAGGCCCTCGCCCTGACGCCCGGCGAGAAGATTGCGGCAGAGGGACTGGCGAGCCTCGGCTCCTGAGGCTCAGCCAGCTTCGACGCCGATCCGCCGCGCCATGCATCGGGATGGCGCGGCGTTTTCGTGGGCACGCCTTCACCGGATCTCGTAGCGCGTGATGAGCTCCTCGATGCGCGTCCGCGTCTTCGCCGTCAGGCAGGTGAACACGGCCGCGGTCGTCCCCGTGCCGCCGGACCACTCCATCGGCACGGCCCCTTTGCAGTCGGCATCGCGAAAGGCGAGCCACGCCCGCTGGCTCGCACGCAGCGCCGCCTCCCAGCCGGCCCGGTCGAACGGCGGGTCGAGATCGCGCCCCCCGATGTGGGCCAACGCTTTCTTGTAGGTCGCGTTGAGCTTGGCATCGGCCACGTCGAAGTCCTGCTCCGCACAGACATTCATCTCGACGGTGGAGCTGGCGTGCGCGCAGTCGATGGGCTCGTCGTCGTCGGCGGCGGATGCGGGCGCTGCCGCAAGAAGCAGGGCAGGGAGCAGGAGAGAGCGCGATCGCATGGGGAGAGCCTCGTCGGTCAGGAGCGCCCATCCTACGCGGCCGGTCTCGTGAGCGAAAGTGAAGCGGCGGGAGCTTCGGGCAAAGGGAGAGGGCTCGGCAGGATACCGCCGGCTATCCGGACGTTCGGCAGGAGAAATAGGGAGAGCAAACGAAAACGGTCCGGCCTTCCAGGGCCGGACCGTTCAACCCTCGCGATTGGGAGGCGAGGATTAATGCTTCTTGCCGTGGTTGTGCTTGCCGGAATGCTGGTGCTTGCCCGGCTTGTGTTTGTGCATGTGCTTCTTGCCGTGGCGCTTCGCCGGCATGCAGCCCTGACGGCCCCAGATGTAGGAGCGGTGCCAGCCCTTGCCGTCACGCTGGCAGGAGGTATGAAGCCCGTGCACCTGGATGACCTCGGACGAAACGGCGGCGCCCGACGCGTTGCCCGCTGCACCGAGCGGAGCGGCTTCGGCCGCAGTCGCGAGCAATCCGATGCTGAGGGCGGCCGCGAGACCGGCAATGAGCTTGTTCATGGAGAATCTCCTCTCTAGAGCAGGACGTGGGGAAGCGGGGAAACTTCCGGTGGGAAACGAATCATGCGCAGCGCCCGAAAATGTTGAGGTGCTGCGTGCCCGACGCGCGAACCATGCGATGTTCTGCATGAATTTCAGATGAACGGACGGGCTGTCGCCCAACGAGGTGCGGGTGCAATATTCAAGCAGTCATGTAGCCGTCGTCGGCGCCGGGCCGGCCGGTCTCATGGCGGCCGAAACGCTGGCCACTGCGGGCGTGCCGGTCGTGATTTATGAGCGCATGGGGCGGGTTGCGCGCAAGCTGCTGCTGGCCGGACGCGGTGGGCTCAACCTCACCCACAGCGAGCCGTTTTCGACTTTCCTCGGCCGGTACGGGCCCGCATCGCCTCAATTGTGCGATGCACTCGCGGCCTTCCCGCCGGAGGCTCTGCGAAGCTGGTGCGAAGAGCTGGGCCAGGAAACTTTCGTCGGCACGAGCGGCCGCGTCTTCCCGCGTGCCATGAAGGCCTCGCCCCTGCTGCGCGCCTGGCTGCAGCACCTCGCCCGCCTCGGCGTCGAGATCCGCACAGGGCATCGCTGGCTCGGCTGGGAAGGAGAGGGCCTCCGCATCGCCACGGCATCCGCCGAGACGACGATTGTGCCGCTTGCGACGATCCTCGCGCTCGGCGGCGCGAGCTGGCCGCGTCTCGGCTCGGACGGCGCCTGGACGGTCCCCCTCGCGGACGAGGGCGTCGCGATCGCGCCGCTCGCGCCCTCCAACTGCGGCGTCCGCGTGCCCTGGTCGGAGGTGATCCGCACCCGCTTCGCAGGCCAGCCTCTGAAGCGTGTCGCGTTGAGTCTGGACGGAGAACGGGCGCGCGGCGAAGCGATGATCACGGCCGACGGCCTCGAAGGCGGAGCCATCTATGCGCTGTCGGGACCGATCCGCCGCGCGCTCGCCGCCGAGGGCACGGCCAGGCTTCATCTCGATCTGCGCCCCGACGAGACGGAGGCGGCGCTGGCAGCCAAGCTCGCGCGTGAGCGCGGCAAGCGATCGCTCGCGACCCATCTGCGCAAGGTGCTGAGCCTCGATGCGGCCGCCATCAGTCTTTTGCAGGAGGCCGCCCACGGCGAGGGGCAGCCGCTGGCCGCGCGCGCGCCGGATGCGCTCGCCCGCGCGATCAAGGCCGTGCCCGTGACGGCTACGGGATTGGCCCCCATCGACCGGGCGATCTCGACGGCCGGAGGCGTCCGCTTCGACGATCTCGATGCCACGCTCATGCTGAAGCAGCGTCCGGGCACGTTCCTCGCCGGCGAGATGCTCGACTGGGACGCCCCGACCGGCGGCTATCTGCTGCAGGCCTCTTTCGCGACCGGCCGGGCGGCGGCGCTGGGCGCGTTGGCTTATCTCGAGCGCACGCGCGCACAGGCCTCTTGAGGGCAGACTTCGATAGCCTGCCTAGCCTTCGATCTCGCTGCGCAGAAGCTCGAGCTCGAGCCAGCGCTCCTCTGCGGCCGCGAGCTTCTCCTGCACCTTGCCGAGTGCCTCCGAGGCATCAGTGAAGGTCTTGCGGTCGCGCGTGTAGAGGTCGGGTGCCGCAAGGGTCTGCGAAAGCTTGGCCGCCTGGGCTTCGAGCGCGGCGATCTCGTCCGGCAGCGTCTCGAGCGCATGCTTGTCCTTGAACGAGAGGCGCCGGCGCGCCGGTGGAGGCGACGCCTCTCCGGCAGAAGACTTCGCCTTGCCCTCCGACGACGCGGGCGCCGACGGCTTCTCGCGTGCGCGTCGTCGGGCGAGATCCGCTCCCCTCTGAGCGATCATGTCCTCGTAGCCGCCCGCATACTCCGTCCAGCGCCCGTCGCCTTCGGGAACGATCACGCTCGTCACGATACGGTCGAGGAAATCGCGGTCGTGGCTGATCAGGATCACCGTGCCCTGGTAGTCCGCCAGCACATCCTCGAGCACGTCGAGCGTCTCGAGATCGAGATCGTTCGTCGGCTCGTCGAGCACGAGAAGGTTCGACGGCGTGGCGAGCGCGCGCGCCAGCATCAGCCGTCCGCGTTCGCCGCCCGAGAGCTTGCCGATGGGTGTGAGGCGCTGCTCGGAGGCGAACAGAAAGTCCTTCATGTACGCGACGACATGCTTCTTGGTGCCGCCGATCGTCACCGTGTCGCCGGCCCCGCGCGTCAGCGCCGCCGCCAGCGTCCAGGAGGGATCGAGGCTGTCGCGCCCTTGCTCGAGCGTCGCCATCTCCACGCTCGCCCCGCGCCGCACTGTCCCCTGATCGGGGGCGAGCGCGCCGGTGAGCAGCGAGACGAGCGTCGTCTTGCCCGAGCCGTTCGGTCCGACGATGCCGAGCCGGTCGCCCCGCATGAGACGCAGCGAGAGATCGCGCACGATGGGGCGATCGGCGAAGGCTTTCGAGATCCCGGAAGCCTCGATCACGAGCGCGCTCGAAGCGTCCGCCTCCGCGACCGAGAGCGTGGCCTTACCTTGCACCGCGCGGTAGTTGCGCCGCGTCTGCCTCAGCGTCTTGAGCTCCGCCATGCGCCGCACGTTGCGCTTGCGCCGCGCGGTGACGCCGCCGTGCACCCAGGAGGTCTCGGCCACGATCTTGCGGTCGATCTTGTGCTGCTGCACCTCCTCCTCGGCGAGCTGCTGGTCGCGCCAGTCCTCGAAGGCGCTGAACGGCAGCTCCACGCGGCGCGCCCGTCCGCGGTCGAGCCACACGGTCGTGCGCGAGAGCCTTTCGAGAAAGCGGCGATCATGGCTGATGAGCACGACGGCTGCGCGCGAGGCCGCGAGATGGCCTTCGAGCCATTCGATGGTCGGCAGGTCGAGGTGGTTCGTCGGCTCGTCGAGGAGCAGGATGTCGGGATCGGACGCGAGCACGTGAGCCAGCGCCACGCGGCGTGCTTCGCCGCCAGAGAGTTGCGCCGGATCCTCCTCGCCCGTGAGCCCGAGCTGCTCCAGCATGACGCGCGCCAGATGCGGATCGTCGCTCGCGGAAAGACCCGCTTCGACATAGGCGAGGGCCGTCGCAAAGCCCGAGAGGTCAGGCTCCTGCGCGAGAGTGCGCACGAGCGCGCCCGGCTGCACGAAGCGCGTGCCGCGGTCCGCGTCCACGGTTCCCGCCGCGATCTTGAGCAGCGTCGACTTGCCCGATCCGTTGCGCCCCACGAGACAGATGCGCTCGCCCGCTGCCACGGCGAGATCCACGCCGTCGAGCAGACTGGTGCCGCCGAAGGTGAGGGCGATGTCGGTAAGTTGGATGAGAGGAGCGGCCATGCGGATCCAGGAACAAGGGGTGTCCCCGCCGTCTAAAGCATTTTCCGATCCGATGGAAATGGATCGGCTGCGCGATGACCCGGATGGGAGGACAAGGGCGGTGCGCGATATGAGGCGCGCGCCCCCAACTTCCTTTTCCCATAGGGAAAAGGTGCCGCGTCGAGCCGGAGGCTCGCACTCGAAAGACAGCCGGAGGCTCGCAATCAAAAGACAGCCGGAGGCTCGCAATCAAAAGAGCAGGCGGATGAGGGGTCTTTGGGCGCGCATCACGCTAGCGGTGGCACCAGAATGAGTCCCTCACCGGCCTGCGGCCACCTCTCCCGTCCCGGGAGAGGGAAAGAGGCGTGTGTGCGAGCAATAGTTCCCAACTTCCTTCTCCCATAGGGAGAAGGTGCCGCGAAAGCGGCGGATGAGGGGTCTTTGGGCGCGCACCACGCTAGCGGCGGCACCAGAACGAGTCCCTCACCGGCCTGTCTTTGATTTGCGAGCCTGCGGCTCGACCGGCCACCTCTCCCTTCCGGGGAGAGGAGAAGTGGGCAGCGTCTCTCGGCAAATGCTGCGTCCACGCCTCGCGCGGGCAGCGCGTTACGCCGCCGGCCGCATCCAGCGGGCGAGCGCTTGCGTCGCGAGGCGCCGGGCGCCGACGGGCAGGCGATCGAGCGCGCGCTTCGAGGCGTTGCGCAGGAAGCGCAGATAGAGCGTGGCATAGGCGCGCCCCGCGAGTGAGATCGGCTGCGCCCAATCGCGCACGATCATCGCGTCGTCCGCCCACTCGAGCTTGTAGCCGTCCCCCGGCGCGAGCAGATCGAACACGGTCATGCCGTCCTCGAACGCATGCCGGATGCTGTCCTCCATGAGCAGCGCGCCCGCCGCCGTCTTCTCGAAAGCGGCATCGTAGGCGATGATATGGATGGCCGAGCGGCCGAGGCAACGGACGCCGATCTCGAGCGCCACGGGCGCGCCGTTGCAGGTGAGCGCCAGAACATGGCAGCCGGCCGGCCGCGTCTCGGCGCGCGTGACGTCGGCGAAGAAACGCTCCGTCCGTGGGTCGGCGAACGCGGGCGAGACGATGCCGCGCTGCCGCAGCCAGTCTTGCTTGAGCGTGAAGGCCTGCGCCGTCAGCGCCGCGGCCTCTTCGCCGCCCTTCACCGCGATGAGCCCAGCCGGTCCCCGCTCCTCCAGCCGGCGCCGCTGCCGCTTGCGGTTGCGTTTCGCGCCGCTCGAATATCGCTTCTCGTACGCGTCGAACGACGGCGCGCTGGCGAGGTCGAGGTAGGGCGCCTTGAGCTCGCTGGTTACGATTCCGCCGAGCGTCTCCAGAAGCGCGGCGACGTTGGAGTCCTGCCGCACCTTCCTGAGCCGCAGCACGTCCGCGCCGGTCCTCTCGGCGACGAAACGCCAGCTCGCGTCGAGAAGCGCGCCCGTATCGGGCCCAGCCTCGACGATGAGATCGCCGTACTGGCTGACCGGCTCTCCCATCCAGACGAGCTGAGTGACGGGCCCGGCCCGCTCGGCGACGAGCGGCCAGACCATCACGAGCCGACCGTCGCGCCGCGCCGTCACGATGGCGAGGCTCGTGTCCGCGCCTGCCGTCTGCGGCAGGAAATGGTTCGCCCAGTGCCAGAGCCAGTTGAAGGTCTGGAAGAGGTGGCGGTTCGTGCCGGCGCGGGCGAACAGGTCGTTCCAGTCGTCTTCGAGCGCGCGGAAGCCGTCGAGCGTGGTCACGAGGTCGAGCGCGGCGGGAGCGGCGGTGTCCTCAGGCGTCCCGGCGAGGATTTCGGCCTGGTGGGGATCATGGCGAAGCGCGCGCGCAGCGAGGGGCATGGGAGATCCGTAACGCAGGATGAACGAGTGTCCCGCAATGGGACTGCTCCCCGGGACGGCTCCCAAGCTGCCACAAAAAGCCTAACGCTTTGGCAAGAGGCGCCGCGTGCACCTTCAAACGTGCGCGATCTCGATCAGCGCCATCACGAACAGCAGTACGGCGGCGCTCCACACCGCGAACGTTCCCCGCCGCGAGGGCGCGCCGCCGCCCAGCATGGATGTGAGCGCGAGGGCCGCCGCCGACAGCAGGTTGACGAAGACGAGGCCCGCGAGCCCCAGCCCCTTGGAGCCCTCCCACGCGCCTTCGATGTAGGCCGCGCACCCGCAGCCGATCAGCGTCGCGCCGAGAAGGCGCGGCCAAAAGAGGCTCCCGGCGTTCGGAAGCCCGAGCACCTTGATCAGGGCACCCGGCACGATCGCGAGCGCAAGCCCACTGCCGATCTTGAGAAGGGTTTCAAGCCACAGGAGTTGTTGCACGGGGTGTCGGCTCTCGGTTGCGGCACGGATGGCGGAGGGAGGCTAACCGCCCGCCTTGTCCTGCTGCTTCTGCCACCAGTCGTCCGATCCGAAACTGGGGCCCGTGTCGCCGCTCGAGCTGAAGAAATCGCCGAAGATCCCGCCGCTCTCCTCTTTCTTGGCGACGACCTTCTTCGGCGGCTCGAAATCGCCCGCCAAGAGCCGCCCGAGGTCCGCTTTGATCGCCGGCGTCTTGCGGTCGGAGCAGTAATTGGGGTCCTCGGCCGCCGCCTTGGTGACGCCGTTGTAGGCCACGTTGTAGACCTTTTCGACGGTGGCGAGCTGCTCGTTGCTGGCCCCGAGCCCGACCTCGTGCGCCAGATAGTTGGCCTTGAGCTTCGGTGCGTCGAAGTTATAGCCGCACTTGGCCGCGCGCGCCGAGACCGTCCCCACCTGGAACGCGCGCTCGGTGGGAGTCGAGGGCACGGGAAGCGGGGCGGCAACCGGGGTGACAGCGCTGTCGGCCGCGGGCGGCGAAGGGGCTGTCCCGAGGATCGACGCCGTCGACAGTCCGCCGCTGCCGGACGAGCAGCCGCCAAGGGCCGCAGCGGCGAGCAGAGCGGGAACGATGTGACGGCGCATTGAGAAGCCTCCCGATTGCCCAAAAACGCCGCAGATTTGCGCCCTTTTTAGGGAGAGGTCAATGCAAGCCCCGGGCAACTCTGTTGAAAGCGGGGGTGCGCAGAGGGGAGTGCGCCCCGCGGGCAACGCCGCCCCCTTCAGCGCATGAGCTCGCGCATCGCGGCATCGAGCCCCGTGAGCGTCATGGGATACATGCGCCCCTCCATCAGGCGGCGGACGAGGCCGATCGACGGCGTGAAGTCCCAATGGTTTTCCGGCACGGGATTGAGCCACACGGCATGCGTATAGATCCCGCACACGCGCTGCAGCCAGGTCGCCCCGGCTTCCTCGTTCATATGCTCGACGGCGCCGCCCACGTGCGTGATCTCGTAAGGACTCATCGAGGCATCGCCGACGAATATCACCTTGTAGTCGGCGGGATAGGTGTTGAGCACCTGCCACGTTCGCGTCGTCTCGCTCCAGCGCCGCGCGTTATCACGCCAGACGCCTTCATAAAGGCAGTTGTGGAAGTAGAAATATTCGAGGTGCTTGAACTCGCCGCGCGCGGCCGAAAAAAGCTCCTCGGCGGTCTGGATATGCCAGTCCATGGAGCCGCCCACGTCGAAGAACATCAGCACCTTGACGGCGTTGCGCCGCTCGGGCCGTAGCGCGAGATCGAGATAGCCCTTGCCGGCGGTGTTGCGGATGGTCTGGTCGAGATCGAGCTCCTCCGACGCGCCCTCGCGCGCGAACCGCCGCAGCCGCCGCAAAGCGACCTTGACGTTGCGCACGCCAAGCTCGCGGTCGCTCGCAAGATCCTTGAACTCGCGCTTGTCCCAAATCTTGATGGCGCGCCGGTGCCGGCTCTCCTTCTGCCCGATGCGCACGCCGGCCGGATTATAGCCGTAGGCACCGAACGGAGAGGTTCCTCCGGTGCCGATCCATTTGTTGCCGCCCTGATGGCGCTCCTTCTGCTCGGCGAGGCGCTTGGCCAGCGCTTCCATGATCGCGTCCCAGCCGCCGAGCGCCTCGATGGCGGCCTTCTCCTCGTCGGTAAGATAGAGCGCCGAAACTGCGCGCAGCCACTCCTCGGGAATGGCGGCGGTCACGGTCTCGCTCATGAGGTCGAGCCCCTTGAAGACGTGTCCGAACACCTGGTCGAAACGGTCGAGAAACCGCTCGTCCTTCACGAGCGCGGCGCGCGCAAGGAAATAGAAGTCCTCGACGCGGCGCTCCGCGAGATCGCTGTCGAGCGCCTCGAGAAGCGTGAGGTACTCCTTGAGCGTGACCGGGATCCGAGCGTCCCGCAACTCCTTGAAGAACGTAGCGAACATAGCGCTCCCTGCAGGGTGACGATCCGAGCGGCGCCATTCGCGAGCCGGTTGGGTGCCGCGCATCGGGTTGACAGCCAAGACGATCCGTCCCAGCGGCCGCCGGAGTGGAGGGATCATGCCGGAGCACGGCGGGCAAAGGCAACTGCACAAAAAAGAAGCCGCCCCGAAGGGCGGCTTCCAATCTCGTGTCTCGGTATCAGCTTCGATTAGAAGTTGATGAGAGCGCCGAAGGTGACCTCGTCCATGTCCTGGCAACCAGCGCCGCAAACCGCGCCGTTGTCGTCAACGGAGTAGTTACGATACTTGAGCCAGAGAGACATGGCGGCAGCATCGATCTCCTGCACCACGCCAGCGCCGTACCACTCGAACTCGCGATCGCCAATCGAAGCTTCGCTGTTCATGTACTCACCGTAGAGCACCGTGGCGCCCAGGTGGTTCCACTTCTGACGGATACCAGCCTTGAAGTACCAGACGTCGCCGTCATCACCGGTCAGGTTATCCTCGAAGTCACCGTAGTTGACCAAGAGGAACAGGCCCGTGCCGATGTGCTGAGCGTAAACGCCAGCCTGGAAGTAGTCGCTGTCGCCAAACGTGGAGGACACAGCGCCGGTGGCCTCGGCGTAGACAGCCGTCGCAGCCAGCTTGAAGCCGTGCAGCTCGCCAGCGTAACGGATGCCGACATCCCAAGAGTCGTCGTCACCCCAAGAAGCCGAAGCCGAGAAGCCGGCGAAGGTCGGCGAGTCGTAACGGACCGAGTTCACAGGAACGCCGTAGCAGTCGCCGGGGATGCAGATGCCTGCGTCGCCCCAGGTCGCGCCAGTGAAGCCGCCTGCGTTGTTACGAATGCCGAAGCTGAGGACGTCGAACGCCACCCAGTTGGCGGGAACGAGCGAGCCCGAACCGTCGACGAGGATCGCGGCGTTGTCTGCAACCATCGACTGCAGGCCGACGCTGACCTTACCGTAGTGGTCGCTCTTGAGGAACCAGTACGACTGCAGCGTCTGCACGTAGTTCGTGGTACCAGCGAAGAGGCCAACACCGTTCGGCGTGCTCTGGTTGGTCGTCAGCGCGTCGGAGCCGTCGGCTTCGAGGTGCAGCACGTAACCTGCCGTCCAGCCCGGGACGATCGTGGCCTGGCCGGTGAACTTGACGTTCGAGCCGAGCGTGGTGCCGAGGCCCGTCACGTAGACGTTGTTCTCAGCGCCATCATCCCAGTACGTCACCTGCTCGGCGACCCAACCGGAGATCGTCAGCGAAACCTTACGGTTACCCTTGCGTGCGGTGGTGGCTTCGAGTTCGGCGATGCGCTCCTCGAGATCGGCGCAGCAGTTACCCCCAAGGTCGGCGGCATTTGCACCCGTTGCGAGGCTACCTGCGAGCAGGCCAGCCGCCGCGAGGGCGCTTAGGCTATATTTATTCATAGACCTTCTCCCAATCTGCGTTGGTAATCGAGATGGCGGACGCCTTACCAGGATGGATACGCAAACCAGGCCGCACTCTGCGATATTGACGGCGCGAAGATTCCTCCAGAACCGCCGCTGGACCCGAAAGTCTGCGATTCTCCCCCGCGCAACAATCGAGCAATGTCATTTTTGCCCTGACTGGGCGGCAACTGTGGCGCACGAGACACGAAGTGTGCAGCCGAGCCCGAAAATGCTGGGCTTTAGAGAAGAGTGCGTCGCAGTTTCCGCTGTGGGCAGCGGTGCACGGCTTGGGGACAAGTGCCTGTGGAAATCCCGTCGGGGCACGTCGCGCGAATCCCCCGACGTCGGAGAGTCGCAGCGGCGCGAATCACCCCGCGCTGGCGACGGTGCAGCAATCGCGGATCGGCGGCAACGCTCCGCGCTGCACAATAATCAAGCATACAGAGAGGCGAGGGCGTGCCGCAGAGGTCATGCGGCCTTCGCAATGGCCACGCGATGAAGGGCGTCGGATAGAGAGTCGGTCAGATGGAGAAGAATTTCGAATCGATAATGCGCGAGGAGCCACCAGACGCTCGATCTCCGCTTCGACGCCGCGTCGTTTCGTTTCCGGGCCGGAGGCTACATCTCGCCGCGGATCGTGAAGCATCACCATAAAGAAGCGCATATCCGTAAATCACCGTCAGGTCTGGTGCGGAGCCCTGAACGCAGCGGAATCCTGAACGCAAAAGAGGCCGCCCGATGGGCGGCCTCTTCCGTAGGGTCGTGAGAGGCAACAGGATTAGAAGTTGATGAGCGCGCCGAAGGTGACCTCGGTCATGTCTTCGCAGCCCTGGGCGCAACCGCCGGCAGCGTTCGCCAGGTTGTCGTCATATTCGTAGTTGCGATACTTGAGCCAGAGCGACATGGCGGCGTTGTCGATCTCCTGCACGATGCCACCGCCGTACCAGTTGAACTCGCGGTTCAAGACATCGCCATCGCTGGTCATGTACTCGCCGTAGAGAACCGTGTGACCAAGCGGAGTCCAACGCTGGCGAAGACCACCCTTGAAGTACCAGGTCTCGCCGTCGCCACCGAGCAAACCGGCTTCGTTGTCTTTGAAGTCGCCGTAGTTGACGAGGCCGAAGAGGCCCGTGCCGATGTGCTGCAGATAGCGGCCGGCCTGGAGATACTCGCTATCGCCGAACTGCGCGCCAGTACCCGAACTCTCGGCATAGACCGCGGTCGCTGCAACCTTGAAGCCGATCAACTCGCCAGCGTAGCGAAGGCCGACATCCCAGACATCGTCGTCACCCCACGAGGCCGAGGCCGAGAAACCGGCGAAGGTCGGCGAGTCGTAGCGGACCGAGTTGACGGGAATGCCGTAGCAGTCGCCAGGGAGACACATGCCGGCCGTGCCCCAGATCTGGTTCGAGAGGACACCACCGTTCTGACGAATGCCGAAGCCAGCGACGTCGAACGCCACCCAGTTGGCGGGGACGAGCGAGCCCGAGCCGTCGACGAGGATCGCGGCGTTGTCCGAGACCATCGACTGCAGGCCGACGCTGACCTTGCCGAGGCTCTCGCTCCTGAGGAACCAGTACGACTGCAGCGTCTGCACGTAGTTCGAGGTGCCAGCGAAGAAACCAGGACCGTTATGCGTGGCCTGATTGGTCGTCAGCGCGTCGGAGCCGTCGGCTTCGAGGTGCAGCACGTAGCCTGCCGTCCAGCCCGGAACGATCGTGGCCTGACCGGTGAACTTGATGTTCGAGCCGAGCGTGGTGCCGAGGCCCGTCACATAGACGTTGTCCTCTCCGCCATCGTCCCAGTACGTCACCTGCTCGGCGACCCAACCGGAAATCGTCAGCGAAACCTTGCGGTTACCCTTGCGCGCGGTCGTCGCCTCAAGTTCGGCGATGCGCTCCTCGAGGTCGGCGCAGCAGTTCCCCCCAAGATCTGCTGCAGACGCGCTGGTTACGGACAAGCCACCCGCAAGGAGGCCGGCCGCCGCCAGGGCGCTTAGGCTTTGCTTTTTCATTTACCTTCTCCCGTCTACTAACTTCGAAACGGGCGCTTGACGCATTGACGCCACGCGCTACCAAAACTCGGTCCAGCGATTTACACGGCCGCGCCGAATCACCGCTCAGGCCGGGATACTACGCAGATCTTCTCAGGCCAGGGAATGGTTAAGATGACCAATCCAAAGAAATCCCCAAGCCATGTGGCGTGATTGCAACGACACGTGGTGCGCACCTAAGGCTTTGAGCCGACGCCAAATTTCCGGAAGCTCCAAAGCTCCGATGACGTCAGTCCAACGATGAGTGCGCCGTCCGTGTCCCTGCGTTATCCCCATTCCGTGCCACCGCTCCGCTCCGCCTCCGAAGAGATCGAGAAGGAGAGCCGCGCGGCACCGAGAGAGACTGTCGCCGCAAGATGGCGATACAATGCCATCATCGTGGCAAGCCACGATCCGCGACGCGAAACGCGACGGAAAAAGAGAGGCTCCGATCCTTGCGGCGTAGCGGCCTGCCCGCTATCGCTTTGCAGTGCACAATCACGGGGTCACGGAGTGAGCGAACGCAGCAGCGATCGCGTGGTCGCCATCAGCGTCGTGACGGCCCGGGCGTGCAGGATCGTCCAGTTAATGTTGCCACAATTGAAGGGTATCGGCCCATGTCGGCATGGCGTGCTCGCGCCTGGCCGGGTGAGGCCGTCTTGCTTCGTGGGGAACGTCCGAGCTTCGCAATCCGTTGGGACCTTGCAGCGCCGGCTGGCCGGTGGCGCGGATGACGCAGCATTTCGGCGAGGGGATACCGATACGATCCATGATTGACACCGATCGGACGGCCGCAGATTTGAGCCGGCGCGGGGTTCTGCTGGGTGCGGGCGCGTTCGCGGCGCTGTCCGCCTTGGCGGAGACGATGCTGAGCAGCCCGGCGGCCTGGGCCCAGGCCGCCGAGGAGCCGGGCCAGTCGTTCGCCGAGAACCACGTGCTGAAGCTGGCCGAGACGCTGTCTCAGCGTGCCTTCGCCAAGCCCACGCAGGATCTGCCGGAGCCGTTCAACGCGCTCTCGGCCGAGCAGTACCGCGATATACGCTTTCGCCACGAGGCCGCGGTCTGGCGCGGCGAGAAGCTCGATTACGAGCTGCAGCTCCTCGCCATGGGCTGGCTCTATGACGTGCCGGTCCAGATCTGGATCATCGATGGCGACAAGGCGCGGGCGCTCAAGGCCGACAGCTCCAACTTCTCGATCGGCCCGTCCATTGAGAAGGCGCCGGCCGAGGCCCCCTTCGGGTTCTCGGGCTTCCGCGTGGCGGGGGCGCTGAACCGGGCCGGCGCGCTCGACGATTTCGTCTCCTTTCAGGGTGCGAGCTACTTCAAGTCGATGGGACGCGGCCAGCAGTTCGGGCTCGCCGCCCGCGCGCTGGCCATCAACACCGCCCGCCCCGGCGGCGAGGAGTTCCCGTTCTTCCGCAGCTTCTGGATCGAGAAGCCCGCCGCCGGACAGCCGCAGATCGTCGTGCACGCCCTGCTCGACAGCGAGAGCCTCGCGGGCGCCTATCGCTTCGCCATCCGCCCCGGCGCGGCGACGACGATCGATGTCGAATCCCACCTCTTTCCGCGCCGCGCCCTGCAGCACGTCGGGCTCGCCCCGCTGACCAGCATGTATTTTCACGGGCCCCAGCAGCGCCGCTTCGTGCAGGACTACCGCCCCGCCGTTCACAACAGTGAGGGTCTCGCCGTGATCAACGGCCAGGGCGAGCGCCTCTGGCGCCCGCTCGCCAATCCCAAGATGCTGCAGACGAGCGCCTTTGTGGACAAGAACCTGAAAGGCTTCGGCCTCATTCAGCGCAACCGCGAATTTCAGCACTTCGAGGATCTCGAGGCCCGCTACGAGCGCCGCCCGACCGTCTGGATCGAGCCCGTCGGCCAGTGGGGCGACGGCTATGTCGAGCTGATCGAGATCCCGATCTCCGAGGAGATCCACGACAACATCGTCGCCTACTGGAAGCCCGCCGCCGTGCTCGAGCCCGGCAAGCGCGTGAGCTTTTCCTACCGCATGACGTGGGGCGGAGATCTGCCGGCCGTCTGGGCGGGGGCCTGGGTCGGCAAAACCCAGGTCGGCGCCACGCGCGCCGCGGACACGCTGCAGTTCGTCGTCGATTTCGTGGGCCCGGCCGCGCGCGACGCCCGCGAGCTGCCGACGGCTGACCTTTTCGTCTCGAGCGGGGCGACCTCGAAGCTCAGCGTGCAGCGCAATCCCGATCTTCAGGGAATTCGCGTGAAATTCGAGCTGAATACCTCTGGAACCGAGCTCATTGAATTGCGTTTGGCACTGAAGCTCGGAGATCAGTTGATTTCCGAGAGTTGGCTCTATCGGTGGACACCAGCATGAGCGTCGACGACGCGGTCCGCGATGCCGCGGCCGAAACGGCGGAAAACGCCGAGCCGTCTCCGCGGCTCCATCACGATGCGAGCGATCCCGCGTTGCTGCCCGCGCCCGCGCCGCTCGAGATGCCCGAGCAGGATCTGTCGCACCTGCCGGCACGATACTGGCCGCGCCGGCGCGGCCCTTCGATCCCGCGCACGGCGGTGTTCCTCGGCGCGGGGCTCATGACGGCGGCGTTCGCCTACGAGCTCTACGGCGTGCTGTCGTTCGTGCAGATGACGCCGATCCAGCTCCTCTTCCTCGTGCTCTCGACGGCCACGTTTGCGTGGATCGCGATCGGCACGCTGTCGGCGGCGCTCGGCTTCCTGCCCTTGTTCGCGGGCGAGAGCGCCGACACGATCGCGATCCCCTCGGCCGACGGCCCTCTCACAAGGCGCGTGGCACTCCTCTTCCCGGTCTATCACGAGGACGTCTCGGCCATCTCGGGCACCATATCGGCGATCGTCGAGGAGCTCGGCGCGCTCGGCCGCAATGAGGCGTTCGACATCTTCATCCTCTCCGACACGCGCGGTGCGGAGGAGGGGCGGCGCGAGGAGCAGGCCTATGCGGCGCTGGCCGCCGACCTCGCCGGAAAAATCCACGTCTACTACCGCCGCCGCATCGAGAACACGGGCCGCAAGGCCGGCAATATCAAGGATTGGGTGGAGCGCTTCGGCGCCGCCTACGAGAGCTTCGTGATCTTCGATGGCGACAGCATCATGTCGGGCGCCGCCCTCGTGCGGCTGGCGCGCGCCATGGAAGCCGATCCGTCGGCCGGCCTGATCCAGACCGTGCCGCGCCTCATCGGCGGGCGCACGCTGCTGCAGCGGCTGATGCAGTTTGCCGCCAACATCTACGGTCCCTCGGCGGCAGCGGGACTCGCCTTCTGGAGCAAGGACCAGGGCAACTACTGGGGCCACAACGCCATCATCCGCACGCGCGCCTTCGCGTCCTGCGCGGGTCTCCCCACGCTCCCGGGCCCACCGCCCTTCGGCGGCCATATCCTGAGCCACGATTTCGTCGAGGCCATGCTGCTTCAGCGCGCCGGCTGGGGCGTGCACATGGCACCCTCGATCGAGGAGTCGTTCGAGAGCATGCCGCCCGCCCTGACCGATCTCATCGTCCGGGACCGGCGCTGGTCGCAGGGCAACCTGCAGCACCTGAGCCTCCTCGTCCGCCGCGGCGTGCCCGGCATGGGGCGCCTGCACCTCTTCATGGGCGCCATGGCGTATATCGTCTCGGCGATCTGGGCGGGCTCGCTCGCAGTCGGCCTCGTGCTCGCGCTGCAAGGCCAGCAGCTCCTGCCGAGCTATTTCACGGATGCCAAGACGCTGTTTCCGATCTGGCCTGTGATCGATCCCGGCGCGGCCATGCGCCTGTTCCTCGCCACGATGGCCGTCGTTCTGCTGCCGAAGGCGCTGGGTCTCGCGCTCGAGATCAAGCGCGCGCACCGCGCCCGCGAGCTGTTCGGCATGCCGCGGGCCGTGGCGGGCGTGACCACCGAGACGCTGTTCTCCATGCTGTTCGCCCCCATCATGATGATGACGCAGACCGCCTCGGTCCTGCAGATCGTCTTCGGGCGCGATGCGGGCTGGAAGGCGCAGCGGCGCGACGGCACCTGCATGGAGCTGGCGGACGCCATCCGCTTCCACGGCAGCCACATCTTCGCGGGCATCGTGGTGACGATCGTGTGCTGGTATACGTCGCCGGGACTGCTCGTCTGGATGTCGCCGGTCGTCCTCGGACTCGTGCTGTCGGGCCTGCTCAACTGGTACACGTCGCAGACGGCCGGTCCCGCCATGACGGCGGTGCTGTCGACGCCCGCCGACCGCTCTCCCGCCTCCATCGAGATCCGGGCGCTCCGCCACGCGACGTCGTGGCGGGAGCGGTTCGGCGCTGCCGAGGCCGGCGACTCCGGCTCGCAGCGCGCTCTGGCGACGGCTGCCTGATCCGGTCATCCGCACGTTGTCTTCGGGATAAGACGGTGCTCACGACGGCCTGGCAGTGTCGGCGCTCTTGGAACTGCGCCGCATCAGCTCGGGCAGGAGATCGCGCACGCGTACCGGATCGGCATCGAGGAACGGGATCGGCCGCGTCACATCGATAGCCGCCGTGCCGATCCGCGCTGTCAGCGCGCCGTTGAAAGCCCCTTCGCCGAGGCGGCGCGAAAGCCGGCGCATCAGGTCCTGGCCGAGGAACTGCCCGACGAGGTCGTCCGTCATCGCGAGCCCGCCCGTCGCCACGATGTGGCCGACGACGAGCCGCGCCAGCCGCAGGGCGCCGAGCCCGCCCGGGCGCCCGCCGTAGAGCGTCGCCAGCCCCTTCAGCATGCGCACGTTCTCGACCAGCACGTAGAGCATGGCCATCCACGCCATGGGGCTCATGGCCGTCACGACCAGCACGCGCTTGGCGCTCTTCAGGATGATCTGCCGCGCGCGCGCATCGAGCGGCGCCATCACCTCGCGGTCGGCGAGGCGGAGAAGCTCGCCCGGGTCGCGCACGTCGCCGCCGTGGTCGCGAAGCCGCGAGAGGCTCCAGGCGAGATCGCGCCGCCCGCTGAGCCCCGCCGAAAGTGCGGCGACGGTCTGCCGCTCGAGCACCGGGTCTTTCGTCCGCAGCGCCGTTTCCGCATCGCGCCTCAGCCGGGCGAGCCGTCCGAGCCGCACGAGCCCGAGCCCCTCGCGTGCGAGGATCACGAGGCCCGTGGCCGCGGCGACGACGGCGAGGCTCGTCGCGGTCCAGCCGATCCAGTCCTGGCGCGCGAATGCGGTGGAGACGAACCCCCAGAAGCTCGCCGCGAGCGCAAGGCCCACGAGCCCCGTGACGGCGGAGAGAAACACGCCGCCGAGGCTCGCCCCGCTCCGCTCGGCCGGGCCGGTTGGCGCACTCGGAACATCCGTAGCGGGATCGTCGAATGCAGGCGCCGGCGCCGGCACGATCTTGGGATCGTCGAGCTCGAACACGCGCGGCCCGCGGGGGTCTGTCATTGCAGCCAGTCTCCGATCAGGAAGTCGAGCGCGCGGTCGAGGCGGACGTGCGGCGCGGCGGGTGTCTCGCCGGAGCTTTGCGCGGGAAGCAGGCGCGCGGGCCGGAAGCGCGGGAACGTGACGCCGAGCGTGGCGCCACCGGCGAGCGCGACGGCGGGATCCTCGGGCAGGTCGCCGGGAAAAAGCGCCACTTCCCGCCGCCCGTCGAAGCGCTCGGCTCCGACCGTCTCGCCCGGCATCGGCACGCCGACGATGCACGGCAGCAGCGTGCGCCCGTCGCGCGCCTCGGCTTCGCGCGTGGCCCGGAGCGCCGCGATCGCCATCGACCGCGTCTCCGCCCCCGCACCGATCGAGCGGGCGGCCGCGCGTGCCGTCAGCACGCCGAGCAGGCGTTCGAGGCGGTCGTGGCTCGTGTGGTGGATGTGGTCCGCCTTGGTTGCCGCGAACAGCAGCCGGTCGATGCGCCGCCCGCCGAAGAGCGACAGCAGCCAGCTCGCGACGCCCGGCCGGAACGCTGCGAGCACCGAGGCGAGCGTGCGCTCCAGCTCGCCGAGCGCCTCCGCGCCGCCGTTGAGCGCGCCGAGCACGTCGACGAGCACGATCTGCCGGTCGAGGCGGCTGAAGTGATCCCGGAAGAACGGACGCACGACGTGAGCCACGTAGCTGTCGTAGCGCCGCGCCATCATGGCGGCGAGGCTGCCGCGCTCCGGGCGCGCGCCATCTGCACCGTCGTCCGCGAGGTCGAGAGGGAAGAACGTGAGGAGCGGCGAGCCCTCGAGATCGCCCGGCATGAGGAAGCGTCCCGGTCCCAGCGTGGCGACGCGCGACGGCCCGCTCGCCGCGCGCAGGAAATCGGTGAAGAGGCGTGCGCCTTCGAGGGCCATGAGCTCGTCCTCGGGCGCGGCGGGATCGAGCCCGCCTGCGAACGCCAGCCACGCCTGCGCATCGGCCCGCACCGCCGGACTACGGGCACGCGCCATCGTTGCCCGGCTCCATGCGGCATAGGATTGATCGAGCAACGCCAGATCGAGCAGCCATTCGCCCGGATAGTCGACGATATCGAGGTTGAGCCGCCGGAGGCCGAGCGCCCGGCGCAGCGGATGGGCCGAGTGGAACGCGAGCGCGACGCGCACCTCCGAGATCCGCCGCGTGCTCTCCGGCCACTCCGGCGGCTCGCCGGACAGCGCACGCACGTGGTTCTCGTAATCGAAGCGCGGAACGTGGTCGTCGGGTTGCGGATCGAGATGCGCGCCGACGAGGCGTCCCTCCGCGACCGGCGCGAAGAAGGGCAGCCGTCCGCCTTGCGTCAGGTTCCGGATCAGCGCGGTGATGAAGACCGTCTTGCCGGAGCGGGCAAGCCCCGTGACGCCGAGCCGCAACGACGGCGTGAACGCGTCGGCCACGCGTTGTCCGGCGTGGGCGAGGGTCTGCGTTACGGTTTCGGAGATGTCACGCGCGGCCAAAGGGAAACCTCATTGTGGTCTCCCTCATTAGAGCATTTTCCGTCAAAGGGGAGGCGGGTTCGTTGCAGGGGAATGCGGCAAAAGCAAAACGCGCAGGACTTCCGCGCGGCACGCACAGAGGCGGCAATGCACGCCTCTGCCTTCGCGTCGCGAGCGCCGATGCCGGCGGCTCCGGTCAGCCGTACATCATGACGACCACGCCGGCGCCGATCACGGTCAGCCCCATGAGGACGATGGTCGCACTACGCAGGAACTCGATCATGAGCATCTCCGCCGGTAAAGCCCCGGCCAAGGCCAGGACCAAGTGTACGCGGCAATGTTTAGCGACGGCTCAATGAACTCACGCTGAGTGGATCTGACAGGAACCGTTCATCTTCGCCGCGCGGAGGGAGATCCAGGGATGGAGGGGATCCACGGGGAAGGGCGGTCGTGCGACGCGGCGTGGGCGCGAAAAACGATGGCGCGTGTGGCGCAGGAGAGCTGCGTCGCGAGCGGGGTGAGACGCGGCTCTAGCGATACGCGCGGCGCGGCGGCCGGAAGCCCGAGACGAACTTGAAGCCGATCGCGTTCTCGCGCCGCCACTTCACGGCGCAGTCGATCTCCTTGTGATCGCCGGGCAGGTAGAGCGTCACGAGCCCCGCGAGCAGGCTGGGCTTGATCGCGCCGTCCCAGACCTCGACCGAGCCGCCGAGCGGCGTCATCTCCCGCAGCGTGCACGCGCGTGGCGCGAGCATCCCGTCCGAAACGATGAAGGCATCCTGCAGCCGCTGGCGTTTGCGCACCACCGCACGCTGCGAGTCCGCCTCGGCGGCGGCCGGTTTCTGCGGCGCCGGGGCCAGGAGACCCTGAAGGCCGACCGCCGTCAGGAGTTTGCGGATGAGCGACATCGCGTTCGACTCGGCATGAAAAATAGAAATCAACGTCTTCCACTCTATGGCTAAGAGATTGAGAAACACATAATGAACAAAGAATAATATGTAATTTTCGTAGCTTGGTTGGTGAAGCTAAAGCAATGTGAAAACGAAATCTTCACGCTGGATGCGTACAATGATCTTAAGTGCGCGGTACCGTTAGAAAAAATAAAATCACCTCGATCGCCCGTCACGCGCCCGGTCGCGGCCGCTTCGAGGCCTGCCGCAGCCCTTCCATGACACACCGGCTCCATGACACACCGGCGCCCCTCGCCCCCTTGCTTTACCCACTTCGCCAACGTCACTGAGTACCTGCGCGCGTTTTATAAAGTAAAATATTAGTAAAACGCCATATTATACTGTTATTTAATACAATAAGTGAAAATTAGGGGGAGCGCGCTGTCCGTCGGATCGGCACGGCGCGGAGTGTGTGCGGGCTTCGGGCCGCGTATCGGGGAATTGCGATCATGTCACTTTCCATCCGTCAGGCGATGATTGCCATCGTCGCCTCCATCATGGCCGCGCTCGGCGGCGTCGGCCTCCTCGCCATCTGGCAACTCAACAGCCTGCAAGAGAGCGTCGTCGCGCTGGGCAACGAATGGCTGCCCTCGGTCGAGGCCACGCTGCATCTCGCGACGGATCACGAGGCCATGCGCCGCCTCGCTTCGGCCCATGTCGCCGAGCCGAGCGACGCGGGGATGACGCAGCTCGAGGCGGGGATGAAGGACGCATCTCAGACGCTCGACGCGAGCATCGCCACCTACGAGGCTCTGGTGAGAACGCCGGAGGAGCGCACGAACTTCGACGCGCTCGCCGCCTCGCGCACCGCCTACGTCGCGTTGCGTGAAAAGCTCGTCGTGCTCTCGCGCACGGGCCGCAAGGACGAGGCTCAGGCACTCCTGTCCGGCGAGATGAGAGAGGTCGCCGGCAAGCTCGGTGAGCAGATGGCCACGGCCGCGAAGATCAATGAGACCGGCGCGGCCGACGAGGTTGCGCGCGCCAAGAGCGCCTATGGCGTCGCCGTCATCGTCGTCTCCGTTGCGATGGGGATCGGCCTTCTCCTCGGCTTCGCGGCGATCGCGTTCACGGTGAGAGGCGTCTTGCGTCCGATCGACGCCATGACCGGCGCCATGGGCACGCTTGCCACCGGTGACACGGCCGTCGAGATCCCGGGCGTCGGACGCACGGACGAGATCGGTCACATGGCGGATGCCGTGCAGGTGTTCCGGGAAAATATGATTGCGGCCGAGCGCCTGCGCGCCGAGCAGGCCGAGGCGGAGACCCGCGCGGCTGCCACGCGCCGCGCCGAGATGATCGACCTCGCGGACCGCTTCCAGCGCGCCGTCGGCGGCATCGTCGAGACGGTCTCCACGGCATCCGGACAGCTCGAGTCCGCCGCGGTCGCCTTGACCAAGACGGCCGATACGACGCAGCATCTCTCGACCATGGTCGCGACCGCTTCGGAGCAGACGTCGGCCAACGTGTCGGGCGTTGCCGCCGCCTCCGAGCAGTTGGCCGCGACCGTGAGCGAAATCGGCCGCCAGGTCCAGCAGTCGAGCACGATCGCACATGAGGCCGTCACCCAGGCGAGCCGCACGAACGACCGCGTGAGCGAGCTCTCCCAGTCGGCCGAGCGCATCGGCGACGTGATCGGCTTGATCAACACCATTGCCGGTCAGACGAACCTGCTGGCGCTCAACGCCACGATCGAGGCCGCGCGCGCCGGCGATGCCGGCAAGGGCTTCGCCGTCGTCGCCCAGGAGGTCAAGGCGCTCGCCGCGCAGACCGGCAAGGCCACGAGCGAGATCGCCGCGCAGATCGCCGGCATGCAGACCGCCACCGGCGAAGCCGTGATGGCGATCAAGGAGATCACCGAGACCATCAACAGAATGTCGGAGATCTCCGGCGCGATTGCTGCCGCCGTGGCGCAGCAGGGCGCGACCACCACGGAGATCAGCCGCAACGTCATGGAAGCGGCCAAGGGCACCTCGGACGTCGCCACCAACATCACGGATGTGAGCAAGGGTGCCACCGACACGGGCACGGCCTCGGGCGAGGTGCTGGCCTCGGCCCGCCGCCTCACGACGGAGAGCGCCAGCCTGCGCCGCGAGGTGGAGAGCTTCCTCGCCACCGTCCGCGCCGCGTAAGCGACAACACACCGATAGGCTTTGCGGCCTGCCTCTTGCGAGGCGGGCCGCAAGCTTATCGGCTAGAGTCTGATCGTTCGAGATGCGAGCGTTCAGCTCGCATCGAGGACGTGAATCGGACTCTCAAACAAGAATTTAGAGCGCGTTCACGCTCAAAAGCCGATTCCAATAAGAGTGAACGCGCTCTACTCGCCCTTGCGCCGGCTCATGAACGCGAGCCGCTCGAGCAGATGCACGTCCTGCTCGTTCTTGAGCAGAGCGCCGGCCAGCGGCGGAATGACCTTCCGGGCCTCCGTCTCGCGCAGCACGGCGGGGTCGATATCCTCGTTGAGCAGCAGCTTGAGCCAGTCGAGCAGCTCCGACGTCGAAGGCTTTTTCTTGAGCCCCGGCATCTCGCGCAGGTCGTAAAACATGCGCAACGCCTCCGACACGAGGCGGCCCTTGAGGCCGGGGAAGTGCACCTCGATGATCTGCGCCATCGTCTCGGGATCGGGGAACTTGATGTAGTGGAAGAAGCAGCGGCGCAGGAAGGCGTCCGGCAGCTCCTTCTCGTTGTTGGACGTGATGATCACGATCGGGCGCACGCGCGCCGAAACGGTCTCGCCCGTCTCGTAGACGAAGAACTCCATGCGATCGAGCTCGAGCAGGAGGTCGTTCGGGAACTCGATGTCGGCCTTGTCGATCTCGTCGATCAGGAGCACGGGCCGCTGCTCCGAGGCGAACGCATCCCACAGCTTGCCGCGCTTGATGTAGTTGCGGATGTCCTTGACGCGGGCGTCGCCGAGCTGCCCGTCGCGCAGCCGCGAGACGGCATCGTACTCGTAGAGCCCCTGCTGGGCCTTGGTCGTCGATTTGATATGCCACTCGATCAGCGGCGCACCGAGCGCGCGGGCGACCTCCTGGGCCAGCACCGACTTGCCGGTCCCCGGCTCGCCCTTGACGAGCAGCGGCCGCTCGAGCGTCACGGCGGCGTTGACGGCCACGGTCAGGTCCCGTGTCGCCACGTAGCGGGCGGTTCCTTCAAAGCGCTGGGTGCTGGGTCCCGCCATGCCTCGGGTCTCCTGTGGTGAGCGATGGCCCGTGATAGGAGCCCGGTCCCCGTCCGGCAAGACGGCGTCGGGCCGCGGTGCGTGCCGCCTCGGAGGGATCAGCGCGCCGAAGATTTTGGGGACAAGTCCCGGCGCTTGGGGGCGGGCCGGCCAAATCGCCCGCGAAATCCGCCACTTGGCATCCGAATCCGGGTAAGACGCTTAACAGTTAAGCGGCGGATTTTCTTGACAGAAGAGGCGTTGCCGCCTAGAGAGCCACGCCGAACTTCGGGACGGTCACGTCGGGCGCGGAGGGGCGGCGGCTTGAATTGCCATGACTTGAATTGCAAGTGACCGGCCCGTCAATGGAGGCCCCGTGATGAGCAAGCGAGCGACGGCGAAAGCGGCCAAGTCCAAGGCCACTCCCAAAAAGACCGCAATCAAGGCCCCCGCTGCCAAGGCGAGCGCGTCTGCCCGGAACACCAAGGCGTCTGCCAGGAGCAAGCAGGCCGCCGCGCCGGCCCCGAGGAAGAAGCCGGCCGCTCCCGCGAAAAAGGCCCCGCGCACGGCGCCGGCGGCCAAATCGAAGCCCGCCCCTAAGGCGGCACCCGCACCCAAGACGAAACCGAGAACCCGCGCCATTCAGAAGACACAGGACAAGAAGTTGACCGCCAAGGCCGGCACAGCCGCAACCCCGACCATCGTTCTTCCGCCGGACTATCGTCCCTCCGAGGACGAGCCGTTCATGAACGAGCGTCATCGCCTCTATTTCCGCCAGAAGCTCACGACCTGGAAGGAGGAGATCATCCGCCAGACGAAGGAGACGCTGGCGGGGCTGCACGAGGATTCGACTCAGCACGCCGACCTCGCCGACCGCGCCACCTCGGAGACCGACCGTGCCCTGGAGCTGAGAGCCCGGGACCGCCAGCGCAAGCTGATCGCCAAGATCGACGCGGCTCTGGCCCGCATCGAGGACGGCACCTACGGCTATTGCGAGGAGACGGGCGAGCCCATCGGCCTCAAGCGTCTCGACGCCCGTCCGATCGCCACCCTCTCGCTCGAGGCGCAGGAGCGTCACGAGCGCCGCGAGCGCGTCTACCGCGAGGATTAGAGTACTTCCGGAAAAGTGGGAACCGGTCATGGCGGAGCCATGCGCGGGAAGTGTCCGATAAGAAGCACGATCAAACAAAAGCTGAGAGCCGTTCCGCGAGTCCACTAAAATCGGAACGGCTCTGAGCGCGGAGACCGAGAGAGGGCGAAAGCGCTCTCACCCGCCGCCCTCCGGCCCGCGCGCTGCGCTCCGCCGCGCGCGTTCTTCCGCCATCCCCATCAGCAGGTTGCGCACGCCGTCGAGGTCGCGCAGGTGCAGGTCGTTCTGCGTGTGCGCCATCTCGATGCCGGCGGCCCGGAACGCTTGCGCGATGCGGAAGCGCAGCTCGCTCTGAACCGCCGACGCCTTCGTGACGTCGGGCACCACCGTTCCGAGCGAGAAGACGAAGCCGTTCAATCCGAGATCGTCGAGCGCGACGCTCGGCGCCGGATGCTGCAGCACGAGCGGGCATTCGGTGCCCACCTTGAGCAGCACGTCGCGCACGTGCTCCGGATCCGCCCGGCCGCTGACGGTGACTTTCACCGTCGCCGTGCCGAGCGCATTGCGGTGCGTCCAGTTCGTGACCTTCGAGGTGACGAGCTCCGAGTTGGGAACGATCAGGCTCGCCCTGTCGAGGGATTCGATCTCCGTCGAGCGCACGGAGATGCGCCGCACGTAGCCCTCGAGCCCGCCGACGGCCACCCGGTCTCCCACCTTGATCGGACGCTCGACGAGGAGGATCAGGCCCGAGACGAAGTTGTTGACGATCGATTGCAGGCCGAGGCCGATGCCGACGGAGAGCGCACCGGCGACGATCGCGAAGCTCGTGATGTCGAGACCGCCGTAGGAGACGGCCGCGACGCCCGCGAGAATGAATCCGGCGTAGCCGACCGCCGTGTGCACCGAATTGGCGATGCCCGGATCGATGCGCTTCGATTTGACCATGCCCGCGTCGAGCCAGCGCTGCACGAGGCGGGTCGCGAACACGAGCGCGAGGAAGAGCAGCGCGGCGAGGATGATGCGCACGAGCGAGATGCGCACCTCGCCTATCTGGAATCCGAACACGGCGGCGCCGAGCCGGGCGATCGCCTCGGCTGGGGTGTAGCCCCACGTGATGAGGATGAGCGGAATGGCGGCGAGCGCGAGCATCAGGTTGAGGAGCAGGCCCAGCGTGCGCGTCAGGATGCCGGCCTGCAGGGGATCGAGCCCCAGCCGCTCCTCAAGCACCCGCGCGAACGGACGAATGCCCGAGCCGGGCGCGCCGAGCATCGCCAGGATCGCGAGATGCGCGACCAGCACGAGCGCGATGACGCTGCCCGTGACGGCCACCTGCTGCGTGAGGAAGCGTCCGAGCCCGATGTAGCCCGTGAGCGTGACGGCGAGAATGGCGAGGGCCGCGCCGAGCAGCGGCACCTTGATGAGCGCGGGCCGGAGCAAGGGCACGGGCGTGAGCACCGGCGCCTGCTGCGGAAGGGTGCCGCCGTCGGGCGCGCCTTCCGCTCCCGTTTGTCCAGAAGGCGCCGCGTGCAGCTTCGGCGTGAAGCGCGTCCGCACGAGCGCCAGCAGGAGGAGCGCGAAGGCGATGCAGGCGAGCGCCGTCTCGAAGATGCTGATCGAGAGCGGCAGGTAGAGCCGGCCGATCGCTTCCTGAAGGATGAGATCGCCGCAGAAGACGGCCGCAATGGCCTTGACGATGCGCGCGATCGTAGCCGCCGCCGGTGTCGAGAGGTTGACGAGCCGCCAATGCGGGCGGCCGGGCTGAAGGATGGCGCGCGCGAGCGCGGAGACGCCGATGAAGAGCATGAGCGCCGGCAGCGCCTTCTCGGCGATGGCTCCGATCTCGTAGGTGAGCAGCTTGAGGAGATCGAGGCCCAGGCCGAAGGCGGCGAGCGAGACCAGCCCTGGCACCGCGAGCAGCGGCGCAACCCAGCCGACGGTCGCGGCCTGCGCGAAGACGCTGGGCTCCTCCTTGTCGGGCGCATCGAGCTGGCGGGCGAGGATCCGCCGCACGAGCCAAGTGAGAAGCAGGTGGAGGAGGAGCGCGCCGGCGACGAGCGCGGCAAGCGCGGGCCACTTCTCCGAGGCGAGCGTCATCCAGGTCGAAAGCGTGTCCGAGACCTGGCTCCAGGCGCCGGGCAGCGCCCGTGACAGGTTCTGCCACGTCGTAGGTGCGAGCGGCGAGGGGCTGCGCTTCAGGATCTGCGTGGCGAACAGGTCCTGGCGCGCGCGTTGCAGCGTATCGCGGAGCTGGTGGGCACGCACGACCGTCAGCTCGACGCTCTTGAGGGCGCCGTCGATCTCGGCGGCCTTCGCGTTGAGGCGCGCCCGCTCCTCGGTGACGTCGGCTGCCTCCGGTGCGGCGGCATCTTTCGCCGGTGGCGGGCCGAGTTTCTCTGTCTGCTGGTGCAGCGCCGCGCTCTTCGGCGTAAGGGCTTCGCGCGTCTTTTTTGCGCTGTCGAGAAGCGTCTCGAGCTCCGTCCTCAGCCGCGCCAGCTCGTCGTCGTTGTCAAGGTTGCGTCCGACGGCCTTCTCGAGCCGCTCGATGTCGCTTTTGAGCTGCGCCACCGGCTTCTGCAGGTCTTCCATCTCGCGCTGCTCGGCGGGCGAGAGCAGAGGCGGGGCAGGCTCGGCGGGAACGGCTGGCGCGGTCTCGGACGGTGCGCGCGAGGGAGCTGCGGGAGGAACGGCGGGAGCCGCAGGAGCCGCCTCGGTGGCGGGCGGTGGAGCAGCCGTCTGCGCGCCGGCAGGGAGCGCTGCCGCCAGAGTTGCGGCGAGCACCGCGAGAGACAGACAGGCCGCAATGCCGCGGAAGTGACGAAGCGAAACCATCGAACGTCCTTGCTGTGGTCTGTTCAGGCGAGCCGGGCGGCCGCGAAGATGAGTGTGCGCCCCGAGAGGGGAGGGGACGGCGGCGGCGAGCCGCGGTCTACGTTTGCGGCGGATCGGACGCGACGGCGGCAGGCGGCGCGACCGCTGGTGTGCTGGTGTCTGCCGACGGCGCACCGGTGCCCGCCTGCAGCACGGCGATGGTGCCTGCCTGCGGCACGACGATCCCGGTCTCGATCACGACATCCACCGGCCCGCCGGTCATGATCAGGTGCTCGACGTTGTCCCGGCGCAACAGGATGACCCGGTGCCGAGCGTCGATGTTGAATTGCTCGGTGATGGCGAGGCGCCGTTGCGGCTTGGGCGCGAAGAGGCCGCCGACGGCCTGCCGGGGCCCGGCGCCCGAGAGAAACGAGCGCACGAGAAACGCGCCGACGAGGGTTGCAACCGCGAGCCCCGATACGACCGCGAGATAGTAGACGACATCCCACATGAATCCGCCTCCCGACGGCCTTGAAACGTCAGGGGAACCTGCCCTGCATGCGCTCGTATAGCGCGGAATTCATGGCATTTTAACCCTGATGATCGAACTGTGGACGGGC
This sequence comes from Hyphomicrobium sp., assembly GCA_036823975.1. Taxonomy (GTDB): domain Bacteria; phylum Pseudomonadota; class Alphaproteobacteria; order Rhizobiales; family Hyphomicrobiaceae; genus Hyphomicrobium_C. Next base: position 52,245 of record DAITBB010000016.1, read on the forward strand.
CGGAGCACACGAAAAAGCGAGATCTCTCGCCTCGATTTTGCAGAGGCGGTGAGGTTCGGCCAGCACGGCACGAGCGTAGCGTTGAGCGTATGAGTAGCAGAGTTCCCATGCAGGCGTCCCGGGCGGTTTCCTCCGAGAATCAGATAGCTTTCGCGTTCATGAGCGAAAGCAATATCCGCCCACCCCAAGCCGGCTTCGCAGCCCCGCCGATGCCCGCCGCCGACGCCGGGATCGCGCCGGTGGTCGCCGTGCTCGCGCTCGTCGCCTCGCCCGGTGGCGAGCCGTTGCTCCTCACGATCCTCGCGGTGCTCGCCATGCTCGGCCTCGCCGCCGTGTTCGGCTTCGCCGCCGGCCATCTCCGCCTCGGCGAGCGCGTGCGCGACGACGACCTGATCCGCGCCTTCGCCGATGCCCTCGAGGAGGGGGTGCTCGTCACGCGCCGCGACGGCCGTCCGCTCTATGCCAACAAGGCGCTCTCCGATCTCGTCGGCCTGACGGCGGGCGGCGAGGTGCGCGCGCTCGAAACCCTGTTCGGCGGCGATGCGCGCGCCGCGGCCGCCTATTTCCGCCTGGAGCGGGCCGCCTCGCGGCGCGAGCCC
>DAITBB010000081.1:0-10459 GCA_036823975.1 Hyphomicrobium sp.
CTCGGCGACGCCAAGAAGATGACCGAGGAAATCGGTAAGGCCATGGGGCATTGAGCCTCCCAGGCACGTGAGATCGGAAAGGCGCCGTCTCTGAACGGCGCCTTTTTTTCTTGGGCTTCTCCCGCGCGGACCCGAAGCCTGTCTGCGGGTTTTGCCCCTCTTGTCGGGCGGACTGAAACCCCCTTACCTTGAGATGTCGGGGAGCTGGCTCTCACTCGGAAGGGGTCGCATGAACGCGAAGACACTCGTCCTCGGCCTGGTCCTGCTCGTGGCCGGCATCGGACAGGGCGCGCCGCCGGCCGTGGCGGCGGAGCTCGAGGTGCAGCCCTCGATCGGGGGCAGTCCGATGCGCTGCTCGGATTTCCGCGGCGTGGTCGTGCGCACGCTCAGGACGACGGAGCTGGGCGATGTCGGGCGGGCCTCGATCATCGGGCGGATCCCGGTCATTCAGCTCGACGCGGAGCGGCTCAAGAAGCTGCCGCCGAAGCTGCAGATCTTCTTTTTCATGCACGAATGCGCCCATCACGTGCTGGGGCACATCCTGCGGCCGACGCTCGAAAGCGAGCGCGAGGCGGACTGCTGGTCGGCCAACCGGGGCCGCGGCGCCGGACTGTTCACGCGCGAGGACGTGATCGGGTTCGGGCCCTATTTCGCGCGCAGCCCCGGCTCCCGCTTCGGGCATCTGCCGGGCCTCGAGCGGCAAGCCTACATCCTGAGCTGTTTCGACAGGCCGGAGAGCGCGCCCGTTGCGCTCTTCCGGTAGCGCGCGTCAGCGGTAGCGCGTCGGGATCACCAGGCGCTGGCCGACGGCGATGCGCTCGTTCGGCAGGCGGTTGGCGGCGACGAGGTCGCCCACCGGGATATTGTAGCGGCGCGAGAGCCCGTAGAGCGTGTCGCCCTGGCGGACCTCGACCATGTGCGGCATGTGCTGCTCGGGGGCGGGCGAGGCTGCGCGGATGCCGCTCGAAGGCTGCTGCCAGCGCGCATCGGGATCGTACGGCCTCGGCCCGTCGTGCTGGGCGCCGAGGCTTCCGGTTTGAATGGTCTGCCGCGGGGCATAGGCGGGACCGCTGTCATAGGCGGCGTACTGGCGCGGCGTCGGCGTGCCCGGATCGGCGTACTGGCGGGCGGCATAGGAGCGGTCGGCCCCGCGCGCCGGAAGGGCGTACGGGGTGCCGTTGCGGCCCGAGTCGTAGCGCGGCTCGTCGCGGACGGGCGCGAGGTTGGCGGACGAGAGGGAGCTTTGAGAGTTGCTGGCGCTGCAACCGGCGAAGACCGCGGTCAGCGGCAGCAGGACGAGCGCGGGAATGGCGCCGGGGCGGGCAGGGAAACGCATGACAAAATACTCCGCAAACGCATATCGCTCTAAAGGCGCAGCTTTTGGTTAACGGCCTGTTAAGCGCGGCGCGTTTTTGCGTGCTTGCCGAGTCGGCGCTCGCGAGAGGGGGCTACGGGGCGTGCGCGTGAGGCGGTCGTGGCGGCCGGCTGCCCGTGGCCAGCGTGATCCGCCCGCTGAATAAAAAGCGAGCAATCCGCTTAATACCTATGCATTCGGGCCCGATCTTGTGTACATGGCGGCACCGGCGCAACGCGCGCTGCCTCAAGCGGGACGGGGCTTCGCCCGTCCCTTTGCTTGGCCAACATCGAAGTGGGGACGACAACTGAAATGCTCGACGAAAAGTTGGAACCGATTTACGCGGAAGTCTTGCGCCGCAACCCTGGAGAGGAAGAATTCCATCAGGCCGTCCGCGAGGTGCTCGACAGCCTGGGCTCCGTGATCGCGAAGAACCCGGACTACACGGAAAACGCGCTCATCGAGCGCATTTGCGAGCCCGAGCGGCAGATCATCTTCCGCGTGCCGTGGGTGGACGACAAAGGCCAGGTGCACATCAACCGCGGCTTCCGCGTGCAGTTCAACTCGGCGCTGGGGCCCTATAAGGGCGGCATCCGCTTCCATCCCACGGTAATGCTCGGCACCGTCAAGTTCCTCGGCTTCGAGCAGATCTTCAAGAACGCGCTCACCGGCATGCCGATCGGCGGCGGCAAGGGCGGCTCCGACTTCGACCCCAAGGGCCGCAGCGAGGGCGAGATCATGCGCTTCTGTCAGTCGTTCATGACAGAGCTTGGGCGTCACCTCGGCGAGCATACCGACGTGCCGGCGGGCGACATCGGTGTCGGCCAGCGCGAGATCGGCTACATGTTCGGCCAGTACAAGCGCATGAGCAACCGCTACGAGTCGGGCGTGCTCACGGGCAAGGGCCTCGCGTGGGGCGGCTCGCGGGTGCGCACAGAGGCGACCGGATACGGTGCGGTCTACTTCGTCGAGCGCATGCTGAAGCGGCGCAAGCAGGGCTTCGAGGGCAAGAAGGTGCTGGTCTCGGGCGCCGGCAACGTCGCCATCTACACGATCGAGAAGGTGCGCCAGCTCGGCGGGCTCGTGGTCGCCTGCTCGGATTCGGACGGCTACGTCGTCGACAACGACGGTATCGACCTCGAGCTTCTGAAGGATATCAAGGAGCGGAAGCGCGGGCGCATCGCCGACTATGCGGCGACGCGCGGCACCCGCGTCACGTACGTGCCGGGCGGGCGCATCTGGGACGTACCGGGCGATATCGCCATGCCGTCGGCGACGCAGAACGAGCTCAACGGGCAGGATGCGCGCACGCTCATCAAGAACGGCGTCATCGCCGTCGGCGAAGGCGCCAACATGCCGTGCACGCCGGATGCGGTCCGCGCCTTCATGGACGGCGGCGTGCTGTTCGGGCCGGGCAAGGCGGCGAACGCGGGCGGCGTTGCGACGAGCGCGCTCGAGATGCAGCAGAACGCCTCGCGCGATTCCTGGACGTTCGAGGCCACCGAGAAGCGCCTTGCGACGATCATGCACGGCATTCACGATCGCTGCGCGGAGATGGCGGACGAATATGGGGCGCCGGGCAACTACGTGCTGGGCGCGAACGTCGCCGGGTTCATCCGTGTGGCACAGGCGATGCGCGCGCTCGGCGTGGTGTAGCCTCTGGCAGGCTCCCCTCGGGGTGCATTGAACGGCGACCGCTTCGCGGCCGCCGTTTTTTTGTCGCGGCTTATTGCATCGCACCGGCGTGACTTCATCCTCAGCGCTTTTTCGACGCTGTGCAAGCGAGATGCATCGCAGCATCAAGGACGTTTGCAGTGCGAAGCCGGTATCGGACTGACGCGATTGTGAAAACCCGTGACGCCTGCCATCTCTTTCTCGCCAAAGAGCGCGCGTAGGAGAGGGCGGAGACGGGAAGATCGTCCCCGGCCCTTTTGCCGTTCTGATTTTTCGATCGGCGGCGCGGCCGGGCCAATGGGCGAGATGGAGAAGAGGGAACCGGACCCACGCCAAAGCGTTGTAGGCCGGCTACTGAGAGAATGAAGCGTAACGGAGTGACCGCCTCATGGACAACTCAGCCGCTCTTCGCAATCTGACATCACATCGGCCGACATCGAACCGGACCTCTCTGACACCGAGAGAGCGTGCGCTGATGGGGGCCGACAACCAGACCCCGATCCGCTTTCCTTGGACGGACGAGCTCGAGTTCCGCCGCCGGGCCGTAGCCCGCTGGAGGGGCAACGAGACCGGCCTCAAGGATGCGATGATGCGCAGATTGCGAGATTGAGACCCACCGTCGTGCTCGGGTCCAACCCCCTTCATGACTGTAAAGCGGCCAGCGAAATCGCTGGCCGCTTTCCTATTCAGCGCATTTTTCCTGCTTGGCGGTGATCGCTCGCGAGATCACGCGTCGCGGCTCCGTCAATGATGGTGGTGTGCGCCTCCGCCGCCCAGCGGCTTGACGGGCAGGTCAAGCGTGATCGTCGCGCCGCTCTCGAACGTCAGCGTCACGGGAACCTTGCCGCCCGCGACGAGACGCTCCTTGAGGCCGAGCAGCATCAGGTGCGTGCCGCCCGGCTTCAGCTCGACATTGCCGCCTGCGGGAATTTCCAGGCCCTTCGCAAGGTGACGCATGCGCATCACGCCCTCGTCGGAGAGGGACATGTCGTGGATCTCGCCGCGCTCGGCCGCCGGTGTCGCGATCGCGAGCAGGCGATCGGCGCTGGGCCCCGTGTTGCGGATCGCGAGATAGCCGGCGGCGACCTTCGCGCCCTCCGCCGTTGCCCGCATCCAGCCGCCTTCGATGGCGAGCGTGCCGGCGGTGGCCGCTCCCGTGGCCGCAGCGGCGGCCGGCTCTGCGCTGCCGCCTGCGATCGCGAGCTTCGCGGCGGGCGCTTTGAGATCGTGCGGATCGACGCCCTCGCCCGGTATCTCGACCCAGGCCAGCTCGCCCTTGGCGCAGAGCTGCACGACCTTGAAGTAGAGGCTTGCGCCGGGGGAGAGCTCGCGTGCGAGGAATCCCGACAGCACGAACTCATCGTAATAGTCGTCCGGCAACTCGCCGCCGGACCATTCGACGGTGCGCACGCCCTCCTTCAGCGTGGCGCCGTGATAGAAGGCGTAGGCTTGCGCATAAGCCCCGCGCCCGGTCCGCAGCGTCCATCCGGCTTTCGGCATCGGCTTCACGCCGATGTAGCCTTCGGGAACTTCGATGCGGACGGTGTGGGTGGGGCTGCCCTCGCAGCCATGCGGTACCTTGAGAACCGCTTTGTAAGAGCGCCCCGCCTCGGCCTCCGCGCGCTCGAGGCTGACATGGGCGAGCGCCGGGGCTGCACAGAGGGTGGCGCCGGCTGCGAAAGCTGCAAGGAGGACGCGTGAGGAGGACATTGAGAAGCTCCGTCTTCAAGGATTGTGAGGGGTGTGGTGGGGCGTCGCGGCGGGAGACGCATCGTCAGCCGCGACGACACCTTCGAACAGTGAAAATTGTGCTCGGCGCGCATCGGGAATCCGCGCCTCCGCCGTTGCGAGATCCCGGGCGATGCGATCCGCGTCCTGGGGCGGCACGCCGGCTTCGATGAGCCACGCCGCCTGCGTCAGCGGATCGCCGCTGCAGAGCACGACGGCCCATCCGGCCTTGCCACGGGCAAGCAAGGCCCGCCCGCCGTGCGCGCCCTGCGTCCAGCTTGCGACGGCGTGAGAGCCCGAGACGATCACCGGATCGGTCTCGACCTTGCTTCCGGGCTTGTCCCACGTCGCTCCGATCAGCGTCCGGATCTGCTCGGCATCGCCGGCTGCAAGTGTCGGGGGAGAGCAGTGGAGGGCGCAGCAAAGCGCCATCCACACCCACGCGATCCGTGTTGCAACCGATTGGGCGTGAGGAGTGTGCCGACGCGCGCCGCGCATGATCCTCATCATCACCATTTCACCTGCACGCCCCCGTAGATGGCGCGGCCCGTGCCGGGCTCGAACAGCATCGAGCCCGCGTTGGCCCGGTCGATGATGCTGGCGCTTGCGATGTAGGCCTCGTCGCCGAGGTTGCGCCCTTCGATGTAGGCGGTGACAGGGCCGCCGTTGTCGAAGCCGATCTTGGCGCCCCAGATGGCGTAGTCCGCGGTTTTCAGAGTGTTGGCGCTGTCCACGAAATAGGCTTCGGGGACCCACTCGATGTTGGGGCCGAGGTAGATCCCGCTCGGATGCTTGTAGAGAAGCTCGGCGCGCAGCACGTGGCGGGGTGCGCCGGGCAGCTCGTTGTCGCCGAACGTCGCGTCGTTATCGAAGTGAAAGTCGCTGAACGTGTAGGCCGTGTTGAGCCACAGCTTGTCCGGCGTCGGGCCATCCGCGAAGAGGGACTGCAGCACGGCGGCGCCGAAGCCGATTTCGAGACCCTGGTGGATCGTCTCGTCGGCGTTCGACACGTTGCAGTTGCCGAAGGCGCTGTAGAAGCACATCAGCTCGTTGTCGATCTCCGACCGGTAGGCGGCGAAGTCCCAGGTGAAATCCGACCGCGATCCGCGCGTGCCGATCTCGTAGGTGGTCGCGCGCTGGGCTCGAATGTCGGTGAAGGGGATGGTCGGCAAACCGAGAAACGGCGGGCCCGAGACGCTTTCGCCGAAGCTCGGCACCTCGGCGCTGCGCGAGACGTTGGCGAACACCTGCCAGGCGCGATCGACGTCCCACACGATGCCCGCTTTCGGGCTCCACAGATTGAACTCCGTCGATCCGCTGCCGTCGCCGTCCGCCAGGTAGAAATCGCGCCGGTCGCGCGTCGCGTGCAGGAACTGCACGCCGGCAACGAGCGCGACATCGGGCGTAACGTAGAGGTGGTTTTCGAGATAGGCCGACACGTTGCCGGCCTCGTCGTCAGAATTGGCCTGGATGAGGCCTTTCTGCCCGCCGATATTCTCGTACTGCTTCGTATCGATCGTGCCGTAATGCAGGTTCACGCCCGCGATCAGGCGGTTGGCGAGCCCGCCGATGCGCCGCTCGTCCGTGATCCGCGCGAACCCGCCGTAGTCGTCATAGCGGTAGTCGAGCCACTGGAAGATCGGGTGCATGAGGTGGCGGTCGACGTTGAATGCGCCGAGCTCCAGCGTCGTGCCCGGCAGCAGGCGCATCGTCGTCTTGTTGGCGATGCGGAGCGTGTCGATGTTGCGCTGCCAGTCGTTCAGCACGTTCGGGGCCGCGGCCGTTTTCGGATCGCTCAGCGCCGCCTGCCGCGTCACGCTGCCGGGGATGCGCTGATCGACATCGCTGGCGTTGAGGTAGAAGCGCGTCTCGATGGCGGAGGAGAGGCGGTAGCCGATGTTCAGGGAGCCGCGCAGGCTTTCGCCGTCGCTGTGATCGCGGAAGCCCTCCTGCTCCTGCCAGGTGCCGGTGATGAAATAGTCCACCGCGCCGGAGACGCCGCCGGAGCTGACCGCGAGCTTGTGGAAGCCGAAGCTGCCCACGTCCACGCGGGCGCCGAACAGGTTCGCATCGTAGCCTGTCGGCATCACGAAGTTGATGGCGCCGCCGAGGGCGTTGGCGCCGAAACGCATCGCGTTCGCGCCCTTGTAGACCTCGAGATAGCGGTAGGCCGTCGGGTCGATCTCCTGGAAGTCGCCGTAGCCGTCGGCGGTGTTGATCGGGATGCCGTCCATGTAGAGCTGGATGCCGCGCAGGTGGAAGTTGCGCGAGAGGCCGGAGCCGCGGATGGAGAGGCGCGCGTCGTCGCCCCACTTCGGCTCGACGAATACGCCCGGCACATAATTGAGCGCGTCCTTGATGTTGGCCGCCGGCGTGGAGGCCTTGTAGGCGGTGTCGGGGACGACCTCGGCAGCGCCGGGCGTCCGCTGGATCTCCGCGGTGGCCTCGGCGGTGGTGGGAACGGAGAGGCTGCCCGAGCGTGCACCCACGGCGGGGCGTGGATCCTCCGGGGCCGTGAGAGCTGCGGAGGTGGCGGGCGGCGCGGCCGAGACAGGTGCCGCCGCGGGGCGGGCTTTGCGCGCCTTGGCTTTGGCGGCGGCTTCGGTCGTGACGTTCACGGCCGGCAGCTCGGTGACGTTGCCTTCGCTCTCCTGGGCGCTGAGCGGCGCGGCGGAAACGAGGGCGGCGAGGGTTACGCCGGCTAAGGCGGCAAGCGGAGACCGGACAAAGGCCGGACTTGGAAGGGGATGGGGCATGAGAGCATCCGAATTGGCCTGAGACGAGGCCTTGCGCACTCCGGACAAGGGAACGACGCAACGGCCACAGACGAGTGCCCGCCAAAAGCGCGGGCGACGTTCAGATCGATGCGGATGGAGGGCCGCGGGCCGAGGTGGCCCCGGGCTTCGGCGTTTCGGCGAAGAGGGCCGAGGCCAGCGTATAGGTGACGGCCGCATAGACAGCGTCTTGCGCGAGGCTCGGCGGGCCGTCGGCCGTGAGCGCGGCGGCTCCGGCGGCGGCAAAGGCGCAAAGCCCGTCCTCGAGCGTTTGCGATTTGGAAGGCGGGGCCGGCGTGCCGTCTGCATCGAGGCTGACGACCTGCGGGCCGGCGCCCGTGCAGATGACGACATCGAAGAGCGTGTCGGAGGCTTGCGCGGGCGCGATCATGACGCCGGCCGGCAGCAGGCTGCGGGCGCAGAGCGCCAGCAGAAGCAGAACCGTAATGTGGAGTCGTTTGATCACTGCGAATCAAGCCCAAAACGACGCGTGCCGGACACGGCCGGACATTCTGCGCATGCGGAGCGTAGAGAGGTGCGTCGGGCTTGACAAGCCGTGTTGGGGGATGGACGCGCCCCTGCGTGCCTCTTGCGCCACAGATCCGCGGCGTTCATTGCGGCCCGACGAGGTGCCCGAGAGGCTGGCAACGGATCGCGTCCGGAGGCATGATCCGGGAAGAATTGATCCTGGCGGCTGAGAAAAAAGGAACGATCATGAGACGACAAGGCGTCGCAGGCGCGATGGCTGGGCTGGTGCTGCTGGCGGCGAGCGTGGTCGCGTTTGCACAGGCTCCGCCCCTGCCGGCCGAGGTCGATACGGCGCTGATCGTGTCCGTCGACGTCTCGAACTCCGTCGATGCGCATCGCTACAGGCTGCAGATGGAGGGCATCGCGAAGGCGCTCGAGGATCCCGAGGTTCTGAAGGCGATCCTGAGCGGCCCGCAGGGCGGGATCCTGATCGCCATGGTGACCTGGGCCGACAAGCCGCGCCTCGCGCTTCCCTGGCAACGTATTGCGAGCGCGAAGGATGCGGCGGCGGTGGCTGCGAAAGTGCGCGGCCTGCCGCAGCAGACGGGCGAGTTCACCTGCGTTTCGGGCATGCTGCGCTCGATCTCGGACAAAGTCGTTCCGCAGATCCCGGCCAAGGCGTTGCGGATCGTCGTGGATGTTTCCGGGGACGGCCGCGAGAACTGCAACCCCGAGGAGCCACCGTCGGCTCTGCGCGACGAGCTTGCGGCCTCCGGTGTCACCATCAATGGTCTTCCGATTCTCGAGGGCGAGGAGGGGCCGGTGCTCGAAGCCTGGTATCGGGAGAACGTGATGGGCGGACCGGGAGGGTTCATCCTGCCGGCCAACGGGTTTGCCGACTTCGGACGTGCCATCCGACAGAAGTTCATGATCGAGATCAGCGGCCTGCCCGCACCCATCCGGAGCGCGCGCCGGTAGGAGGTGGCGCTCGGACAGGGTGGCTGGATTTGGCGAACGCCCACTTTCGTTCTCCCATGGGGAGAAGGTGCCGCGAAAGCGGCGGATGAGGGGTCTTTGGGCGCACAACGCTGAAGGTGTCGACCGACGTGGAGCGCCTCTTACGCCGTCAGCAGGATCTCGCCTTTGCCGATCGTGGCGCGGTCGCCGGCGAGTTTGCGGACGGTGGCGGGCAGCGTCTTGGGGGCCAGCGCGCCTAACGTCTCCGCGACGTAGCGCGAGAGGATCCGCAGCACGACGGGATCGATGCGGCCGCAATCGGCGAACGTCGGCAGCAGCTCGTCGGCGCTGGGGCCGATGAGGGTGCCGCGGCGCAGCAGCGGGCCGGGGCGCGGGCCGAAGCCGCTCTCCGTCCAGAGCGTGCCGCCGACCATGCGCGAGCCGGCCGCTGGGCCGAACTTGCCGCGTGCGATCAGCATGCCGCGCCGCATGCGCTCGCCTGCCCGCTCGCCGATGTCGCCTTCTACGAGCACGGTGCCGCCGAGCATGCCGAACTTGTCGCCGGGGCGGATGCCGCCGGCGAAGGCGCCGGCCGAGCCCTTGACATGGATGAGGCCGCCGCGCGCCGTCGTGGCGAGATAGGCGCCGGCGTCCCCGCCGATCTCGATGCGCCCGCTCCGCATGCCGCGTCCGGCGTAGGCGCCGACGGGACCCTCCACGGTGATCGTGCCGCCGTCCAGTCCCGCGCCGACATGATCGAGTAGGGGCGATCCGCCGGACATGACGATCGCGTCTCCCACCGAGCCGGAGACGGAGAACACATCGCCGACCTTCGGGCCGCTGCCGAGCGGAAGGCTCTCGATGGCGCCGATCGACAACCCGGCGAGTTTGCTCGGCACGAGTGCGGAAAGGTCGAGGGTCTGGGTCGGCGCCTGCCGAAGCTTGAAGCTGAGCGTGCTCATGATGGCAGCAGATCCTTCAGGTGATAGTGATGCTGGCCGAGCTTGCCGCCATAGTTGCCGGCGGAGATGCGGGTGACGCCCTTGGCGGCCCCGATGTCGATCAGCGTCTTGAGGCCGGCCCGCATGGCGTCCGCCACCGCCTGAGGGGTGAGGCCGTCGATGACGATCTCGAGCACCGCGATCGTGTCGGGGCTGCATTCCGTCGCCACCGCGCCCTTGAGCGTGGGGCAGAACGCGTCATTGGTCGAGGCGACGGCGCCCTTGTACTTGGAGCCGACCTTGGAGCCGGAGCGGACGATGCCGCCGGGAAACGGCGTGATGACGTCGTTCACCTTGGCGATGGCGGCGACGGCCGCTTCGGTCGCCTCGAGAAGGCCGGCGCGGTCACGCCCGAGCACGAGCACGTTGCCGCCGCCGACGGCGTCGGTGGTGAGGCCGCACTTGTCCTCAATCACGAACTCGCCGTCCATCACGGGCACACGCCAGAAGCGGCGGTTGCCGAGCTTCTTGGCCGTCTGCCAGCCGTCGCCGAAGAAGCGCGG
>DAITBB010000082.1:0-10382 GCA_036823975.1 Hyphomicrobium sp.
GCCGGAGGCCCTGGAGCAGGCGATCACGCCCGCCACCAAGTGGCTGATCCTCATCTCGCCGTCGAACCCGACCGGCGCGGCCTATTCGGCCGCCGACCTCAAGGCGCTGACGGACGTCCTGATGCGTCCCAGGAACCAGCACGTCTGGGTGCTGACCGACGACATGTACGAGCATTTACTCTACGACGGGCTCGCCTTCGCGACGCCGGCCGAGGTGGAGCCCGGGCTCTATGACCGCACGCTCACCATGAACGGCCTCTCCAAGGCCTATTGCATGACGGGCTGGCGGCTGGGCTATGCGGCGGGCCCGGTGAAGCTGATCGAGGCCATGCGCAAGCTGCAGTCGCAGTCGACGTCGAACCCGACCTCCATCACGCAATGGGCGGGTGTCGAGGCGCTCAACGGACCGCAGGACTTCATCGCCCGCAACAACCAGGTGTTCGTGCAGCGGCGCGATCTCGTGGTCGGCATGCTGAACCAGGCGAACGGGCTCATGTGCCCGAAGCCCGAGGGCGCGTTCTACGTCTATCCGAGTTGCGCCGGCGCGATCGGCAAGACGACGCCCAAAGGCGTCACGATCCGCACCGACGAGGACTTCGTGACCGCGCTGCTCGAGGAGGAGGGCGTGGCCGTGGTGCATGGCGCGGCGTTCGAAGGCTCGCCCGCGTTCCGCATCTCGTATGCGACCTCGACGGAGGCCCTGACGGAAGCCTGCACGCGCATTCAGCGCTTCTGCGGGAACCTGAAATAGGCGCAGGCGTCGCCTCGCCCTGGCGAGCCGGAGCAGGCGTCAGCGCAGCACGAGACTGCCGCCGGCGGCGAGGATGCCTCCTAGAACGATCCCCGCTGCGAGGAGCAGGCAGGCGAGCGCGCGAAGCCCCGCATGGGGGGCGATCTCGGCGGTCGGCGCATCCGCGTAGGCCGCTTGGGGCTTCGAGCCGCGCACCATGGCCTGGATCAGCGGCTCCTTCTTGAAGACCGTGTAGAGCACGTTGACGGTGACGTGCACCGCTACGAGCGGCAGCAGCACGAAATTGAAGAGCTGCTCGTGCAGGCGCGCGGCGCGCAGGTTCCAGCTCTCGCCCACGAGGCGATAGAGCGGGCCGCCGACGAGATCGTTGTCGTCGGTCGCGAAGAGCCCGAAGGCCCCCATCGCGAGCAGCGTCGCGAGCAGCGCGATCACCATCAGCGCGCCGAGAGGGTTATGCCCGAGATAGCGCACGGGCGCTCCGCCTGCGAGCGATCGGGCATAGCCGAGAACCCACGCGGGCCCGCGCACGAAGCGCACGAAGCGCGACGTGGAGGAGCCGACGAGCCCCCACAGGATGCGCCACACCAGGAGGATCAGGATGGCGAGGCCGTTGGCGCGATGCCAGACGAGGGTTTCATCGCCGAGATCCTCGGCGAACGCGTACGTCACCCACGCGGCAACGACGAGCGCGAGCAGTGTCCAATGGAAAAGCCGTGTCGGCAGGTCCCAAACCCGGACCTGCGACACGGCATATGCGCGAGTGGGCGCCGTCATCGCGTCAGGACTTCGGCTTTCGGAATTTCTTGTGGCAGGAGCTGCAGTTGCCCATCACCGTTTTCCAGTTGTCCGCGAACGTGTCCTCGTCGGTGATGGCGGCCTCGGCCGCCTTGGCCGCGGCGCCCAGCTTCTTGAAGCGCTCCTCGAAGTCGGCCTTCTCGTTCCAGATGATCGGAAGCGCCTCGGTCTCGCCGCCCGTCTTCGAGTCGTCGGGGAACAGGGGAGGGAGAAGTGCGACCTTCTCCTGGAAGACCTTGAGGGCGGCCTGCACTTTGGCAAGGTCGAAGTCCGCCTCGCCCTTGTACATGGCGCCGACCGGCTTGGCCGCATCGCCCATCGCCTTGTAATGATCTTTGCGCTCTTTGATGATGGCCGTGTTCTGCGCGGCAACGGCACTGGCGCCGACCGTGATCGCAAGGAGCACGGCGAAAAGTCTCGTCATCGGTTTTCCTCCCGTTCAAACCCGAGTGCGGCGCTTCGCGATCGAAAGCGCCTCACCCGGTTCAATCTGGGGAGCCCACGAGAGCCTGTCAATTTCGGAGACTACGTGAAAAATTTTGAGCGGGCTGGTCTGCCCGCTCATCCAAAAGCTCGCTTGAGGCTGGGGCCCTCATCCTGCCAATCTCGGCAGCCCGGAAGAGCCTTAGCGGCTCGGAAGAAGAGCGCGGTGCGTGTGCGCGCGGATGTCCGAGAGCGACAGCATATGCGCGATCCAGTGCTCGAAGCGCGCGAAGGGAAGCGTCATCCGGCGCGCAGCGCTCGCTGCCGTGATGTGACCGTTCCTGAGCGCGACCTCGGGCTGAGGGCGCGGCCAGTCCGCCAGGTCGTCCTCGGATGCGGCCATGGCATAGCCCGCGGCATCTGCCGCCTTGGCCAGAGACTTATTCAGGTATTCTGTACGCGTCATCTGAGGCGTCCTCCTGCAGCATAAGCGACACTTGGGGCGATTGGTTCCGTCGCGCGCATTTCGCGGTGACGCCCGATCGTGATCCCCGAAAACAACTCGCCTAGCCCGGCCTCCCGGCACTTGTTTTTGTTACACACGCAACTCGCAATCTGCCCGTCCGAAGGCCCTTGTAAGCCTTCTGACTGACAGTTTTATGATGCGGCCAAGACGGTTGGTCTTCAAGTAATTTCTTGAAACATTTTTCACGAAACCGGGCTGCGCAGGTGCGAATACTTATTGCAGTGCAGCAACATCGGACGCGCTGTTTTCGTCCGGCAAGATTTCTCAGCAAGCCCCTTGCACGCGGTGCGCTCCGGGGCGACCATCGCGAGGTCGCGCTCCTTTGGAGAGGCGCGGGGGATGTGCGACACTTGCATCGCCACGCGCCTCGCAGCGCTCAACCCGGATCTCCGAATCCGGGAAGCGGGAAGGAGGACATCATGGGGCAATCCGAACGCCCGAGAGGCACCACAGCAGCGGGCGCCGGCTCGGAGCCTTCCGGCCGCAGCGCCCGCTGCATCGCACTGATCGGCCCGTTTCTCTCCGGAAAGACCACCCTTCTCGACGCCATCCTCGCCCGCACCGGCGCCATTCCGCGCGCCGGATCGCCGACTGAGGGCTCGAGCGTGGGAGACGCCTCGCCCGAGGCGCGAAGCCACGGCATGAGCGTTCAGGTCAACATCGCCGACGCCAGTTTCATGGGGGATCCCTTCACGTTCATCGATTGCCCCGGCTCGATCGAGTTCCAGTATGAAGCCGCCGAGGCCCTGACGGCGTGCGATGCGGCGGTCGTCGTCTCGGAGCCGGACCCGAAGCGGGTTCCCGCGCTGCAGGTGATCTTCAAGCAGCTCGAGGACCGCGGCATTCCCCACCTCCTGTTCCTGAACAAGATCGAGTCCTGCTCGACCCGCCTGCGGGACGTCCTTCCGGCCCTGCAGCCGGCGTCCTCCAAGCCGCTCGTGCTCCGTCAGGTGCCGATCTGGGAGGACGGGGTGGCGACGGGCGTCATCGACCTCGCCCTCGAGCGCGCCTTCCTGTTCCGCAAGAACGCCCCCTCCGAACGCGTCGAGATCCGCCCCTCCGATCTCGGCCGCGAGAAGGAGGCGCGCTTCCACATGCTCGAGCAGCTCGCCGATTACGACGACGCGCTGATGGAGACGCTGCTGTCGGATCTCGCGCCCGAGAAGGATCTCGTGTTCGGCGATCTCTCGCGCGAGTTCGGCGATGGGCTCATCTGCCCCGTGCTGCTCGGCAGCGCCGCGAACGGCAACGGCATCCTGCGCCTGCTCAAGGCGTTGCGGCACGAGGCGCCGTTCGTCGAGGCGACGGCGCGCCGCCTCAAGATCGAGAACGCCAAGAGCGCGGCCTACGTGTTCAAGACGCTGCATACCGGGCATGGCGGCAAGCTGTCGCTCGCCCGGGTTCTGACCGGCACGATCCCCGACGGCGCGAGCGTGACGGGCGGCGAGGCGAATGAGGAGCGCGTGGCCGGCGTGTTCGCGATGAAGGGCGAGGAGCCGGTGAAGCGCGGTGCGGCGGAGGCGGGCGATACGGTCGCCCTGGGTCGCCTCGATCGCGTCCGCACCGGCACGACCGTGACCACCGAGAAAGCGGGCATCGTGCAGATCGCGGGGCCGGCGGCGCCCGAGCCGGTGCTCGCCTCCGGCATCGGCCTCAAGGACCGCAAGGACGAGGTGAAGCTCTCCTCCGCTCTCGGCAAGCTCATCGAGGAGGACCCCTCGCTCTCGGTCGAGCACAACGGCGAGACGCATCAGGTGCTGCTGAAGGGGCAGGGCGAGATGCATCTGCGCGTGGCCTTCGAGCGGTTGCAGCGCAAGTACGGCGTCGTGGTGGAGCGCCACAAGCGGCAGGTGCCCTACAAGGAGACGATCCGCAAGTCGACGGAGATCCGCGGCCGCCACAAGAAGCAGTCCGGCGGACACGGCCAGTTCGGCGACGTGGTGCTCACCATCGCGCCGCTGCCGCGCGGCGCGGGCTTCGCCTTCAGCGAGACGATCACGGGCGGCGTCGTGCCGAAGCAGTTCATCCCGTCGGTCGAGATCGGCGTCACGGACTTCATGAAGCAGGGGCCGCTCGGCTTTCCCGTCGTCGACATCGCCGTGACCTTGACGGACGGCTCCTATCACACGGTCGACAGCTCCGACATGGCGTTCCGGCAGGCCGGACGCCTCGCGATGAGCGAGGGCTTGCCGAAGTGCCAGCCCGTGCTGCTCGAACCCGTGATGGCGGTCGAGATCTCGGTTCCATCCGAGGCGACGGCGCGCGTCAACGGCATGATCCCGCAGCGGCGCGGGCAGATCCTCGGCTTCGACAGCCGTCCCGGCTGGCCGGGCTGGGACGTCGTCTCGGCGCATATCCCCGCCGCCGAGATCGAGGATCTGATCGTCGAGCTGCGCTCGGCGACGTCCGGCGTCGGCACCTACACGGCGAAGTTCGATCATCTGGCCGAACTGACGGGACGGCTTGCCGATCAGGTGCTCGCGGCCCACCGCGAGGCGGCCGAATAGCCGCATGCACCGCGCGCGAGTGTGAGAAGACGACACCAAAAGAAAGAAGCGCGGCATCGATCATGCCGCGCTTCGTTTTTTTCAATCCGCATTCCGCGGTGTTTTTGGCGCCGCCTCAGCGACGGCCGTCATGCTGGCGATGATCGCCGCGGTCCGGACCGCGCCGGTCGCCGCCGCGCCCAGGGCCGGCCTGTCCACGCGGGCCGCGATCAGGACGCTTCCAGTTGCGATCCGGCGGCGGCTTCATGCCGGTCGGAGAGCGGTAGCCTGCACGCCACCAGCCGGGCTGACGCTTGCCGGACGGCGGGCGATGCCAGCCGGGACGCGGGCGCGGCTTGAAGCTCGCCCAGCGGCTGCGCTCCTTGTACCAGGGGCGGCCACGATAGTGACGGTCCCAGTAGTCACCGGCGTAGTAGCGGACGTTCGGTACAGTTTAGGCCGCCAGGCCGACGTCCGGCAGCGGCACGTAAGCGCCGCGCTGCTCGAAGGCCAGGAACTCGCTGTAGACCCAGCCGCGCTGGCCATCCCAGATCACGTCGCACCAGGACTCGTCGTCGAGACATCCGCGGATGTTGACGGGCTCGCCCTCGGGGATCACCTCCACCGGGGGAAAGTCGGTATCCGGACCGGTCCGCATGTTGACGTTCGCGGTCGAATACCCGGACGCTGCCTGTGCCACGCCAAGGCCCATCGCCGTGAACATGGCCAGTGCGCCCATCCATTTGAGCTTGCTCATTCGCACCTCATTTTTGCCACAAATGAAAAACGGCTGCCTGTATCGTCACAGGCTACCTATCAACGCCGAACCCTTCAGGAATCCGCCGATGAGGAGAGCGTTCCCACGAAAATAAATTATTCGTGTGGCGACGCGTCGCCGTTTGCGGTCCTCCGCGCTCCGATGGTCCGCGACACGTGCTGATCGGATTGCGCGAAATGATCCGTTCCGGGATGCTTCCTCACGCGAGCGCGAGATCGCTTCCGATGGCGCGCAACGGCACGTCGCGCGCGAGCGTGATGGCCTCGGGCGTGACGGTGCAGGCGAGCGCGATGGCTTCGACGCCCGCCGCCTCGGCCTCCACGAACGCGCGGGCATAGGCGGGATCGATGTCGGCAGCGAACGCGAACGCTCGGGCGTCTGCGCGCTGGATGAGATAGACCATCACGGCGCGATGACCGGCCGCCACCATTGCCGAAAGCTCACGCAGATGCTTGGCGCCGCGCTCCGTCACCGAATCCGGAAACTCGGCGAGGCCGGGCGTACGCGAGAGGTGCACGTTCTTGACCTCGACATAAGCAAGGCCGCGGGCGGGATCCTCGAGCAGGATGTCGATGCGGCTCGCCGCGCCGTAGCGCACCTCACGGCGCAGCGTGGCGTAGCCGGAGAGCGCCGGGATATGCCCGCCGGAGATCGCTTCGGCCACGATCCGGTTCGGGTGGTTCGTGTTGATCCCGACGAGCACCGGGCCTTCGCCGAGATCGGCCTCGACCACCTCCCAGGTGTGCGCATACTTGCGCGTGGGGCTCGCGCTCACGGACAGCCAGACGGCCGCGCCCGGCGTGGTGAGCCCGCGCATCGAGCCGGTGTTGGAGCAGGTCGCCGTGATCGTCTCGCCGCTGTCGAGCAGGACATCGGCGAGGAAGCGCTTGTAGCGCTTGATGAGGCGGCCGCGGATGAGGGGAGGAGCGAATTCCATGGCGGGCGACATACGCGGCGCGGCCGCGCTCTGCAACGGCGAATCTTGCGGCCGGGTCGGCCGAGGCGTCCGCTATCGCGGCCGCCGGCCCGCGGCCCCCACATTTTCTTTTGCATCGTCTCGCGGTGAACCCGTCTTCATTTTGCTCGAAATGCTCTAGGCTCGCGCCGACGGAACGAGGCGAGCCATGACAGACGCGAGACGTGAGCCGGAGACGGCCGAGACGGTGACGGCGGGATTGCTGGTGATCGGTGACGAAATCCTGTCCGGCCGCACGAAAGACCGCAACATCGGCACCATCGCCGCGCATCTGACCGGCATCGGCATCGCGCTTACGGAGGTGCGCGTCGTAGGCGACCGCACGGCGGAGATCGTCGAGGCCGTGAACGCGCTCCGCCAGCGCTACACCTATGTCTTCACGACCGGCGGGATCGGTCCCACCCATGACGACATCACGGCCGACAGCATCGGGGAGGCGTTCGGCGTAGCGGTGGAGATCGATCCGCGCGCGGTGGCGATGATGGAGCCCGTCTATGCCGCGCGCGGCATTGCGATGACGCCGGCGCGGCTCCGGATGGCACGCGTGCCTGTGGGCGCCGATCTCATTCCGAACGGCGTTACGGCAGCGCCAGGCTTCCAGATCGGGAACGTTTTCGTGCTCGCGGGCGTGCCGGACATCATGAAATCGATGCTGGAGGCTGCGACAGAACGGCTCAGGACGGGGCCGAAAGTGCACAGCGTTTCGATCGTGCTGACGCGACCGGAAGGCGAGATCGCCGACGTGTTCGCGGCGCATCAGGCGGCTTATCCCGACATCGCGATGGGAAGCTATCCGTCTTTCGAGAACGGAAATTATCGGACCGAGCTGGTTCTGCGCGGCGTCGACTCCCTCCGTCTCGAGGAGGCGCGATCCACGCTTGCGCGCACGCTCGCTGAACGCACACTGATTTAGAACAATTCCAGACTTTCCAGCCACCAACGAGTTCGTGCGGCAACTTTGCCGCTCGATCGCCATGGTTCTGACTGCTCTCTTGCGCCCGATAGCGTGAACGGGCGGGGGGAAACCGCCCCTCTGACATGTCGAAAAACAAGAGAGAGATGGAGCGGATCGATGAGAACCCACATGAGGAGGGAGGCGCGTAGGCCCGCGCCGCGCCGGAGGCTGAGGATGACGACGGGGCCGCTCGCCCTGCTGGCGCCGATGCTGGGGGCGGCCTTTCTGTTGGCCCCGACGGCCGAGGCCAAGACGCCCGGCAAGAGCTACTGCTTCTACGGCAAGTGCCACCGCGTGAAGACGATCGCGGAGACCGAGGCGCTGATCGGCAAGGACGTGACCCTGTCCGCCTCCCACTACGATTCCTGCAAGCGCGACCGCTACAACCCGTGCGGCCTGACGTCCTCGGGAGAGGTGTTCCGCCACGATCAGCCCGACAACGCGGCGAGCCCCATCTATCCCGACGGCACGACCCTTCTGGTCTGGGCACCGGCCACGGGCGCCTCCGTCGTCCTCCGGATCAACAACGCAGGCCCCTACTGGGGCAACCGCAAGCTCGACGTCTCGGTGAAGGCGGCAGAGGTACTGGGCTTCAAGGGTGCCGGCGTGGCGACCCTCAAGGCCCGCGTGATCGATGCGCCGACGAAAGAGGAGGCGACCTACAAGCGCAACCGCACCTATCCGAGGGTGCCGGGCTACATCGGCCAGTTCGCGAGCCTCGACGAGGCCCAGAGCGGAGCCGCGACGGCCTACATGGTCGCCGGGCTCGAGTCGCCGTTCCCGTCCATGCTGGGCGCGGGCAACCCGACGCAGGTCGCCGGCGCGGTCGGCACGCAGAGCGGGGCGGCGCCAATGGTGCCGGTCGCGCTTCTCGCATCTGCAGTGAAGCCGGCTGAGGCTGCGAAGGCGGTCGAGGCTATGAAGGTGGCCGAAGCCGCGAAGATGCCCGAGCCGGTAAAGGCTGCCGAGCCCGTGAAGGTGGCGCGTCTCGTTGCTCCTGCCGTGCCCGAGGCGCGGGTGCGTCAGGCCGTGGCCGAGGCCGCGCCGCGCAAGACGCGGGCCGAGCGCATGGCGCAGCGGAATTCACGCAGCTATCGCGTCGCCACCCGTCAGCAGCGTCGCCAGCAGAAGAAGGTCGTCCGCGCCGAGCAGGCCGTGGCCTCGGCCCCGAGGATCGCGAAGCCGGTCAAGCGCTACGTCACGCAGGACGGCACGAACGACATGTCGATCTTCTCGCGCCATGTCGTTGCGGGCATGACGCGCCTGGCACCGCAGGAGTCGCGCAGCCGTCAGGCCGCGCTCGGCATGTCGGATAGCGGCGGCTGATCGCGTCGCGATTGGGGTCATCATGAAAACGCCCGGCCCTGGCGCTGCCAGGACCGGGCGTGTCGTTTCAGTTTCCCCCGCGGGGATGGAGATCAGAGCGTCGCGCCGCTCGTCGCGGCGGGGGAAGCGCCCGCGGTGCGGCGGGGCGGATCGTACAGTTCATAGTGGGTCTCGAGCGTATCGAGGAACATCGCCACGAGGTCGAGCAGCGCGCCGAGCTCCATGCAGCCGGCGATGCGGTACTGCTCGGTGATCCTGAGCTCCGCCGCTTCGAGCGGGGCCGGGGCCTCCTCGTCGGTCAGGCCGCGCGAACGCAGGTAGCCGGTGACGCCGTCGCCGACATCGAAGGCGTGGGCCGCCTCGTCGGCCATCTCCGCCGCGGCCGCAGCCACGACGTTGGTGCCGGTCGTGTAGAGGCGGGCGATCAGCTTGAAGTCGCCGTCGATCTTTGCCAGCTCTTGGGCGCATTCGCGCGACTTCAGCACGCGGGCGAGCAGCACCATCTCGAGCGCGCGCGCGGCTTCGAGCGCGGCGCGCTCCTCGCGGCGTTGCTCGAACAGGTTATCGGCCAGACGCGCGTCGCCGCCGTTCCAGCTCAGCTCCGATTTGAGAAGGTCCTCGCCCGCCGCGAGCGCGGAATCGAGATGGTCGGCCAGAAGATAGACGACGGCAGGAGCCGCAAGGCCAGCGGACGGCATGAAACACTCCGTTTCAGCATGCGGGAGACGGCAACGGCCATCTCTCTCACGCACGCAACTTCGAATACGACACTTCCAGGCCCGGTCCGGATCGTGAACCGATTCGGGCCGGACCGGGATCGAGACATCGGGCGTGACGGCCGCGAGAGGCGCAACGGCCTGCCGGAGCAGGCGCTGACGCGGAGCGACGCCGATGGACGCGGATACGGGTACTGACTGGATGAGACGCGACGCGGTACGCGAACGGCCCGTGCGCGGCCCGCAACGACACCGCGGACCTGGGCGGACGCATGACCAACGCTCTAGCCCGACGCGACGGAGGGAGCGGCCAGAGTGGGGCAGCGGCGCAGATCCGGAACAGACTTCGGCCGCGCCAGCAACCTCGCCCGATATATTGCGCTTTCTGCGCATAATGTCTGCGACAGCGCGCCCACGATCCACAGGTGTGGACAACTTCAAGGTCGAACGCCGGGCGGAGAAGGCGCGCGCCCCGAGAGGCGCAGGCACGTTCCTTCCGGTCGCACCAGGCTCATTACGCTTCGACCTTACGCCTTGATGATGGCCCAAAGACGAAGGGCGGGACCTTGCGATCCCGCCCCGGTTCCCCTCACGAGCAGCCGCTCGTCGAGCCGCAGGTGTCGCATTTGAGGCAGGTGCCGTTGCGCACC
>DAITBB010000083.1:0-10233 GCA_036823975.1 Hyphomicrobium sp.
GCCAGAGGCCCAGCACCCAGGTCACGATCATGGCCGGGTTGATGATGACCCGCAGAAGCCGCCCCTCCATGACCTTGAGGGTCTCGGAGACCTCCGAGCCGACCGTCGTCTCCGCGTGGTAGACGAAAAGCCGCGGCAGGTAGAGCATGCCAGCCATCCAGGAAATGACGGCAATGACGTGCAAGGCCTTGAGCCAGGGATAGGCCGCCGGGCCGATCAGCACCATGGCCGCGAGGCCCAGCGCCGCCGTCACCGCGAGCGCCACCCCGGCCCGCTTGGCGGGAGACGCGTCCGAGGCCCGAGGCTCAGCCATGAACGGGCCTCCGCGCACGCCAAGCGGCCCCTACCCGAGACAGGGGACAGCACGGCGCCAAGCTCAGACCGCAGCCAGCAAAGCCTTGTCTCACGACGCCTTTTCACCTCCGCCCCGCACCCGGGCGACAAGCCGGGCCACGTGCTCCGGCGGCGTTTGTGGCACGATTCCATGCCCCAGGTTGAAGATGAATCTCTTACCCTGCATCAGGTCGAGGATCTCGTCCACACGCTCGTCGAGGCGCGCACCGCCCGCCACCAGCAGCAACGGATCGAGGTTGCCCTGGACGACCACGTCCTCGTCCTCGAACGCCTCGCTCATCACGAACGGCGGCGTGGCCGTATCGCAGCCGACACCGTCGACCCCCGTCTCGGAAACGTACCAGACCGCCGTCGCCCCCGCGCCGCGCGGAAAGCCGATGACGGGAACGTCCGGATGCAGATCCCGCAACGCCTCGCGGATGGCCCGTGTCGGCGTCACCACCCAGCGGTCGAACTCGTCGTCCGGCAAGGACCCGGCCCACGTGTCGAAGATCTGCAGGCAGTCGGCCCCGGCCTTCACCTGCCGGTCGAGATAATCGATCGACGCCGCCGTCAGAAGCTCGATCAACTGGCCGAACCCCACAGGATCGCGATAGGCCCAAAGCCGGGCGTCGGCCTGATCCGCTGAGCCTTGTCCCTGGACCATGTACGTGGCGACCGTCCACGGCGCCCCGCAAAACCCGATCAGCGCCGTTTCCGCCGGCAAGTCCTGGCGCAGCCGCGCCACCGTCTCCGCGATCACGTCGAACTTGCGCGCCGCGCGCGTGAGATCGAGCCGGGACAGATCCTTGGCCGAACGGATGGGATCGAGCCGCGGCCCCTCGCCTTCCTCAAACCGCACGCCCTGGCCGAGCGCATCCGGCACGACGAGAATATCGGCAAACAGGATGGCCGCATCGAACCCGAACCGGCGGATCGGTTGCAGCGTCACTTCCGCTGCGAGCTTCGGCGTGTAGCAGAGCTTGAGGAAGCTGCCGGCCTCCGCCCGCGTCGCGCGATACTCCGGCAGATAGCGGCCCGCCTGGCGCATGAGCCAGATCGGCGGCACGTCGAGCGCCTCGCCGCGAAAGGGCGCCAGAAACCTCCGCTCCGCCTGCTGCCCCTGACGAAGCTCTCCATCCTGGCTCATGATCTTCCCTTCAATAAAAGATAAAGAGTCTTCAAGTTTCTGTTTTTGTTATTAGGGCTGCGGATTACGGGAACGATCCTGCCTCCCCGCATTCTCCCCAGCCTATGCAGCCTGGGATTGATCACAGGCAAGACCTCGTGGGGTCGGGATCAGCGGGCCACTAGGCCCCGCCAAGGCCATGCGAGTCAACCGCTTGCCCGGCGCCCGCTCTTCTCTCCGCCTGGGGAGATCATGTGGATCTTCGACAAGAGCCTGTCGAGGGTGCTCTCCTCCACGGGGAGAGCGGCTCACATAGAAATTTGGTTCACATCGGCGATATTCGGGGTATCCCGGTGGACAACCGGCGCACGTTTCCCACGGGCCTTGGCCGCCGGCGGCCAGGCCCCCGCCAACAAGGCTTCTCGTCCACAGATGGCCAACAGCCAGCCGAGCTACTTTCACCTCCACCTCGTGTCGGATTCCACCGGCGAGACGCTGACGACCATCGCCAAGGCGGCCGCCGTTCAGTACGCGCTGATCCGTCCGATCGAGCATGTACATCCCCTCGTGCGCAATGCGCGCCAGTTGCGGCGCGCGCTGCAGGAGATCGAGCAGGCGCCGGGCATCGTGCTCTATACGATCGTCAACCTGGACCTGATCGCCGAGCTCGAGCTCAAGTGCAAAGAGCTCAAGGTGCCGTGCCTCGCCGTGCTGCAACCGATCATGCAGGTGTTCGAATCCTACCTCGGCGCGCCGCAGACCCCGAAGGTGGCCGGCCAGCATGTGCTCGATGCCGACTATTTCCGCCGCATCGACGCGCTGAACTTCACGATGGCGCATGACGACGGCCGCCTGCCCGACGATCTGAACGACGCTGACATCATCCTGCTCGGCATCTCGCGCACGTCGAAGACGCCGACCAGCATCTATCTCTCCCAGCGCGGCTACAAGACGGCCAACGTGCCGCTCGTACCCTCTCTGCCGTTTCCGGAGAAGATCGCCGGTCCGCACTCGGCCTTCGTCGTCTGCCTGATCGCGAGCCCGGACCGCATTGCCGAGGTGCGCCGCAACCGCGCGCTCCTGATGGCGGACCGCGATCTCGACGACTATGTCGACCGCAGCCGGATCGCCGCCGAGATCACGTACACGCGGAAGCTCTGCGCCAAGCACGGCTGGCCGGTGATCGACGTGACGCGCCGCTCGGTCGAGGAGACCGCGGCAACGATCATCCGCCTCATTCAGGACCGCGAGATCGAGACGAGCGAGACGGACGAGAGCGGATCGGCTGCGCCGGAGCCGACGTCCGGGCCGACCCATGGTTGAGGACGGCATGCGCATCGTGCTGGCCTCCGGCAGCGCCACGCGCCGCGCCCTTCTCGCGGCGGCGGGCCTCGCGTTCGAGGTCGATCCGGCCGATGTCGATGAAGGGGCGATTCGCGATGCGCTTCTGGCCCGGAGCGATGCGCCGCCACCCGGCGCGGTTGCCGAGGCGCTGGCCGAGGCCAAGGCGCTGGCGGTGAGCCCGCGCCATCCGGGTGCCCTCGTGATCGGCGCCGACCAGGTGCTCGCCTGCGAGGGCCGGCTCTTCGAGAAGGCCCGCTCCATGGACGAAGCCCGCACCGTGCTCGATGCGCTGCGCGGCAAGACCCACGCGCTTCATTCCGCCGTCGTGCTATGCCGGGACGGCGAGATCCTGTGGCGGCATACAGAGAGCGCGCAGCTCACAATGCGGCCGTTCTCCGAGGCGGCGCGCGAGGCCTACCTGGCGCGCGTCGGTGATCTCGCGCTGGCCTCGGTCGGGGCCTATCAGATCGAAGGCCCCGCGCTGCAACTGTTCGAGAGCGTGGATGGCGCCTATACCACGATCCTCGGCCTCCCGCTTCTCCCGCTCCTCGGTGCCCTCCGCCGCGAAGGAGCGCTGACAGCATGAAGAAAGCCTGCGTCATCGGCTGGCCCATCGAGCATTCGCGCTCGCCGTTGATCCATGGGTATTGGCTCGAACGCTACGCGATCGACGGCAGCTACACAAAGCGCGCCGTGCCGCCCGGGACGATCGCGCCTTTTCTGGCCTCCCTCGCGCGCGAGGGTTGGGCCGGCTGCAACGTCACGATCCCTTATAAGGAAGAGGCGTTCCGCCTGGCCGACGACCGCGATGCGGCGGCAACCGCCGTCGGCGCCGCCAATACGCTGTGGGTAGAGGACGGACGGCTCAGGGCGTCGAACACCGACACCTACGGCTATATGACGTACCTCGCGCAGGAAGCCGAGGATTGGAATCGCCGCGACGCACCGGTCTCTATCTTGGGCGCGGGTGGCGCGGCCCGGGCGATCGTGCATGGGTTCCTCGAGGCCGGCGTGTCCGAGATCCGCCTCTTCAACCGCTCGCGGGAGCGCGCCGAGGCCCTGGCCCGCGATTTTGGCCCCCGCCTCAAGGTCATGGATTGGGCACGCCGCTCCAAGGCCTCGACGGAGGCGGCCGTGCTCGTCAACACGACGGCCGTCGGCCTCAAGGGCGCAGGCACGCTCGATCTCGACTTCAGCGATTTCCATCCCGACTGCATCGTCTCCGATATCGTCTATGTGCCGCTCGAAACGGGCCTCATCCGCGAAGCGCGCCGCCATGGCCTGCGCACCGTCGATGGCCTCGGCATGCTGCTGCATCAGGCCGTGCCCGGATTTGAGACGTGGTTCGGCGTGCGCCCGGAGGTGACGGACGACCTCTACGACCGCATCGCCGCCGATCTCGAGGCCGCATGATGCTGATCGTCGGCCTGACGGGATCCATCGGCATGGGGAAATCGGCGATCGCGGCCATGCTGCGCGAGCGGAACATTCCCGTGATCGACGCGGATGCGGAGGTGCATCGCCTCTATGCGGGCGAGGCGGTGCCGCTGGTCGAAGCCGCCTTTCCGGGGACGACGCATGACGGACGCATCGACCGCGCGCGTCTTGCGGCAGCGCTGGGGGACGACCACGCGCGCTTCGTGACGCTCGAACGCATCATCCATCCGCTCGTGCGCCACGCCGAGCGGGCGTTTCTGACGCGCGCCCACGACGAGGGGGCCCCGGTCGCGGTCCTGGAGATCCCGCTGCTCTATGAGACCGGCCTCGATGCCGAGGTCGATGCGGTGATCGTCGCCTCGGCCCCGCCCGACGTGCAGCGCGCCCGCGTTCTCGCGCGCTCCGGCATGAGCGACGGGCGTCTCGACGCACTGCTCACGCGCCAGATTCCGGATTCGGAAAAACGCAGCCGCGCCGATTTTATTGTGGACACGGGGGGCACCCTGGCCGACAGCGAAGCCCAGCTCGATGCTATTCTGACCCGTCTCGAGGCATGGCCTCACGCGGCTTACACGCGCTTCTGGCAGTCCGATTGAACGGGCGCCGGCCGCCGCGCGAGCCTTGAGCCGCGTTCCGTCTTTCGTCTTCCGTGTTCCATCCTGTCGCGCGTCCCCCCGTCCGGATCCCCCCGTTATGCTCCGCGAGATCGTCCTCGATACAGAAACCACGGGCCTCGATCCGCGCAAGGGCGACCGGCTGATCGAGATCGGCTGCATCGAGCTGGTGAACCGCATCCCGACCGGGCGCGAGTTTCATCGCTACATCAATCCGGAGCGAACGGTGCCGGCCGAGGCGGAGGCCGTGCATGGCCTGTCGACGGCCTTCCTGCTCGACAAGCCCGTGTTCACGGAGGTCGCCGACGCCTTCATCGAGTTCATCGCCGGCGACACGCTCGTCATTCACAATGCGGTGTTCGACATCGGCTTCCTGAACGTGGAGCTGGAACGTCTGAACGGCCCCGTGCTCTCGATGAGCCGCGTCGTGGATACGCTTCAGCTCGCCCGCCGCAAGCATCCGGCCGGCCCCAACAGCCTCGACGCGCTCTGCAAGCGCTACGGGATCGACAACTCGAAGCGCATCAAGCACGGCGCCTTGATGGACTCGCTGCTGCTGGCGGAAGTCTATGTCGAGCTGCTCGGCGAGCGGCAGGGCACCCTCGGCCTCGGCAGCGAGCGGCGTACGCTCGTGGGGGCCGGCAACGGCCGTCAGGCGGCGCGGATCGCACCGCGTCCGGCGCCGCTACCCTCGCGGCTGACGCCGGAGATGATCGCCGCGCACCGCGCCTTCATCGCCGCGCTCGGAGAGAAGGCGATCTGGACCCGCTACCTGGAAGTCTCTGAAGCCTCCGACGGCGGGTGACGGGCGAGAGAATGGAAAAAGCGCGGGCCCCTGTGAAAGGTCCGCGCTGGTACTCAGGAGAGGTGATGGACCTCAGTAAGAGGGCCCCTCAGTTCACCTTCGATGAGGCAGGCTGACCGGCCAGCTCGTTCTTGCGGCGCATGAAGAGCTGAGCGAAATCGATCGGATCGAGCAGCAGCGGCGGATATCCGCCTTCCCGCGTGAGGTCGGCCACGAGGCGGCGCAGGAAGGGGAAGATCAGCGTCGGGCAATTGATGACGAGGAACGGCTCGAGCATCTCGGGCGGCACGTTGCGCAGCCGGAACAGACCCGCATAGACGAGCTCGAGATCGTAGATGGTGCCTTCTTTGGTCGAGGCGACGGCCTTGAACTCGATGGCGCTCTCGTAGAGGTCCTCCTGCACGCCGCGGCCGCGCACGTTGATCTCGAGCTTGATGGCGGGCGCCTCGCTCGGGCCCTTGAGCAGCCGGTCGACGTTGGGGTTCTCGAACGAAAGGTCCTTTACGAACTGGCCGAGGATCTGGGCCTCGATCTGCCGCGGCTGGTCTTCGGCGCCTGCTGCGGCGCCAGCGTTGGGGGGGGTGTTCTCTGCCATGGTGGTGTCACGAGCCGGATCGGCTTCCCGAGCTTTGCACCGGGCGCAGCGCGCCGCCCCCGGCGCGGGGTGTCAAAACGTCCCCGTGGCTATCACGGGCGTGGCGAGCCCGCAATGAGCCATAGTTCCTGGTTTTCGGGCGTCTATACCTAGAAAGAGCAAGGATGTTGGCTTCTTTCTCGTTGTCGCCTAAGTTGCAGATCATGATCCGCCCCGCCCTCGGCACGGCCTCTTCTGCCGTGCGCGGGGCGCGAAGCCTGGACGAACCTCAAACGCGATCTTACATCAGGTGCGACGCCCCTGGGGCGTGGACCTTGCCGGGAAGCAGCCAACAATGAATGGCGACATCAACCTTTTCACGCTTCTCTCGCTGATTATTGCGGTGGTCGCGATCGTGAAGCTGAGAAGCGTCCTCGGTCGCCGCACGGACGATGACGAGGCGCGCGTCGAGCGCCGCCGGCAGGCAAACCTGCAGAGAACGGCCGCGGACGCCGCCTCCGACAAGGTGGTGGCCCTGCCCCGCCGCGATCGCGAGGTGCAGCCCGTGGACCAGGCCGTCACGGTGGCCGAGGTGGAGGCCCGCATCAAGGCGTTCGCCGGCGAGGATACGGCGCTCGCCAAGCGTCTCATGGACATCCTGGCGCTCGATCGCCAGTTCGATCCCGAGCAGTTCCTGAAGGGTGCGCGCCAAGCCTACGAGATGATCGTCACGGCCTTCGCGGAAGGGAACCGCCGCACCTTGCGCGACCTCTTGAGCGCGGACGTGCTCGACAGCTTCTCCCGCGCCATCGCCGAGCGCGAGCAGCGCGGCGAGATCATCGACCAGAGCTTCGTCGGCATCAACAAGGCCGACATCCTCGAAGCCGAGGTCAGCCAGCGCGGCATCGCCAGCGTGACCGTGCGGTTCGTGAGCCAGCTCATCACCGCCACGCGGGACAAGGCCGGCAACGTCGTCGACGGCGACGAGACCCGCATCAAGGACGTTACGGACATCTGGACGTTCTCGCGCGACATTTCCTCGAAGGATGCGCGCCGGAACCTGAACTGGAAGCTCGTCGGCACGCAAGCTCCGAACTGACGGTTTCGAAAGTCCGCGACGAAACCCATGCCGCTTGGAGCGCGCACGTCTGAGGGGGCCGGAGGCGAGATCGCCTACGCGCCGGTCGCCTTTGCCGCCCTCCCCGGCTGGGACGAGGACGACCACCTCGCCGCTCTCCAGGCCTTTGCCCGATCCGCAACTGCCCTCGCCTGCAACGCTGCGACGCCCGCCGCAACCGGGAGGACGCACGGCGCAGACGCGCGTCTCGTGGCCCTCGCTGAGCATGCGGCGAACGCCGGCATCGTCCGGCCGGCCGAGGCCAAGACGTTCTTCGAGCAAAACTTCGTCGCCCATCGCGTGATCCACGATCGCGCTCCGGGCCTGCTCACGGGCTACTACGAGCCTGTCCTGCCCGGTGCCCGCGCCCCGAGTGCAACGTTCCCCATTCCCGTCTATCGCCGCCCGCCCGATCTCGTGAACCTCGTCGGCGAGGAGGAGCGTGGCGCACTTGCAGACGGCCTGACGCACGCGCGCCGGACGGCGAAGGGCATCGCGCCCTATGACACCCGCGCCGAGATCGAAGCGGGCGCCCTCGCGGGACAGGGCCTTGAGCTAATGTGGCTGGCCGATCCCGTCGATACGTTCTTCATGCACGTCCAGGGCTCGGGCCGTATCCGCCTCGCGGACGGAACGACGGC
The DNA here is from genome assembly GCA_036823975.1 of Hyphomicrobium sp. Lineage (GTDB taxonomy): Bacteria > Pseudomonadota > Alphaproteobacteria > Rhizobiales > Hyphomicrobiaceae > Hyphomicrobium_C. The sequence continues at coordinate 7,995 of DAITBB010000083.1, forward strand.
CTCTCTCGCCTATGATGGCAAGAACGGCCATCCCTATACGTCGATCGGGCGCGTTCTGATCGACGCGGGTGACTTTACGCCCGAGGAGATGAGCCTTGCCGCTCTCAAGGTCTGGCTCTCCGCCGATGCGGACCGCGGCCGCCGCATCATGCAGGAGAACCGCTCGTTCATTTTCTTCCGCGAGCTGGGGCCGGAGGAGGAAGGCCCGCTCGGCGCCTTCGGGATCCCGCTCTCGCCCGGCCGAAGCCTTGCTGTCGATACGGCCTTTCACGCCATCGGCACGCCGGTTTACGTCGATGCGCCCACGCTGTGCCCCTGGACGGCCGGCGAAGGCTTTCGCCGGCTGATGATCGGCCAGGACGTGGGCTCCGCCATCCGCGGGCCCGAGCGCGGCGACATCTATTTCGGATCCGGCGACGCGGCGGGTCGGCGCGCTGGCGCGACCAAGCATCCCGGCACATTCTATGTGCTTCTTCCGGAGGGAGCGGACGCGCCGTGAAGAAGAAGCCGCCCGCGCCGCCGCGCCGCCGCCATCTGAGCAAGGACGACGAGGCGCTCTGGTCCCATACCGCCGCCTCGCTGACGCCGCTCAAGGCCCGCAAGGGGCGGCATCTCCCCGACATGCCCGATCTCGACAGCGTCGCCCCGTTCGTAACGAAGACGCCCGCCAGGGCCGGCACCGCGAAATCGGCGCTGAAACCGGCCGCGTCGCCGCCCGCGCCCCCACGCGCGTCAACAACCGCGCCGCCCGCGCTCAGCGCATTCGACCGCAAGGCCGCGCGCCGGCTGCGTCAGGGCCAGATCGAGATCGAGGCGCGGATCGACCTGCACGGAATGCGTCAGAACGAGGCCCATCTCGCATTGCGGAGCTTCCTGATCGGCGCGTCACGTCGCGGCCTGCGCTGGGTGCTCGTGATCACCGGCAAGGGCGGCCCGCGCCGCGCCCGCGACGACGACGGCATGGGCCTCTCCGAGCGGGGAGTCTTGAAGCGCAACGTGCCGATGTGGCTCGCCGAGCCCGAGCTGCGCGCCATCATCGTGAGTTTCACCGCGGCCGCCATCCCGCACGGCGGCGAAGGCGCGCTCTACATCCAGCTCCGCAAACCCGAGCGCCTGCGCTGATCCGACGGTGCTGTCGCGTCCGGAAGGGTTACGGCAAGCGCTCCTCGGCCGACCGCACGGCGGCAGCGATGAGCGCCGCATAGACCGCCGCGACGAAGCCCGCGAGGACGTTGACACTCACCACGACCGCCACGATCCGCGCCCACGGCTCCGGCAGGACAGTTCCGAGCAGGGTTGCGATGAAAGTGTCGAAAGCTTGCTTGATCTGGAAGAACAGCTCGCTCACCTGCACGATCGACGGCCGCTCCGGCAGCTCCCACACGAGCGTCCATCCGATCTCGCTCGCGCTTGCGGGAGCGAGGATTTGCAAAGCGGTGATGAGCGCGAGGCCCGCCGAGAACAGAAGCCCGAGCGGCGGAGCGAGCCGGAAATAGCCCCACCGCCACGGCGCGGCGCGGAACGAGACGGAGAGCGTACGGAGCGCGGTCGAGCCGGCGTAGGTCACGAGCGCGAACACGATGGCGATCCACATCAGCCGGTGGCTGTCGGTGCCCGCGAACGTGAACAGCGCGGCGAGCCCCGCCAGCACGCTCTTCATCGTGGCTTCCGTGAGGCCGACCAGCGCGACGAGCCAGAGCCGCGGCGTGCGCACGCCTTCGAAATAGAACGGCAGCTCGAACGAGAGGCGTGCCGTCTCGAGCCTCAGGCCGACGAGAAAGCTTCCGGCTGCCGTCACGGCTGCAAAAACGAACGGATACGTATAGCCGAGCCAGGCGACCGCCGCGACGGCGGCCATCTCGGCGGCCATGATCAGGCCGTTGAGCAGGATGCGAAGCACGGCCATGGCGCGGCGAGCTCACGTTGGGGTCCCCGGCCCTCCGTCTAAGCCCTTTGCGGGCGCCGCGAAACTCTTTCTGCATCAGGGCTGCGCGAATCGCGTGCCGATCCACCCGCCGGCGGAGGTCCCATGCCCCTCGCCAAGCCGGGCGCGGTCGGCTAGAGCCTGATCGTTTGAGATGCGAGCCCTTCAGCTCGCATCGAGAGCGTGACTCAGACTCTAAAACAAAGAGATAGAGCACGGTCACTCCCGATGGGCGATTCCATTGAGAGTGAACGTGCTCTGAGCATTTTCCGACGAAGTGGCTTCCGGTTCGTCGCAAGAAAATGCGACAAAACA
>DAITBB010000017.1:0-8941 GCA_036823975.1 Hyphomicrobium sp.
GCAACCGCATCACCTGCCGCGACTGGTTCCAGCTCTGCCTCAAGGAAGGGCTGACGGTGTTCCGCGACCAGGAGTTCTCGGCGGACGAGCGCGCGCGCACCGTGCAGCGCATCCAGGACGTGCGCCTCTTGCGCTCGGCCCAGTTCACGGAGGACGCGGGCCCTCTCGCGCACCCGGTGCGCCCGGAGAGCTACATCGAGATCAACAACTTCTATACGACGACGGTCTACGAGAAGGGCGCCGAGCTCGTGCGCATGATCCAGACGATCCTCGGCACGGACGACTTCCGCCGCGGCATGGATCTCTACTTCACGCGCCACGACGGCCAGGCGGCCACCATCGAGGACTTCCTCCTCTGCTTCGAGGACGCATCCGGCCGCGATCTCTCCCAGTTCAAGCTCTGGTACTCCCAGGCCGGCACGCCGGAGCTCGTCTGCGCACTCTCCTTCGACAAGGCGAAGAAGCAGGCCGAGCTCAAGATCGAGCAAGTGCTGCCGCCGACGCCGGGCGAGAGCCGGAAGAAACCGCTGCACATTCCGGTGCGGTTCGGCCTCATCGGCGCGAACGGACAGGAGATCGCGCTCAAGTCCGACAAGGGCGAGGCGATCGAGGACGGCGTCCTGCACGTCACGAAGCGCACGCAGACCTTCCGCTTCCAGGATGTGCCGTCGGCGCCGGTGCCCTCGATCCTGCGCGGCTTCTCGGCGCCCGTGAATCTCACGGTCAGCACCTCCGATCGCGACCTCGAATTCCTGATGACGCACGACAGCGACCTGTTCAACCGCTGGCAGGCCGCCAACACGTTCGCCACGCGCACGCTCGTCGACATGGTGAAGGCGCTGAAGAAGGGGGACCGCGCGACGGAGCGCGCCACGGGCTTCGCGAAAGCGCTCGGCACGACGCTCGCCGATCCGCACCTCGAGCCGGCCTATCGCGCCGAGCTGCTCAAGCTCCCGAGCCAGGCCGACATCGCGCGCGCGCTCGGACGCAACGTCGATCCCGGGCTCGTCTTCCGCGCGCACCGCCAGCTCAGCAAGCTCACAGGCACCGTGCTCGGCGACCTGCTCGTGGATCTCTACGAGGAGATGCGCTCCAAGGGCCCGTTCTCGCCGGACGCCAAGAGCGCGGGGCGGCGCGCGTTGCGCAACAGCGCGCTCACGCTGCTCTGGGCGCGCGGCACGGCGGCCGATGCGGCGCGGCTTTCGGACCACTACTTCAAGGCCGGCAACATGACGGACGAGCAGCACGCGCTGATGCTGCTGGCATCCAGCGCGCACCCCGACCGGCAAAAGGCGCTAGATCGCTTTCACGCGCGCTGGAAGGGCGACAACCTCGTCATCGACATCTGGTTCGCGGCACAGGCGCAGAACCCGCAACGCGGCGCCCTGGCCCAGGTCAAGGCGCTCACGCGCCATCCGCTCTTCAGCCTCGCCGTGCCGAACAAGGTGCGGGCGCTGATCGGCACGTTCGCCATGCAGAACCCCGTTCAATTCCATCGGCCGGACGGGGCGGGCTACAAGTTTCTCGCCTCCCAGGTGCTGGCGCTGGACCGCCTCAATCCCTCGATCGCAGCCCGGATGCTGGGGGCGTTCCGGACCTGGCCGGCGCTCGAGGCGGAGCGGCGGGGGGCGGCCAGAGCCGTGCTCCAGGGACTCGCCAAGAGCCCCGGGCTGTCGCGCGACGCGTTCGAGATCGCAACGAAGATGCTCGATTAGCAACACGTCGGAAAACTATGATCCTGCTTATTTAATCTCCCTCGACACACCGGGCGCGAATCGGTGAAGTGAGATCGTGGTTCGCCATGTGTCGCGGCGAAGTCGCGGTCGCGCAAAAGCTCAAGAAAAGTCGTTAGGAGATTCGGATGGCTGGCACCCCCGTGGCCTCGCTATACAGCGATTTCGTCTCCTCGGTCCTCGGCACCCAGCCGGCAGACCGCCTCGCGGGGAAGCCTCGCCTGATCCGATATCTCCGGGGCGCGGCCATGTTGCATGTCGGCGTGCTCGTTCTCGCGCTGCTCGAAGTGATCGTCCTGTCTCCACTCGCCGTCCTCGTGACGGGTCTTGTCGTAACGTTGCTTGCGCTGCGCGTGCCGTCTCTCGCCCTGTCGGCGGAGCGGTCCGGGCCGCGTGCGTCCTTCCTAACCGAACCCGCCGATCTCTCCCCGGCGTACAGGGGCAGCGCGGCTTCGCCCAGCCCGCTGCCCTTCATCGGGGAGCGCATTGCCTTCAACCCCGATACGCTGCATCTCGAAGGCCTTCGGCGCGCCGCGGCCCGGCTCCGCCGCATGCCTGCCGCGCGCAGCCATCCGTGGGGAGATCTGATGGCGCGGGTCAGTCACGAGTTGCGTACGCCCCTCAATGCCGTCATCGGCTTCTCGGACGTGATGAAAGACGAGTTGCTGGGGCCTGTCGGCCATCCCCGCTACCGGGAATATGCGCAGCACATCTGCGAGAGCGGCCGCACGCTCCTCAAATCCGCCGAGGATACGCTCGCGATCACGTATCTCCTCGATCACGACCCCGACTCGCGTCTCGAGGCCGGCGTGGACCTCGGCTCCGTTGTCGCGGAGGCGTGGGCCTTCCACGCGACGGGGACGACCGGGCTCACCCTCGCCTCCGACCTGCCGGAGCGCCTCGAGGTGCTGGTCGACCGGCGTCCGCTGCGGCAGATCCTCATCAACCTCTTCGCCGAGGCGGTGCGCCGGTCGGATTCCCGCGGAACGGTGGGGATCGTCGCCAAGGCGGATGGAGATCTCGTTCAGGTCGAGGTGTTCCTGCGCGGCCGGCCCGACGGCGCGATGGCCGGGCAGGCGTCGCTTCCCATCTGCCTTGCGCGTGCACTTCTGGAGCTCAACGGGGCGTCTCTGATCGAGGTCGAGGACCCCTGCTCCACCTGGCGCGCCGTGACGGTGCTGCCCTCGGCCGCCCAACGCGACTTCTTCAGCGTGCCCGGGGTGTTCGAGGCTTCGCCCCCTGCCCCGGCCGCCCATCTCTGCTGAGCGCGCGTCGGCCTTACGGCCCGGCGGCTTTGTCCTCGGCCTTCTCTCCCTTCTCGCCCTTCTTCTTCCGCGGTGGCGGAGGCTCGCTCTTCTTGCGCCACCATTCGGCGAGCTTCCCGCGCTCCTCGGCCGTCAGCGTCTCGGCATGGCCGAGGAACGCGTTCACGGCCGCCTGGCGCACGGTACGCTCCTTCTCGGCGACGGCGGCGATGGCCGCGTCGAGCGCGGCCCGGTCGAACGGCTCGGCGGCGAGCGCATCGGCGGCCGCGCGGCGGGCAGTCCGCACCTCCTCCATCAGGGGGCGCAGTTTCTCGCGGTCGGCCCGAAGCTGCTTGCGCACCTCCTTGCGCCGCTCCTCCGGCAGCACGCGCGTGAGGCCCATCATGCCGAAGTCCTCGCCGCGGGCGCCCATGCGCGGCCCGTGCTTCTTGAAGCCGACCATCGTGCCCGCGACAGCGCCAATGATGAGCAGATTCAGCGCCAGGGAGGCGATGAGCGCATACTTCAGGCGGCGCTTGCTCCGCTCCGGGGCGGGATCCGCGGGCTGAGCCACGTCACTCACAGGAGATCTCCTTCGAACATGCTGATCGAGTTCCCGTCGAGCGCGATCTGAGCCGGATCGATGTCGGCATCGAGCGAGGCCTCGACGATCTGCGTCTCGTCGGTCGGATCGAACGCGCCGGAAAAGCCCGAGAAGATCCCGAGCACCAGCGAGGCCGCCAGAAGCGCTGCGGCCGGCCATTGCGACTCGAAGGGGCGCCGTGCGCGGCCGTTGCCGGCCCCGCGCACGGCAGGCCCGGCGTTCGACGCAGCCGGTGCCTCGGCCGCGGCTGCCGCGACGATGCGGGCCGCCAGCGCGCGCGTGTCGAGGCTCGGCGGCGGCGCGAGATCGAGCAGCCGGTCGAGGGCTTCCGCCTCCTTCAGGCGGGCTCTTGCCTCGGCGCTCGTGGCCAGCAGGCCGGCGCTCTCCCGGCGCGCGGGCGCGGGCCAGCGCGTGCGGTCGCTTCCGAAGGTGTCCAGCATCCGCTCGAAGGCGCCGATCTCAGCGCCTTCCGTCGTGTTCATATCCGTCATTGCCGTCGTCCAGCGTTCTCAAAACGTCCGATCATTCGTTCTCAAGCAAACTCTTCCAGTCCTTCTCGAGGCTCGCACGCAGCGCGCGGCGCGCGCGGGCCAGGAGCGATTCCACCGCCTCGTCCGAGATGCCCAGCGCCTCGCCCACCTCGGCCTGGCTCAGGCCCTCGTGGTGAAACAGCATCAGGGCGCGGCGCTGGCGCTCGGGAAGGGCGTCAATGGCCGCGCCGACGCGCTTAGCGAGATCCTGCTCCTCCAACCCGGTGGCCTGGGTCGGCGGGTCGGCCACTTCTGGCACCTCATCCGTCACCACCGTGCGCCGCTGCGACCGGATCCGGTCGAGGCAGAGGTTCGTCGTCACCTTGCGGAGCCAGGGCCGCAGCCCGTTGGGGCCGATATCGAGCGTGTCGCCGGCCCGCCACAGCCGCAGCAGCGCTTCCTGCGCCACGTCCTCGGACTCGGCATCATCGCGCAGCATGCGCCGGGCCAGCACGGCGATGGACGTGAGGTGGCGCTCGACGAGGAGGCGGAAGGCCTGGCCGTCCTGGCGGGCGACGCGCGCCAGCAGAACGCGATCCTCCGGGCCATCCGGCCACGGTCCCGCGTGCACGTTCGATCCCGGTGTCGTCGTCCCCATGGGTCCGCCTGGCCCCGATCTCACCATCGCGCCGATGTCTCGCGGTTCAATGCCCGCTCGCGCAGCCATCCCCTGCTCCAGCAGATTACTGTCATCGCTGGAACGAGGGCCACCCCCAAAATCCGTCGCGGGATCACCGGATCAGGCGATCGAATAGTCCGTGAACGGCGGCAAGGCTCTCCCGGAGATCGGCTTCGAGGGTCGCGAAATCCGGCGCATCGCCCGCCCGCGCCAGCAGCACCTTGAGCCCGCTCGGAGCCGTTGCGGGATCGAAAGGCCCTTCAAGACAAAGCCTTAGGACTTGGGTCAGGTTGTGAACGAGGCGCGTGGCCTGGATCAGGCGGTCGGCGTCTGCGGCCTCCAGCACACCCGCGCCCGCCAGCTTGCGGAAGGCCATGAGGGTGTTCTGGTCGAGGATCTCGGGCGCCTCGGCCGCGTGCACGAGTTGCAGATACTGGGCAATGAACTCCAGATCGACGAGGCCGCCGCGCACCTGCTTCAGGTCCCAGATGTTGTCGGTGCCCTTCTCTTTCGCGATGCGCTCGCGCATGTCGCGGACGTCGCGAGCGATCACGTCGTGGTCGCGCTGGCGGACGAGCGTGACCTCGATGTCCTCCTCGACCTTGCGGCGCAGCTCCGGCGGCCCGGCGATGACGCGGGCGCGCGTGAGGGCCAGGTGCTCCCAGGTCCACGCCTCGTTGGCCTGATAGTCGCGGAAGGTCGAGAGCTGGGCGGCGACGGGGCCCTTCTGGCCGGAGGGGCGCAGGCGCATATCGACCTCGTACAGCGCGCCCTCGGCGGTGGGCGCCGAGAGGTGCGAGATGAGGCGCTGCGTGAAGCGCGTGTAGTACTGGCTCGGCGCCAGCGGCTTGGCGCCGTCCGACTGCGTGGCCGTGGGATCGAAGTCGTAGATGACGATGAGATCGACGTCGGAGGAGGCCGTCATCTCCCGGCCTCCGAGCTTGCCCATGGCGACGATGGCGGCACTGCCGCCCGGCACCTTGCCGTGCGCGCGCTCCATTTCGCTCGCGACATCCTTGGCGAGCGCGTCGATCAGGCCTTCGGCGAGGCCCGCATACGCCTCGCCCGCCTCGCCGGCATTGATGGCGCCCGACAGCACCTTGACGCCGATCAGGAACGACTGCTCGCTGCCGACGATACGGGCGCGATCGAGCACGTCCTGGGAATCCTGCGCCGGGGCCAGCTCGGCGGCGATGACGGCGCCGAGCTCCTCGGCGGAGGGAAGGGCCGCGATCGTGCGCGGATCGATGACGGCATCGAGCAGACGGCGGCGGCGCGAGAGGATGCGCGACAGGCGGGGCGCGGTGCCCATGATGTCGGCGACGAGGCGCATCAGGGCCGGATTGGCTTTGAGCAGCGAGAAGAGCTGCACGCCCGCGGGAAGCTCCGAGAGGAAGCGGTCGAACGTCGCGATGGCGCGGTCGGGATCGATCGTCGCCGCGAGCGCCTTGACGAGCAGCGGCTGCACCTCCGTCAGAAGCTCGCGTGCCCGCGGCGAGCGCACGGCGGGATAGCGCCCGTGATGCCAGCCGCGGATCGAGGCCAGAACGTCGCTCGGGCGGGCGTATCCCATACGCGAGAGCGCCGCGACGGTGCCGGGATCATCCTTTTCGCCCGCAAAGACGAGGTTCTCGCGTCCTGCCGTCAGCTCCGGCGCGTCCTCGAACAGATCGGCGTAATGGCGCTGCACGCGCTCGAGCACGCCGACGAGGGCGCGCGAAAATGCTATCACGTCCGCATATCCCGCAAAGCGCGCAAAGCTTTCGAGAGCGGCCTCCGCGCGCGGGATCTCCTGCGTCTGCTCGTCGGCGACCATCTGCAGGCGGTGCTCGATCCAGCGCAGCTCGCGATAGGCGTCCGCGAGATCGTCTGCCGTGCTTTTCTCGATCCAGCCCGCATCCGCCAGCACGCCGAGCGCGTCGAGCGTGCGGCGCGTGCGCAGCGCGCGCTGGCGTCCGCCGGCGATGAGCTGCTGCGTCTGCACGAAGAACTCGATCTCGCGGATGCCGCCCGAGCCGAGCTTGATGTTGTGGCCCGCAACGCCAATGCCGCCGAAGCCGCGGAAGGCATGGATCTGCCGCTTCATGGCGTGGATATCGGCGATGGCCGCGAAATCGAGGCTGCGGCGCCAGATGAAGGGGGAAAGCTCGGCGAGGAAGGCCTCGCCCGCTTCGACATCACCCGCCACCGCGCGCGCCTTGATCATGGCCGCGCGCTCCCAATTCTGGCCGAAGCTTTCGTAGTAGAGCGCCGCCGCCTCCGTCGAAAGCGCGATCTGCGTCGCGCCCGCGTCGGGGCGCAGGCGCAGGTCGGTGCGGAACACGTAGCCCTGGGCGGTGCGCTCGTCGATGAGGCGCACGAGATCGCGCGTGAGGCGCACGAAGAACGGCTGCGGCTCGATCCCCTCCTTGAGCCGCGCCTTGCCGCGCTCGAAGAAAACGATGAGATCGATGTCGCTCGAATAATTCAGCTCGAAGGCGCCGTACTTGCCGACGCCGAGCACGATGTAGCCGGACGCCGCGTCCGGATCGTCGCCGTCGGCCAGCCAGTCTCCCTTCGCCACCGCCTGGCGGAAGAGGAAGCGCACGGCGCCTTGAAGGGCCGCATCGGCGGTCAGCGCGAGCGCGCGCGTCACCTCGTCCACGCTCCACACGCCCGCGAGATCCGATAGCGCGATGAGCTGGGCGACATCCGCCTTGTACGTGCGCAGCGCGGCCATCGCCGCGGGCAGCGCGTCGGCCGCGGCGAGGTCTCGGGAGAGCGCTTCGGTAAGCTGCGCGAAACGCAGCTCGGGTGCGTCGGCAAGTGCTGCGGCAAGGCGCGCGGGATGGCGCGTGAAATCGCCCCGCAGGTACGGAGATCCCGCGACGATGCCGGACAGCAGCTTGCGCACGCCGGCCGTCTCGATCAGGGGGAGAAGCGGTGCCGCGGCCGCATCGCGGCGCCAGTCGTCGATCAGGGGATCGAGGCTCGCCCCGCCGAGCGGATCCTGCGGCCAGCGCGCCTCGGCGCTCAAGCGTTCGATGAGGGGGCGGGCGGACCCATTATCCTGCGCCATGCGTGTCGTTCCCCCGGCGAGGCTCGGCCCGGCCGTCTTGCTGCTTCTGAGGGCGCCGCACCTTCAGCGCTGCGCGAGCGGGAGAGTTAGCACGACCCGCAGGCCCGGATCATTATCTTCGAGGCGCACGGTGCCTTCATGCAGGCGCGCAACCGCCGCGACGAGGCTGAGGCCGAGGCCCGTGCCGGGCTGGGTGCGGCTTTTCTCGAGGCGCACGAAGCGGCGCAGCGCCCGCTCGCGATCCTTGCCGTCGATGCCGGGGCCGCGGTCGGCTACTGAGATCTCCGCCGAGCCGGACCGGACGGTCGCCCGCACCGCCACGGTCCGCTCACCCGGAGGGCGGGCGCTTGCGGCCGAATACTTGATCGCGTTGTCGGCCAGATTGGCGACCGCCTGGCCGATGAGGTGGCGGTTGGCGCGGACCTCGATGCCGGGCTCAGCCTCGATCGTGAGCGTGAGCCCCGCCTCCTCGGCGACAGGCTCGTAGAACTCAGCGACGTCACTCACGAGCTTGCCGAGGTCGAACACCTCCGCGCTCTCCTCCACCACGCCCGCCTCGAGGCGGGCGATGAGGAGCAACGCGTTGAAGGTCTTGATGAGATCGTCGGCCTTCTCGATGCTCTGCTCCAGGCCCTCGCGATAGCCCTCCGCTCCACGCGGGTCGCGCAAGGCCGCCTCGGCGCCGTTGCGCAGGCGGTTGAGCGGCGTCTTCAGATCGTGGGCGATGTTGTCGGAGACCTCGCGCAAGCCGTTCATGAGCTGCTCGATGCGGTCGAGCATGCCGTTGAGGCTTTGCGACAGCTCGTCGAGCTCGTCGGCGCTGCCGGTCAAGGGGATGCGTCGCGAGAGATCGCCGGCCATGATCGAGCGGCTCGTGGCGTTGATCAGCTCGATGCGGCTCAGCACGGAGCGGCCGATGGCGAGACCCGCGACCAGCGCGGCGACGGCGAGCGCGCCGAAACCCCACAGAAACGTGCGTTTCACGCCCTCGGCGAAGGCGATCTGCTCGGAGATGTCGCGGCCGATCAGGAGGCGCCGTTCGGTGCCGACGGCAACGGGCATGGCGACGGCCAGGCGCTCGGTGCCATCCGGATCGCCGAGGCGCGTATAGCGGAACACACCGCCCGTCGCGCTGTCCGCGACGCCGGCGGGG
>DAITBB010000017.1:8984-50085 GCA_036823975.1 Hyphomicrobium sp.
CGAGCTTGCCGCCCGCGGTGTCCGTCAGGATGTAGAGGCCGGACGACGAGGTGCGGGCGCGCAACTGGATCCGCTCGGCGAGCGCAGCCGTGTCGGTCTCCTGCGCCTCGCGCGCGAGCTCCGCCGCCTCGCCGCGCAGCTCGGCCACGACGTGGTCGGTCAGCAGCGTGTTGGTCTGCCAGAACAGCGCGCCGACGATGGCGGCCGCGACGATCAGGAATCCCGCCACACTCGTCGCGGCGAGGCGGAACGCCTGGGATCCGAAACCCCGCGTGAGGTCAGACAGCGCCGTCACGGACCATGTATCCTGCGCCGCGCACGGTGTGCAGGAGCGGCCTGTCGAAGCCCTTGTCGATCTTGGAGCGCAGCCGCGAGACGTGGACGTCGATCACGTTCGTCTGCGGGTCGAAGTGATAGTCCCACACGTTCTCGAGCAGCATGGTCCGCGTCACCACCTGGCCGGCGTTCTTCATCAGGTATTCGAGCAGCCGGTACTCGCGGGGCTGGAGCTGGATCGCCTCTCCCGCGCGCGTGACGCGGTGAGACAGGCGATCGAGAACGAGGTCGCCGACCGCATAGCGCGTCTCCTGCTCCTCGGGCACGGCGCGGCGGCCGAGCGCCTCGATGCGAGCCAGCAGCTCCGTGTAGGCATAGGGCTTGGTCAAGTAGTCGTCGCCGCCGGCCCTGAGGCCTTTAACGCGGTCGTCGACGTCGCCGAGCGCGGAGAGAATCAGCACGGGCGTGCGGATGCCGTCGCTGCGCAAGGTCTTGATGACGCTCAGGCCATCGAGTCGGGGGAGCATGCGGTCCACGATCAGGATGTCGTACTCGCCGCTCTCGGCCATCCCGAGCCCCATCTCGCCGTCGGAGGCGAGGTCGGCGGCGTGTCCGCTCTCCTTCAACGACTTCTGCAGGAAGTGCGCCGTTTCACGGTCATCCTCGATCACCAGAACGCGCATCTTCCGCCGTCTCCCAGAGAGGCGCCGCGCGGCGCCCCTTCGTTTCGCTGTCCTCTCAGATACATCGGGGCGGGGCGGCCCCTCAAGAGCCGCACCGCCCCATCGTGTGTGCCGGGATCCGGCTCAGCTCTTCTTGAGCTGCAGCGCCACCACGCGGCGCTGGTCCGCCGACTTGATGTAGAGCATGACGGCGTTGCGGCCGAGCTCCTTGGCCTTCTTCACGCCGACGGCCACGTCGCTGGCGCCCGCCACCGACACGTCGCCGACCTGCATGATGACGTCGCCGGCCTTGATGCCCTTCTGAGCGGCGTCGGAGTCGGGATCCACGTCCATCACCGACACGCCCTCGCCGCCGCGCACCGGCGCCAGCTTGAGGCCGAGCTGCTCGAGCTCGGTGCCGGTCTCGTCCACCGAGCCGCCCTGCTCGATCTTGGCGATCTCAGCGGCGGATCCCGGGAACTTGCCGAGCTTCACCTTGATCGTCTCTTCCGAGCTGCCGCGCCAGACCTTCACGTCCACCGTGGTCTCGGGCGCATAGTTGGCGATCTTGCGCGCAAGGTCGCGGCTGTCGTTGATCTTGTCGCTGTTCACGGCCACGATCGCGTCCTGGATCTTGAGACCCGAGGCCTGGGCCGGTCCGTTCGGCGTGACCTCGCTGACGAGGGCGCCCTTCGCCTCCTTGAGACCCAGCGCAGCGGCGGTGTCCTCATCCACGTTCTGGATCTTGACGCCGAGCCAGCCGCGGCTCACGGCGCCGGACTTCTTCAACTGGTCGATGACCTCGACGGCGGTCACGGCCGGGACGGCAAACGCGATGCCGACGTTGCCGCCCGACGGGCTGAAGATCGCCGTGTTGACGCCGATCACCTCACCCGAGAGGTTGAACGTGGGGCCACCGGAGTTGCCCTTGTTCACCGCGGCGTCGATCTGCAGGAAGTCGTACGGGCCCGAGCCGATGTCGCGGCCGAGGGCGGAAACGATGCCCGCCGTCACGGTGCCGCCGAGGCCGAACGGATTGCCGACGGCCAGCGCCCAGTCGCCGACGCGGGCCGGCGTCTTGGCGAAGCTCACGGCCGGGAACGTCTTGCCGTTCGACTTGATCTTGAGAAGCGCGACGTCGGTGCGCGGATCGGTGCCGACGAGCTCCGCGTCCAGCTTCTCCTGATCGTCGAAGCTGACCTGGATCTTGCTCGCGCCGTCGACGACGTGGTTATTCGTGACGACATAGCCGTCCGTCGAGATGACGAAGCCCGAGCCTTGCGCCTGCGTCGGGCGCGGCTGCTGGGGGCCGCGGAACTCCTTCGGCAGGTTCTTGAAGAAATCATAGAACGGGCTGTCCTCGGGGATGTCCGGGAAGCCCTCGGGCAGGCCCTTGCTGCCGCGCGCGACGTTCTTGCCGCCGGCAACGACGGAGATGCTGACGACCGACGGCTTCACCTTCTCGATGACGTCGGCGAAGCTCAAGGGCGCGCGGCCGAACGGCGTTTCCACCGACGGGGTCTCGGGTGCGAGCTGGGCGTGCGCCGGCGTGCCGGCGAGGCCGCCCGAAAGAATGGCCGCTGCGGCGAGCGCCGAGACGGTGCCTTGTGCGAAACGGCGTCCGCGCGTCATGGCCACCTTGGGAGCCGGCTTAAGGGCCGACTTTGGCCCGATCTTTGCTGGGGACGTCACGTCACCGGAAGTCAGCATTCAAGTCCTCCGCTTGGAAAGCGATTGCAGTTGCCGGCAGAGGTAGACCTTTCGGCCTTACGGCTGCCTTTCGGCCACGTTAAGAGTTGGTAATGAGGGACTCGAGCGATCGGAAAAGCGGCCGTGGCGCCTGGATCTCCCTCCCGTTTCCGGCGGGGTTGGCGATCCCCGTCAGGCTGGGGTGCGGCCTCGGCCTGCTGGCGGCGGCTGGCCTTACCTCCTCCCTGGCATTTGCGGATCCCGGCCCCGGCGCCCACGCGGCCTCACCGTCCCGGGACGCCGCGCCCGGGCTCGTCCATAAGGTCGCCGTGTTCGGGCCCGACGAGCGCGTGCCGCTGCCGCCGGACCGGGCGGCCCTCTCCCGCGCGATCGGGCTTTTCTACGACACGCGCTCGCATGCGGTCTGCACCGCCTTCTGCGTCCGCGACGATACCATCGCGACCGCGGGCCACTGCCTGTTGCGCACCGCGCAGGAGCGGCCGCTGCCGTTACCCGGCTTCCAGTTCCGCCTCGAGCCCCGCGATGGGACACCCGCCCTCACCGCGCGCATCGCGGGGTCGGGGCGCCGGGCGGAAGCCCAGCACGTCGCCACCGGCGCGCAGGCGCTGCGCGTCCGTCCCCCCATCGATGCCGCATCCGACTGGGCGCTCGTGCGCCTCGCGAAACCGATCTGTGCGGGGCGGACGCTGCCGATCAGCCGGCAGCCGGAAAGCGAGCTGATCCGCCTCTCCGCCGCCCAGCGCGTCTATCACGTCGCCTATCATCGCGACTTCCGAAACTGGGAGCTGGCGCTCGGGGCGCCGTGCGCGATCCGCCGCTCGTTCAACGGCGCGGACTGGAGCGCCATCGCCAAGGATTTCGTCGATGCGGCGCACGTCATCCTGCACACCTGCGATACGGGGGGCGCCTCCTCCGGCTCGCCGATGCTGATCGACGGGCCGTCCGGGCCCGAGGTGATCGGCATCAATGTCGGCACCTACCTGCAGTCGCGCGTGCTGACGCATCAGGGCGAGGTCGTGCACCGCTATAAATCGGAGACGGTCGCCAACACGGCGGTGGGGGCCTCGGCGTTCCGCGACGCCCTCGAGGCCCTCGCGCATGCGGAGATCCTCGCCGAGCGCAAGGACATCGTTGCGCTGCAGACCCTGCTCGCGGCTGCGGGTCATGACGTCGGCCCGCGGGACGGCCTCTACGGCAAGCGCCTCAACGCGGCGATCCGTGCGTTCGAGATCTCGGAGGGGCGCAAGGAGACGGGGCTCGCGACGGCAGCGCTGCTCAAGCGGCTGCATGCGCTCGATGCCGAGCGTCGCGGAACGCCGCCACGCCCGCCGCGGCCGCAGAATATCGAGACCGGCCGCGTCGGCACGCACACGCTTTCCCGGGACGAAGCGCGCGTACCATCGCGGTAAGAGGGTTCTCGCGCGAACGCGCCCCGACGACGGCGGTCGCTCAGCTTTTCCGGTCGCGCGGAGTGGTATCAGCGAGCAAGGCGTCGAGGGCACGCTGCTCCTCCTCGGTCAAGGCCCGTCCCGCCGACGCAGCGGTTGCCGTGGCCCTGGCGCGGGCCGGCGCACCGAACGCGTTCCAGAGGATGAGACCGGCTCCTGCCAGCGCGATCAGCGGGATGAACCACAGGAGCAGCGTCGCCGGCGAGAACGGTGGCCTCAGCAGAACGAAGGCGCCGTAACGGGCGACGAGGAAGTCGCGCACCTCTTCGTCCGTATCGCCCGCCTTCAGTCGCTCGCGCACGAGCACGCGCAGGTCGTGGGCGAGCGGCGCATCGGAATCGTCGATGGACTGGTTCTGACAGACGAGGCAGCGCAGCTCCGCCGAGATCCCGCGCGCCCGTTTCTCGAGCGTCTTGTCGGCGAGCATCTCCTGGGGCGTGAGCGCGCTCGCAGTCTGCGGCACGGCCAGCAGGGCGAGCATCGCGACAGCGGCCGCGGCAGCAAGGGAGCGTAAGAGGAAGGCCGCGCGCATCCGGTGCCTCACTCCGCAGGAACGGCGGCTGCGGTGCGCATCGCCCGGCGCGGCGCGCCGACGCGCAGACGCCGGTCGGACAGCGAGACCGCTCCGCCCAGGAACATGATCAGGCAGCCGATCCAGATGCAGCGCACGAGGGGGTGGAAATAGAGGCGCACGGCGAAGCCGCCGTCGGCCTGCTGGTCCCCCATCACCACATAGAGATCGCCCGTCCAGGCCGCGTAGATGCCCGCCTCCGAGGTCGGCTGGGGTGGCGCATCGTAGAGGCGCTTGGAGGGCTCCAGCCGCGTCACGGGCGCGCCGTGCGAGGTGACGTCGAACGTGCCGATCGATTCCGTATAGTTCGGCCCCTTGGCGGGCACGGCGCCGCGGAAGCTCAGCGTATAGCCGGCGATCTCCTTGCTGTCGCCGGGGCGCATGAGCAGGATTTCCTCGCTCTTGTAGGCGGTCGTGCCGACGATGCCACACACCATGAGTCCGACGCCGAAATGCGCCAGCATGGTGCCGATCGCGGAGCGAGGAAGGTTGACGAGCCGGCGCATCGACTCAGAGAGCGGCGTCTGTCCCAGCTTGATGCGGAACGCCGTTTCGGAGAGCGCGCCGGCCATCACCCAGACGCCGATCGCAAAGCCGAACGGCGCGAGCCAGGGGCCGCGCTCGGTCATCGCCACCGTCGCGACGAACACGCCGATGGCGGCAAGAGCCGCCACGAGCAGACGCTGCATGACCGCGGCGATGTCGGCCCGCTTCCAGGCCATCATGGCGCCGAACGGCAGCACCAGCAACAGCGGGATCATCAGCGGCACGAACGTCATATTGAAGAACGGCGCGCCGACGGAGATCTTGTCGCCCGTCAGGGCCTCGAGCGCCAGCGGATAGAGCGTGCCGACCAGCACCGTCACGCATGCTACCGTCAGCAGCACGTTGTTGAGCACGAGGCTTCCCTCGCGCGAGATCGGCGCGAAGAGGCCGCCCTGGGAGAGGCTCTGAGCGCGCCACGCGTAGAGCACGAGGCCGCCGCCCGTGAAGAGCGTCATGATCGCCAGCACGAAAACACCGCGCTCGGGATCGACGGCGAAGGCGTGCACCGACGACAGCACGCCCGAGCGGACCAGGAACGTGCCCATCAGCGACAGCGAGAACGTGACGATCGCGAGCAGGATCGTCCAGACCTTGAGCGCCTCGCGCTTCTCCATCACGAGCGCCGAATGCAGCAGCGCCGTGCCCGCGAGCCACGGCATGAACGAGGCGTTCTCGACCGGGTCCCAGAACCACCAGCCGCCCCAGCCCAGCTCGTAGTAGGCCCACCAGGAGCCCATGGCGATGCCGATGGTGAGGCACATCCAGGCGAGCAGCGTCCACGGCCTCACCCAGCGCGCCCAGGCCGCATCGGTGCGGCCTTCGATGAGGGCGGCAATCGCGAACGAGAACGCCAGCGAGAAGCCGACATAGCCCATGTAGAGGAAGGGGGGATGGAACGCGAGCGCAGGGTCCTGCAGGATCGGGTTCAGGCCGCGGCCATCGAGGGGGGCGGGATCGAGCCGATCGAACGGATTTGACGTCAGCAGCACGAAGACCAGGAAGGCAACGCCGATCGAGGCCTGCACCGCGAGCACGTTGGCCTTGAGGGTGGCCGGCAGGTTCTGCCCGAACAGGGCGACGGCGGCGCCGAAGATCGAGAGGATCAGCACCCACAGCAGCATCGAGCCCTCGTGGTTCCCCCACACGCCCGAGATGCGGTAGATGAGCGGCTTCGTCGAATGCGAGTTGGCCGCGACGTTCATCACGGAGAAGTCCGAGGTGACGTAGGCGTAGGTCAAGGCCAGGAAGGCGATCAGGACGAGGCCCACCTGTGCGAGGGCGGCCGGCTCCGCGAACGCCATGAGCCGGGTGTCGCGGGTGTGGGCGCCCCAGGCGGGTACGATCATCTGCGCGATGGCGACCAGCAGCGCGAGGATCAGGGCGAAATGTCCGAACTCGATGATCACTTGAGCCTCGCTCGCTATCGCTATTGAGACGCCGACCCGTCGGGATGCGGCGCACCTTGGCCGAGTTTCACGCCCTTCTCCTCGAGCGCCTTCGCAACCTCGGGCGGCATGTAATTCTCGTCGTGCTTGGCGAGCACGGTGTCGGCCACGAAGTGCCCGTCAGGCGAGAGTACGCCCTCGGTCACCACGCCCTGCCCCTCGCGGAAGAGGTCCGGCAGGATCCCTTCATAGCTCACCGGAACCGACTGCAGCGTGTCCGTCACCGCGAATCCGACCTTCGTCCCGTCTCCGCGCACGACGGAGCCGGTCTGCACGAGGCCGCCGAGGCGGAAGCGCACGCCCGGCGCGATCTTGCGCTCGGTGACGTCGCTCGGCGTATGGAAGAAGACAACCGACTCGCGGAAGGCGAACAGGACCAGGATGGCCGCCAGCGACAGCACGCCAACCCCCAGTCCGATCATCACACCGCGCCGCTGCTTTCTCGTCATGCCCGTCTCATTCCTTCGATGTGAGGCCCAGCCCCGCGGCGGCCTCGTCGATGCGCGCGAGCGAGGCGTCCTCTCCGGCAAAGTTCGTGCGCGCGCTGGCCAGCGCCTCGCGTGCCTCGGTCTCGCGTCCCATCACCTTATAGGCCCGCGCGAGGCGCAGCCATCCGTCGAGATCCTTACCGTCCTCGGCAAGACGGCGCGCCAGGCGGTCGACCATTCCGGCAATGAAGGCATCCCGCTCGGCGGGCGTCATGGCGGCCACGTCGGGTGTGCCGCTCGTCGCCGGCGGGCTCGTTCCCGGGGCGGGTGCCGCCACGGCGGGCGCAGACGGGCTGGCTGGAGGCGACGGCTGTGCGGACGATGCCTCGCCACCGGGCGCGCCCGTGCGCTTCTTTTCGACCAGCGCGAGACGCTCCTCGACCGCCTTCCGCCAGGGTGCGTCAGCAGCAGCCTTACCCAAGAGATCCCGGTACGTCGCGACAGCCCCCGTGAGGTCGCCATCCTGCTCCTTGCCCAGCGCCAGCCAGATGTTGACCTCGATCCGCTCCGGCTCGAGCGTGAGGATACGCTGGGCGGTCAAGCGAACCGGCTCGGTGACCATGCCGTTCTCCGCCAGGATCGTCGCCTCGGCAAAGCCCAGCAGCCGGCGCACCGTTTCGCCTTCCAGGCGGTTGGCTTCCGCGAAGGCGTGCGCCGCGTCGGCGTAGCGGCTGAGGCGAAGATAGACCGGCGCGATGGCATCCCATCCCTTTCCATCCTCGGGCTGCTCCTTGAGGCGCTGCTCGACCCTTTGAATGATCTCGACGATACCGGCCGTTGCGGGATCGGCCGCCTTGAGCTGCGCCTGTCGCGCGGCGTAGGGCTGGGCGGGAAGATCGGGAAAGCCGGTCGCGAGATAGAGCGTCACTGCGAGCACGGGGATGGCAGCGGCCAGGCCGGTGTAGATCACGCGTGCGCGCCTGGACTCGTCCGCCGCTACGACGGACGCCGGAGCGGACTTGGACGGCTCGGTGCGCGCGCGTTTCAGAAGGCGGCGTGCCACCTCGGCACGGGCGCTCTCGATCTCCGTCTCGCCGATGAGACCGCGATCGCGCTCGGCATCGAGCTCGCGCAACTGATCGCGATAGACGGCGAGATCCGCCTCGACAGGTGCGATCGGCGCCGTCTCGGCGTCACGAACCCGCAATGGCCGTAGCAGCAGGGCGACGACTGCCGCCGTCAAACAGGCAAAGCCGATCCAGAGGAGCATTAGAAGCCTTCTAGCCTTGGTCCCGGTTCAATAGGGGCGAGGCTCGAGGCTGACAAGAGCCACGATACCAATTGCGACTGGTACCGTGGTCGCACGCGCGCATTGTTGCTCGCACAGCACTTTGATGCTGCGCCGCAACAGTCTCATCTTTCGCTCAAGTTAGTGTCGTGTAGGCGTCCGGAGCGCCCACGTCATCCCCATTACCGAGGGGACCGTCAGCCGACGTTGCTCCAGGTGCCGTCCGGATTGCGGCAGGCCGTGCCGCGCATCGAGGTCGGCCGCCCGTCGATGAAGACCTTATGCGTATAGTCGCGGCAATCGACGGTGCCGCGCTTATACGGACGACTCGGCACGACCTCGCCGTAGCGCCCGTTCTCGGGGTTGCGCCACTGACGGGAGACACCCGACTGCCCGCGCTCCAAAGCCTCGAACTCGGCGTCCTGGGCAAGGCGGCGGTCCTGCGCGTCCATGGAGCGGCCAATCTCGCTGCCGACGATTCCGCCCACGACAGCGCCGAGGGCGGTCGCCGCGATGTTGCCCGTCCCCTTGCCGACCTGATTGCCGAGGATGCCGCCAGCTACGGCGCCGACGACCATGCCGGTGTCCGCCTTGTTCGGCCCTTCCCCGCTGCAGCCCGCAAGGCCCATGGAAATCATCAAAAATGCGGTGGCGCAGATCGAACGCATGGAGATCCCCGTGGTTGTCCGAGAGCACTTCCCGGATCGCGCATGACGGGCGCCCCCTCGTGCCCTGATCATGCCAGAATGTGACTCGTCATCAAGCACATCCCGCCCCCCGTTTCCATGGGGATTCCGGCGAAAATTCGGCACTTATCACCGTAATACTCGTGTCTTCACGCCGAAGGGAGCGCGATTTCCACACGCAGGCCGCCGAGGGGCGATTGCGCCAGCTCGAGCCTGCCGCGGTAGGACTGGACGAGATCCGTCACGATCGAGAGGCCGAGGCCGGAGCCGGGCTTGCTTTCGTCGAGCTTGACGCCGCGCTTGCCGATCCGGGCGCGCTCCTCGGCCGAGAGGCCCGGTCCGTCGTCGTCGATCAGGATGGCGAAGCGGGCGCGCCCGGTTTTGGGCGGCCCCGGCTGCACACTGACGCTGACACGCGATTTCGCCCATTTGCAGGCATTGTCGGACACATTGCCGAGAATTTCCTCGAGGTCCTGACGCTCGCCGGCGAATCGGATCTCGGGCGGACACGCGACCGCCACCCGCACGTTGCGCTCGCGGTGAATGCGCTCGAGCGCCCGCGACAGCGGCTCCAGCACCTCGAGCACTGGCGTCGAGCGGCCGATGACGTCCACCCGGGCCGCGACACGGGCGCGGTCGAGGTAATGCGTGACCTGATCGCGCATGATCTCGGCCTGCTCGGTGATCTTGCGGCCGTAGGGCCCGTCGTCCTCGCGGGCCTCGTTCAGGATCACGGCGAGCGGCGTCTTCAGGGCATGGGCGAGGTTGCCGACCTGCGTGCGCGCGCGCTCGATGATCTCCTGGTTGGATTCGATGAGGGCGTTGAGCTCCTGCTGCAGGGGCTCGATCTCGGCCGGCAGCTCGCCTTCGAGCTTTTCGGCACGCCCGGAGCGGACCTCCGCCAGTCCCTGCTCGATGCGGCGCAGCGGGAGGAGGCCGAAGCGGACCTGGAACAGGGTCACGGTGACGAGGCCGACGCCCGTCAGGAAGAGCGCGATGGAGAGGCGCGCGACGAAATTCTGCAGCCGGCTTTCGAGCCAGTCGATCGGCCCGGCCACGATCACCGAATAGCGCGGCCCCTTGCCGAGCGGGTCAGGCCCGTCGATCACCTCGACCATGCGAATACCTTCGTGGTCGGGTCCGGCCGCGTTCATCCAGCGGGCGCCGTCGTCGTCCGGCTTGACGTTCTTCTCGATCGGCAGATCGATGGAAAAATCGCCGAGCGAGACCGAGCGCATGATCGGTCCGCTCTCGGCGACCAGCGGTTTGATCTGCCAATACCAGCCCGAGCGGGGGTCCTCGAACAGCGGCTCGTAGCGGTTCTTGGGCGCGATCGGCTGGCCTCCGGCGCCGCCCATGCTGTCGATGGCGATGGAGTTGACGAGCTTCTCGAGACGCGCGTCGAACGAGGTCTGCAAATCGTCGCGATAGAGCTGATAGATGATCAGCCCCGCGATCGGCAACACCAGCAGCACCCACGCCGCCGAGGTCGCCATCAGGCGGAAGGCGAGCGACTTAAGCTTCATTGGGGCCGCGGCTCATGCGGTATCCGAGACCACGCACGGTCTCGATGGCATCGTCCGGGAGCTTCTTGCGCAGGCGGCCGATGAACACCTCGATCGTGTTGCTGTCGCGATCGAAGTCCTGGTCGTAGAGGTGCTCGACCAGCTCGGTGCGTGACACCACGCGCCCGCCGTGATGCATCAGATAGGAGAGCAGCCGGTACTCATGCGAGGTGAGCTTGATCTGCTGGCCGTCGCAGGTGACGCGCGAGGTCTTTGTGTCGAGGCGGATCGCGCCGCACTCGATCTCGCTCTTGGCATGTCCGGAGGCGCGGCGCACCTGGGCGCGCACGCGCGCCAGCAATTCCTCCATATGGAAAGGCTTGGCGAGATAGTCGTCGGCGCCGGCGTCCATGCCAGCAACCTTGTCGCTCCAGCGGTCGCGGGCCGTGAGGATGATCACCGGCATGTTGCGGCTTGCGCGGCGCCACTGCTCGAGGACCGAGATCCCGTCCATCTTCGGCAGGCCGAGATCGAGGATCACGACGTCGTAGGGCTCGGTGTCGCCGAGGAAGAAGCCCTCCTCGCCGTCGCTCGCCGCATCGACGGCGTAGCCCGCGCCGGAGAGCGCGGTGGTCAGTTGCCGGTTCAGGTCTTTGTCGTCTTCGACGACGAGGATGCGCACGGGCGGTATCCCTCGGAGGCTTCAAGCGGTTACGAGCCTCCGAGTATAGTGGGGGTTCGAAGCGGAGCCTAGACCATGATCCGGCCCTCGCTTCCAATCCATCCGGCCTCAGCGTTTCGGCCGGATGATGGCCCGCTGAATGGGCTGATCGGCGCGCATGCGTCCGTAGATCGTGAGCAGCGTGCCGACCAGGGCGCCGATCGCCTGCACCGCCTCGGCCACATCGCGGCCGGCCGTCTGCACGAGCTCGCCCGAGATGTCCACGCCTGTCACGGGCGAGAGCGCGGGGAGCACGGACGAGAGGACGGTCACGATCGTGCCCCAGATCGTGAGCGAATGGCCCCAAAATTTGCCGTTGCCGGTGTCGGTCGTGCTGGTCGTCATGTCGGTGTCTCCTTGCGAGTTGAGAGGGGAAGATCCGCGGGCGTCGATAAGGGCGATCGCCCGCGCGCGGGTCGTCGTGACGCGGCGCAACCAGCCGCGCCCGAAGCGCCAGAAATGGGGGAGCGCGCGGTAGCGGCGCTCGCGGATGGCGGCGTAGGCGTCGAGCGCGACCGTCAGCGGCGTACGGGCCACGGCCGCGCGCGTCTCGGGACCGATCTCGCCGTCGACGCCGGCACCGACGGCCTCCTGCAGAGAGCGGATCGCCGTCCCGACGCCATGGTTGACGGCGGCGTCGAAGTGCATGAAGGCGAGCGGCTCGGGGAGATCGGCGCACCGGGCCTCGTCCCAGTAGCGCGCGCGATAGATGGCGGTGACGGTCTCCCGGTCGATCGCTTTCAGCGCGCGGACGAGGCGTGCGCGGCTTGCGGCTGTCACCGTCGTCCTGCGCCAGGCCGCGAAGACCGCGAGCGTGATGCCGAGATTGGTCGGGCCGCCCGGATCGTGCGGGTCGTCGGTGTAGCCGCCTTCCATCTCGAGGACGTGGGCGAGCGCGTGTGCGAAGCCATCGTCCTTGGCCTGCGGCGCCGGCGCGTTGGCCTCCTTGCTCTCCTCGCCCTCTTCTCCCTGCTCTCCCTGCGGCCAGCGCAGGCCGATCAGCCGACTCTTCGGATAACACGTGACCGAGACCGCATTGCTCTGGTTGCCGCCCAGCAGAACGACCGAGCTGCCGGCCTCGCTGAGCCAGAACCCGACATGGCCGAGCGCCGGATCCGTTCCCCGCGAGAAGACGGCGATGGCACCCATGCGCGGCTCGGCCAGCGGCTCCCCCCACGCGAGGTAGGAGCGCGCCATCAGCGATCGGGTGGACCGGAGGCCCGCGCGCTCGAGGCAGGCTCCGCAAAACGCGGCGCACCAGGCCACCTCGTCGCGCACGATGCGCGCATGGCCGGCATCGCGGAACAGCGCCAGAATGCGTGGATTGGACTTCGTACCCACGCGCTCGGCCTGGCCGAACTCGCGCCAGGCCTCGCTCAGCCAGCGTTCGCTCTGCATGAGATCTCACAGAAAGAAAGGACGGGATCAGACGACGGCGGCTCGTGGCGTGCCGCGTCCATAGGTTGCGCTCATCTGTGCGATGGCGACGGAAAGCGTTCCTTGCGGTGCGCCGAAGTCGGCCGTCTGCTGGGCGGCCGTGTACGTGCACGTGGGAGACGTCACAGCCAGCGTGCGTACGACGGTGGCGCCGTCGAGGATGTCGACCTCATAGCGCTCGCTCTCCTCGGCGAGCGGAACCTCCGCCGCCTCCCAACTGTCGCCGCCGATGCGCGTTCGGCGCACCCAGGTGAGCGTCACGTCGCCGCCGGCGCGCGTCGCGCGGATGTGCACGGGCGAGAGCGGCCGCAACCCGCAGCCCATGAACGCATGGGTTTCGGTCGTGTAGGACAAATCGGAGATGTCGCGGCTGGCCGGACCGTAGCGCCAGAACAGCGGCGCGCCGATCTCGCCAGCCGAAAGCGGCACGGGCACGATCTCCCCGCCGATCGCCACGAAGGTTGCGCCGGCGGGCAGCGGCGCGCGCATCTCGGCTTCGGTTCCCGCCTGTCCGCGCAGCAGACGCGAGATCTCGTAGGTGCCCTCGCCGACGAGGGTCGCGGTCTCGAACTGGATCACCTCCCAGCCACCTGCCTCATTGCGGATGGCGGCGGCGTTGCGGCCGGCGAGCATCTGCAGGCGCGTTGCAGATGTGAGCATGCCGCTCGCGAGACGCACGCGAATGCGTGTCGTCCGGTCGATCACGCCGATCGGGCCTTTCGGCAGCGGATCGAGCGTCTCGCCGAGGGTGGCCGGGGCCGGCGCGCGCACGCGGAGCGCATATCCAGCCTCCTCGGGCGAGGCATAAACCGCAATGCCGCCGGGCCATGGTACCTGCAGGGCGGCGATGTAGCCCGCTTCGGGCGGCTCGTCGCCGCGCAACAGCGGCAGGTCGAGGAACGCGACATGAGCGGGGCCCGGGATGAGCGGAGACCTCTCCGTCGTCTCGCGCGGGCGCGGCGCCGCTCCCGCATAGACCTCGGGATCGATGCTGCGGCCTTCGATCTCGCGCACGCCGCGCTCGCCGATCTCCGTCACCCGCACCAGGATCTCGGTGCCGTCCCTCTCGACGGACAGCAGGTCGCCCGGCTCGACCGCCAGCGCACTCGGCGGCAGCTTGAGCGCGGCGCGCTCGCGCGAGGCCCAGGCCTCGAACAGCCAGGAGTCGGCCATCTGCGCGGCGGCCTCGTGCTCGAGCACCATCGGCAGCTCGGCGCGCGCCACGCGCCCACTCGCGCCGGCAAGCCGGCGCCCCTCGGCCACGGCCTGGCGATAGTCTCCGCTCGCGGCAATGTGCGTGACCTTGGCGGAGGCCGGAAGGTCCGTCTCCTGCGCGCGCGTCAGCGTCACCAGCGCGTCGCCCGCGCGCTCCTCCACCAGATCGCCCTCGTCGAGGGTCATTACGGGCGCCTCGACACCGCGATGGCGGAGCACGATGCGACCCTCGCTCTCCAAGCTGTCGAAGAAGTAGGCGAGCTCCAGCGGCTGAAGCGCATCGCGCGGCGACATCAGGCGGTCGACCACGTAGCCCGGCACGACGCCGCGCAGCGCCGCCGTCTCGGCCCCCGCGACGCCGTAGTCCGCGAGCAGCCGATCGACCAGCTCAGCGAGCGGCGCCACCGAGAAGCGTCCGTTGAGCCAGTGGCCAAGCCGCCAGTTCTCGCCGTCGCTCCAGGCTTCCAAGTTGTAGGGGAATGCCGGATACGGGCGCGCGTCCCAGCAATAGACGTGAATGCGGGACAGATCGACCATGCGCGCGCCGTACACGGCCGACACGGGGTTGAGGCCCGGAACGTAGCCTGCGCTCGCCGGATCGAACGACGCGATCAGCGCCCTCAAATAACGGCGCTGCATGAGGTCGTCACGGACGCCGCGCGAGAAATAGGGAAACGCCGATTCCGCGCTCTTCGGATCGACGAAGACGTTCGGCTGGCTCGCCCCGTTGTCGAGCGCGGGGCAGCCGATCTCCATGAGCCAGAACGGCTTCGACTGCGGGACCCAGGCCGTGGGCGCTCCGCTCGGCACGCCGCCGGGGCGGTTGTAGTGCGGATTGAGCCACCAGGACCGGATGTCCTTGTAACGGAACATCCACGCCTTGCCGTGCCCATCGGTGATCGGCGTGCGGATCTGCTGCTCGCGGTCGGAGCTGCTCGCGTAATACCAATCGTAGCCCTCGCCGCCGGCCACGTTGGCGCGGAGATAATCGTCGTCGTAGATCGAGCGGGCGCCCGCGAGCGCATCGAGATGGCTCGCGCCGTCCCGCCAGTCCGCGAGCGGCCAGTAGAGATCGATGCCGATGGCGTCGATGGCGGGCGCGGCCCAGAGCGGATCGAGATGGAAATAGACGTCACCCGATCCGTCGGGCGGCTGGTGGCCGAAGTACTCGGACCAGTCGGCCGCATAGACGACCTTCGTCCCGCTTCCGAGCACGCTCTTGACGTCGGCGGCGAGCGTTGCGAGCGCCGTGACGAACGGATAGGTCGACGCGGCGCTGCGCACCCAGGTCAGGCCACGCAGCTCCGTCCCGATCAGGAATGCATCGACGCCGCCTGCGGCTTTAGCGAGATGCGCATAGTGCAGCACCATGCGGCGGAACGACCACTCATCCGGACCGGAATAGACGACCTTCGTTCCCGAGACTGCGAAGTCGCCCACGGCCGCCGTTCCGACGAAAGCCGCGATCTGGCTTGCGGCCGTGGCTGTCTTGTCCGGGCTTCCCGGCCGGCCGGGTGCGGGATGGCACGTGATGCGGCCGCGCCAGGGATGGACGGGTTGAGACGAGGCCGCGCTGTACGGATCCGGCAGCGTATTGCCCGCGGGCACGTCCATCAGAATGAACGGCGTCAGCACGACGCTCATGCCCCGCGCCTTGAGATCGGCGATCGCCTCGACGACGGAGGCATCCGAGGGCGTGCCGCCATAAGCCGGGCGGCCATCCTCGCCACTCACGAGATGGGCCGTCGCGCGGCTGGTGCCGGCGACGCTCCACGCCTCAGGGGTCGTCGTCTTCACCGCCGCATCGACGCCCGGCTTCACGCGGCACTGCTCCGCGCGCAGATCCGTCCCGAACCAGCTCACGACGAGCGAGACGGATGTCGCGTTCGGCAGCGTCTCCTGAAGCTGATCGAGCGCAACGGCCCAGTCCGTTCCCCCCTGACGGGTGTGCACGTTCTCAGCCGCGGAGGCGCCGCGTCCCAACGCTTTCGTGACGGGAGTCGTCGCGTAGGCGAACTCGCCCGATCCGGGGATCAGCACGACGCCCTTGATCTCGCTGCCGAACGGCTCGACGGCGCGATGCACCTCGAACGACAACTGCGGAATGCGGTTGCCGAAGTCCGCCAGCGCCATGTTCTCGAAGAGAACGTAAGCGAGCCCGCGGTAGGCCGGCGCGCGGGCGGCACCTTCGACGGCCACGATGGCGCTGTCGGGGAGCTGCGTCTCCGTCCCCGTATAGAGCCGATACGTCACGTGCGAGAGATCGAGCTCGGCGCCGTCCGCCCAGATCCGCCCGATGCCGTTGATCTCTCCCTCGGCCAGCGCCACGGCGAAGGTCGCAGAATAGCTGTACTCGGTCGTCTCCGTAACAGGGGTGGAAGGAGCCGCGCCCTTGCCGCTGCCGCCCGTGCGCGTGGTCGTGATCGTTTCGCGGATCTCGTCGGCCCAAATTACTTGCCCGCCGAGGCGCGCCCGGCCGTAGAGGCGTGGAATGGGCGCACCTTCCGTCGAGGAGGTGATGTGGAGATCGGTGAGGCGCGGGCCTTCCACCGACCGCTTCTGACCCGAGGCGCCGAACAGCGCGTTGTCGATATAGGAGCCGGCGAACGCGCCGATCTGGCTGCCGATGGTCGCGCCGGTCAACGTCATGCCGAGCACGGAGAGCCCGGACGGCAGCAGCGAGCCGCCGACAGCGGCCCCGACGGCGGCGAGAGCGAGCGTGGCCATCAGCGAACGATTCCCGGAAAGGCGTAAACGGCGGCGATGCGGCGGCGCCACCAGGAGGTCAGGGCGATCTCGGCGGCGAGACGATCCTCCATGGCGTGGACGATCGTCTGCGGGGTGGCGAGCACGGCCGCGTGTTTGGCGACAGCGCCTGCGCGCATGCGGAAAATCAGCACATCGCCGGGCAAGGCTTGGCCCACCGGCTTCGCAACGAGGTGCCGCGCAGCCGCGGCGAGCAGCGTCTCTTCGCCGGAGGCCTCTCCCCAATCCCGCGAATACCCGGGCGGATGCTCGGCCTCTCCGCCGTAGAGATCGCGCCACACGCCGCGGATCAGCCCCAGGCAATCCGCTCCCACACCCTTGACGCTGGCCTGATGGTGATACGGCGTGCCGATCCATGCGCGCGCCGCAGCAACCACGGCGTCGGGCGCGTGGCGGCGAAAGCGGGTCGTCTCGGCCATTGTCGTTCTCCGTCGAGCCGAAGGCTCGCAAAAAGGGCGGTGAGCCGAAGGCTCGCAAAGTGCGGTGAGCCGAAGGCTCGCAAAGTGCGGTGAGGCGAAGGCCCGCAAAAGTGCGGCGCGCCGAAGACTCGCAAACGTCGTCGAGGCATCGCTCAGCGCGAGCGGCCTCCGGGGCGGCTGACGACCGTAAGGAAATCGTTGCCCGGCATGTCCGGAAACCCGCGGAAGTTCACGACATTGGCGAACTTGCTCTGGCAGGTCGCCACGCGCTTGTCGCATCCGGCCGTCACCGTGAACGTCTGTCCCGGCGTCAGCGGCAGGCGCGCACGGCCCCACAGCTCGAGCGTCACCACGCCCGCCACCTTGCCGTGCGTCTTCACCTCGATCGCCTGCCCGCTGGCGGCACCGGACGTGAACGTCAGCAGACCATGCGTGAACCAGGCACTGGCAAAAGTATCGAGGCCGCTTACCGCGAACCGCCGCGGGCTCAGCACCGTGACGAGCGCTCCGGCACTCCGGAATGCGGGATCCGAAAGATCGACGCCGCAGCGGGCATCGCCGAGATCTGCGTCGCATCCGTACTGGAACAGCCGCCCCTTCGTCTCGCCGAGGCGATGGGCGAGCCCGCGCACCTCCGCCGCGAAGAGGATGCCGCTGCGCTTCACCTCGCCCAGGTTGCCGCTGCGCATCAGCACGCGTTGAGACGGCGCGGCCCAGTTGACGCGGAAGATCTCGACGGCCGCATCGTCATAGAGCCCGGCGGCGAGATCGTCCTCGGCGAGGCTGTCGGAAGTCACCGCGCTCGTCACCTCGAGGTTATCCACGCTAAGCCCCACGGAGTCGCGCATCTCGCTCGCCGTCATGCCGCTCGCCGCCTCGAACGTGGTGCCGTCGAACGTCACGTCGTGGTCGTGATCGGTGAAGCCCTGGACGAGGCCGTCGCGGCGCACGAGGCGCCAGCACCAGCAAAGCGTCGTGGCCCCGGAGGCGAGATGCGCCGCGAGCCCGCTGTCGAGCGTCTTCATAAGCGAATCTCCACGATGGGGATGCTCGGAATGGCGCCACTGCGGAAACCGGACAGATTGATGTCGAGCTTATCCGTATCGAACCGCACCGGCACGTCGAACTCGAAGCCCGCCGTGACACTCGCCCCGCTCCCCGGCGCCTGCCCCGGCACGAAGGTCACGAGGCCCGTCGTCGCGTCGACGGAGAAGTGCGTTCCGGCGCTCTTGGTTACGCCGCCCACGGCGATCTTCACGGTTCCGGCCACGGGCTTTCTCACCTCGCGGACGAACGGCGCATGGAGCGCCCCATACGTCTTCCTGAGCTGGAAGGAGAGCGTGCTGCCGTTCCCCGTTCCGATGTCCTGATCGAGGGGCGTCGTCGGCGCGCCGGGCGGCCCCGACTTCCAGTCCGCATGGTCGCGCCAGCGGAAGCCATGGAAGCGGCCGCGGCGTTCCTCGAAGAAGGCGATCACCTCGTACAGCGCATCGAGCGACGTCACGCCGTAGCCCGCGTTGTAGCTCCGGCGCGAGGCGGCCCAGCGGCTATTGCGCTCCTCGAAGCCCGCGCCGAGCACGACGACATCCGTGCGCCGCTCCGGCCCCCCTTGCGCGCCGCGCGAGATGGCGGTGGGAAAGCGGATCTCGTGGAAGCTCATGGGATCATCCGCATCATGACGTCCGTTTCGGCCGCCCTACAAATTCCGTTGGCCCAGGGAGACGGCGCGGGCCAGCATCGCGGCGACTTGCGTCTCGGATTTGAGGAAGCTCTGTGCATCCTGGGTCTCGACGTTCACCGTCACCGAGACGCCCCCTCCCCCGCGCGCGGCGACGCCGAGGCGTCCGTCCGGGCCGCGCGAGAGCGGCATGATCGCCTCGGCTCCGCGCTCGCCTGCCAGTCCGAAGCGGCCACCGGCAAGCGGGAAGGCAATCGGAGACTGGATCACGCCGCCGGAGGCGAACGGCACCGGCATGCCGCCCTTCAGCGCTCCCCCTTTTGCAAACCCCAACCCGCCGGACACAAGGCCGGTCACGAACTGACCGAATCCCTGCTCCAGCGGTTTCAGTGCGGCCTTCAGAACGATCTCCGAAAGCCTGAGGGCGAGCGTGCGCAGCACGTCGCTCACGTTCTTGCCCTTGAGGGCGATGCCTTCGAACGCGCCGATGAGCGCGCTCGAGAACTGACGCCCGAGGCTCGCCGCCTGGCGCAGCTCCGCTTGCAGCGCCGACGTATCGGCGTCGATCGCCACCGTCCACGTCTCGATAGGCGTGTGGCCGTCCATGGTGTTGTCTCCTCAACAATCCGGAAAGCGGTCTTCGAGCCGTGCCAGCTCGCCGCGCGAGAGCGGGCGCTCGTACGCCGCGGCTCCGAAGCGGCCGCGCAACGCCGCGTCCAACTCGGCGAGGGTGAAGCTCCAGAAGGCGCGCGGCTCGAGGCCCAGGAGCCCGAGCCCGATCGCCATTACGTCGTCCCAGGGAAAGGGCCGAGCACCTCGCCGCTCTGCTTGTCGGTGCCCGCTCCTTCCTCCGGCTTGCCGGAGAACGTCGCCGCGAGCAGGCGGGCGACGATATCCACGTATCCCGCCGCGCCGCCCTCGGCGCGCATCGCTGCGACGGCCTGGTCCGAAATGTCGAAGCCCGCCCCGCGCAGCCCGGCCCCGATGATGCGCTGGCAGTCGCGCGCGGAGATGCGCCCCGTCTCGAAGCGCGTCGCGAGTGCCAGCATGTCCTCGTCGCCGAAGACCGCCTCGAGGTTCGCGAGCGCGCCGAGCGTGAGGCAGAGCTGGTAGGTCCGTCCGTCGAGAAGCGCGTCGATCTCGCCGCGATGCTTGTTCGCCATCTCGCTCTCCCTCAGGCGGCTGCAAAGGTCAGCTCGCCGGCCGATTCCAGCGACAGCTCGAAGGCCACCTCGCCGTCGTGGCGGCCGGTCAGCTCGAACGAGGCGATCTGAAACGGTCCCTCGACGGTTCCGAAATCCGGTACGATCACCTGCCAGTCGCGGATCGTGCCGTCGAACACGTAGCTCCGGATCAGCGCATCGGAGGCGGCATCCTTGAAGATGCCGGAGCCCGAGACCCGCGCCGACCTCACGCCCGCGCCGGCGAGCAGCTCGCGCCATTGTCCCGCACTCTCCTGATGCGTGACGTCGACCGTCTCGGCGTTGAACGCCACCGCCCGCGAGCGAAGCCCCGCGACGGTCGTGAAGCTTCCCGAGCCGGTCCCGTCGACCTTCAGGAGAAGGTCCTTGCCTTTCTGCGCTGCCATCTGTTGCTCCTTGCAAATCCACGCCCTCTCGGCGGCCTTCTGAGCAGCCAGAGGGAATTACGGCGCCGGCTCGGTCACCGCGCGGAAACGGGCGACGCCGGCATAGGTTTCGCCGTCAGCAGCGCGGCCGGTGTCGCTCACCTCGTGGCGGAGGCTCACGAGGCGGTGGCCCATGAGCGCGAGAGCGGCCTCGTGCAACGCGAGGCGGATCGCCTCCAACACGAGATGCACCTCCCTCTCTCCTCCGCCCTTCGACCAGACGCGCAAGGCGATGTGGTGCTCTGTCCCGGCTTCCGTGCCCGTGCTCCAGTCGCGCGCCGTGGCCGTGCCGAAGGTGACGTATGGGAATGGCGCACCGCGCGGCACGTCGTCGTAAACGCGCGCGCCGCCCAAAGCCGCGAGCAGGTCCGCGTCCGCCGCGAGCTTGCCGTAGATCGCTTTCTGAAGCTCCCAGGCCGCGCCGCTCATCGCTCGTCTCCGCGACGGCGCGCGATCTCGCGGGCGATCTCCGCCGCATCCGCTTGTGCTGCACGGCGCGCGCGGCGGGCTTCCAGCTCTGCCAGGGCCCGCCGTTTGATCTCGTCGGCCAGCGCGCGAGCCCGCACGAAGCCTTGCCCCCTCACCGCAACGGAAATCTTCATGCCACGCGCTCCTCGGCCAGGCAGCGCAGGAAGCGATGGCGCTCGCCGACATCCAGGACGGCGCGAATTTCGAACACGCGGGCTCCGAGCGCGAAGCGCATCTCCGGTGCAACGCCCGTGTGATAGCGGAGCCAGATCTCGTGGCTCACGCGTCCTTTGAGGCCATCCGCCTCGACCGTCTCGCTTCCAGAGACCGGCCGCACGGCGCCCCACAGCTCGGCCACGAGCCCCCAATTGCGCGTGACGCCGCCGCCACCGTCCGCCGTTTCGAGCGGCGCCTGCAGGGTGAGGCGATGACGCAAATCTCCGATCGACAGGCTCATAGCCTCACCTCGCGATAGGGCCTCAATAGATCAGATACGGCTGGCGGAATGGCCGCTGCCGCCTGCCCGATCTCGAGCGGGTCGCGGTGCTCGTACCAATGGGCGACGAGCAACAGGATGGCATGGCGGAGCGGCGCGGGGACATCTGCGGCCGCGGCGCCGATGCCTGCTTCGAACGCGATCTCAATGCCGTTCGCCCGCCGTCCCGGACGCGGCCATCCTCCCTCTTGCGGGATGAGGCGCGGCGAGAGCGCATGCCCGTCGAGCAGGTAGCTTTCGCTCGGGAGGATGGCCGGCGTGCCGTCCTCGGCATAGACCGTCACCGAGGTGACGGACGCGATCGGGCGGAGCGGAAAGCGTACTGGCTCACGCAAGCCCGGCCAGCGGTCGAGGCTCAGCCGCCAGCCCTGATGGATCAGCGCCAGGCCGAGCGCGGCCTCGACGTGGAGCCGCGAGGTCACGATCAGGCTGCCGACCAGAACATCCTCCACGTCACCATCGAGACGCAGATGCGCCTTTGCTTCGGAAACCGATACCGGCTCGACGGCCGGCCCGCTTGTGAGCACGAGGGCCATGTTTTTCGTTTTCTCTCGCTGCGTTTCAAACGAGCGAAGCCGCCGGTGGGGAGGCCGGCGGCTTCGCTCTCAAACCGGCGGGAGGGAGGAGGCCCGCCGGAACCGATGTCGCTTGTCCCTGCGCTTCCCGGGCAGGGCGCTCCGCCCTCACTCCTCGAACTTCAGAAGCTTGATGGCGTTGAAGTCCTGCACACCGCCGCCGACGCGCTTGGTCGTGTAGAAGAGCACGTACGGCTTCGAGGAGTAGGGATCGCGCAGGACGCGGATGCCGACGCGATCGACGATCAGATAGCCGCGGCGGAAATCGCCGAACGCAACCGAGAAGCTGTCGACCGCGATCGGCGGCATGTCCTCCAACTCGACGACGGGATAGCCCATCAGAAGGGAGGGCTCGCCCGCGGCCGCCGCCGGCTGCCAGACGTACTGGCCATCGCCGTCCTTCATCTTGCGGATCGCCGCCTGCGTGGCCCGGTTGAACACGAACGTGCCGTTGGGGCGGTAGCCGGCCTTGAGCGTGTAGATGAGGTCGATGAGCTTGTCGGCCGGATCGCTCGCCGGAAACCCGCCATCGACGCCGGTCTTGATGAAGCCCATGTTGCCCCAGGTCCACGCGCCCTCGGCGGCCTTCGTATAGTCGAGGAAGCCCTTCGGCTTGTTCGCGCCGTCGCCCGTGACGAACGCGGTGCCCTCCTGCTGGGCGAAGGTATCGCGCACCTCCTCGGCGATCCATTCGTCGATGTTGACGGCCGCATCGTCGAGCAGCGTCGCCGTCGCCGCCGGCATGGCGTAAAGCTCCATGGTGGGGAACGACAGCTCGGCCAGCGTGGGCGTGTTGGTCTGCGTGCGCGCCGCCGTCTCCGCCACCCACCCCGTGGCGAAGCCCGAGGTGGCGAACGGCTTCTTGTAGACCGAGCCCGACACCTGCCGCACCGACGCGATCGAGCGGATCGGCGAGATGTCCTTCAAGGCCGAGATCACCGCCCGCTCCGTCTCGGGCGGCACGAGATAGCCGCCGTCGGCGCCGCTATTGGTGGTGACGGCGAGCGCCTTCGCTTCGAGCTGCGAGAGGTTCGCGGCCTCGCCCTTTCTCACGTACGCGTCGAAGGCACGGCGATGCTCACGCACGGCCGCGGTCTCGAGCGCACCGGCCGAGGTCAAATGCGGCCGCTGCGCCTTGATCGCCAGGCGGTCGGCGACGCGCTTCGTCTCGTCGAGCGTCCGGTCGAGACGGGCGAGCTTGTCGTCGATCAGCGGATCGGC
This sequence comes from Hyphomicrobium sp., assembly GCA_036823975.1. Classification (GTDB taxonomy): domain Bacteria; phylum Pseudomonadota; class Alphaproteobacteria; order Rhizobiales; family Hyphomicrobiaceae; genus Hyphomicrobium_C. Next base: position 32,173 of record DAITBB010000017.1, read on the forward strand.
GGCCGAGCGGCGCTCGAGCTCGGCAAGCCGCTCGTCGTTGCTATCCTTGTACGCCTCGAAGGCGCGCATGAACTCCTCGAAGGCCGCGCCGACGCTGCCGCCGGCCTTGGTCTCGATGTTCGGTGTGTCCATCATCCGGTTTGTGTCCTCTTGCGTTGGATCAGTGATCGAGAAGCGACCTGGCCGCCCGGCGCATCAGCGCCGCCAGCCGTTCGCCCTCGCTCTGGCTATCGCCCAGGCCCGCATCCCGCTGGGCCTTGAGGCCGGCGAGGCCCGAGCGGAGCACCGCCCTCGCCTCGCTTCGCGTCAGCCCAGCATCCCGCGTGAGCCAGCGCTCGAACTCGCGCTCGGTCGGCGGGGCCGACGCGAACGGCTGCGTCTTCGTCGTCGTGATCCGCGCTTGCGGCAGCAGCGGAAAGGTCACGATCGAGATCTCCCAGAGATCGATCTTCTCGAGCCGGCGCACGCCGGTGGTCCGGTCGCGGCGCGCCTTGACCGTCTTGAAGCCGATCGAGAGCCCGTCGAGGGCGCCTGCACGCATCAGCGCCATCACCTCGCGCGCCTTGGCGACCTCGCGCATCAGGCGGCCCTGCGCATAGAGCCCGCGGCCGTCCTCCTCCAGAATGGTCCAGACGCCGATCGGCTGGTTGGCGTCGTGCTGAAACAGGAGCTTGATGCCGCGCGGACCGCGCGCCGCGAGGCTCTCGCGGAACGCCCCCGGCAACACGACGTCGCGGCCGAGATCCTCGCGGTTGAAGAGGCTGGCATAGCCCTCGAAACTGCCGTCGGCGTCGGCCTGCTTGAAGTCGAGAGAGATGAACTTCATCTCGGGCCGCGGTTGCCTCTCCGCCGAGTGCGGCCTCGCAAATCCTTCCCGTTCCCATGCGCGAAAAGCCATGAGGTGTGATCTCCTGGTTGTGTGCGTGCTGCGGTGCCGGACATGCGCCATGCGCGGCGAAATAAAAAAACCCGCGTGGGACGCGGGCTTCTGAATTCCGATGAGCGTGGCTCTTACAGGTTGGCGAGAACGCTTTGCCGTGGCGTTCCAAGCGCGAAGTTATGAGGCGCCCCTTGAGCGTTTTGATCCTTCATCAGAGCGCTGCGCGCGCGGGCTGCCGCCCGCACCCGCCCGGGGGAGGCTCGCCTCCCCCGGACCCCCTCATATGTTGACGATTGTAGAGCCTCGCTCGTCAGCATCTCAGCCTGGCGAGGTCGAGACGCGATTAATCGTCTCCACCTTCGCCATCCCGTTCGTCCTCATCAGGGAAGCCGAGAAATATTTCTCTCAGCTCTTCGTCCCCGTTGTCACCAAGCTGATCACTCAGCTCTGCGTATTCGTGCGGTTCAAAAAATCCCCACTCCATCAACGCCGCGAGATAGCCTCTCCACAAGAGCGCAACAGTATCGCTATCTCTCCGTCGTTGTAGGTGAATTGAAATGCGACTTAGCATTTCCTTTTTAGTCGGGACGTTTGCCATCATTAAAGTTTCCCTGCCGCCACCACTGATATCCGCGCTCGTCAAGGATCTCGAACGCAAGATCTCATCCCTTTTCAGTCGCCACGATCTTCACTATTGGGAGTTTTTCTATATCCACAATCTCTCGCTGGTATCGACTCCGATATTCGATGCCAACTTGGGAAACAGCTCTATACAGAGAGCGGCTGTTAGCTCCCGCACCCCATCGGGACTCGAAACAGCTAAACCTGCTCTCACAAGCTCCTCGACGGCTTCAATGCTCTTCGTGAGCTCCTGCTCTTCCCCTGATCTATCCGTAACCGCATTGATCGTGGAGGATATATTCCCGACCCATTCAGCATCCGAATAGATCACTCGAATATTTGTGTCGCCAGATTCTCAATAACATCGGGCATTGCTTCCAGCGCCACAATAAAAGGGCTGGCCTCGGGCGCCCCAGCAAGCAGTAGGATAAGCTTCCATCCGTCGGTCCCGTCGGCCAGTGTTTCGCCGTCGTACAAATCTTCGTTGCTCACCAACAGCAGCGTTTCACCGGACGGCCCTTCAAATTTGTAATAATCTCCCCCCAAGTTTGTGCTTTCTCTTGCTTCTGCATCGGCGTTTAATTTTTTTTCTATCAACATGCGAGCTTCCTCAAGGTCGCCCAGCTTGACGCCGTATGTCGCTTCCACGCTTTTCATATGTCACTCCCATCATCAATTTATCGGCACATATGGCCCGCGCCTTTGCAGGACCGGCAACGATTGATGGATTACAATCGTAACATCCCTGTTTGTTTCAAGTCGAAGCCGCTTCAGGAGATCGCTTAAACCAAGCGCCTTGCTTGCTTCTTCATCGTACCGCAATGCTCTGGTGCGCGTAGCGTTACCTCTTAGTCTGACACCCATTTCGCTGGCGCGCAGGAAGAGAGAGTGACTTACTATGGCCACATCATAATCGCTCCGGCGTCCGAGATCGAAAATCTCGCCCGTGGTGTAGCTATGCCCGGTCACGGAGCTCCCTCTCATGAAAGGCAACGCATCCTTGTGGCCAGCCTGCCTGAGGCCACGATGCACGCTGCGGCCGAACTCATGGAACTCCTCTCGCGTATTGAAACCTAGAGGAACGCCACCACGCTCGATGACAGTAATACGAGCCTCAGCCTCCTGCGCCTCCATCCTGAGGCCTCGAAGAAGGCCTGGAATGTCGGACGGCGGATCCGTGCTACGAACACTGGGGATCGGCCGCCATTCGGGATCCAACTCGCGAACACGCTCAAGTGCTCTGTCCCGGCGCAGGGATGCCTCCTCCACCTGCCGCGCGAACGGTTCAGCAATCTGCTCTTCCCGGCCGCGAATGCGGACCGGCACCGTCGATCCGCCTCGACGGCGGCCACGACCCGCCTGCGCAACTTGCGCACCGGGCTTCCAGAAGTCCGCGTCGTCTGAGTTCGCGTCGGACAGGATGTGACTGCCTGAACCACCGCTCCCGCCACTGCCTGATCCACCCCCTTCATCCATCCACTGCCCGCCATCCGACGTGCCTGAGGGCGCGCGGGCTTGATCGGGCCTGTACTTGCGCCCGCCTTCGGCAGGACACTTGCGCCCGCCTTCGGCAGGACACTTGCGCCCGCCTTCGGCAGGATATTTTCTCAGAGCGGATGATTGCTCCACGTCCGTCGCGGACTGAAGCGGCTGCTCCTCGATGGCCGCATACCCAACCGCCGCGCGCTTCTCGTTCAGAGTCAGGAAGCTCACTTTCTCGATGCGCGCCCACAGCGCCTCCCGCTCGCTCGTCAGCGCTTCGATCTGGTCGAGGTCCGGGCGCAGGTCGAGCATGGCGTGCCACGCGGGGGCCAGCCACGAGGCCAGAGCCTTCGCCGTCCGCGTTACCAGCGGTAGAACCGTCGATCTCCAGAACGCGCGCTGCGCCTCCTGGTAGTTCGAGAACGTGTTGTCGCCGGGGATGCCGAGCAGCATCGGCGGCACGCCGAAGGCGAGCGCGATCTCACGCGCGGCGCCGTTGCGCGCGGCGATGAAGTCCATGTCCTTCGGCGAGAGCGACAGCGGCTTCCAGTCGAGACCGCCCTCCAGGAGCAGTGGGCGGCCGGCGCGGCGTGGGCCCTGGAAGCCGTCCTCCAGCTCCGCTTTCAGGCGCTCGAACTGCTCCGCGGTCATGCGGCCGTCAGCGCCGCCGTAGACGAGCGCGCCCGAGGGCCGTGCCGAGTTGTCGAGCAGCGCCTTGTTCCATCGTCCCGACGTGTTGTGGATGTCGATGGCCTGCGCCGCCGCCTCGACCGGGCTCATGCCGTAGTGATCGTTGGCAGGATGGAACAGACGCAGATGCAGGATCGGGCGCACGCCCGAAGCCGGCTCCTCCTCGAAGCGCACGGTGCGCCCCGCGCAGGTGTACTCGTAGGCCTCGGGCCAGCCTTCGGCGCCCGGCACCACCTTCATGCGGTCCGGGCGCAAGGCGTGCAGCTCGCGCAATTTCCCGTCGAGTGCGACGGCCTCGACATAGGCATTGCCGGCAACGAGGAGATAGCCGTACCAGGCTTCGAGGAAATCGGTGCCGGTGTGATCGGGGCTCGGGCGCGCGAGGAGATCGAGCAGCGGATGGGCGTCGTGCTCCTCGTCGCCTTCGAACAGCATGAGCGGCACGGAGGCGGCAGCTTCCGCGATCATGCGCACCGCACGGTACACCACCGCGTTCTGCATGAAGCCTTCGCGGGCGAAGGCTTCATAGTCGCGCGGCGTCCAGACCGGGCGGCCCAGCGTCTCGAGCACGATCAGAGGACCGGTGGCGCTGGCTTTCGCCTCGTCCGTACCGGGGAGGGGCGGATGGAGAGCGACACGAGCGGGCGTCGCCCGGCTGGGCCAGAGGCCCGCCAGCGTCTCGAGAATGCGCGGCATTGAGAGGTCCTTATTTTCGTCGCTTCGCGCGCGGGGCACGTGGTGGAGCCGCGCGTGCGGGCGCTGCTCAGGCCGTCGGCCGACGCACCCGCCCGCTCAAAGCTGGCGGATGGCCGGGGCGGCGCGATCGATCATCAAGTCCGTCAGGGCCCATACCAGAGCATCGACGCGGTCCGGGCTGCGGCCGTGCGACAGGCCGTCGGCGCCGAAGGCCAGCATCTGCTCCTCCAACGTCGCGTGCACGCCGACGTGCGCGACCCGGCCCTCGGCGTAGAGCGCCGCCACCGGCTCGGCACGCAGCCACTTCCCGCGCGTGGCCCGAACCGTTCGCACCGCGACCGCCTCGTCGATCTGGCGCAGGATCGCGATGACGAGATCGCCACCCTGGTTCACCTCGGCGACGACGCGGTCGGCCATGAAGTCGTGATAGGCGCGCACGGCCGCACGCGCCCAGACATGCGGCGCGCGCCCCTGCAGCGATCGGTCGGCCGCCACGTAGGCGCGTCCGTCGGCGCCGAGACCGGCGACGATGATGCCGCATGCATCCGAGTTGGCCGTCGCCGTCACCGGCGGATCGACGGCGACGACGAGGCTCGTCAGCTCGGGGCACGTCGCGACGCGGGCCTGCTCGATCCAGTCGCGCCGCCACAGGCTGCCGGACTGCTCGTCCACGATCTCGCCGAGCAATTCCTGCCGGCCCAGCGCCGTGCCCGCATAGCGCCGCTCCATCTCGGCGATGAACGACGGCGCGAGATGCGCCGCGTTGGCCACGGTTGCGGCGCGCGTCACCACGCTTGCCGCATCCGTCATGATGCTCTTCAGGAGCGGCAGCGGGCGCGGCGTCGTCGTCACCGCGATCTGCGGGCTCGCGCCCAGCCGCAGGCCGAACTGGAGCATGTCCCAGGTCTCCTCGGGCCGGCGCCACTTGGCCAGCTCATCGCACCAGGCCGCATCGAACTGCGGTCCGCGCAGGCTGTCGGGCTCCTCGGCCGAGAACATCTGCGCGATGGCGCCGTTCGGCCAGACGAGCTGCGCCTTCGAGATCTCGAGGGTCGGGCGCTCGCCCTCCGCGTGGATGGCGAGAAGGCCCGAGACGCCGTCGATCATCACGCGGCGCACGTCCGCGAACGTTTCGCCGACGAGGGCGATGCGGCGCGCGGGCTCGGTGCCCAACGGCGGAATGCCGAGCGCCTTCGCCCGCACCCACTCCGCGCCGGCGCGCGTCTTGCCCGCACCGCGGCCGCCGAGGATCAGCCAGACGCGCCAGTCGCGGCCCGCCTCCGCCCGCTCCGGGGGAAGCTGGTCGTCGCGCGCCCACACGTGCCAATCGGCGAGAATGAAGCTCAGCGTTTCCGCATCAAGGCGTGCCAGGTCCGCGCTCAGCCGTCCCGCCGCCGCCGAGGCGCTCAAGGCGCTCCGCAATCTCGCGGCGCATGCGCTCCGCATCGGCGCCGGCCGCACTGTTGGCGCGGACGGCCTGCCGTTCCCTGTCGAGCTCAGTGACGGCCTCCGTGACCTTCTCGAAGTTGCTGATCAAGGTGGCGAGGGCGCGGCTCTCGCGCTCCTCGTCCTGGGCCGAACGGGCCTCACCGCTCGCCATGCGCGTCTCCATGTGCTCGAGCTTCAATGTGATGGCGCGATAGAGGCGCGCGATCACCGCCTTCTGGGCCGCGCGCGAGGGCAGGTTCCGGCCCCGCGCTTTGCCTCTCATCTCGGCGGGGCGCCTCTTTCGTTTCGGCGGCGCCGGCCCTGAGGGGCCCTCGCGCACCCAGCCTTCCTTCCGCGCCCGGGCGCCGATCCGCTGCGGCGTGAGCCCGAAGCGGGCCGCGATCTCCTTCAGCGGCGTTGCGCCATCGGCGTAGGCGAGACGCACCTCAGCCCACGTACCGTCGTCGACCTGCATGCCGCCGCCACGCCTTCGGATTGGATGTGTTTGGAAATCGAAAGGCCGAAACATCGGGGCGGCCCGGCTACGGGGCGCACACGTTCGACCATGACGAAATACTGCCAGATCAGCGCTGCGCTGTCAATAACAAATCTTGAATTTCTCTGATCTATGCTATCTTATTCAGTGAAATCGATAGTTATTCTTGTGAAATACAAAATATTTTACAGTAATCTCGCACGTGTCCGCGAGGATAACTTTTCCTCGCACCCTCGATATTATTCAGGGAAATCAGTGCGGTTTCATCCTGAGCGTGGCGCGCCGTCCCTTCCGGCGGGCGCATAAATAACCATAATGCTGTGGCTCATTCCGAGTCTTCCCGGTACCGCCGCAGCGGCCCGGGAGCTCCACGACAGGACGACGGACGACCACGTTGAGCGATTGGTTCTTCAAACGCGGACGGCGCGAGGGCATCGACTGGATGGCCCTCGACTCGCGTCTCGATTCCTCCGTGTCCGAGGCCTGGTCGCGCGTCAAAGACGTGTGGGATGCGGGATCGAGCTTCTTCGCGCGCTTCAAGCTCACGGGATGGCGCCGTCTTCTCACCGAGGCCGCATCCGAATCCTTCACGCTCGCCCTCGGCGGCCTGTTCGTGCTCTACGCGCTGGCGCTCCCCGCCTTCCTCGACTTCGACGAAGGCCGCTTTCTCACCGGCCAGTACAGCGTCAAGTTCCTCGATGCGGCGGGCAACGAGATCGGCCAGCGCGGCATCCTGCACAACGACGCGGTGCCGCTCGAGGAGATTCCCGACGCCGTCATCAAGGCGACGCTCGCCACCGAGGACCGGCGTTTCTTCGAGCACTTCGGCATCGACGTGCTCGGCACGGCGCGCGCGCTCGTCGAGAACCTGCGCGCCAACGACGTCGTGCAGGGCGGCTCGTCGCTGTCGCAGCAGCTCGCCAAGAACCTCTTCCTTTCGTCCGAGCGCTCCATCGACCGCAAGATTAAGGAGGCCTTCCTCGCCCTCCTGCTCGAGACGCGCTTCTCGAAACGCGAGATCCTGAAGCTCTATCTCGACCGCGCCTACCTTGGCGGCGGCGCCTTCGGCGTGGAGGCGGCAGCGCAGTTCTACTTCGGCAAATCGGTGCGCGAGGTGAGCCTCGCCGAAGCCGCGATGATGGCGGGCCTTTACAAGGCGCCGACCAAGTATGCGCCGCACATCAACCTTCCCGCATCGCGCGCGCGCACGAACGAGGTGCTTCAGAACCTCGTCGAGGCCGGCTTCTATACGCCCGCCCAGGTGCACGAGGCGCGCCTGCATCCGGCGCAGATCGTCGAGCCGCGCGCAACGACGAGCCCGGACTGGTTCCTCGATTGGGCCTTCGAGGAGGTGCAGCGCCTGACGGAAGGCAAGAACCAGTACGTGCTCACCGCGCGCACGACCGTGGATCTCTCGCTGCAGAAGCAGGCCGACGAGGCGCTCGTCACGTTCCTGAAGCAGCGCGGGCGCGGCCTGCGAATGAACTCCGGCGCCCTCGTCACGCTCGAGCCCGACGGCGCGGTGCGCGCGCTCGTCGGCGGGCCGGACTACGGCGAGAGCCAGTTCAACCGCGCCACCCATGCGCGCCGCCAGCCCGGCTCCTCGTTCAAGATCTACGTCTATGCCACCGCGCTCGAGAACGGGTATTCCCCCAACACGATCGTGCGCGATACCTCGCGCGCCTGCGGCCGCTGGCGCCCGCAGAACTATGGCGGAAGCCATGGCGGCGGCGGGCGCATGCCGCTCTGGACGGCGCTCGCCAAATCCCTGAACACGGTCGCGGCCGAGCTCTCGTTTGCGGTCGGACGCGAGAAGGTCATCGAGCTGACGCAGCGGCTCGGCATCACGGGCATCCGCAAGACCTGCTCGATGGCGCTTGGCGACTACGGCATCACGCCGCTCGAGCACACCGGCGGGCTCGCCACCTTCGTCAACGGCGGCAAGAGCGCGCGTCCTTACGGCATCCTCGACATCGTCAACTCGCGCGGCGAGGTCGTCTACAGCCGCGAGCGCGACGAGCCCGAGCCCACCCAGATCGTGGACGCCAAGGTCGCCCAGGGCATGAACCAGATGATGCAGAAAGTCGTGACGGACGGCACGGCCCAGCGCGCCGCGCTCGACTTCACCAACGTCATCGGCAAGACCGGCACGAGCACGGGGCCGAAGGACGTCTGGTTCGTCGGCGCCACCGGGAAATACGTCACGTCCGTCTGGCTCGGCAATGACGACAACCGCGCCATGGCCGGCGGCAACACCGGCGGCCAGCTCGCGGCTCCCCTCTGGCATTCCTACATGTCGGTCGCCCATCGCGACATGAACATCCCCACCATCCCCGGGCTCGCTCCGCATCCCGTGCAGGTCGCCGAGCAGCAGCGCATCGCGGAGCTGCGGCGCGCCAACCCGGGCGCCGCCGAGGCCGGGGGGAAGGCCATATCCATGACGATGGGAACGCCGGCTCGCGAAGCTCTGAAGCGCATCACGGCGGCACTCCGCAAGGCGGCCGGCGTCTCCGAGCCCGCCGCGCCGACATCCGGCGAGGGCGCCTCGCCCGCCGTGCCTCCGCGGCGCGACGACCGGGCCGAGGCCGCTCCGCCGCGCGGCGCCGCGTCTACGTTCGCTGCCGAGGCGGGCCGGCGTCCTCCCTCTTCACCCGCCATTCCGTGAGCGCCATGGCCATTACATCGACGCTGCGCTCGCGCTTCACGCTCAACGGTCTGGTCTTCGCGCTGCACCGGCTGCGCCAGCGCATCGGATTGGCGCTGGCCACCACCACGGACTGGGCGCTCTTCATCGGCATCGTTCTCATCGTCGGGCTCGGATCGAGCTGGTACATGGTCGAGCACGGCACCTCGCTCACCACGGTGACGGTCGGCCCCTGGGTCTCGTGGACGTCGGCGGGACGGCCCGATGCCGACCCCTACACGCGCGCACACGCGGCCCGGCTCGGCATCCTGCCGCTCAACGCGGCGGTGTCGCAAACCTTCGTGGCGCGCACGGACGCGGACGGGCGCTCGCTTCATTCGTCGTGCGCGTATCTCGTCGAGGGGCGCGAGAGCCCCGGCTACTGGTGGAGCCTCGCCGTGTTCGACTCCTACGGCCGCATGATCCCGAACACGCTCGACCGGTTCGCCTTCACGAGCGACACGATGGCAATCAATCCGAACGGCACCTACGCCGTTACGCTGTCGCGCGATGCCAATCCCGGCAACTGGCTGCCGATCGGCGGCGCTGGCAAGCTCGCCCTCGTGCTCACCGTCATCGATCTCGACACCGGCGGCGTGTCGCAGGAGGGCGAGGTCGAGGCTCTGGCTCCTACCATCACGCGCAAGGGATGCTGAGCCGATGCTGAAATGGCTGTGGTCCCGGATGAGGACGGTCAACGTGCCGCTGGCGGCAGCCGCGGTGTTCGCGAGCGGCATCCTGCACATCCTCGCCACGTTCGCGACGCCGTTTCTGACGCCCGGCTCGGCCTACGGCTCGCTGGCCGGTGACCTTCAGCCCAACCGGATGCAGCTTCTGGCGGACATCTCGCCGGACGCTCAGCCCCTGCCCTATCTTTCGTCGGATGCGCTCTATGCCATCTGCCGGTTCGACAGCACCGACGGCGTCGTCAACCTGACGGCCCGGCTGCCGGATCCCGGCTGGGTGCTCGCCCTCTTCTCGCCGGCGGGCGACAACTTCTTCACCTCCGTCGCGGGGCCAGGGCGCCGGCCCGAGGTTTCGATCCGGATCGTGCCGAAGGACAGCGTCTGGTCCGCGCCGTCCACATCGGAGAGCTTCGACGCCACGGCGCTGACGGTCCGCGCCAACGAAGGGCTCGCCCTCATTCGCGCTCCCGACCGGGGCGAGGCCTACCGCGTCCGCGCCCTTGCCGCGCTCAAGCGCGCCGGGTGCCAGTATCAGCGGACGGCTCCGCTCTGAGCGGATCAGTCGTCGAAGTCGAGACGATCGCGGCGGGTCCGGCGGCGCTGCGGCTTGTCGGACGATGGCTCCGGCGCGCGCTCATAGCGGACACCGGGGAAGAAGACGATCTCGGCCGATCCGCAGGGCGGACGGACGGACGGTCGGGCCAAGATTCCTTCACGCTTGAATTCGACGATGCTCGCCATTGCTGCGGCCCCCTCCAGCCTGCAATTCCATCCGCTGATCGCGCCCGGCGAATGACGGGCACAGAGCACCTTCGCGATCCGTTCAGTTGGCTTCTGCTTTGGTTAACGAGGCGTTAATGGCAACTCAAATTCTGAGATATTCATCGGAATGCCACACCCGACGTTTTTTTGTGCGGTGAGCCATCCCGGCTCATGCCCAGCACGCCCAGCACGACGAGCGACCTGACACCTCTGCCGCCCATGGCAAAAACCCCGCTGTTCGCGGGGTTTCCTCACTTCACTGGCGTTCGTCAGGCGCGGCCTACTTGCACCCGTCGGGGCGGAAGCATCCGAAAATTTTATTGGTGAGCTTCACTTTGGCGTCGTGGGCTGCCCGTCCCAAATTGGCTTTGGCAACCTTTCCCAGAAACACGACCTGTCCGGCCTTGTTGCGCAAACTGTCGAGCCGGGGGCCGGCGTCCGCGGCTTGCGCTTGGACGACAGAGGTACTGGCGAGGACGAGAACGGCTATCACACGATGTTTCATCATAAGGCTCCTTCAATGACGTGGCGGACCGCTCCCAGCGGTCTCGATGCCTTGTGTCACTCGGAGCCTGATTGCGCTGTCTCATGCGAGACAGGAGCCGCCGTCACATCTCGGCGAGCCAGCCGTCGAGGCCATGGTCGCCGTCGCGGGCCTCGACCTCGATGATCCAGAGATCGGGATCGGTGCGGCTCTCGCGCGCGAGATGCGCCTCCACCTCCGAATCCGGACGGGCCTCGCCCTTGAAGATCGCCACCCAGCGCCGGTCCGTCTGCATGGCGGACAGGCTGGCGGGCGCGGGGCCGAACAGGACGGACGTGCCGTCGAGGCGGTTGATGCGGATGTAGATCGCGCCTGCGTCGTCGTCGCCATGGCGGACCACATAGGCCTGCCGGCCGCCAGCGGACACGCGGCGCACATACGCCTTGACCCAGATTTCAGACTTGAGCCGCATTCCGTCCGTTTGCGTATCGAGGCGAGCCGATACGCCGGGCGGCGTTCAGGGCTGCGCGGTTTTGAGGACGTCGCCCGCCAGGCTCGCGAGCCTGGCCAGCAACTCGCCGGAGATGCGCCCCGTGTCCTTCAGCTTCCGATCCTGCTCGAACTTCCGGATCGCACGTCTGGTCGGATCGTTCAAGCGCCCGTCGGGGAGCGTCGTCATATAGCCGAGCTGGCGCAGTGCCGTCTGCACCGCGCGGATGACGGCCTCGGCCTCCGGCGCGGGCCGTGCGTTTTCCTCACCCGCCGGCGCGATGTCGGCAGAGCCGAGGACCAGGTGCTGCAGAAGGGCCGGGCGCGGCCTGGCGGTCAGCGGCAGCCCGGCATCGGTCTCGTAAGCCATGATGGCGCCGCGCGTCACGAGCCCGGCCACACCGTCCACGGCGCCGGTCTCATAGCCCTTGGCCTTGAGCTCGCGCTGGATCGCACGGGTGAGGTCGGCCTGATCGGCGGTCTCGGGGATCGGTTTGACGGCACCGGTCTCGATGGGCGGCACGATGGCCGCCTGGCCGCCCGCTGCCTCGAGCGTCGCCGTCTCCGTCGCCTTGTGGGCGGCATCGAATTTGGCCAGGCGCGGGCTCGGAGGCTGGAGGACGAGCAGATTGGTGAGCATCGCCCCGGTCAGCACCGCGAAAAGCACGAACGAGAGCCTCGCTGTCAGCGGTGTCATGGTCGTCCCGAACCCGTTCTTTCCCTTCACCCTCGGCAGCGCGGAGTATCGGGGAACGGCTGTTAAGATCCTATTAACAAAAACGCATTCGAGCTGGATCTCCGCCGTAAAAAGGCGCATATATTTGCGCAACACAGCGAGCCGCCGATGCCGACCTTCGAGACCAACACCCGCAAGATCGTTGCTCGCCTCAAGCGGGAAGGGTGGGAGAACGTCGGCGGCGGCAACCACGATATCTATAAGAACCCTGACAAGCCTCACATTCTCATACCCGTTCCGAGGCACCGCGAGCTTTCGCCGATGACGGCGCGCTCGATCGCCAAGGCGGCGGGCTGGATTTAGGAGAATAGAAATGACGTACTATGTCGGGCTGCTCGACGGTAGTGGCGATGTCTGGGGCGTTACGATCCCCGACGTGCCTGGAATGAACGGCGGCGGCGCGACGCCGGAAGAAGCGATCGGCGATGCGATCAGCGCGTTTCGGGAAGTCGCGGCGATGATGGTCGCAGACGGAACGCCGCTTCCAAAGCCCCGAACCCTATCCGAGATCATCCGGGACCCGGAGGTCGCGGAGGATGTGGCGAAGGGGGCAACGGCCGTCATGGTCCCGCTTCTACTGGACAAGGGCCGATCGGTTCGGGCGAACATCTCGCTCGATGCGGGCCTGCTGGAAGCCTTCGACGCGGAAGCCTCTCGGCGCGGTCTAACCCGATCGGCATTCTTCGTCTCAGCCGCCATGGACAAAATCATCGGAGCGCCGGGCCGAAAGGACGGCAAGGCGGCCTAGCTGCCGAGGATGCCTAGCGATGCGCACAAGCTCGGCCTGCCCCAATCCATCCCGGCGAGCTCCTCCGCGAAGAATACGGCACCCCGCTCGGCGTGAGCGCAGGTGCCCTCGTAAAGCGTCTCAGCGTCCCAAGTTCTGGATGAACATGCAAATTCGACGAGATCAAAGAGACGGACGCCGCGCCAGCCGTTTCGTTGCATCGAATACGCAGCACGCACTCTTGCGGTCCGTAAAATTTTAAGCAGATTTTCGGCTAAGTCGCTTCAATCCTGTCTAAAATTGTTCCGCTTGGGGCCGGGCTTCCTCAAGCCTTCTGCCGTACGGTCGCCTCCATCGAGGGCCTTTGGCTCATCTGTCTCGATTGGAGTTGCAGCATCATGTCCCTGTTCAGGATCGCGGTGGTCCTTTCGCTCGGCGTGGCCGTCATGCCATCGGACGAGGCCCAGCAGAAGGCGCTCTACGAGCGCGCGGCCACGGCCGCCCACTGGACCATGACCTATTGCGATCGCAACGAGCGCCAATGCGAGCTGGCGAACGAGACGTGGAACGCGTTCCTGCGCAAGGCGGAGTTTGCGGGCAAGCTCGCCTACGACGTGGCGCTGCGCTCAACGATGGACGAGTTGCGTCCGGACGGGCGGGCAATCCCCACGTCGGCCCCCGCGAAGGGAACGCTCGAACCGGCCGATCTCACTCCCGGCTGGCGGGGCGTCGATCGCGACGGCGGCGCCTGACCCCCAAGGGCTTCTACGCGACGGGCCTTCCTGACGCGTGACGCGCCATCCGCGGCGTCTCGCGAGGGGGACATTCCCACGTCGGCGTCCTATATGTCCTCGCAAGCGGCGCTTGATGACGGCGCCCACGAGGATTTCCGTTGATGACGATTGCCGAGCTTCAGTCCGACTTCGCGCTTCTCGACGATTGGGAAGACCGCTACCGCTATATCATCGAGCTGGGCCGAACCCTCGAGCCGCTGCCTGAGGCGTTGCGCACGGATACCACCAAGGTGCGCGGCTGCACGAGCCAGGTCTGGCTCGCCAGCGAAACGCGCCCCGGCCAGAACGGCGGCGGCCCCGTGCTCTCCTTCCGCGGCGACAGCGACGCCCACATCGTGCGCGGGCTCGTCGCCATCCTGTTCGCGCTCTACGACGGTAAGCCGGCCCGCGCGATCCTCGACATCGAGCCGGAAACGGTGTTTGCCGCGCTCGGCCTCAAGGAGCATCTCACGCCGCAGCGCTCGAACGGGCTCGCATCGATGGTCGAGCGCATTCGCGCCGACGCCCGCGCCGCTCTGGCCTAAACCTGGCCTCGCGAGAGGGAAGACGGCGCAGCCCCGCTCATCCTGCATCCTCATCGGAACCGATCTCCGGACGGTAGCCGCTCATGCCCCAATGGCGCACGCGGGCCGCGCCGGGCGGCGGTGTCCGCGGCGCCACGAAGCCGTAATGACGAGCCAGCGCCGAGAGCGCGACGCCGAGGACGATCTTGCCGGAACGCTGCGGCCACCCGGCCTTGCGCTCGGCCTGCTCGAGCCCCTTCAGATGGCAGCACACATCGATCAGGATGCCCGCAAGCTCGGGACCCACCGCCGTCAGCGCACGGCGCACGCGCTCGGCGGCCGCGAGGGCGCCGTCGGCGAGATCCACGCCCGCCCCCGGGTCGCCGCGCCGGCCCCGATCCTTCGTCACCGCGTCCCAGCTCTGCGTCACGCTGGGCGACATCTGGGCGAACCAGAAATCCGCGCGCAACCGCTCGCCGGCGCTGAACTGCTCTTGCGTAATGAGAGGATTGCCGTCCCGGTCCCGGCGGCTGAACAGCCATGCGATCGGGCTTTCCGCGACATTGCGGGCCGGGCCCGTCGCTGCGGCGGCGCGGGGGCGAGCATTGCGTTGGCGCACGCGCGACGGCGTCGCGCGCCCGGCACGGGCGTTCGTCTGGGTCATGACATCGATCTCCGAGGGTTGAGGACTTCAGGCCGACACGTCGCGATGGAGCGTTCCCCAGCCGACGAGGGACGGCACGATCCACTCCATCAGCTCGAGGGTGCGGTCGAAGACGAGATTGTCACGGCGGTCCTCGATGACGGCGCAGGCGTGGGCCACGGTGGTGCGGTCGCGGGCGAAGACGAGACCGACGTCCGTCAGGGTCAGCCCGCAGGAGACGTGCGCGAGATACATGGCGGCCTGGCGGGCAAGCGCGACCGGCGCCTTGCCGCGCGAGGGCCGCGACAGCTCGGCGGCCGCGACGCCGAACACTTCCGCGATGGTCGCTTCGATCACGGTTCTGAGGCGTTGCGCCTCGCCGTCCGGCAGGGCGTTGGGCTTGCGGCCCTTGCAGGGGGCGCTCGGCTCGTGATCCGGCGGGCCGCGCAAGATATGGCCGAGGTCCGGATAAAGCATCCGCGGCTCGCGCTCGCATTCGGTACCGGATCGCAGGCTCATCGGAGGCCCCTCGCTCGCCAACGGTTCTGCCCGGAGCATAAGCCGAGGCCCGTGCAGACCCGCCTCGAAACTAGCGGAGCGGTGAACGGCGAGGATAAGTCGCGTCGGGCGCTGCACGCCCCGGACGAAGGGCATGGGCGAAGCGGTAATCCCCTCCGCGCCGGCGTCATCGACACTTCCCCGATCCGGGAGTGCCCATGCCATCGCCGTCCGATCCTTCGCCGCCGCGTGCCTCGCGGCCGTTGCCCTCGATGGCCGAACGGCGCGCCGAGCTCATGCGGCTCGTGCCGCTCTGGCCTTCCGAGATCGACGATCTCTCGCGCGATGGCCGGCAGCGGCTCGTCGCCAAGCTCGAGCGGGCGCTCCTCGCCGAGCGTCGTCGTGGCCAGGCGGGACACTGGACTTACGACCTCGCCCGCCACGCTGCCCTCCTCGCGGCCTGGCGGCGGGAGCGGGCCACACTCCTCGCCTCCCGGCTTCCCTTTTGCCCATGAAAAAAGCGCAGACGGATGCCGCCTGCGCCACATGTTCGATGCGTGAGATCAGTGCGCTCTACTTCTCGCGCCGCGTGCCGAGGCCCATCTTCTTGGCGAGATCCGAGCGGGCGCGCGCATAGTTCGGCGCCACCATCGGATAGTCATGCGCGAGGCCCCACTTCTCGCGGTATTCCTCCGGCGACAGGTTGTAGTGGGTGCGCAGGTGGCGCTTGAGGGACTTGAACTTCTTGCCGTCCTCGAGACACACGATGTGATCCGGCATCACGGACTTCTTGACCGGCACCTTCGGCTTCAACTCCTCGCGCTCGGGCGGCGGCGCCGAGCCCGTCGCACGGCTCAAGGCCGCATGCGTGTCGGCGATAAGCTGCGGCAGGCTTTCCGCGCCGATCGCATTTTTGCTCACGAATGCCGATACGATCCTCGCCGTCAGCTCGACCAGTTCCGGCTGGGCAGCCTCGTCCATCATTGCATCCTTTTTCGACACGTCTTTCAGCCCGCACCTTTTGAAAGCCCTGACTGGTCCCGCAACGTCTTTGCGCAAGCAAGTCAAATACAATGCATCGGCAGTCTACGGCCGATGCTTGCAAGCTCTCACCAATATCGCCCGGCGTTTGTCTGAGGAATGTGTTCCCGAACGTCGAGAACTAACCCGGAGACTGTCTTTGGACAGCATATGCTCGAAGTTGTCAACGGGACGCGCCCAGGTCTTCCAATAACACCAGAACGACAATCGCAGTATCGCGCGCGCGAAATGCTCAAGAATTCGGCGTTTTGGAGTGTTTCTCGCGGCGATCTCTGCGTTCATCACGTCATGATGCGCTGCAACATCCCGCTTGGGGTGCGACACATCATCCGGGGATGAGCGTTTTGGTTAAGCTCTTGTCTGCGAGGCCAATTCCCTGCCCGGCAAATTGACAAACGACGCCCCGTCCGCCGACATGGGCGCCAGGCTGCGCTCCGCAGCATCCACATTTCTCGTTTCCGGAAGGTTGCTTCGACATGCCAGGCTCGAACGCGCGCGTGCGCCCCGAGGCGCCGCCCCCGGCGCCCCAGCGCCCCGTCACCACCACCCACCACGGCGTTACCCTGACAGATCCTTACGCCTGGCTGCGGGCGGAGAACTGGCAGGACGTCATGCGCGATCCTCAGGTGCTCGCGCCCGAGATCCGCAGCTATCTCGAGGCCGAGAACGCCTACACCGAGGCGAAGCTCGCCGGCACGCGCCCGCTGCAGGAGGCCCTGTTCCAGGAGATGAAGGCGCGCCTCAAGCCGGACGACAGCACCGTGCCGACTCCCGACGGCCCGTTCGCCTACTACTCCCGCTACGTCGAGGGCGGGCAATATCCGCTGCTCTGCCGCCAGCCGCGGGCCGGCGGGCCGGACGAATGCCTGCTCGACGGCAACGCCGCGGCCGCGGGCCATGCCTATTGGGACCTCGGCGGCAGCGCCCACAGCCCCGATCATCGGCTGCTCGCCTATGCCGTGGACGACAAGGGATCGGAGCTCTACACGGTGCGGTTCCGCGACCTCGAAACCGGCCAAGACCTCGCGGACACGCTGCCCGATACGCGCGGCGACATCGTCTGGGCAAACGACAGCCGGACGCTCCTCTACATCCGCCTCGACGAGCATCACCGCCCGCTCAAGGTCTATTGCCACCGGCTCGGCACGCCCGCCTCGGAGGACGTGCTTCTCTACGAGGAGAAAGACACCGGCTTCTACGTCTCCTTGAGCAAGACCCTCTCGTCCCGCTTCGCCATCATCGACGTGCACGATCATCAGACGAGCGAAGTGCACCTCGTCGAGGCCGATGCGCCTGATCGCCCGCTGCTGCTCGTCGAGCCTCGCACGATCGGGCACGAGTATCGCGTCGATCATCACGGCGACCGGCTCATCATCACCACCAACTCAGGCGGCGCAGAGGATTTCCGCATCTGCGAGACGCCCATCGCCACGCCGGGCCTCAGCCATTGGACGGAGATCGTGCCGCACAAGCCGGGACGGCTGATCCTCGATACGGCCGTCTTCGCCCACCATCTCGTGCGCCTCGAGCGCGAGGACAGCCTGCCGCGTATCGTCGTGCGGGCCATCGCCGAC
>DAITBB010000084.1:0-9922 GCA_036823975.1 Hyphomicrobium sp.
CATGCCGCCGATCAACTGCACGTCGAAATGGCGCTGGCCGAGCGTGCGCTTGGCGGCTTCGCGCACGGTCGCGAAGGCCGGCACCAGAAGGTCGTCGAGCGAGGTGCCGTTGCGATACTGCTCCCGGAACATTTCGGTGCGGGCGCGGAGATCTGCATCCGACAATGCTTCCACTTCCGGCTCGAGCGCGTTGATCGCTGCAACCTGAGACCGGTAGCCCTTGATCCGTCGCTCATTGGATGAGCCGAAGATCTTCGAGGCGATCGTGCCGATGGAGAGCATCAGGAATAATCCTTAGAATTCATAGACTTGGCGATGCGCCTAAGACAAGATGGGGCGGCCTGCCCGATGCCTGCCGTCCCCATCGCGTTGAACCGTCGTCACCAAAGGTTGGAGAAACGCGATCGCGCCAGTCCGGCCGTTGGCCATACCGGGGCAGACATAAGGATTGCAGCGTCGGATTGTCAACGCGTTGGCGGGGGCTTCCTGCCCGACGCAGTGGCCCAGAGTTGCGGCGAAATCTGGGTCGAAGGCCCGCAAAGATCTGCAATTGTTAACTTGGCACCCCTCCGACCCTGGTCTATGGATGCGCCCAATTTTGCAATCCTCGTCTCCCCGGCCTCGCGGCGCGCGCATGGCGCTCAAGAACCGCACCGAGGCCCCAACCCCGCAGGAGCTCCATTCCCGTGATTCATTCTCAAGCGTTGCGCCTGGCGGCACTCGT
Organism: Hyphomicrobium sp.; assembly: GCA_036823975.1. Taxonomy (GTDB): domain Bacteria; phylum Pseudomonadota; class Alphaproteobacteria; order Rhizobiales; family Hyphomicrobiaceae; genus Hyphomicrobium_C. The sequence goes on from DAITBB010000084.1 coordinate 725, forward strand.
AATCGGGGGCGCGCTGGCGCTCGGTGCGGGTTCGGCCCTGGGCGAGGACAAGGCCGTCGAGGACAAGGTGCTGGCCAAGGTCAACGGACAGGAGATCAAGGAGTCCGATCTCCGCTATGCAGAGGCCGAAGTGGGCCCGCAGCTCGCCGAGATGCCGGTCGACAAGCGTAAGCGTCTCTTGCTCGAGTTCCTGATCGAGATGCGCCTCTTCGCGGACGCCGCCGACGCGGCCAAGCTGACGAGCGGGGCGGACTACGAGAAGCGCCTCGCCTACTGGGCGCAGCGGGCGAAGCGCGACGCCTATTACGAAGGCGCCATCAAGGGCTCGATCAGCGACGCCGTCGCCAAGGGGATTTACGACGACAAGGTCAAGATGATCCCCGCGGAGGAGGAAGTGGAGGCGCGCCACATCCTGGTCGACAGCGAGGACAAGGCCAAGGAAGTGGTCGAGAAGGTCGGCAAGGGCGAGGATTTCTCGAAGCTCGCGGAAGAGTACTCGAACGATCCCGGCTCCAAGGCCCAGGGCGGCAAGCTCGGCTATTTCAGCAAGGGCCAGATGGTGAAGGAGTTCGAGGACGCCGCTTTCGCGCTCAAGAAGGGCGAGGTCTCGAAGCCGGTCAAGAGCAAGTTCGGCTGGCACATCATCATGGTGGACGACCGGCGCACGAAGCCGCTGCCGACCTATGACGAGGTCAAGAGCCACATCATCGACAGCATGGTGCAGCAGAAGGGCCAGCAGGCCGCAGCCGACCTTCGCAGCAAGGGCCAGCTCGAATACGTCGATAAGGAAATCGCCGAGCAGGTGAAGCAGGAGACCGCCATCGCTGCCGCCAAGAAGAAGATGTTCGAGCAGCAGATGGAAGAGCAGGTCAAGGCCATGGCCGGCCAGGGGAAGGGCGAGGAGAAAAAGGACGGGGACGCGAGCGCGGACGAGAAGAAGTAAGCTCGGCGCCCGTTCGTTCGGTCTCACATCGGGCTGCTCTCCGGGCAGCCCGATCTCTTAAGATCCGTTTCGATTTAGGGAAACCGGCTCCCACTTTTCCGGTAGCATTCTAGCGGGCCGCCGCTTTACGTCAGCGTCATTTGCGTCAGCTCTGTCGTTTGTGGAATTCCGCCATGGGCACCGTTTCGACCCGCTCGCCATTCGCTCCCGACACGCTTCCCCGGCTCGAGCCCATCGCCGGTGTCCGCTTTGCGACCGCGGAAGCCGGCATTCGCTATCTGGGCCGGACGGATCTCATGGTGGCCGTGCTCGATGAGGGCACGACGGTTGCCGGCGTGCTCACCCAGTCGAAGACGGCGTCCGCGCCGGTTCTGGCCTGCCGCAAGCACCTGAAGAAGGGCGAGGCGCGGCTCCTGATCGTCAATTCCGGCAATGCCAACGCGTTCACGGGCAAGAAGGGGCGGGAAGCCGTCGACCTGACCGTGGAGGCCGGCGCCGAGGCCATCGATTGCCATCGCCATGAGGTGTTCGTGGCCTCCACGGGCGTGATCGGGGAGCCGCTCGATGCTACCCGCTTCGCGCATCTGGTCGGCGGGCTCGCCGAAGCCGCCGTCCCCGATGCCTTCGAGGCCGCTGCGCGCGCCATCATGACCACCGACACCTATCCCAAGCTCGCCACCCGCACGGCGATGATCGGGGACGTCGAGGTGACCATCAACGGCTTCTGCAAGGGCGCCGGCATGATCGCACCCGATATGGCGACCATGCTCTGCTTCATCTTCACGGATGCGCACATCGCCGCGAAACCTCTGCAGGCGCTGCTGTCCGAGCATGTGGAGACGACGTTCAACGCCATGACGGTGGACGGCGATACCTCCACGAGCGACACCTGCCTGCTGTTCGCCACGGGGGATGCAAGCGCGCGCGGGCAGGAGCCGATCACCAAGGTCGGCTCGAAGAAGCTCGCGGGCTTCTCCGAGGCCCTGCACGACCTGATGCGCGACCTCGCGATCCAGGTCGCCAAGGACGGCGAGGGGCTGTCGAAGTTCGTGACGTTCGTCGTCGAGGGGGCCGAAAGCGAGCCGGCGGCCCGGCGCATCGCGCTTTCGTGCGCGAACTCGCCGATCCTCAAGACGGCGATCGCCGGCGAGGATCCGAACTGGGGCCGCGTGGTGATGGCGGTCGGAAAGTCCGGCGAGGCAGCCGATCGCGACAAGCTGTCGATCTGGTTCGGCGAGCATTGCGTGGCGCGCGACGGCGAGCGTGCGGCCGAGTACGACGAGCCGACCGTCGCCTACTACATGAAGGGCCGCGAGATCGTCATCCGCATCGACGTCGGCGTGGGCTCGGCGTCGGCGCACGTCTGGACGTGCGATCTCACGCACGATTATGTGTCGATCAACGCGGACTATCGCAGCTAGCCGCGCGGCGACGCCCATCCCCCATTTTTCGTCAACCAAGAAGGAGGCGGCCTTGAACCCCGACTTTTGGCTCGAACGCTGGCAGAGCGGCGATATCGGCTTTCATCGCGCCGAGGTGCATGATTTCCTCGTCAAGCACTGGCCCCGGCTCGCGCTCCCGCAGGGAAGCGCGGTGTTCGTTCCGCTGTGCGGAAAGAGCCGCGATATGGTGTGGCTGGCCGTGAACGGCCATCGCATCGTGGGCGTCGAGCTCTCGCCGCTCGCGGTCGACGACTTCTTCCGTGAGCAGGGGATCGAGCCCGAGAAGCGCTCGGAGGGGGCCTTCGTCGTCTGGACGGGCGGGCCGTTCACGATCTGGTGCGGCGATATCTTCGAGCTTCCGGCCGAGGCCGTGCGCGATGTCGCGGCAACTTACGACCGGGCGGCGCTGGTGGCGCTGCCGTCGAGCCTTCAGGCGCGCTACGCCGAGAAGCTGGCGGAGGTTCTGCCAGCTTCCGCCCCGATCTTTCTCGTGAGCCTCCATTATCCCGCGGGGGAGATCTCGGGGCCTCCGTTCTCGACGCCGTTGTCGGCGGTCGCGGCCTTGTTCGGCGCGACGCATGCGATCCGCCTCGAAGAGACGCGCGACGGCCTGGACCAGAGCCGCAATCTCAAGAACCGCGGCGTGACCTCGCTCGACGAGGCGGCCTATGTGCTGACGCGCAAGGAGGCGTGATCGGGCACGTGCGTCCCGCGCGTTGCGTCCGCGCGATCAGGAGGTGGCCGCGGCCAGGGCCTGTGGCGCCGCGCGGATCGCGTCGTACACCTTCGCGAGGTCGGCTTCCGTCGTGCAGTAAGGCGGCATGACGTAGATCGTGTTGCCGAGCGGGCGCAGGAGAAGATCGTGCGCGAGGAAGTGGGCGCGCAACGCCGGCCCTGCGTTCGCCAGATAGCCGGCGTCCTCCACCTTGAGATCGACGGCGGCGATCGTGCCGATGCGGCGCGGGTTCTCGAAATGTGTTTCCGACAGGCCTGCGAGGGCACGGGCCTGCGCGTCGGCAAGTGCCGCGATGCGCGCGCGGACGGGCTCGCGCTCCCAGATCTCGAGATTGGCCAGCGCCGCCGCACAGCACACGGGGTTCGCCGTGAAGCTCGACGAATGGAAGAACGTCTGCATGCGGTCGCGGGAGAGGTGGACGTCGAAGATGGCGGGCGTCGCTAGCGTCGCCGCCAGCGGCAGCGAGCCGCCGGTTAGGCCCTTGGCGATGCAGAGGATATCCGGCGTGACGGCGGCCTGCTCACAGGCGAAGAGCGTGCCCGTGCGCCCCCATCCGGTCATGACCTCGTCGGCGATGAAGAGGGCGCCCGCAGCTTCGCAGATGCGTTTCATCTCGGCGAGCGCGGCGGGGGTATGGATCAGCATGCCGCCGGCGCCGGCGATCAGCGGCTCGGCGATGAGGGCGGCGAGACCGCCGTCGCGGCCCGCGGCCTCGAGGGCGTCGTAGGTCTCCTGCTCGCGGCCGGGATGCGGAAAGGGGATCCGCGTCACGTCGAAGAGCAATGGCGCGTAGGCGGCATTGAACACGCCGCGCGCGCCGGCCGACATCGTACCGATGGTATCGCCGTGATAGCCGTGCTCGAGGGCCGCGATGCGCGTGCGCGGCGCGCCGATGTTGCGCCAGTAGCCGAGCGCCATCTTGAGCGCGACCTCGACGGCGGTCGAGCCGCTGTCCGAGTAGAAGACGTGGGCGAGCCCTTTCGGAGCGCAGGCGACGAGCTTTCCGGCCAGGCGCTCGGCGGGCTCGTGCGTGAAGCCGGCGAAAATCACCTGGTCGAGCCGGTCGAGCTGGTCGCGGGCGGCGGCGACGATGGCCGAATGGCGATGCCCGTGCGTGATGACCCACCAGGACGAGATGCCGTCGAAGATGCGCCGCCCGTCGGAAGTTTCGAGCCAGGCGCCCTCGCCGCGGGCGATCGGAGTTTCCTCGGGGTCGAGGCCATGCTGGGTGAATGGATGCCAGACAGTATTGCGCGCCATCAGCGGAAGTCCTCGAGGCGGAAGCTTTCGGCGAAGGCGTGGGCCAGGCTTGCGCGGCCGAGCGGCGCGAGCATCGGCAGGCGGCCGAGGCGCTTCACATTGCCCATCTCCGTGATTGTCCGCTCCGTGTCGGCATTCTCCTCGCCGACGAAAGCGATGCCGACGAGCGGGATGTTGCGGCCGTTCAGGGCCTCGATGGAGAGCAGGCTGTGGTTGATGGTGCCGAGCGCGGTGCGGGCGACGAGGACGACGGGCAGGCGCCAGGCGGCGAACACGTCGATCAGGAGCGCCTGGCGGCTGATCGGCACCATCAGCCCGCCCGCGCCTTCGATGACCAGCGGGCCCGTGACCTGCGGCAGCGCGAGATCTCCCATGGCGATCTCGATCCCCTCGGCCTCGGCGGCGCGATGGGGCGAGACCGGCATGGCGAGACGGTAGCGCTCGGGAAGGATGTGGTCCGGAGGAAGGCCAGAGAGTCTTTCGGCGCGCTCGCGGTCGCCGCCGTCGTCCTCGAGGCCGCATTGGATCGGCTTCCAGTAGTGGGCGCCGAGCGCGCCGGCCAGGGCGGCGGCGAAGACGGTCTTGCCGATGCCGGTGTCCGTTCCGGTGACGATCAGGCCCTGGGTCATGCTTCTCTCTTCTCCTCTCCCCGGCGGGAGAGCCCGCACGGCCTCATGCCGGCACCCGCTGGAGCACGGCGGCGAGCGTCTCGATGAGGCGGGCGGTGGCGTCCTCGCCAGCGTTGAGGGTGAGCGAGACGCGCAGCCGCGCCGTGCCTTCGGGGACGGTCGGCGGGCGCACGGCGCGCACGTCGAAGCCTTGCGCCACGAGCGTGCGTGCCACCGCGACGGCGCGCTCGTCCGCGCCGAGGACCACGGGCTGGATGTGGGAGCCCGAGGAAGCGAGGCCGCAGAGGCGCTCGAGCCTGTCGCCGGCAAAGGCGACGAGGCGGGCGAGCCGGGCGCGCCGATCCGGCTCCGCGCGGACGAGGCCGAGGGCGGCGCGGACGGCTGCCGCCATCAGCGGCGAAGGGGCCGTTGCATAGATGAACGGCCGCGCGCGATTGACGAGAAAGTCGCGGATCGGGCGGGGGGCGAGCAGCAGCGCGCCGGTCGTGCCCAGGGCCTTGCCGCAGGTGTGAAGCGAGAGGACGTTCGCGGCGCCTTCGAGCGCATGGGCGAGGCCACGGCCGTCCGGCCCGAGTGCGCCGGTCGCATGCGCTTCGTCGATGACCAGCATGGCGTCGTGGCGGCGGGCGATGGCGGCGAGATCGTCGAGGGGCGCCTTGTCGCCGTCCATCGAATAGAGGCTTTCGACGGCGATCCAGGGGCGGCCGGTGCCGCCCTCGGCCCGCCAGCGGCGGATGGCGTCGTCGAAGGCAGTGGCGTCGTTGTGGGCGGCGGAGGCCGTGGCGGCCTTGCCGGCGCGCATGCCGTCGATGACGCTGGCGTGGATCAGGGCGTCGTGGACAACGAGGTCGCCGCGGGCGGGAAGCGTCGAGAACACAGCATAGTTGGCGACGAAGCCACCGCCGAAGTAGAGGCAACTCTCTGCGCCGAAGAAGCGGCTGGCCTCCGCCTCCAGAGCCTCGTGCTCGGGATCGTTGCCGCGCAGGAGGCGGGAGCCGCCGGCGCCGATCGCGACGCCGCGGGCGAGCGCGGATGCGACTGCCTCGATCAGCTCGGGTGCGTTGGCGAGACCCAGGTAGTCGTTGGAGGAGAAGTCGATGCCGCTGCGCGGCGACAGCGCCCGCAGGCGGCCGCGGCGCTCCAGCGCCTTCAGTGCCCGCTCGTGGCTGTCCGACATGACGACGTTCCGGCGCAGCCGCAGCCGGCCTGCGCCTCATCGGGGTTTGCGGCGGCGGCGTTCGCGGCCTCGCCCGCGTGGGCCTCGCTGTCGCCCGCCATCGGCTCGATGCCGAGCTTGCGGAACAGCCTCTGATCGTTGTCCTCGCCGGGGTTGTCGGCGGTGAGCAGCGTCTCGCCGCAGAAGATCGAGTTGGCGCCGGCGAAGAAGCAGAGCGCCTGCGTTTCATCGCTCATCTCGGTGCGGCCGGCGGAGAGGCGCACGAACGAGGTCGGCATCATGATGCGGGCCAGCGCGATGACGCGGACGAACGCGATGGGATCGACGGTCTTGCGGTTCTCGAGCGGGGTGCCCGGGATCGGGATCAGCATGTTGATCGGCACGCTCTCGGGATGCTCGTCGAGGTTGGCGAGCGTGACGAGCATGTCGACGCGGTCCTCGATGCTTTCGCCGAGGCCGACGATGCCGCCCGAGCAGACCTTGATGCCGGCCTCGCGCACGCGGGCGAGCGTATCGAGGCGGTCCGCGAAGGTGCGTGTCTTGACGATCTCCGCATAGTAGCGCTCGGAGGTATCGATGTTGTGGTTGTAGTAGTCGAGGCCGGCGTCCTTGAGCTGGAGGACGTCGTCGTTGGAGAGCATGCCGAGCGTCATGCACGTTTCCATGCCGAGCGCCTTGACGCCTTCCACCATGGCGACGACCGAGGCCATGTCGCGGCTCTTGGGAGAGCGCCAGGCGGCGCCCATGCAATAGCGGGTGGCGCCCTGCGCCTTGGCCTTTTTCGCCTCGTCGATGACGCGCTGGACCTCCATCAGCTTGGTGGCCTTGAGGCCCGTGGCGGCGGCGTGATGGGCGGACTGGCTGCAGTAGCCGCAATCCTCGGCGCAGCCGCCGGTCTTGATGGAGAGCAGGCGGGAGAGCTGGACCTTGTTGGGGTCGAAGTGGCGCCGCTGCACGGCCGCGGCGCGAAACAGGAGGTCGTTGAACGGCAGATCGTGGATGGCTTGCGCCTGCTCCCGGGTCCAGTCGTGGCGGACGGCATCCGCGGTCGTCACTGCGATCGGGCCGACGTGCACGTTCATCGAGGGTCTTCTCCGCCTTCACGAGGGACGCACCCTGACGTGCGCGATGCTCCGGGAGCAGCCGCGCGGGGCGTCTTGTTCCGCAAGTCCTTGGATTAAATGAATTAATCCTCGGTCTTCAGGAGGCTGCGCAGGGCTCGTCTGCCGCGCGCGCCGCCGCCGATGGGGCATGTTTGCACCGCTTGGGGAGGCCACTGCAAGGCCGAAATTGCGCGAAGGCCGACGTTCGCGGTGGCTTGCTTTGAATCACAGCATGGGAAAGGCTTGATTCGTTTAAGGCGATATCCCGTCCCGCAACCGCGGGCCGGATCGTTTTTTGGGGAGACGACGACTTATGGACCTTACACAATTGCTTATTCAGGCGGTGAGTGGCGCCGTCGGCGGCAACGCCGCCAATGCCCTGGCGAAGAACGATTCGCTGGGCTCGCTCGGCAATACTCTTGCCGGCGCGGTGGGTGGCGGCCTCGGCGGCCAGCTTCTCGGGCCGCTTCTCGGCCTCGGCGGCGCGGCTGCGACCTCGGGGCTCGATATCAACGCCATCGTCAGCGGTTTTGCGACCGGCGGCGTCAGCGGGGCGCTGACGGCGCTCGTGCTGGGCTTCATCAAGTCCAAGCTCGCGGGCTGAGGCCTTCGGCGTGGGGCGCCCACCGGCGCCAAACGACCCCAGGGCACCAGTTTTACGGATGCCACATTTTAAGGAAGAGGATTTTTCGTGAGCCGGCCGGGCGTCATATGGCAATATTTTGCTGCCCGGCCGGAATTCGGTGCGGAACCTATCAAACTTTCGTGACCGTCTTCTTTTTAACGGTTTGTTTCTGCTCAATTACAAATTCAGTTGCTGCCTGCCTACTCGATATCAACGTCACGAAGTCCGGCTCAACGCCGCGGCTCGTTTTGGGAGTTGACGCAATGGCAACACAAGCGGGTTTCGATCCAAACACTTTCGGTCCGTTCGGTGCCGCTTTTCAGACCTACCTCTCGGCTCTCGGGAGCTACGGCCAGCGTGAGAACCCCTTCGGCGATTTGCCCGGGTTCGAGTTCGATCCCCAGAAGCTCGCCTCGCAGATGACGGGGCCGGTGAAGGCCGTGGCCCGCTGCCAGCTCGAGGTGCTTGGGCTCATCAACCGGCGCACGCAGGCTTACCTGCAGATCCCCGAGCGTTTCGCGCAGTGCCATACGCCGCAAGATCTACTGAACGAGCGGATGGCGTTCTGGCGCACGGCGATGGAGCAGTATGCAGAAAGCTCGCGCAAGATCGCCGAGGACTGGATGCAGATCTGGTCCGGGTTTGCGGAGCGGGCGACGCGCGGAGAGCACGATTACATCAGCATCTCCAACACCGCCGGCAGCAAGGATTTCGGTACGCCCACGCCGAAGCAGGATCCGGGCGGCAAGCAGCGCCGGGTCGCTTGAGGCATCGGTATCGATGCCGGCCCATGCGATGAGCCGTGTCCGAAGGGTGAAAGGGCAGGATGCGCATTTTTGCGCGTGCCGCTTTGCGTCCTGTCGCGATTGAAACTTGCCGCGATCGAAAGGACAGCGTTCACATTCACGCTGTTCCGTTTTTTACGGAGCCCTGGATTTCTCAGCGGCCGCGTTTCGAGGCGGCCTCGAAGTGAGCGTGGCGCGCATCCTTTGTTGTCGCGACCGCGTTTCGACGCCCCTGTCCGATAAATCCTAGAGCACGTTCACTCTCAATGGCATCGTCCCATCGGGAGTGAACGTGGTCTATCTCTTTGTTTGTGAGTCTGACTCACGCTCTCGATGCGAGCTGAAGGGCTCGCATCTCAAACGATCAGGCTCTAATTCAAAGCGGCGAGGCCCTCGTTGAAGCCGGCGAGAGAGATCGGGATGCCGATGCCGGCTTCCTCGGTCTGAAAGATGATGAAGGTCGCCGTCTTGCCCGTTTTGAGCTGCTCGATGGGCTTG
>DAITBB010000085.1:0-9879 GCA_036823975.1 Hyphomicrobium sp.
CTCGACAAGGCCCGCCGCCTCCTGTGGCCGATCAAGCAGAAGTACGGCAACAAGATCTCCTGGGCCGAACTCATGATCCTGGCCGGCAACGTCGCGCTCGAATCGATGGGCTTCAAGACGTTCGGCTTCGCCGGCGGTCGCGTGGACGTCTGGGAGCCCGAGGAGGACGTCTACTGGGGCGCCGAGGACACGTGGCTCGCCACCAGCGACAATCCCAAGAGCCGCTATTCCGGCGACCGCGAGCTCGATAACCCGCTCGCGGCCGTGCAGATGGGCCTCATCTACGTCAACCCGGAAGGGCCCGACGGCAACCCCGATCCGATCGCGGCGGCCAAGGATATCCGCGAGACGTTCGCGCGGATGGCGATGAACGACGAGGAAACCGTGGCGCTCATCGCCGGCGGGCATACGTTCGGCAAGACGCATGGCGCGGCGCCCGCCAGCCATTGCGGACCCGAGCCCGAAGCCGCGGGTCTCGAGGCGCAAGGCCTCGGCTGGGCGAACAGCTTCGGCACCGGCAAGGGCGGCGATACGATCACCAGCGGCCTCGAGGTGACCTGGACGACGACGCCGACGCGCTGGACGAACAATTTCCTTTGGAACCTGTTCGGCTACGAGTGGGAGCTGACGAAGAGCCCCGCTGGCGCACATCAGTGGATCCCGAAGCACGGCATGGGCGCCAACACGGTGCCGGACGCGCACGATCCCTCGAAGCGCCATACGCCGGCCATGCTGACGACGGACCTCTCGCTGCGTCTGGATCCGGCCTACGAGAAGATCTCGCGCCGCTTCCTCGAGAACCCGGACGCGTTCGCCGACGCGTTCGCCCGCGCCTGGTTCAAGCTCACGCATCGCGACATGGGCCCGCGCTCGCGCTACCTCGGCCCCGACGTTCCGGCGGAGGAGCTGGTCTGGCAGGATCCGATCCCTGCCGTCGATCATGCCCTGATCGACGCGGGCGACATCGCGGCGCTCAAGGAGAAGATCCTCGCCTCGGGCCTTTCGATCTCCGATCTGGTCTCGACGGCCTGGGCCTCGGCCTCCACGTTCCGCGGCTCCGACAAGCGCGGCGGGGCGAACGGCGCACGCCTGCGTCTCGCTCCGCAGAAGGACTGGGAGGTCAACCAGCCCGCCGAGCTCGCGCGCGTGCTCGAGACGCTGGAAGGGATCCAGACGTCCTTCAACGCGGCTCAGACCGGCGGCAAGAGAGTGTCTCTCGCGGACCTCATCGTGCTCGCCGGCGGGGCCGCCATCGAGGAGGCCGCGCGCAAGGGCGGGCTCACGGTGGAGGTTCCCTTCACGCCGGGCCGGATGGATTCCTCGCAGGAGCAGACGGACGTCGAGTCCTTCGCCGTGCTCGAGCCGATCGCCGATGGTTTCCGCAACTACGTCAAGGGCCGCTTCAGCCTCGCGGCCGAGGCGTTGCTGGTTGACAAGGCCCAGTTGCTGACGCTTACGGCGCCGGAGATGACGGTTCTCGTCGGAGGCCTGCGCGTGCTCGGCGCCAATGCCGACAAGTCCGCGCATGGCGTCTTTACGGACCGCCCCGAGACGCTGTCGAACGACTTCTTCGTCAACCTGCTCGACATGGGCACGGTGTGGAAGCCGGCTGGCGACGCCTATGAAGGGCGCGACCGCAAGACGGGCGAGATGAAGTGGACGGGCACGCGCGTCGACCTGATCTTCGGCTCGCACTCGCAGCTTCGCGCGCTGGCCGAAGTCTACGGCTCGGCCGACGCGAACGAGAAGTTCGCGAAGGACTTCGTTGCGGCCTGGACCAAGGTGATGGACGCCGATCGCTTCGATCTCGCCTGATCGACGTGACAGCTTGGCGGGGTGGCGCTCAATCCGAGCGCCGCCCCGTTTTTTATTGCCACGGCGGTCCGCTTTTTCCGGATGCCGCTTACTCCGCGGCGTCCTCGGTGAGGAAGCCGCCGGACTGGCGGGCCCAGAGCGCGGCGTAGAGCCCGCCCCTGCGCAGCAGCTCGGCATGGCTGCCCTGCTCGACGATGCGGCCGTCGTCCATGATGATCAGGCGATCCATGGCGGCGATGGTGGAGAGGCGATGCGCGATCGCGATCACCGTCTTGCCGGCCATCAGCTCGCTCAAGCTTTCCTGGATCGCGGCCTCGACCTCGCTGTCGAGGGCGCTGGTCGCCTCGTCGAGGATCAGGATCGGCGCGTTCTTCAGGAGCACGCGGGCGATGGCGATACGCTGGCGCTGGCCGCCCGAGAGCTTCACGCCGCGCTCGCCGACGTGCGCCTCATAGCCGGTGCGGCCGCTCATGTCCTCGAGGCTGCCGATGAACTCGTGCGCGTGCGCCCGCTTTGCCGCGCGGACGGCATCCGCCTCGCTCGCTTCGGGGCGTCCGTAGAGGATATTGTCCAGCACGGAGCGGTGCAGTAGCGACGTATCCTGCGTCACGAGGCCGATGTTGGCGCGCAGGCTCTCCTGCGTGACGGCGGAGATGTCCTGCCCGTCGATCAGGATGCGTCCGCCCTCGACGTCGTAGAAGCGCAGCAGCAGGTTGACGAGCGTGGACTTGCCGGCGCCCGAGCGGCCGACGATGCCGACCTTCTCGCCGGGCTCGATCACGAGCGAAATGTGCTCGATCACGCTCTTCTTCTTGCCGTAGTGGAAGCGCACGTCGTCGAAACGGATCTCGCCGCGGGGTACGGAGAGAGCGGCCGCGCCGGGGCGATCGACGACCTCGTAGTCACGCGCGATGGTCTGCATGCCCTCGTGCACGATGCCGATGTTCTCGAAGATGCCGGCCACCGTGAACAGGATCCAGCCCGACATGGCGATGATGCGAATGACGAGCGTCATAGCGACGGTGATGGCGCCCATGGTGACGGCGCCGTGGCTCCAGAGCGAGAGCGAGAGGCCTGCGACCGCGACGAGCAGCGTGCCGTTCAGCGCATAGAGCACCAGCTCCATGATCGTGAGGTTGCGGTTCGCCGCCTGGTGGCGTGTGAGATGCTCCTGCATCGCCTCGCGGGCATAGGCTTCCTCGCGCTCGGCGTGGGCGAAGAGCTTGACCGTCAGGATGTTCGTGAAACTGTCGACGACGCGCCCGGTGAGCCACGAGCGCGCCTCGGAGGCCTCCGTCGAGAGCTTCTGGATGCGCGGCACGAAGATCCTGAGCACGATGCCGTAAAGGCCGAGCCAGACCAGAAGCGGCAGGACGAGGCGGGCGTCCGCATCCCAGAAGATGACGAGCGCGCCCACCACGTGCACGGCCATGTACCAGATGGCATCGACGCCCTGCACGACGGAATCGCGCAGGGACGCGCCCGTCTGCATGATGCGCGTGGAGATGCGGCCCGCGAAGTCGTTCTGGAAGAAGGCGAGCGACTGGCGCAGCACATAGGTGTGCGTCTGCCAGCGGATCCGCGTCGTCACCGCGGGCGCGATCATCTGGTTCTTGACCAGGTCGTGCGCGGCCGACACCACGGGGCGCGCGATCATCGCCACGAAGGCCATGACGAGAAGGACCGTCGCGTTCTCGCTGAAGAACGTCTGCGGCGAGCTCGCCTCGCGCATCATGTCGACCAGGTGGCCGACGAAGGCCATCAGGATGACCTCGATCAGGGATCCTGCGAATCCGATGACGAGCAGCACCGCGAAGGGCGGCCACACGGGCTTGATATAGTGCCAGTAGAAGGCCGCGATCGTCGTGGGGGGACGCTGGCGGGGCGCCGGCGCGAACGCATCGACACGGGTTTCAAACCAACGGAACATCAGGCTCTTTCTCGACTGATACGTGCGCTGAGAGCCCGCAGCCGTGGCGCGGCGCAAACCCCTTCTCGTTTGTTCTGGATCAAGGTACCCCTATCCGACTTTCGTGCCAAAATGATGGCCGAACGAGATGTGGGCAACAGGGCAGCGGAACACAACCATGGCCGAGACGGCAGACGATATCGCAAACAAGAAATCCGTGGCCGAGGCCTGGTTCCAGTCGCTCAGGGACGACATCTGTGCCGCCTTCGAGCGGCTCGAGACCGACCTGCCGGAGACGGCGCCGCTCGGCGGGGAGCCCGCCGGCCGCTTCGTGCAGACGCCCTGGGAGCGCACCGACCACACCGGCGCGCCGGGCGGCGGCGGCAAGATGAGCCTCATGAAGGGCCGCGTCTTCGAGAAGGTCGGCGTGCATACGTCCACCGTCTTCGGCGAGTTCGCCCCCGAGTTCCGCAAGCAGATCCCCGGCACGGACGAGGATCCGCGCTTCTGGGCGAGCGGCATCTCGCTCATCGCGCATCCGCAGAACCCGCACGTGCCGGCCGTGCACATGAACACGCGCATGGTCGTGACGACGAAGTGGTGGTTCGGCGGCGGCGCGGATCTCACGCACGTGCTAGACCGGCGCCGCAAAGAGGACGACGCGGACAGCCTCGCGTTCCATGCCGCCATGTATGGCGCGTGCGCCGCGCACGAGGCGGTCGCCGACTATCCGAAGCTCCGCAAGTGGTGCGACGACTACTTCTATCTTCCGCACCGCAAGGAGCCGCGCGGCATCGGCGGCATCTTCTACGATTACCTGACGCCCACGGCCGAGCAGGGCGGATGGGATGCGGCCTTCGCCTTCACCCAGGACGTGGGGCGGGCCTTCCAGCGCGTCTATCCGATGCTCGTGCGCGGCAACTATACGGCGAAATGGACGGAGGCGGACCGCGAGGAGCAGCTCGTGCGGCGCGGCCGCTACGTCGAGTACAATCTGCTCTACGACCGCGGCACGGTGTTCGGCCTCAAGACGGGCGGCAACGTGGACAGCATTCTCTCCTCCATGCCGCCCGTGGTGAAATGGCCCTGAGCCGACAAGACGCAGCGCTCAGCGCCGGGCGTTCCGGCGCTCCGCGGCGACCTCGCCGAACACCTCGGCGAACTCGATGGCGCCCGAGTTCTTGAGGTTCTCATCCATCCGCTTGTCGAGCGCGGCGAGAAGCTCCGCGCTCGTCTTGTCGCGTACGATCGTGTTGCGGAAGTAGGCCCCGCGCTCGAAGAAGTTCGTCGTCGCGGCCCCGCGCGCGGCCGGGCGCATCATCTCGAGCCCGGTGGCGGGGCCAGCGAGGTTCATCAGCTCGATCTCGGCGCCCGTGAGCGACGGTTTCGCCGCCTTCTCTGCCATCTGCTTCAGCCCGTGCAGCTTCACCACCTGGAGCCACGGGCCGATATCGCCATCGAGGTTGATGGCGTGCATGCCCATGCCGCGGCGCGAGCGCGCGAAAGCGACGTGCTGGCTCCAGGTGTGGGGAATCGCGCGCGCGGCCTTCAGCATGTGGGCGAGCTTGTCGTGCTTCACCGCGAGCGCGCGGCGGCGCTCCGGCTCATAGTTGCGGTCGGCGGCCATCTCTTTCAGGCGCGCCAGGAACTTCGGCCCGTGCTTCACGAGCTCATCGGTGGTGTTGGCGACGAGGAGCTGCGCATAGCCGATGGCGGTGGAGATCGGCGTGCCCGTCTTCTTGATCGGGTGGATGCCGGAGACCATGTCGGCCGTGCCGAGGCCGCTCGTTTCGAGCGCATAGACGCGCACGACCTGATCTCCCGTGAGGCCGAGCCTCAGGGCCTCGCGCGCATAGCGGCGCTTGAACTCACGCTCGGGAATGCGCTCCGGCGTGAAGTCGTATTCGGCCTTCGCGTAGGCCAGGAAGTCGGCGACGCCGGGCTTGGGGGCCGGTGGTTGCCGGTCCTTCTTCTTGTCCTCGGCGGCCTGGAAAGCCTGCCATCGCTTGGCCAGCCTCGGCGGCAGCTCGGGGCCGGTGTATTTGGGCGGAAAGGACTTCACGTAGTCCTGGGACGTCATGGCCTCGCCACGGCTGCGCTTGCCGCGCCGGCTCGCCCGCTTGTCCGTCACCTCGCGCCAATAGGCATCGCTTTTGAAATCATGCGTGGCCTTGGCCGAGAGATAGTCCTCGAACAGCGCGCGCTCGGTACTCGAGAGCGTCTGCGCAAAATCGCGCGAGGAGCGGGCCTCGGCCGCACCCGCCGCGACGAGGGCCACGAGGGCCAGAACGGCCAGCGCGGCGGCGCGGCACCAGCTCGTCTCCGGTGGCGGAGGCGGGACACGGGTCATCGTCATGGCGGCTCCTTCGCTGCCGCGCGACCAGCCCGTGGCAGCGGCGCGACTCATTTATCGATCTCGTCGCAATAGAATGGGGCACGGGTCTGGCGTGTGAAGGGTTAAGGCGACCTCCTTACGAGAAGCCCCCTAAGACTCTAACGCTCGCATCCGGGGCGTTCCCGATCTATGACACGGGGCATGACCCTGATCCGTTCGACCTCCCTCGATCCCGACCTCTTCAGCCCGGCCGGGCTGCGGGGCCGTATCGCGGAGGCTCTGGGGCCGTGGACGCCCCGGCCCGCGCCCCAAGAGGCCGTGCTCGGATCGAGCGACTTCGATCTCAACCCCGATCTCGTGCCGCAGCGCACAGGCGCCGAGGCCGTGCGCGCGGCGCGTGCGGCCTCGGTCCTCATCCCCGTGCTCGCCCGCCCGGTCGCGACCCTTCTTTTCACGCGGCGTACGGATCATCTTGCGGCCCATGCGGGCCAGATCGCCTTTCCCGGCGGAAAGGCGGAGCCGCACGATGCCGACCCCCTCGCAACCGCGCTTCGCGAAGCCCACGAGGAGATCGGCCTCGCCCCCGATCTCGTCGAGCCGCTGGCGACGCTCGACTGCCACCTCACCGGCACGGGGTTCTGCATCACGCCCGTGATCGGCCTCGTTCCTCCCGACGCGGCGCTCACCCTCGACCGCAACGAGGTGGCCGAGACGTTCGAGGTCCCGTTGCCTTTCCTGATGGACAGCGCAAACTACCAGCGCCATACGCGCGTGATCGGCGACAAGGAGCGGCATTTTTATGCCGTTCCCTTCGCCGGCCGCTTCATCTGGGGCGCGACTGCCGGTATCCTCCGCCATATGCGCCAGAGACTGTTCGAATGATCCGCACCTTTATCGAGAACCTGCTGCTCTTCCTTCTTCCGACGTTCATCTATGTCGCATGGATGCTGTTCCAGCGCGCGAAGGTCGAGCGCGCGACCGGCGAGGAGCCCAAAGACGACGGCCGCGCGCCGGTGGCCGTGGTGCTCGACGAGGCGCCGCTCTTGTGGCTCTTCGCCTCCGGAGCCATCCTCGTCGTCCTTACCCTCAGCCTGTTCGGGTCCACCTCGGGCGGCAAGCCCGGGCAGCAATACCAGCCCTCCGTCTTCAAGGACGGCAAGATCCAGCCGAGCCACATCGACTAAAGCCGTTCCGATTTCAGTGGACTCGCGGAACGGCTCTCAGCTTTTGTTTGATCGTGCCTCTTATCGGACATTTCTTTCGCATGGCTGCGCCATGACTCTTTCGCACGGCTCCGCCATGACTCGCTCGCATGGCTGCGCCATGACCGGTTCCCACTTTTCCGGAATCACTCAGGCTGTGAACTCATGACCGGAGACACCTCTCTTCCCCGCCCGCCGAGCCTGGCGGATGCGCCCTGGCTCGCGAGCTCGGGCCCGCAGCGCGTCATGCGCCTCATCGCCGAAGGCGGCCATGAGGCGCGAGTCGTCGGCGGGGCCGTGCGCAACGCGCTCCTCGGTGCGCCCGTCAAGGACACCGATTTCGCAACGACCGCTACGCCGGACGAGGTCATGCGGCTCGCCGCCGCCGCCAAGCTCGACGCCGTGCCGACGGGGCTCGCGCACGGCACCGTCACCCTCATCGTCGATCACGTGCCGTTCGAGGTGACGACGCTCCGGCGCGACGTGGAGACGTTCGGCCGGCACGCGCGTGTGCATTTCACGACGGACTGGCGCGAGGACGCCGCGCGGCGCGATTTCACGATCAATGCGCTTTATTGCGACGCGGCGGGCACCGTGCACGATCCGCTCGGCGGCTACGGCGACCTCCTGGCGCGGCGCGTGCGCTTCATCGGCTCTGCCGAGGAGCGGATCCGCGAGGATTACCTGCGGATCCTGCGCTTCTTCCGGTTCACGGCGGACTATGCCAAGGGGCCTCCCGATGCCGACGGACTGGCGGCCTCGGTGGCGCTCGCACCGGGTCTCGAACAGCTTTCGGCCGAGCGCATCCGCGGCGAGCTGATGCGCCTGCTCAAGGCGCCGCGAGCGGTCGAGATCGTTCCGATCCTCGCGGAGACGGGCGTGCTGAGCCGGCTGATCGGCGATGTGAGGGAGGGAGCCGCGCTGCTCGCGCGTCTCGCGGCCATCGAGACCGCGCTCGGGCAGCCGACCGATCCCGTGCTGCGGCTCGCGGCCCTCGCCGGCATCGGCCCTGGTGCCCGACCCACCGTGCTCGGCGAGCGGCTCCGCCTCTCGAATGCGGAGATCGAGCGGCTGCACCAGCTCGCGCTCCCTTCGTCGGCCCTGGACCCCGCGACGGACGAGCGCAAGGCACGCGCCTTCCTCTACCGGTTCGGCGTGCAGGCATTCCGTGATGGCGTGCTGATCGCCTGGGCGCGGAGCGGCGCAGCGCCGGACTGCTCGCGCTGGCGCGGCCGCTACCTGCTGCCCAACCGCTGGAAGGCGCCGACGCTTCCCGTGCGCGGGGCCGACCTCGTGGCCCGCGGTCTCGCCGAAGGGCCGCAGATCGGACGCGTTCTGAGCGCGTTCGAGGACTGGTGGATCGCGGAGGACTTTCCGCGCGACGACGACCATCGCCTCGCGCGCGCGCTTTCGGACATCGTGAAGGCGAACCAGGCTTAGAGCTGCTCCGCCTCGCCGGTCCGCGCTATATGGCTATGTCACGCGGGGGCCCTGAAGGCGGCGCATGGCGCTCTCGATCCGGCGCCAGGTCACGGCTTGCTCGTCGGCGCCCTGCTCCTCGAAGGCACGTGCCTTCTGCGCGGCTTGCGCGATGGCCTTCGGGCCCTGCGCCTCCATGAGCTTGCGCGCATGTTCCTCGATCTCGATGGCGAGCATTGTCGACCTCCCTTGCTCGTTGCCGATGTCGGGTTGGCTTCCAAGGCATGTGGGATGCCGGCGCCGGAAGGCAAGGGCTTCTCGAACGCAAAGAGGCCGAAGCGCTCGCGCGCTCCGGCCTCTCGCCATACCAAGTTGTATGAGCGTGAGGGCTTCTTAGAAGTCCATGCCGCCCATTCCGCCCATGCCGGCGCCGCCCATCGGCATCGCCGGAGCGTCCTTCTTCGGCTTGTCGGCCACCATCGCCTCGGTCGTGATCAGGAGGCCGGCCACGGAGGCCGCATCCTGAAGCGCGCACCGAACGACCTTGGCCGGGTCGATCACGCCAGCAGCGACGAGATCGCCGTACTCGCCGGTCTGAGCGTTGTAGCCGAACGCGTACTTGTTGTTCTCGATGATCTTGCCGGCGACAACCGAGCCATCCTCACCAGCGTTGTTGAAGATCTGGCGGGCCGGAGCCTGCAGAGCCTTGCGAACGATCGTGATGCCGACCTTCTGGTCCTCATTCTCGCTCTTGATCGCCTCGAGCGCCTTGACCGCGCGCAGCAGCGCAACGCCGCCGCCCGGGACAATGCCCTCCTCGACGGCTGCGCGGGTGGCGTGCAGCGCGTCGTCGACGCGATCCTTGCGCTCCTTCACCTCGACCTCGGTGGCGCCGCCGACCTTGATCACGGCCACACCGCCGGCGAGCTTCGCCAGGCGCTCCTGCAGCTTCTCGCGGTCGTAGTCCGAGGTGGTCTCCTCGATCTGCGCCTTGATCTGCTTCACGCGGGCCTCGATGTCGGCCTTCTTGCCCGAGCCGTCGACAACGGTGGTGTTCTCCTTGTCGATCGACACGCGCTTGGCGCGGCCGAGCATGTCGAGCGTCACGGTCTCGAGCTTGATGCCGAGGTCCTCGGAGATCACGGTGCCGCCCGTCAGGATGGCGATGTCCTCGAGCATGGCCTTGCGGCGATCGCCGA
>DAITBB010000018.1:0-30822 GCA_036823975.1 Hyphomicrobium sp.
ACTGGTCGCCGAAGGCATGGCGGCCGATCACGATCGGCTGCGTCCAGCCCGGCACGAGCCGCGGCACGTTCTTGGCGATGATGGGCTCGCGGAAGATCACGCCGCCCAGGATGTTGCGGATCGTGCCGTTCGGGCTCTTCCACATCTCCTTGAGCTTGAACTCCTGAACGCGCGCCTCGTCCGGCGTGATGGTCGCGCATTTGACGCCGACGCCGTGCTTCTTGATGGCGTTGGCGGCGTCGATCGTCACCTGGTCCGAGGTCGCGTCGCGGTGCTCGACGCCGAGGTCGTAGTATTCGAGGTTGAGGTCCAGGTAGGGGTGGATCAGCTTGTCCTTGATGAGCTTCCAGATGATGCGAGTCATCTCGTCGCCGTCGAGCTCGACGACCGTGCCGGAGACCTTGATTTTCTGCATGGGCAAGCCTTCGTGGGTGGGATTCGGATGGGCGCACCCTAGCGACCCGTTTGCGCTGCAACAAGATGGCGCACGCTGCGATTTTGGGCCAAGCCGGGGAAGGAGGGACTGCCCCCTGATTATCCGCTGAAACCGCCGTCGTCGAGAAAGCGCTGCTCCTCGGGCGTGGTCGCGCGTCCGAGGATGGCGTTGCGGTGCGGAAACCGTCCGAAGCGCCGGATGAGATCGCGGTGGATCTCGGCATAGGAGCGGTAAAGCTCGTCGAGCGGCGCAGCGAGCGCGACGGAGCGGTCCTGGTCGGCCAGGTCCTCCGAATGCTCGAAGGGGAGATAGAAGAAGACCCGGAAGGGTGCGGTGACCGCCGTGTCGTATCCTGCATCGATCGCGGCCGCGGCGACCCTGCGGGCCATCGCGTCGGTCGCGAACATGCGCGCCGTGCCGCGGAACGAGTTGCGCGGGAACTGGTCGAGGAGCAGCACGAGGGCGAGCGCGCCTTCGGGCGAATTCATCCAGGAGGCGAGCGCGCCGCGGACGGCGGCCTCATACAGCGGCAGGCCGAGGGCGTGGAAGCGCCGGTCGAAGGCCTCGTCCTTGGCGAACCAGCGCTCGGGACCCGCCTCGCGCCAGAAGCGAACGATCTCCGCGGCGGATTCGAAGGGCCGTGCGGTCGGAGCGGGATCGGGGGCGTCCTTCGTCATCTCTCTCATATTGTCGTCCAGGCGCCCGCGGTCAATCGACGGTTGCGGTCGGGTCCCGCCTGCGTCGGTCGGCCCGGGACAGCACCCGCCAACAAATGCTATGGGCACGCCATGACTGCCTCAGCCACAGACCTCCGCGACGTCGCGATCGCGAGTGAAGCGGAGATCCGCGTTCCGGTCGTGCCCGGCCTCGGCGGCGGCGAGGGCGTGCCCCCCGTCGGCCGGCTCGTGCACGTCTGCCACGAGAAGACCATCGATGACGGTCTCGCCTCCCTCGGTGCGGCCGATTTCGACCGCGCGCGGCTGGATCGCATCCTGACCTATTGCGCCGAGCTGCGCTGCGAGAGCGATGCGGCCACGTGCCCGGGCTGCAAGCGGCGCACGGAGGCCCAGGGGCTCGCGACGCTCGACGACTTCATCGCCCACCACCGCGAGATCGTTGTCGGCGACGGACGCGTGCGCCTCTTGGGACAGGGCACGGAGAGCGCGCGGACGCCTGCGCTGGCGGTGCTCGAAAAGACGTGGTCGGGAGAGAACTACTGGTTCTGGGCGCGCCGCGTCCTGAGGAAGCTGCGCCACGGCATCCGCCGCGCGCACATCCAGGGCGAGGCGGTGGCCGGGCCGGGCGAGACGCCGTCCGTCGTGCTCGTCGAGCCGCACCTTGCCGACAACATCGGCATGGTCGCACGCGCCATGGCGAACTTCGGCCTCGACGATCTGCGCCTCGTCGCGCCGCGCGACGGGTGGCCCAACGAGAAGGCGCGCATCGCCGCGTCCGGCGCCAACTACGTGATCGACGATGCCTCCGCCCATCCGAGCCTAGAAGCCGCGCTCGCGGAGACACATTTCGTCGTCGCCACCACGGCGCGCCAGCGCCCCCTGAAGAAGCCCGTGTTCACGCCGGAGGAGGCGATTGCCGCGCTGCGGGAGCGGATCGGGCGCGGCGAGCGCTGCGCCATTCTGTTCGGGCGCGAGCGCAACGGCCTCGAGACGTCCGAGCTGGCGGCCGCCGATGCGCTCGTCATGATCCCGGTCAATTCGCGCTTCGCGTCTCTCAATCTGGCGCAGGCGGTTCTGCTGCTCGGCTACATCTGGATGCGGGAGAGCGGACGGGCGAGCCTCGGGCGCGTCACCAACTACGAAAGTCCCATCTCGTCCGGCTTGAACCTCGGCGCGGACCGGCCGGCGCCGAAAGAAATGCTGTTCGGTTTCTTCGATCACCTGGAATCGGAGCTTACCCGGCTCGGTTTCTTCAATCCGCTGGAGAAACGCCCTGCTGTCGTCCAAAACTTGAGGACTATGTTTACCCGGATGACCTTGACGGAGCAGGAAGTACGCACCCTCCGTGGTATTGTTGCCACTCTGTCCAAAGGCAAAGGACACGGGCGTAAGTCGTCCACATAGGCCGCCATGATCTTGCCAGGTTTTGGGCCGAGCGATGCCCGCAATCCTGGCATAAGAACCGTGTATCCGTCGGCGAGCGGATGCGAAGATTTGGCGGGCAACAACAACAGGCGTCGCAGTTAGGGGCAAAGAATGCGGACGGTGATCGTGGCAAACAGAGCGTGGATCGGTGCGATCGTTTTGGCGGGCGCGGCCGCTCTGCTGCCGGTGGCGGCGTCTGCTGCCGAAGGAGAATTGAGCGATAAGTCCGTGCAGATCTTTATGGACTATGCGTGGTCGCTGACCCCTCAGCAGTTCAGCAAGAAGGACGGCACGGTCATCGTCGTCGACAAATCGAAGCCGGAGCAGGCGCTGGTGCCCATCGACGTGGCTCGCGAGGTCATCCGTGTGGGTCGTATCTCGGCGCACGCCCAGGTCTGCAACCTGCCGGAAGACCAGATGCTGAACCACCGCTCGATGATGCGGCGCGAGACGGACAAGAAGAAGTGGTCCGATCAGCAGATGCTCTACATCAACCAACTCCACCTCACGACCGTCATGCTACTGACGGGTAAGATCAAGCTGGTCGAGAAGGACGGCGACAAGGAAATCGTCGTCGACGAGAAGCAGCAGCCCCAGCAGACCTGCTCCGAGGAGCAGCGTCAGAAGGTTAAGGAGCTGATCACGGCCTATGTGAAGGCGGGCCCGGCGCTCGCCTCGGCCGAAGGCGGCGCCGCGCCGGCCACCGAGAAAAAATAAGGCGAGCCGGGGCTGCGGGAGCGCGTGCGACACGGGCCGGACAGGGGCCTCTTCTCGGGCCCGCTTGGCACGTTTGACTTGACGCCAGACCGCCCCTGGACTACGCAACGCCACGACGCGGGCCATTTCGGCCCGCGTTCTATTTGCGCACCCGCGGCAGGCCCTCGTCTTTGGGCCGGCCTGTCGGTCCGCCCTCGACGGGGCGGGCAGAGGAGGGGGCGCTCCAGGCGGAAAGCCCGGCAGCCGCAACGGCTGGCTTGGCTTTTCAGGCAAAAACGACCAACAGAACTCTTGGAGTGCCGTTACCATGACGAAGCGCATCCGCGCCAAGCACAAGATCGACCGCCGCCTCAGCGAGAACATCTGGGGCCGCCCGAAGAGCCCGCTCAACAAGCGCCAGAGCCGCCCCGGCCAGCACGGCGAGCGCCGCGTCTCGAAGCTGTCGGACTTCGGCCAGCAGCTCCGCGCCAAGCAGAAGCTCAAGGGCTACTACGCCAATCTTTCCGAGCGCCAGTTTTCGCGCCTCTACGTCGAGGCGACCCGCCTCAAGGGCTCGACCTCCGAGCACCTGATCGGCCTTCTCGAGCGCCGTCTCGATGCGCTCGTCTACCGCGCCAAGTTCGTGCCGACCGTGTTCGCCGCCCGCCAGTTCGTCTCGCACGGTCATGTGACGGTGAATGGCCGCCGCGTCACAATCCCGAGCTATCGCCTGCGCGTCGGCGACGTCGTCGAGGTGCGCGAGAAGGCGCGCCAGCTTCCGCTCGTGCTCGAAGCGCTGAAGAGCGCCGAGCGCGACATCCCCGACTATGTCGATGTCGACCAGAACAAGCTCGTCGCCAAGCTGACGCGCGTTCCGGCTCTTTCCGATGTGCCCTACCCGGTCACGATGGAGCCGAACCTCGTGGTCGAGTTCTACTCGCGCTAGAGCCTGATCGTTTGAGATGCGAGCCCTTCAGCTCGCATCGAGAGCGTGAATCAGACTCTAAAACAAAGAAATAGAGCACGTTCACTCCCGATGGGCCGATTCCATTGAGAGTGAACGTGCTCTAAGCGAGGCTCCGCTTTCACTCTTACGATGATCGGCGACGGCCGGCTCCTCCGCGAGCCGGCCGTCTCTTTTTGTGCAGTTTGGATGGACGTACAACATTTGCATGTGTCAGGATCGGGTTAACCCCTGTGCGGCTAGGATGGCACGCGTTCGGCGGCCTCCGAGCTCGCCGGATGCGATCCCCTTTGTCCGAATCATGCCGCATCGGCCGGCTAGATCGAAAGGGGCTGGAATACGGGAACGTAGAGAACGGCCTCGCGTTGATAACCCGAGGACCATCGAGCGCAGCGTAAGCATATGACAGATCTAAAAGATCGGCTGAAATCGTCCGCCGTCGCGCGTATCGCCGCCACCGTGGCTTTGGCCCTGGCCTTCGCCCTTCCGGTGCCGGCCGAAGCCCAGCAGCGCGCACGACGCGACCTGCAGTCTACGCCCGCGAGTCCGGCCGCTGCCGAAACGATCGGCCCGGCCGTGCTCGCCGTCGTCTCGCTGCGCCATCAGCGCGTCTCGGTGTACGACGCCGAAGGCCGTGCCGTGCGCGCGGGCGTGTCCAGCGGACGGTCGGACTATGAGACGCCGGTCGGCGTCTATGCCATCCTGCAGAAGAACCGCGATCACTATTCGAATCTCTACGACGACGCCGAGATGCCGTTCATGCAGCGTCTGACGTGGTCGGGCATCGCGCTCCATGGCGGCGCATTGCCGGGCTATCCGGCGTCCCACGGCTGCGTGCGTCTGCCGCGCGGCTACGCGGAGCAGATCTTCTCGCTTTCCAAGCTCGGCACGCGTGTCGTCGTCGCCCGCGACGACACGGCGCCGGTCGAGATCTCTCACCCGCTGCTGTTCCAGCCGGCCGTTTCCGCCGGTGTCTCCGCTGCTGCGCCGCCCGCGACACCCATCGCCTACGAGCCGGACAGCAGCATCGACCCGAAGGCGAGCCCGTTCGAGCCGGATCTCACGCCGTGGCCGGCGCGCAAGGCCCAGCTCGAAGCCTTGCGCCCTGACGCGCTCGACAAGCAGATGGCGGCCGAGCTGGCCACCGCCCGCGCCGACGAGGCCGTGAAGCTCGAGAAGACCAAGGCCGCCGCATTGAAGAAGCTGGCGAGCGCCCTGCGCCGGGCCGAGCGCACCAAGAAGGGTGCCGACGAAGCCGTTGCCAGCGCCACGCGCCGTCTCGAGAGCGCGAAAGCGGAGAAGACGAAAAGGTCGGCCGAGCAGCGCCTCGGCAGGGCGACGGCCGCCGCCGCCAAAGCTACCGCCCCGCTGGACGAGATCAAAGCCCAGCATCAGGCCGCGGATCTTGATGCGAAGAGCGCGGCCGCTGTGCTGACCGCTGCCGAGCGCGACAAGGCTTCGGCTGTTGCGGCCGCCAGCGAGGCACGCCAGAAGATGCTGCCCGTCTCCGTCTTCGTCAGCCTCAAGACCCAGCGGGCCTATGTGCGCCAGGGCCACGAAGCCGTGTTCGACATGCCGGTCGTGATCTCCAATCCGGAGACGCCGATCGGCACCTATGTCTTCACTGTCGTCGGTTACGACGACAGCGGCAACGACGTGCGCTGGACGGCACTGTCGCTGCTGCCGCGCCGGTCCGGCGACGTTGGCGCGTACGATCGCAAGAGCCGCAGCGCCGCCGCCAAGCAGGCCGAGCCGCCGCCGACCGATGCCGCTGCGGCCGCCGCAGCGCTCGACCGCATCACGCTCTCGCCCGAGTTCATCGCCCGCGTCTCCCGTTACGTGTGGCCCGGCTCGTCGCTGATCGTCTCCGACGAAGGGCCCAGCAAGGAGACCGGCAACGCGACGGATTTCGTTGTCCTGATCAGCAGCGAGCCGCAGGGCGGCATCAAGAAGCGGCCGAAGCCGCAGCCCCAGCCGAACTATTACGGCTACGACGGCTATTATTACGACGACGGCTACTATTATGATCGGCGGCAACGCCGGCGGCCGAGACCCAGCACGCCGTTCTTCAGCTTCTGGTGAGGTGCAAGGGAGGGCGGGCATTGCCTGAGGGCCGGGGAGGCGCGAGGATCCTGGCGGCGCTGCTGCTGGTGCTGACGATCGGCTCCGCCTTCGGTGCGCACGCCGCGCCGATGACGGATAGGGGCGCTGGCGAGCGCACCGAGCGCAAGCGCGCCGTCAAGGCCGGAACGCTCAAGCTGCCGCTGCCCGGCACACCGGTCACGGGCCGTCCTCTGGAGCGCCTGACCGCCGCCGGGCTCGCGCGCGGGTCGCCGCTCTTCATCCGCGTCTTCAAGGCTGAATCCGAGCTTGAGGTCTGGGTCCAGAACAAGACGACCTACGTGCGCTTCGCCACCTATCCGATCTGCTACTGGTCGGGGATGCTCGGCCCGAAGCTGCGCGAAGGCGACCGGCAGACGCCGGAAGGCTTCTACGTGCTGAACGAGAAGCTTCTGCATCACGGCGGACGCTGGCGCCGCTCGCTCAATCTCGGCTTCCCCAATCCGTACGATCGTCTGAATGGACGCACCGGATCGCTGATCCTCATCCACGGCGGCTGCGATTCCATCGGCTGTTTCGCGATGACGGACGCCGTCAATGCCGACCTCTACGACCTCGTCTCGGCGTCTTTGGAGGCGGGTGCCGGTGCCGTTCCCGTCCATGTCTTTCCGTTCCGCATGACGCCGGAAAACCGCGCCACGCATCCTGCAGGCCGCTGGACCGAGTTCTGGAGCGATCTTCAGGCAGGCTACGATTCGTTCGAGCGCACGCGCGTGCCGCCGCGCGTGTCGGTCTGCGCACGGCGCTATCGCGTGGAGGATGCGGCGCCGTCCGTGCGCACGCCCGATCGGATCGAGGTCTGCCCCGCCGATCGCGATCTGCTGCCGGTGGTCGACGAGGCGGAGACCGCCATTGCGGAGGCGGGAGCCCGTGCACGGCCGGCAAAGCCTGCGCCGCGCTGCAACATGGCGCTTCCGAGCTGCCGGCGCTGGGTGGCCCTGCGCGACCGCCGCGATGCGAGCCGCCACATCTCGGGCCGCATCGGATCCGGCAAGCGCACGAGGATTCGCTGAGAGCCGCGGCGCCTCGACCGCATCGTGATGGACGGATCTCGGATGTTGCGACGTTATCCTCGCAGGCGTCGTTTGGCGTTTGGGTGCCTTACGGTGGCCGGAGGCATACGCTAGCTTATGGGCAACTTGCACGAGGGAGTTCATCATGAGGGACGATGTCAGGCGTTGGCGCGCGGCGGGGCGCGCATGGCCGGGGCTCGGCCTTCTGGTCGCGCTTTCGGTGCTAACTGTCGGGCCGGGCGAGGCCGAGGCGCAGCGGCGGGCGGGGCGGGGCGATATCATTCCGGCCGTCACCGTCGTCGAGGTGAAGCCGCAGCGCGTGAACGAGCGCGTGGCCGCGGTCGGCTCCGGGCGCGCCCTGCAGCAGGTGACGCTGACGACACGCGTCGCCGGGGTCATCTCCGAAGTGCTGTTCGAGGGCGGCGACAAGGTCGAGGCCGGCCAGCCGCTCGTGAAGCTGAACGCCGAGCCCGAGGCCATCGCCGTCGAAAGTGCCGCGGCGCAGCGTGCGCAGGCCGCCGATCAGGTCGCGCGCTTCAAGCAGTTGTCCGGCGGCACGGTCTCGAAGGTCACGGTGGCAGAGGCCGAGACAGCGCTCAAGGTCGCCGATGCGGCACTGCGCCGGGCCAAGGACGATCTCGACCGCATGATCATCAAGGCGCCGTTCACGGGCATCATCGGCCTCTCGAACCTGCAGGCCGGCGATTATCTCGCCGTCGGAACGCCTATTGCCAGCCTCGACGACCGCACCAAGCTTCTCATCGAGTTCACGGTGCCCGAGGCCGTCGCGACGTCGATCAAGATCGGGCTTCCGGTGCGCGCCAGCCTCATCACGCGCACGGGCGAGATCCATCACGGCACGGTCCAGGCCGTCGGCACGCGCATCGATCCCGTTTCGCGCACGCTGACCGTACGGGCCGAGATCCCCAACCCCAACTCGACGCTCATCCCCGGCTCGACCTTCTCGATCTCGATCCAGCTTCCAGGCCAGGAGGCTCCGATGGTTCCCGCGCTCGCCATCCAGTGGGACCGCGAGGGCGCCTACGTCTGGAAGGTCGGCGCGGACAACACGGTGGAGCGCGTCAACGTGGCGATCCTCGCGCGCGAGGGCGACCGCGTCATGCTCGATGCGGAGCTCGCTCCGGGCGAAAAGGTCATCCACGAGGGCGGCAGCTCGCTGCGCGCCAAGCAGACGGTGCGCCCCGTCTCGTAAGTATGCGCGCTCGCGTAGACCCGCCGAGAGGAAAGATCATCGATGACGACGGAGAAGGAAGCGGGCCGCGCGGGTGCGGACGATGGCGGATGGGTCGGCATTTTCGTTCGCCGCCCGATCCTCGCGAGCGTGCTCAACCTGCTCGTCATCGTGGCCGGCATCGCCGCGATCCAGGGTGTCGAGATCCGCGAGCTGCCGGACGTTGACCGGCCCGTGATCACCGTGCGCACGAGCTACCCCGGCGCGACGCCGGAAAGCGTCGATGCGCAGATTACCGCCATTATCGAAAGCGCGGTCTCGCGCGTGCAGGGCGTCACCGGAATTTCGTCGAACTCGTCCTACGGATCGAGCCGCGTGACGGTCGAGCTTTCGACGAGCGCCAATCTCGAGACGGCGGCGATGGACGTGCGCGATGCTGTCGCCGGGGTCGTGAACCAGCTTCCCTCCGACATGGATGACGACCCGCGCGTCGTCAAAGCCGATGCGGACGCGAGCCCGATCATCCGCCTCGCCGTCGCATCCTCGACGCTGTCGGAAGGCGAGCTGACGGATCTCGTCAATAACGTGATCGAGGATCGTCTTTCCGCCGTCGAGGGCGTGGCCTCGGCAAACTCCTACGGCCTGCGCCAGAAGACGATCGAGGTCCGGGCCAATCCGGTCGCGCTGACGGGGCGCGGGCTCAGCGTGAGCGACCTCATCTCGGCCATCAACAAGGCCTCCGTCGCCGCACCGTCCGGCGCGCTCGAAAACGCCACCCAGCAGCTTCTCGTCCGCGCCGAGGCGCCGGTCTCGACGCCGGAGGACGTCGGCGCCCTCGAGATCAACGCCGAGACGAAGGTCTCGGACGTCGCCTACGTGCGCTGGGCGTTCGAGGAGGCGACGGCGATGACGCGCCTCGACGGCAGCACCGCCATCGGCATCGAGATCGTGCGGCAGGCCCAGTCGAACACCATCGCGATCTCCGAAGGCATCCACGCCGCGATCGCCGAGCTGCAGGGCTCGCTGCCGGCCGGCGTGCAGATCGCCGTGACGTCGGACGACGCCGTTTTCATCCGCGAATCCGTGCGCGAGGTGGTGATCGCGCTCGTGCTCTCGACGATCATCGTCATCCTCATCATCGTGGCGTTCCTGAAGTCGCTGCGCGCGACGGTCGCGCCGACGATCGCCATCCCCGTTTCCCTCGTCGGCACGATCGCCGCGATCTGGCTGGCGGGGTTCTCGCTCAACATCCTGACGTTGCTCGCGCTCGTCGTCGCGACGGGCCTCGTCGTGGATGACGCCATCGTCGTTATCGAGAACATCGCCCGTCACCGCGCCATGGGGAAGGGGCCGCGCGCGGCGGCCGTGATCGGCACGCGCGAGATCGTGTTCGCCGTGCTCGCGACCACCGCGACGCTGGCGGCGGTGTTTATCCCCGTGTCCTTCATGCCGGGCGTGGTCGGCAGTCTGTTCTCGGAATTCGGCTTCGTGCTGGCGTTCGCGGTCACGATCTCGTCGCTCACCGCGCTCACCATCTGCCCGATGCTCGCCGCCAAGCTCGGCACCGGCAGCCACGGCAGCGATCCGGATGCGGCGCCGGATCTGCTCGGGCGCATCGGCGGCGGGCTCGCCTCGGCTTACGCGCGCGTGATCGACGTGTGCCTCAAGCTGCGCTGGCTCGTGGTACTCGTCTGCCTCGGCTTCGCCGTCCTCGGCTGGGGCGCCTTCAAGATGCTGCCGCAGGAGATCACGCCGCCCGAGGATCGTGGCGTCGTGCAGATCCGCCTCACGGCCCAGCAGGGCGCCAACCTCGATTACATGTCGCAGAAGACCCAGGAGGTCGAAGCGGTGCTCTCCGCGTTCAAGGAGAGCGGCGAGGTCACGAGCGTGCTCGCGACGGTCGGCGGCGGTGGCTCGAACCGGGGCTCGGTCGTAGCGGCGCTGGCCCCGTGGAACACGCGCGCCCGCACGCAGCAGCAAATTCAGGCGGAGCTGCAACGCAAGCTGGCCGACATCGCCGGCCTCTCGATCTCGATCGCGTCCGGCAACAGCCTGGGCATCCGTGGCGGCGGGCAGGGCCTGCGCTTCGCGATCTCCGGGCCGGACTATACGCGCCTGGCCGATACGGCCGCCAAGATGGTCAACCGCCTGTCGGAGACGCCCGGCTTCCGCAACGCCCGCACCGACTACGACACCACGCAGCCGCAGCTCTCCGTCCGCATCAACCGCGAGGCGGCGACCAAGCTCGGCGTGCCGATCTCCGAGATCACGAGCCTGATCAACGCCATGATCGACTTCGAGAAGGCGGCGGACCTGTTCGTCGAGGACGAGATCATCCCCGTGCAGGTGAAGGCGGGCGGCCGGCCGATCAACGATCCGGGCGACCTCGGCAACCTGTTCGTCAAGACGGCGGAGGGCCGCTTCATCACGCTGTCGTCGCTCGTGCGCATCGAGGAGGTCGCGATTGCGCCGACGCTCGGCCGCGAAGACCGCCAGCGCTCCGTGCCGGTCAGCGTCCAGCTCGACGAGGGGCTGGCGCTGGGCGATGCCGTGGCGCAGATGCGCGAGATCGCCTCCGAGGTGCTGGAGCCGGGCCTCTCCGTGACGCTACTTGGCGAGGCCAAGACGCTCGCGGAGACGACGCAGAACACGCTCGTCGTCTTCTCGATCGCGTTCCTGATCGTGCTGATGGTGCTGGCCGCCCAGTTCGAGAGCGTCGTCAGCGCGCTCGTGATCATGATCACGGTGCCGTTCGGCCTGGCCGCGGCGACGCTGGCGATGCTGCTCACGGGCGGCACCATGAACGTCTACAGCCAGATCGGCCTCGTGCTGCTCGTCGGCGTGATGGCGAAGAACGGCATCCTCGTCGTCGAATTCGCCAACATCCGCCGCGACGAGGGCGCCGATGTCGATACCGCCATCCGCGACGCCGCCAACACGCGCCTGCGTCCCGTCATGATGACCATGACGGCCTCCGTGCTCGGCGCCCTGCCGCTCATCTATGCCTCGGGGGCGGGCGCGGAGGCGCGTCTCGCGCTCGGCTGGGTGATCGTCGGCGGCCTCGGCTTCGCGACGCTCTTCACGCTGTTCCTGCTTCCGGTCGCCTATCGCATCCTGGCGCCGCTGTCGAAGCCGCGCGCGGAGGAAACGAAGCTCCTGATTGCCGAGATGCAAGCCGCTGCTGAGCGCACCCCCGGCTGATCCGCGCGCGCCGTTCTCAAGCCGGCCGGTGCCGCCGTCCGGGGTTCGTCGGCAGCGAGACGACCTGCGTCGCGTCCGTTTCGGCCGGCGGTGCGTCTGCGGGGGCCGGCGTGCGCGGCCCCCGCCGCGGCGGTTTTGCGGGCCCCGTCACCGTGCGCCGCGCTGCCGGCACCGAGTTCGCCCACCCGTAGGCCAGCATCGTGATGATCGCGGAGGCGGCAAAGAAATAGACGCCGGGCAGCACCGTCGCCTCCGTATAGCCGGACGAGTTCACGTAGAAGATCATGAGCGCGAGCACCATGACGTCGGTCATCGAGTAGCGGCCGAGCCACTCCATGGTCGAGATCGACTTCTTGCGGAACTCGGGCGGGATGTCGGGCGAGGTGACGAGCGTCAGGAGGTAGAAGAGCTTGAGGAAGGGAAAGAGAATCGAGAACAGGAACAGCACGACGCCGAGGAAGTGCTCCTGATTGTCGAACAGAGCCCAGATGATGGTCGCGATCGAGTGCTCGTTGGTCCAGACGTAGATGGTCGTGAAGCGGATGACGGGAAGAATGATGCCGAGCGCGAAGAACACCGTCGCGACGATGATCAGGAACGAGAGCACGAAGTTGCGGAAGGGCGAGATCTGCCGCGCCGCCCACGACTGCGTCACCGGCTCCGGGACGGGGCGCGCCGTGAGCCCTTCCGTGCGCAGCCACGCATAGGAGAGGATCATGAGCACGACGGCGGCCGTGAAGAAGTAGACGCCTGACAGGCTCGCCGCGTCGTAGAAGCCCTGTGCCTTGATGAAGAAGATCGTGAGCGCCAGCACGAGCACGTCGTGCATGGACCACTTGCCGAGCCATTCGAGCGCTTTGAGACGGCGGTTCTGGCGCGTGAGCTCGGCGGCTGGCAGCGTCGAGACGAGCAGCAGGTAGAGCAGCTTCAGCACCGGCAGCACGATGGAGAAGATGAGCACCGTGCCGCCGAGGAACATCTGCCCGTCGCGGATGAGCACGTCCACGGTCGAGAGCAGCGAATGCTCCGTCGTCCAGAACACGTATTTGGTGAGCCGGATGATCGGGAGCGAGATGCCGAGCGCGAGGCAGACGGCCGCGCCGATGATGGCGAGGCTCAGGAGAAAGCGCCGTCCGCCGAGCCTCATGCCGCTCTAACCCATGATCCGCCTGGCGACCCGCGAGGAGGGCCGACCCGGAGAAGGTGCCCGGCCGGGCGCCCTTTGTCCAGGCGCGCCACGCGGCCTTCGGGCTGTTAGCCGAGTGCCTCCTAGGGACGGGGGCTGCCAACCCCCCAAAAGCAACGCCGCCGGGCTTGTGGCCCAGCGGCGTGTTTGAAATCCTGCAAAGCCGGCGGGTGCGCCGGTCTCTCCGCTTAGCGGCTGCCGGCGAAACCGCCGCCGCTGCTGGTGCCGCCGCTGCCGCTGCTGGCGCTATTGAAGCCGCCGCCGGTGCTGGGACGGCCGCCAGGGCCACCGCGGCCAGGGCCGCCACGGCCGGCGCCGCGCTGAGCGGCGGGCTTGCCCGGCAGCAGACCTTCGCGCTGCAGCTTCTTGCGAGCCAGCTTGCGGGCGCGGCGGACGGCCTCGGCCTTCTCGCGCGCCTTCTTCTCGGAGGGCTTCTCGAAGTAGTTCCGGAGCTTCATCTCACGGAAAATACCCTCGCGCTGCATCTTCTTCTTGAGCGCCTTGAGGGCCTGGTCGACGTTGTTGTCGCGAACGAGTACCTGCAAGCGGTGACCTCTGGTGTTTAAGGATCTCGGAAATAACACGAGCCCAAAGCGCGGGGACGGTGCCTCCGGCACTTCGGGCGAATGGGATTGGGCTGGCTTCTATCAAAGCCGGCCACGCTTGTCCACGGGGCGATTTTAAGGAATTTGCGGATTTTTCACGCCGAGCGGGGCGTCAGCCGGTTGATGTGGCCCATTTTCCGGCCCGGGCGGGCCTCCGGCTTGCCATAGAGATGAAGCGCTGTCGCAGGCTCGGCCGCGAGCGCCAGCCATCCGTCGACGTCCCTGCCGATCAGATTCGTCATCGTGACGTCCGAATGGCGGTCCGTGGGGCCGAGTGGCCAGCCCGCGACGGCCCGGATGTGGTTCTCGAACTGGCCGACGAGGCAGGCATCCATGGTCCAGTGGCCGGAGTTGTGCACGCGGGGCGCGATCTCGTTCACGATCAGCGGCTCGGCGGCATCCGGCACGTAGAACATTTCGACGCCGAGCACGCCGACATATCCGAGTGCCCCGGCGATGGCGCCCGCGATCTTCCGGGCCTGATCGGCGTGGTGCGGCGGCAGCGGCGAGGGCACGGTGGAGGTGTCGAGGATGCCGTCCTTATGCGTGTTGACGGGAATGTCGTAGAAGCGCGTCTCGCCGCTTATTCCCCGCACGACGAGGACCGAGATCTCGTAGGCGAAGGCGACGAGCCCTTCGAGCACGCAGGGCGCGCCCTTCAGGGCCTCGAAGGCAGCGCCGCCGTCGGCCCCGGCTGCGATGCGGATCTGGCCCTTGCCGTCGTAGCCCAGGCGGCGCGTCTTCAGAATGCCGGAGCCGCCGACCTCTCGCAGGGCGGCGGCGGCGCTCGCCGAGTCGTCCACGCGGGCAAAGGGGGCGACCGGAACGCCGATGCCGCGAATGAAGGTTTTCTCCTCGAGGCGATCCTGGGCGACGGCTAGCGCCTTGGGGCCGGGGCGGACGGGTGCGACAGTCTCAGCCGCGGCAGCTGCTGCGAGCGGAACGTTCTCGAACTCATAGGTGACGACGTCGACGCCGCTCGCGAAGGCGCGGATCTGCTCGAGGTCCTCGTAGGGCGCGACGGTCGCGGCAGCGGAGACGTCGCAGGCGGGGCCGGGGACGTCCGAATAGATGTGGCACTTGAGGCCGAGGGGTGCGGCGGCGAGCGCCAGCATGCGGCCGAGCTGGCCCCCGCCCAGGATGCCGATGGTGGAGCCGGGAGCGAGAGGCGCGGTCATTCCGAGGCGGGCTCTTCAGTGACGGCGGCCGTCTGGCGGGCGCGGTAGGCCGCGACGCGCTTGGCGAGGGCGGGGTCCGAGAGGGCGAGGATCTGCGCGGCGAGAAGGCCGGCGTTCGTCGCCCCGGCTTCGCCGATGGCGAGCGTGCCGACGGGGACGCCGCCCGGCATCTGCACGATGGAATAAAGGCTGTCGAGGCCGGCGAGGCTCTTCGTCTGGATCGGCACGCCGAGCACGGGCAGCGCCGTCATGGAGGCCGTCATGCCGGGAAGGTGCGCGGCCCCGCCCGCGCCCGCGACGATGACCTTGAGGCCGCGGTCGGCGGCCGAGCGGGCATAGGAGACGAGCCGGTCGGGCGTGCGATGGGCCGAGACGATCCGCACCTCGAAGGCGACGCCGAGCTCTTCGAGGACTGTAGCCGCGCGCTTCATGGTCGGCCAGTCGGACTGGCTGCCCATAATCACTCCCACTTCGGCGCTGCGCTGGGTCATCGTTCTTGCATCCGTGGGGGGGATCCGAGCCCGGCGGATCATCGGGAAAACGGGCGATTTAGAGGAGGATGCCCCGGCTGGCAAGGCGAAAGCCAGGGATTTCTGGGGGCAGGTGCCCGCTGGAGAGGCGCAATGCCTGGTGAGAGGCCGGGCTTTTCCCGAGACCAGCCGAATCGCCTAATCTTCCTCGGCCTGCCTCCCGTTGCAGGCGGCGTGCGCGTTGCCACGGGCCAACTCCCACGCAGCGGTGAGGCGCATGACATCTCCCTCCTGGACGTCCGGCTACGTTTCCGAGCTGGACTATACGCATGGCTATTACCGGGAGATGAGCCCGCTCAGCCTGGAGCTGGCGCTGCTGTCGCGCCAGCAGGCGCACAGCGTGGGCCGCCCGCTTCGCTACCTCGAGCTGGGGTTCGGCCAGGGTCTCTCGCTCAACATCCACGCCGCCGCAAACGCGGGCGAGTTCTGGGGGACGGATTTCAATCCCGCCCAGGCCGCCAACGCGGAGGAGCTGGCGAATGCATCGGGCGCCGACCTCAAGGTCCTCGATCAGTCGTTCGCGGAGCTCGCCGCCCGCGACGACCTGCCTGAGTTCGACGTCATCGCCCTGCATGGGATCTGGAGCTGGATTTCGGACGAGAACCGCCGCGTGATCGTCGAGATCGCCCGCAAGCACCTCGCCGTCGGCGGCCTGTTCTATATGAGCTACAACACGACGCCGGGCTGGTCGCCGGCCATTCCGCTGCGTCACCTCATGTCGCTGCACCTGAACCTCGCGACGGGGGAGGCGAACGGGCTCGGCTCGCGCATCGAGCAGGCGGTCGCGTTCGCCGAGCAGGTGATCGAGAGCGACGCGCTCTATTTCCGCGCCAACCCGGCGGTGGCGGATCGCCTCAAGGCGATGAAGTCTCACAACCGCAACTATCTCGCGCACGAGTTCTTCAACGCCGATTGGCATCCGATGCCGTTCTCGGACGTTGCGGCGCACCTCGAGCAGGCGAAGCTGTCGTTTGCGGCGTCGTCGAACCTCGTCGCGCATATCGATGCCCTCCACCTCACGGCCGCCCAGCAGCAGTTGCTCGCCTCGATCGCGCATCCGGTGCTGCGGGAATCCGTACGCGATTACTGCGAGAACCAGCAGTTCCGCCGCGACGTCTTCGTGAAGGGGCCGCGCGCGCTGACGCCAGGCCGGCAGATCGAGATGCTGCAGAGCTGGCGCTTCATGCTGACGGTCCCCGAGGCGGACGTGGGGCTGCGGATCGCGGGCCCGCTGGGTGAGGCCCAGCTTCAGGCGGAGGTCTATCGTCCGCTTCTCTCCGTGCTGGCGGAGGAGCGTCACGCGCCCAAGAGCTTCGCCGCGCTGGTCGCCCATCCCGCGCTCAAGCTCGTCACGGCAGCACAGATGGCGCAGGCGCTGTTCGTGCTGACAGGGCTCGGCTCGGTGAGCCCCGTGCACAGCGAGGTGGAAACGGCGGCCGTGCGGCCGCGCACGCGCGCGCTCAACGCGGCGCTCATCGAGCGGGCGGTGTTCTCGGGCGACGTCGGCTTCCTGGCCAGCCCCGTGACCGGCGCGGGCGTTCCGGTCGGGCGTATCCAGCAGCTCTTCCTGCGCGCAATGGCCCGGGGACGGTGCACAGCTCAGGAGTGGGCGCTCGAGATCTGGCCTTGGATGGAGCAGCAGAATCAACGCTTGCTGCGAGACGGCAAGCCCATTCCGACAGCGGCCGAGAACATCGCGGAGCTGGTGGGGATGGGCCAGGAGTTCGCCGAGAAGCGGCTTCATCTGCTCGAGGCGCTCGGCGTGGCGGAGCCCGTGCGGGCGGGCGCGTCGGTTTCACCCGGTTTGAGCATTGCGGCCGCGTGAGTTGGCCCCGCGCGTCATCGGCATCCGATGCGCGTGGCCGGGCCTTGGAAGGGGCGCAATGCGAGAGTTTCGTTTGTTGACCGTCTCGGAGGCGTGAATGGCTCGCTGGTGCTTGCGCGCGATCGTGGTTGGGGTGGTGCTCTCGGCAGGATGGCAGGCCGGGGCGCAGACGGCTGACGCTGTAAAGCGCGCCGAGCCGCCCCTGGAGACGGGTGCGATCCGCGGGAAGGCGCTGTCGCCCGAGGCCGATGCGGCGCCTGCAGTCAAAGATGACGGCGGAGATCCGGAGGCGGCGCGGCCGGGGGATGGAAGCGCAGGGGAGAGCGCACGGGCGCCGGCGCCGGTCGCGGAGCCGACGACGCCGTTCGGCGTGACGCTCAAGGCGCGCCTCACGCTGATCCCCGACACCGGCACGGATGCCGACACGAAGGAGCGCACGGCGCTGATCGCGTTCTACGGTGCGCGTGGCTATGCGCCGCTCTGGACCGACGACAAGGGGTTCAAGGCCGACGCGAGCGCCGTTGCGGAGGTGTTTTCTGCCTCCGGCGACTGGGGGCTCGATGCGGCCGATTTCGCGATGCCGAAACTCGAGGACGCGGAGGCAGCGGCCGGCCATCTCTCGCCCGAGGCGCAGGCGGAAGCGGAGGTCGCGCTTTCGATCGAGGTGCTGCGCTATGCGCGCTTTGCGCGCGGCGGGCGCATTGCGCACCCGGCCGAACAGCTCAACTCGAATCTCGACCGCAAGCCGCAGCTCCTCGCGCCGGAGGCGGTGCTAGAGGGTCTCGCTGCCGCGCAGGACAAGGCCGCCTATCTCGTCGGCACGCATCCGCAGCATCCGCAGTTCCAGCGGTTGCGCGAAAAGTATGTCGCGGCGCTCGCCAAGAGCGGCGGCCGGCAGACGGCGGCCACGAAGCGGCTGCGCGCGAACATGGAGATGTGGCGCTGGATGTGGGCCGATCTCGGCGACATGCATCTGATGGCGAACGTGCCGGCCTACATGATCGACGTCGTCAAGGACGGCAAGACCGTGCGTTCCGAGCGGGTCGTCGTCGGCGAGATCGGCAAGCAGTCGTCGATCTTCACGCGCCGCCTTCAGGACATCACGTTCCGTCCGATGTGGCGTGTGCCGGAGAGCATCAAGGTCAACGAGCTGTGGCCGAGCCTGCTGCGCGGCGGCGGGCTGATGCGCCAGTACGGCCTCGAGGTCGAAACGAAGGCGGGGCGCCGCCTCGACTGGCGGACGATGGACTGGCGCAACCTCGACATCCGCGACTACGAGGTGGTGCAGCCCGCGGGGCGCAAGAGCGTGATGGGCTACGTGAAGTTCTCGTTCCCGAGCCAGCACACGATCTTCATGCACGACACGCCGGACAAGTGGATGTTCAACGCGCGCCAGCGCACGCTCTCGCACGGGTGCCTGCGCCTGCGCAATCCGCTGAGCGTGGCCGCGCTCGTACTCGCGCACGACAAGGGCTGGGACGAGGCGAAGGTGCAGGACCTGGCGAAGACCGGCCCGTACAACAATGCGGTGGCGATCGAGAAGCGCATTCCGATGCACATCGCCTATTTCACCGCGTGGGTGGACGATGCCGGGACGCTGAAGACCTATAGCGACATCTACGGCCACGAGAAGCGCGTGACGCAGGCGCTGGACGGCAAGTGGAACGAGATCCGCAAGGGCCGCGATCATCTGACGCCGCCCGTTCCGAGCCCCGCGCACGTGGCCGAGCGCCCGCGGACGCAGAAACCCTCGCGCGTGTCGCAGTCGGCCAACGACGACTTCTTCAGCAACTTGTTCGGCGGGTTTTAGAGCTTGCGCCCGATCACGGCTGGGGCGTGGCTTCGCCCGAGGTCGCGACGAGGCCCTGGGCCGCGGTGAGCGTATCGGCTTCCGCGGCCGGCTTGTCCCAGCGGATGCGGTGGATGCGCGGGAAGCGCATCGCAAGGCCCGACTTGTGACGCGCCGAGGTGAAGATCGCGTCGAAGGCAATCTCCAGAACGAGGCGCGGCGTGACGGCGCGCACGGGCCCGAACTGCTCGACGGTGTGGGTGCGCACGAACCGGTCGAGCTCCATCAGCTCGGCGTCCGTCATGCCCGAGTAGGCCTTGCCGACGGGCACCAGCTCGTGGCCGGGGTTGATGTCGCCACGCAGCGCCTCGGACGACGGATCCGCGATCGGGCGCCAGACGCCGAAGGTGTAGTCCGAATAGTAGGACGCGCGCTTGCCCGACCCGCGCTGGGCGTACATCAGCACGCAGTCGAGCGTCAGCGCCTGGCGCTTCCACTTGAACCAATGCCCTCGCGGCCGGCCCGAGAGATACGGGCTCGTCCAGCGTTTCAGCATCAGCCCTTCGATCGCCGTCTCGCGCGCGTTGGCCCAGAGATCGTCGAGGTCGGCGCGGGTCGCGAACGGTACGAGCGGGCTGAGATCCGTCAGCGGCGGGCCGCCCGCGGCGTGCCAGTCTTCGAGACGGCGGCGCCGGTCGCGGAAGGAGAGCGCCCGCAGGTCCTCCTCGCCCAGCATCAGAAGGTCGTAGAGGCGGACGTGGGCGGGATGGTCCTTCAGCATGCGCCCCGTCACGGTCTTGCGGTTGAGGCGCTGCTGCAGGTCGTTGAACGGCGCAACGATGCCGCGGCGCGCGACGAGCAGCTCGCCATCGCACAGCACATGAAGGCCCTCGAAGGCGGTGACGATCTCGGGGAAGGCGCGCGAGATGTCGTCGCCGGTGCGCGAGAAGATCCGCACATGCCCGCTCTGCGCCGCGATCTGCACGCGGATGCCGTCCCACTTCCATTCGGCGGCGAACGCCTCCGGCGCGAAGGCGGTCCAGTCCTGCTCCTCGATGGCATGCGCGAGCATGAGCGGACGAAAGACCGGCAGGCCGCCTGCATCCGGCCGCGGGCCGCGCGCTTCGAGCCAGCCGAAGAGGTTCGCATAGGGCGGCGCGAGGGCGTGCCAGATTTCCTCGATGTCAGCGATGCTGTGGTCGCTCATCTCGGCGAGCGCCGTTTTCGCAAGCCGCGCGGAGACGCCGACGCGCGGGGCGCCGCCGACGAGCTTCAGGAGCGCCCATCGCCCGCGCGCGTCGAGCCGGTCGAGGAGATCGCCCAGGGTGGCCGCGATCTCGCTCGGCTCCGCGGCGGCGAGCCTCGCGACGGTCTCGGAGAGGCGCGGGGCGGGCGCGCGCACGTCGGGCTCCGGCCACATGAGAGCGACCGTTTCGGCCGTGTCGCCGACGTAGTCGCGCGAGAGGGCGTAGAGTACGGGATCGACCCGGGTCGCGAGGAGGGTGGCGAGCGCGCGGCGCCACGGCAGGCGCGGAAAGAGGCCGTCGGTCAGGGCGGCGAGGGCGAAGCCGCGGTCGGGGTCGGGCGTGGTCCGGAAATAGTCGGTCAGCAGCGACAGTTTGCCTTTGCGCGAAGGCGTGGTGGAGAGCGTGTCGAGCAACAGGGCGAAGGGCTGCACGGGGGTCAGTCTCCCTCGTCCTCGAAGCCGACGAGCGCGAGGGCGCGCGCCTTGAGGCCGCGCCGGGTCAGCTCGTAGACGAGGGCGTCGTCGCGGCCGTGCGTGACCCAGATGTCCTCGGCGCCGGTTTCGAGCACGGTGGCGATCAGCTCGGGCCAGTCGGCGTGATCGGAGATGACGAGGGGCAGCTCGACGCAGCTCTGGCGGACGCGGCCCTTGATGCGCATCCATCCCGATGCGAAGGCGGTGACGGGATCGGGAAAGCGGCGCGACCAGCGGTCGGAGACAGCCGAGGGCGGCGCCATCACGAGTGCGCCGGCGAGATCGGCGGGCTTGGCGTCGCCCACCGCGCGGATGTCGCCGAGGTCGATGCCGAGGCGGCCATAGAGTTCCGTCATGGCGAGGTGCGCGCCATGCAGATAGATCGGCGCATCGTAGCCGGCCTCCCGCGCGAGGCGGATGACGCGCTGGCATTTGCCGAGGCCGTAGGCGCCGACGAGATGCGCGCGATCCGGATTGCGGCGGAGCGAGGCGAGAAGGCGCGCGACTTCGCTCGCGGCATTCTCGTGGTGGAACACCGGCAGCGCGAAGGTCGCTTCCGTGACGAACACGTCGCAGGCGATCGGCTCGAACGGCGTGCAGGTGGGATCGGGGCTGCGCTTGTAGTCGCCGGAGACGACGGCGCGCTGGCCCTGCCATTCGAGCACAATCTGCGCGGAGCCGAGCACGTGTCCGGCCGGCACGAGGCGGACGGCGACGCCGTTGACGGAGAGCGGCTCTCCGAACGGCGCCTCCTGGAAGCGGCCTGCGGCCGCCTCGCCGAGTCGCACCTTCATGATGGCGACGGTTTCGGGCGTGGCGAGCACGGCGCCGTGGCCCGCACGCGCATGATCGCTATGCCCGTGAGTGATGATGGCGTGGTCGACGGGCGAGGTGGGATCGATGTAGCAGTCGGCCGGCGCGCAATAGAGACCGCGGCCGGTCGGAAAGAGCCAGCGATCGAGTCCGGCGGCGGCCATCGGCTTCTTCCTGCTGTCGGTCACTTAACGCCGTGAGCAGGGCCAGGGTTTCGGACGCCAGCGCCCACCGGCGCGCGCAACACGGGGTGGCACGTCAGGCAATAATGTCCGGCAGGAGCTGATCCTCGATCTTCGTGATCTGGTCCTTGAGCGCCAGCTTCTTCTTCTTGAGGCGGCGGATGGTGAGCTGATCGGCCGATCCGGCGATTTCGAGCTGCAGGATTTCGTCGTCCAGATTCCGATGCTCGGTCCGGAGCTTGACCAGCTCGTCGCGAAGCTCCCTGTCGTTCTGCCGCTGCATGTCGTCCACTGATCCGCGTTGCCCCGCTCGCGCTCCTGCGCCCGGCCTCTGACACGAGCAGGCGGCCGGACTATCCTCTCATTTCTTGCGCGGTGCAAGCAACTCGCTCCGCGCTTTGAATAAAAATCCCGTATAAACCGAGGCTTGGAGAAACCTCGAAACGGATGTGGCAACTTAAGGGAACGTTTGTGACATCCCCTCTTCCAATGGACAAAACGGGGCCCATCTGTAACAATGCCCGTGTCAAATGGCTTTGAGAAGGAGGTCAGGATGGCGCTTTCGGCTCATCTTCAGGAGCTCTCTGAAAAGCACCGGCAACTTGAGCGTCGGATTGAGGAGGAAGAATCCAGACCCGGATCCGACGACATCGCAATCCGCAGACTGAAACAAGAAAAGCTGAAGCTCAAAGACGAAATATCCCGACTCGAGGTCCCCGCACGCCACTAGCGATTTTTGAACGGTTTGACCGGTAAACGGTTCGATCCGTAGAAGCGACCGCGGCTGTTGCAAGGCCGCCGCGGCCGCAGAGCTGAAGTTGGCGCGCTTCCATCTCACCTGAGGTTTTCTTCGCGCCGACCGTCGGCCGCGCCTTGGTATTTGTTTTCCAACATTTCGAGCGAGGATGAGGCGTGGGCTTGCGGGCCTCGCCGTAGGTTTATGAAACGCCCGCCTCGATGCGTTTTCCCGCTCTCTGCATGATGCCGGCCTGACGCCTCCGCGGAGCGACGAGAGGCCGGCCCTCCGATTGAATAACCTCCCAACCGAATGGAATGGATCCCTTGAACTAGCCCGGCGCGCCGTGTGCGGGAAAGGCGCAGGTGCCGTCCACGCGATGCACGCCGCCATTGGGATCGGTCACGTGGTCTCCCTCGAGATAGCGCGGCCCCACCGGCACCTTGCCGTGGCCGCCGGGGATATCGAGGACGTAGAGCGGCATCGCGAGGCCGGAAAGGCGCGGGCGCAGAGCGCGCATCAAGGCCTCTCCCTCGGCGAGCGTCGTGCGCAAGTGCGCCGTGCCGGGGGCGAGATCGCCGTGGTGGAGATAGTAGGGCTTCACGCGCGCCTCGACGAACGCGCGCATCAGCGCCTCGAGCGTTTCGACGTCGTCGTTGACGCCGCGCAGCAGCACGCTCTGGCTCACCATCGGAATGCCCGCATCCACGAGGCGCGCGATGGCGGTCCGGGCGGCGGCCGTCAGCTCGCGCGGATGGTTCGCGTGAAGCGCGACGTAGACCGTCTTCTCCGAGCTGCGCAAGGCGGCCGCCACCTCGGCCGTGACGCGCTCCGGCGCGACGACGGGCACGCGCGTATGCCAGCGCACGATCTTCACGTGCGGGATGGCGCCGAGTGCGGCCGTGAGGTCGGCGATGCGCCGTGCGTTCAGGATCAGGGGATCGCCGCCGGTGAGAATCACCTCCCAGATCTCGGGATGCGCGCGGATATAGGCGAGCGCCGCCGCGGTCTCCTCGGCGGTGAGGTTGGCCTCCGCCGCCGGCCCCACCATCTCGCGGCGGAAACAGAAGCGGCAGTAGACGGGGCAAACCCCGACGATCTTCAGGAGCACGCGGTCCCGATAGCGGTGCACGATGCCGCGCACGGGGCTCTTCGCATGATCGCCGATCGGATCGGCCCGCTCCTCGGGCGCGACGACGAGCTCGCGCGCATCCGGCACGAACTGCCGCGCGATGGGATCGGCACTCTCGCGGGTGTCGATCAGCTCGGCCATAGCGGGCGTGATGGCGATGGCATAGCGCGCGCCGACGCGCTCTGCCATCTCCTCGGCCTCGGGCAGCAGGAGGCCCGCATCGACGAGATCGCCGGCGCTGCGAAGCGTCTGGCGCAGATGCGTCATGGCCGTGTCCCGATGGGGCTGGCGAGCGAGGATGGCGTCATTCTGGTCTCCCTCTCCCCATCGGCTCCGCGGGCGGCTGAAGGGGAGAAGCCCGTTACATGCTCCCGCCGGCGAGCGGTGTCCAGATCACCTGCTCGACAGACGTCGCCCCCGCCGCCAGCATGACAAGCCGCTCGAAGCCGAGCGCACATCCCGAGGCGGGCGGCATGTGCGCGAGTGCCGCGAGAAAGTCCTCGTCCAATGGATAGCGCTCGCCGTAAAGGCGCTGTTTCTCGTCCATCTCGATCAGGAGGCGCCGGCGCTGCTCGGCCGGGTCGCCAAGCTCTCCGAAGCCGTTGGCCAGCTCGACGCCGCAGGCATAGAGCTCGAACCGCTCCGCCACCTCCGGCCTCTCCGGCACCGTGCGGGCGAGTGCCGCTTCGGGCGCGGGATATTCGTAGAGGATGGTGGGCGCGGGAGTGCCGAGCGCGGGCTCCAGCCGCTCGACGAGAACGCGTGAGAAGATGTCGGACCAGGTGTCGTCGGGCGCGATGCGGATACCGGCGTCGGACGCGCGGCGCGCGAGCGCGTCGCGGTCGCTGTGACCGCCGGCGCACGTGTCGAGCAGGGCGAAGCCTGCGTGCCGCCGGAAAGCGGCGTCGAGCGAAATGCTATCGAGTGGTCCGCCGATCTCCGCTTCGCGCCCCCGGAACGACCAGTGCGTGCGCCCCGATGCGTCCGCCGCGAGCGCCAGCATCGCCGCGCAGTCGTCCCAGAGCATCGTATAGGGCGCCCCCACGCGGTACCATTCGAGCATGGTGAACTCCGGCGCGTGCAGCGCCCCGCGCTCGCGGTTGCGGTAGACGGGCGAGAACGTGAAAATCTTCTCCTCGCCCGCGGCCAGGAGCTTCTTCATCGCGAACTCGGGCGAGGTGTGGAGATAGAGCCGCTGCGTCGCAAGATCGGTGCCGGTCTGCTCGGTAGCGAAGGCGAAAAGATGGGTCTCGTTGCCGGGCGAGACCTGAAGGGCGCCCGCATCGATCTCGACGAAGCCCTGATCGAGGAACCATGCGCGCAGCACCGTCTTGATGCGGTTGCGCAGCAGCAGTGCGGCTCGGCGATCCTGGTGGCGGCCCGGGCTCCACCAAGGCGAGGGGGCGGTCATGTCTGTCATGATCCTTTTGCGCGGAAACATTCTTTGCGCGGAACGGGAGGCATCGGCGCGGCAGCATACCGAGGCGCGAGGCGGATCCTCAAGGCGATTCCCGCTGCGGTGTGGCCGCCCGGCCGCGCCGTCTTGCGGGGCTCCAGGCGGCCGGCGTAACGTCGCGCCGCGGCCAGGGGCCATGCGGAGGGGGCGTTCATGACGCATACGGATACGACGCCCGCGAGCGCCGGTCTCGCCCTCGACGCGCCGACGCTGATCGCTGCCGCCATAACGGCCGGCTTCGCCGTCGTCGCCGGGATCGCCATCGGCAATCTTCCGCAGGACGGCAGCCTGGGCGGCGCGCTCGATGCGATCAAGAACATCGTCTACATGATCACGGTGCCGATGTTCGATCTGACGCGCCGGGCCTTCTCACGGCGGGGCACGCGCGGCACCGCGGCGACGCCGACCGTCTCCGGCCCGGCCGACCGCCGCGATCCGCCCGATCTCCTCCGCGTCGCCTTCCTCTCCGCGCTCGTCGTCTTCATTCTCATCGAGATCATCGCCTGGCTGATGGGCTTCGCGACGGGGCTCGCCTGCATCCAGCTCGGCCATCAGATCGAGAACGGCACGTTCGGCCAGTGCCTCACGGTCGGCGTTGCGGCGTACACGAGCGTTCTGATGGCGCCGCTCATGGTCATGATCGCGATGGCGGCGGGATGGATCTGGCGTGGACTGGTGCCCTCCCGCTTCTGGCTCACGCTTCTGATCTTCCTGATCGTGATCGCGGGGCTTTTCGGGCTCGACTATTTCATCATGCTGCAGCAGACGGCCGCGGGAACGGAGCAGCTCCGCGAGACGTATATCGGCTTCGGTCCGCTGCGCCAGGTCGGATTGCAGATTGCGCTTCTGACGCCCGGCGTGCTGATCGGATACGGCGCACGCAAGCTCTGGCAGTCGGTCACGCGGCGCTTCGGCTAAGGCTCTGATCCCGCGCGCGCTCGCCAGAGAGATCTCAAGTGAGCTCGGTCCAGACGGGCACGT
Organism: Hyphomicrobium sp.; assembly: GCA_036823975.1. Lineage (GTDB taxonomy): Bacteria > Pseudomonadota > Alphaproteobacteria > Rhizobiales > Hyphomicrobiaceae > Hyphomicrobium_C. Next base: position 25,859 of record DAITBB010000018.1, read on the forward strand.
GATCCGAGGGCTTCTCCCAGCTCCGCGTGAAGCGATCGATTCCGCTGGCGGAGAGGCGATCCGCCGCGTGCGGGGAGAGAAGCTGGAAATCGATGCGGATCCCGTCGTCCTTCTGCCAGGCGCCGGCCTGATAATCCCAGAACGTGTAGAGGCCGGGATCGGGATGGCAGGCCCGCACGGCATCGAGATAGCCGAGGTTCTCGAGCGCGCGGAAGGCGCCGCGGCTCTCGGGCTGGAAGAGCGCGTCGTTCGTCCACGCCGCCGGACGCTTGGCATCCGCCGGCTTCGGGATGACGTTGAAGTCGCCGGCGAGCACGACGGGCATCTCGGTCGTGAGCAGCGCGCGGGCATGCGCGTCGAGGCGCGCCATCCAGCCGAGCTTGTAGGCGAACTTCTCCGTGCCGATCGGATTGCCGTTGGGCAGATAGATCGAGGCGACGCGCACCGAGAGCGTGCCCTGGGTGACGGTGGCCTCGATGTAGCGGGACTGCACGTCCGCCTCGTCGCCCGGCAGGCCGCGCATCACGTCCTCGACCGGGTGGAGCGAGAGAAGGGCGACGCCGTTGAAGCCTTTCTGGCCGTGGGTGGCGACGGTGTAGCCGAGGTCGGAGAAGGCCTCCGTCGGGAAGCCCTCGTCGACGGTCTTGATCTCCTGCAGGCAAACGACGTCGGGCCGGGCCTCGCGCACGTAGGCGAGGGCGCCTTCGATGCGGGCCCGGATGCCGTTGATGTTCCAGGTGACGATTTTCATGGCAGCTCTTCTCCCCTGCGCCCGTTCCTATCCCGTCTCGACGGGGAACGCGAGGGCGAGGCCGTGGCCGCCGATACGTGGCGGGCCGGCGCGGACGATTAAAGCGAGAAGCTCGTGCCGCAGCCGCAAGAGGCGGTGGCGTTGGGGTTCTGGATCCGGAACGAGGCGCCGATCAGATCGTCGACGAAGTCGATCTCGGAGCCGGACAGGTATTCGAGCGAGACCGGATCGATCAGCACCTTCGCAGCGCTCTTCTCGATCACCACATCGTCGCCGTTCGCCTGATCGACAAGGTCGAACCGGTACTGGAAGCCGGAGCAGCCGCCGCCTTCGACGGCGACTCGCAGCATCGTGTTGGCGGGCTCGCCGGCCACGATCTCCGTGATGCGGCGGGCGGCGCGGTCGGTGAGGGTGACGGTGTGGGCCATGGGCCTCCTCGGTGCGGACGGGCGCGCGCGTCCCGGATGCCGGGTGTGTCGCGCCGTCCGCTCGTGTATGAGACGGATCAAGCAAAAATAGTAAGCGGGCGCATGAAGTCAAACGGCTCGGCGTGTCCGGAGGGCGACTCAGGGCGAAAACAGCCGGAAGATGAGGGGGACGCGAGGCACGATGGGCGGAAGAGGCGGCGAGGCCATGGATTACGGCGCGGGGCTGGCCCCCGGGGCGCGGGCGCCGGCGCCCTATGCCGCCAGTGCCGTGCCCTCGCGCGGGCGGCGCTTTCCGGAGCCGGACTGTCCCACTCGCAGCCCCTTCCAGCGCGACCGCGACCGCATTCTCCATTCGACGGCCTTCCGCCGGCTGATCCACAAGACGCAGGTGTTCGTCTATCACGAAGGCGATCACTACCGCACGCGGCTGACGCACAGCCTCGAGGTGGCGCAGATCGCGCGGACGATGTCGCGGCAACTCAGGCTGGACGAGGATCTGGCGGAGGCGCTGGCGCTGGCCCACGATCTCGGCCATCCGCCGTTCGGGCATGCGGGGGAGCGCGCGCTCGACCGGCGGATGGCGGATTGGGGCGGCTTCGACCACAACGCGCAGAGCCTTCGCGTCGTGACCGCGCTCGAGCGCAAGTACCTCGCCTTCGACGGCCTCAACCTTACTTGGGAGAGCCTGGAAGGTCTCGCCAAGCACAACGGGCCGATCACCGGGGATGCGCACGCGCCGGTGCGCAAGGTGATCCGCAAGATCGAGGACTGGCAGAGCCTCGACCCCGTACGCTGGGCCTCCGCCGAGGCGCAGGCGGCGGCGCTGGCCGATGACATCGCCTATGTGAGCCACGACACCGACGATGGCCTGAGGGCCGGCCTGCTGACCCTCGACGATCTGGCCGGCGTGCCGATCGTCGGCCCCATCGTGTCGGGTCTCGCGCGCCCCGACCGCTCCGAGCGCGGCGCGCGCGGGCGGGTCACCTACGAGGTGACGCGGCGCATGATCACGGTGCTGATCCAGGACGTGGTGCAGGAGAGCCGGCGGCGCCTCGCGGCCCTAGGCCCGCGCACGCCCTCCGACATCCGCGCGGCGGACGCGGCCGTGGTGGCGTTCTCGCCCGGCATGGTGCGCGACCTCGCCGCGCTCAAGGATGTTCTGATGCACCGTGTCTACCGCAGCCGGCGGGTCATGGACGTGATGGACGAGGCCGAGGCCGTCGTGGCGCGCCTGTTCGACCGCTATGTGGCCGATCCCGCAGCCTTACCTGAAGCGTGGCGGGCGGCCGAGGAGGGGCTCGATGCGCGGATGCGGGCGCGGCTGATCGCGGATTTCGTCGCCGGCATGACCGATCGCTACGCGCTGGCCGAGCACGAGCGCCTGTTTGACGGAACGCCGGAATTGCGATAGCCGGGCCGATGCCTTCCCCGCCCGGCACGAGCGTGAAACGGCCACCCCATGCGGCCGATTTGCGCCGCGCGGCATCCTGCCAAAGACTATCCATCCATAAGGAATCAGGACTCCACGTCATGAATGTTTTCTCGGAGATCGAGACGCGGGTTCTGACGGTGCTCGAAGGGCTGGCCCAGCGCGGCGTGCTGCCGGAGGGGCTGGACTTCAGCGCCGTGTCCGTCGAGCAGCCGCGCGATCCGGCGCATGGCGATCTCGCGTGCAACGCCGCGATGGTGCTGGCGAAGGCCGCCAGGCAAAAGCCGCGCGACATCGCCGAGGCGCTGGCGGCCGTGCTCGAAGCGGATCCGGATATCGCGTCGGCCGAGGTGGCGGGACCGGGCTTTCTCAACCTGCGCCTGACGAACGCCTTCTGGCATCGCGTCGTCGCGGCGATCCATCGCGAGGGTGCGCGCTTCGGCGCCTCCGACCTCGGGGCGGGCGCTAAGACGAACGTCGAGTACGTGTCGGCCAATCCGACGGGGCCGATGCATGTCGGCCATTGCCGCGGCGCGGTGTTCGGCGATGCGCTGGCCAACCTGCTCGCGTTCTCCGGCTACGACGTCACGCGCGAATACTACATCAACGACGCCGGCGGGCAGGTGGACGTGCTCGCGCGCTCCGTGTTCCTGCGCTACCGCGAGGCGCTGGGAGAGGACATCGGCGAAATCCCCGCCGGGCTCTACCCTGGCGATTACCTGAAGCCCGTCGGCGCCGCGCTCGCCGAGGCGGAGGGGCGCGCGCTGCTCGACAAGCCGGAGGCCGAATGGCTGCCGCGCGTGCGCACGTTCGCGATCGACCGCATCATGCCGATGATCAAGGACGATCTCGCCGCGCTCAACATCACGCACGAGGTCTTCTTCTCGGAGGCGTCCCTCACGCAGGCCGGCACCGATCAGGTGCAGGCCGCGATTGCGGAGCTGCGCAAGAAGGGCCTGATCTACGAGGGCCGCCTGGAAAAGCCCAAGGGGCACGACGACGAGGAATGGGAGGATCGTGAGCAGACGCTCTTCCGCTCCACGGCCTTCGGCGACGAGGCGGACCGCGCGCTCATGAAGGCGGACGGCACCTATACGTATTTCGCCGGCGACGTCGCCTATCACTACGACAAGCTGCAGCGCGGCTTCCGGCACATGATCAACGTGTTCGGGGCCGACCACATCGGCTACATCCCGCGCATGCTGGCGACGGTCGCGGCGTTCGCCGACGGCACCGTCGAGCGCGACGGCAAGGGCAAGCTCAAGCACTGGCACACGACGGGCGGCACGGCCGATCTCGACATCAAGGTCGTGAACCTCGTGAAGCTGTTCAAGAACGGCGAGCCCTACAAGATGAGCAAGCGCGCCGGCACGTTCGTGACGCTGCGCGACGTCGTGGACGAGGTGGGGCGCGACCCCGTGCGCTTCATGATGCTCTATCGCAAGGAGCTCGAGCAGCTCGATTTCGATTTCGCGAAGGTCACGGAGCAGTCGAAGGACAACCCCGTCTTCTACGTGCAGTATGCGCACGCGCGGGCGGCTTCCGTGTTGCGCAACGCGCACGAAGCGCTGCCCGGCCTCAGCTATGCCGACGCCGGCAAGGTCGTTGCCGACCTTTCCCTGCTGAAAGATGCGGGAGAGCTGGAGCTGATCCGCAAGGCCGCCTTCTTCCCGGAGCTGATCGCGGGCGCGGCGCGTGCCCACGAGCCGCATCGGCTCGCCTTCTATCTCTATGATTTGGCTTCCGCTTTCCACGCGCATTGGACGAGAGGCAATGATTTGCCACAATTGCGCGTTATCCAGGGGCAGGATCGAGCGCTGACGGCCGCTCGGTGCGCGCTCGTGGCGGCATTGCAGCAGGTGTTATCCTCAGGCCTGAGGGTGCTCGGTGTCGGAGCGCCCGAGGCGATGCGCTAGAGTGCTGATTCGAAAGCGCTCCTCGCGCGCAGCGGCTCGGAACGACGGCCGTGCTGCGCCCCGTGCGAGCGGGGACGTGTGAGCGTGGAAAAGACAGGAAATCCGTTGGTGGCCTAAGGCCGCTGCCGGTAAAGTTCCGCCGTCAGACTCCGGTCCGGATGCGGCTTACCGGCGCCGGAGCATGTGCGGCGAGGGGTCCGAGAAATGACGCGGTTCAATAATTCTCTGGCGCCATCACAGCAGGCTTCCACCTCGCAGGGGCGGCCCGCTGCGCCCGGTTATGCGCCTCAGCACCCGCAGCAACCGGCCGAGCCGGTGTTCGACGCCCACGCCTGGGCGGCGCAGGTGCAGGCCCAGGAGCGCCCGCGCCGCGGCCACGGGCCAGCCCCAGCGCCCGCAAAGACCGCCGGAAACCCTCAAGGCAAAGGCGAAACCCAATC
>DAITBB010000018.1:30840-49438 GCA_036823975.1 Hyphomicrobium sp.
GCGATCCCCATGCCGCCGTCCATCACGATCCGCTCGCCGCGCTGCGGCCCGATGGCTACGGCTACGCGCCGCCGCAGACGGCCGCGTCCGATCCGTTCGGGCTTGCCGGCTACGGCGCGCCTCCCGCTCCCCAGCCGCACGGCTACGGGCAGGGCGCGGCCTCTCATCCGCTGATGCCGTCGGCACCTGCATCGCACTATGCTCCGGCGCCTGCGCCGGGAGAGCCTCATGCGTCCGCTCCCGGCTACGATGGGTACGGGAGCGATGCGTTCCAGGCGGGCTACGGAGCAGGCAACCCTGCGCTCGGCTATGGCGCGGGCCACGCGCCTCAGTTTGGCGGCCATCCCCAATCGCAGCCCGGTTACGCGGCGGGTTACGGTGGCTCGGGCCTCTCGGCTCAGGGCTACGGACCGGCTTCCGCTCAGCCCGAGCAGGACCCGTGGGCCGGGGCCGGACAGGGGTTCAACCTCGATCCTCAGGATGTGCACCACGGCTACGGCGATCCGGCGCAGGATCCTCATGCCCAGCAGCAGTGGGAGCACGCCGGGGGCTACGATCAGGCGGGCTATGCCGATCCCGCGCTCGGCGCGCAGGACTATGCGGCTCAGCCCTCCCATCACGGGGCCTTCGATCAGAGCTACGCCGAGGACGACGCGCAATTCGATGCGCCGGCGCCGCGGCGGAGCTGGAAGAAGATGGCGGCCGTGATGGCGTGCACGCTGGTGGCCGGTGTCGGCATCGCGTTCGCCTATAACGGCTTGCTGGCTCCGGACTCGGACGAGCCGACGCCGGTGGTCAAAGGCATGGACAGCCCGTCCAAGGTGCGGCCCTCGGATCCGGGCGGAAAGAAGTTTGCGCATACCGACAGCAAGATCATGGGCCGCCTGGGTGAAGGTGGCGCGGCGGCAACGGCCGATCCGACCGGCGTGAAGAAGGTCCCGATCGTGACGGTCGGGCGCGACGGGCAGATCCAGCCGCCGGCCAACGCGGATACGCGGGCGGTCGTCACCGTTCCCGGTCTCACCGTCATCGATGGGCTCGGCAACTCCGGTCCGGTGCCGGGCCGCCAGGCTGCGCCGCCTGCGGGCCAGCCCGCGCCGGTCGAGATGGTCAATGCCGCCCAGAAGGCCAATGCCGAGGCTGCAGCCAAGGCACCACCGGCCAAGGCCGCCAAGCCGCCGGCCAAGATCGTTGCGAAGGCGAAGGCCGATGCGGCGGAGGCCGCGGCGGCTGTCCCGGTGAAGCCGGCAGCGAAGGCCGCCTTGCCCAAGCCGGAGCGGACTGCGGCTCTGCCCGACAGGCCCGCGCCGACCGGCCCCAAGCCGACGGGCGCCGGCTATGTCGCCGTGCTCGCCTCGGTGCCGGCCTCCGGCAGCAGCCGCATGAGCGCGCTCGCCCAGTTCGCGGACATGCAGCAGCGCTACGGCTCGATCCTTCAGAACAAGACGCCGGACATCCAGGAAGCCAATCTCGGCGCCAAGGGCACCTATCATCGCCTTCTTGTCGGCCCGCCCGGCTCGCGGGATTCGGCGAACTCGGTCTGCACCCAGCTCAAGGCCGAGGGCTACAGCGGCTGCTGGGTCACGGCCTACTGATCCCAGGGCGTTCATGACCATGCGCGCGTTCCTGACCGGCGTCTCGGGCGAGGTGCTGACGCCTGACGAGGCGGCCTTTCTGCGCGCCGCCACGCCGGCGGGCCTCATCCTGTTCGCGCGCAACTGCATCGGCCACGATCAGATCCGCCGCCTCGTCGGCGACGTGCGGGCTGCGGTCGGCCACGACGACTTTCTGGTGCTCATCGATCAGGAGGGCGGGCGCGTGCAGCGCCTGCGCCCGCCGCTGGGGCGTGCGCTGCCGGCAGCGGCGGCTTATGCGCGCCTTTACGGCGACGATCCGGCGGGCGCCTGCGAGGCGGCCTATCTGACCGCGCGCCTTCTCGCTGACGACCTTCTCGCGCTCGGCATCAACACGGATTGCGCGCCGGTGGCGGATATCCCCGTCGCGGGCGCGCACGACGTTATCGGCGACCGCGCCTACGGGCAGGACGTGGCGCAGGTGGCCGCACTCGCGCGTGCGGTGGCGGACGGCTTCATGGCCGGCGGCGTGCTGCCGGTCGTCAAGCATATCCCCGGACATGGCCGGGCCACGGCCGATTCCCATCTCGAACTGCCCGTCGTGGAGGCGCCGCACGCGGCTCTTTCGGCTACGGATTTCGCCGTGTTCCGCGCGCTCTCCGACCTGCCGGCCGCGATGACGGCGCATGTGGTGTTCTCCGAACTTGATGCGGACGCGCCCGCGAGCACGTCGGCGCGCGTGACGCAGGAGGTGATCCGCGGCGAGATCGGCTTCGACGGCCTCCTCATGAGCGACGATCTCAGCATGAAGGCGCTGTCGGGCAGCTTCCAGGACCGCTGCCGCGCCGTGCTGGCGGCGGGCTCCGACCTCGCGCTCCATTGCAATGGCCTGCTGGCGGAAATGGAGCAGGTGGCCGAGGCGGCACCCGTTCTCGCCGGCGATGGCCTGCGGCGGTTCCGCGCAGCCGTGGCCGTCCTCAAGCGCCGCGAGCCTTATGATGTGGCCCGGGCGGAGCAGCAGCTCGCCCTCGCGCTGGGAACCGCGGGACGCGATCCTGAATCAGTGTAGTCTGCGGGAAAAGACGGAGCTGGTGCGGGGCTTATGCTCCGCGACGCGAAGGACCCATGACGGACGAGACGATCGAGCGCAGGGAGACGGGCGAGGGCTGGGAAGCCCCCGATCGCGATCTCGCGCCTGCGGCCTCCGAGGCGCTGATCGTCGATGTCGACGGGTTCGAGGGGCCGCTCGATCTCCTGCTCGCACTTGCGCGCACGCATAAGGTCGACATCGCCAGGATCTCGATCCTGTCGCTCGTCGATCAGTATCTCGCCTACATCGGCGAGGCGCAGCGGCTCAAGATCGAGATCGCCGCCGACTATCTGGTGATGGCGGCCTGGCTCACCTTCCTGAAGTCGCGCCTCATCCTGCCGCGCGAGAAGGAGACGCAGGACGAGGCCTCGCCCGACGAGATGGCGCGCCGGCTCACGTTCCGCCTCATGCGGCTCGAGGCGATGCGCTCGGCCATGGCGGAGCTGATGACGCGCAAGCGCCTCGGCCGCGACGTGTTCCAGCGCGGCATGCCGGAGCAGGCGCAGACGATCAGCGAGGTGCGCTGGACGGCCGAGATCTTCGACCTGCTCAAGGCCTACAGCGAGCTGCGCCGGCGCACGATTAAGGTGACGCACGTCGTCAAGGCGCGGCGCGTCTGGTCGATCAAGCAGGCGCGCCAGAAGCTCGAGACGCTGGTTGGAGAAAAGATCGGAGACTGGGTGGAACTCGACGCCTGCCTCAAGACCTACCTCGGCGAATCCGAGGAGGGGAAGACGGTGGTGGCGAGCTCGTTCGGCGCGACGCTCGAAATGGCCCGCGAGGGCGTCATTGAGCTGCGCCAGGAGGAGCCGTTCGCGCCGCTTTACATGCGCAAGCGCGAGGCGGGCGCCGAATGGCAGCGCGTCGAGATCGGTGAAGCGAGGGGCGCATGAGGCGGCTTGTGGGTTTCCGCGCCGCGACGGGCGCTTCCGGGTGAGGATGGCGAGCATGGTTCCGCCGAAGCTGAGACTGGTGAGCCGCGACGGGCTCGACGAGGAGGCCGATGCCGACGCGCCGGAGGCGCTCGAGCTGGCGCGCGCGCTGTCGGAGGTGGAAGCCGTCGAAGCGGGCCTCGCGCCGCCTGCCGAGGAGCGCCTCGAGGATCAGCGCATCGTCGAGGCGCTGCTGTTCGCCTCCACGGCGCCGCTCGACGAGGCGTGGCTCAGCCAGCAGCTTCGCCATGGCAGCGACATCCGCGCCATCCTGGACGACATCGCGGCCGTGTACGCGCCGCGCGGCGTCAACCTCGTGCGCGTGGCCGGCAAGTGGGTGTTCCGGACGGCGGAGGATCTCGGCTATCTGCTCGAGCGGCACGCCGTCGAGGAGCGGCGGCTGTCGCGGGCGGCGCTCGAGACGCTCGCGATCATCGCCTACCACCAGCCCGTGACGCGCGCCGAGATCGAGGACATCCGCGGCGTCACGACCTCGGCCGGCACGCTCGACATCCTGATGGAGGCGGGCTGGGTCCGTCCGCGCGGCCGCCGCCGGGCGCCCGGCAAGCCGCTGACCTACGGCACGACCGACAGCTTCCTTGCCCACTTCGGCCTCGACAGCGTGAAGGACCTGCCGGGGCTCGTCGATCTCAAGGCGCAGGGTCTGCTGGACGGCCACCTCCCGCCGGACTTCACGGTGCCCGATCCCTCCATCGCCGCCTCCCTCATGCCGGACGAGCTGCCGCTCGAAGCCGAGCCGAGCGAGGAGAGCGAAGAGGCCGAGGACGAGGCCGAAGAGATCGAGCGCGAGGAGAGTGAGACGGACGTCGGCGAGACTGAGAGCGACGAGACGACGGCCGAGGCATCCGACGCGGAGGACGACGACGCTGAGGACAATGACGCATCCGACGAGGGCGATCCGGATGGCGGCCACGCGGCTTAACCCGCGGCCCGGACGCACGTCGCGTCAGGTCCTCCTTTCTCCGATTCCAACGCTCTGACATCAGCTCAGGGACGCTGCGTCCAACGCACGATCGGGCACCGATCGCGTGTCAGTGCGCGTCCCGCGCGCCGCTGATGACGCCTGAGGCCTTGGCCTCGTGGGCGATCCAGAGTATGAGAGCGCCCATATTTCCTGCCCGAGCAGACGTTTTTCTGGCGCATTGGCCGAGCGGAGGCCGTCGGGCGCATCCGGAACGCATGGAGAAAAGATCGTGGTTAAAGTCATCGCCAGCTCGATCCGCAAGGGCAACGTGCTCGACCTCGACGGCAAGCTCGCCGTCGTGCTGACGGCGGAGAACATTCATCCGGGCAAAGGCACGCCCGTGACGCATCTCGAAATGCGCCGCATCGCCGATGGCGTGAAGGTGACGGAGCGCTACCGCACGACCGACCAGGTCGAGCGCGCCTACCTCGAGGAGAAGGACTTCAATTTCCTCTACGAGGACGACATGGGCTACAACTTCATGCAGCCCGAGACCTACGATCAGATCCTCGTCTCGAAGGACGTTGTCGGCGATCAGGCGATCTGGTTGCAGGAAGGGATGACGTGCAACATCTCCCTGTTCGAGGGCAATCCGATCGCGATCGAGCTGCCGGCGCGCGTGACGCTCGACATCGTCGAGGCCGATCCGGTCGTGAAGGGGCAGACGGCTTCGTCGTCCTACAAGCCCGCCATCCTGGCGAACGGTGCCCGCATCATGGTGCCGCCGCACATCGAGAGCGGCACCCGCGTCGTCGTGATGACGGCCGATGGCTCCTACGTCGAGCGCGCCAAGGATTGAGGTGAGACCCGGCGGCGCTCGTACGCGCCGCCGAAAGTCGCTCTCCTCGTCTCGCTCAGAACTTGATCATCGCCGCGGGCTCGGCGATATGCTGGCGGGCTGCATGAAGAGCGGTGATGCGCGGGACGATATCCTCCGCCTCGTCGACCGCATCGAACGGCACCTCGAGCCCGGCACGAATGAAGGCTTCGGCCCGCATGTGCGTCAGGAGGTGCAGGAACGGCGCCCAGAAGCCGGCGATGTTGGCGACAACGATCGGCTTGTGATGGCGCCCGAGCTGGGCCCAGGTCATCTGCTCGACCAGCTCCTCGAGCGTGCCGATGCCGCCCGGCAGCGCCACGAACGCGTCCGAGCGTTCGAACATCAGCCGCTTGCGCTCGTGCATGTCGCTCGTCACGACGAGGTCGGTGACGTCCGTCAGCATGTGCTCGCGCGCGGTCAGAAAGTCCGGGATGATGCCCGTGACCTTGCCGCCGGATTCGAGCGTCGCGCGGGCAACCTCGCCCATGAGGCCAAGGCCGCCGCCGCCGTAGACGAGCCCGATGCCGCTGGCTGCCAGCGCGCGGCCGAGCGTGCGCGCGGCCTCGGCGTAGACGGGCCCCCGGCCCGGCCCGGATCCGCAATAGACGCAGATGCTCCGGACGCGCTCCGCCGGGCGCGCGTGCGACGGGTCCTGCCCGGTGCGCTCCGCCGCGACGGGGGCGTGCGCGCCGTTCGTGGATCTGTCGGGAGTGGGGGGCGGAGGGGACGACAAATCTCTTTTCAAACGTTTATCCTTTTTTGGGATCGGCACGGGACGTGCCTGCTCCGAGACGTCGGCAATCCTGGGCCGTGGGAGGTCCCCCGTGCCCCAGATATTGAACACATGGTGATTGCGCCGGCCTCTGCCAATGTCGTCGACTCAAGGCCCGCAGCTCCGGGGACGCGCGCCCGTCTCGGAGGATAGGCGATTAACCCATTTGAGAATGGCGAAAATTTACCCGGCTCCTGGTAGTCTCGCGCGGCCCGAAGTGCCGTAGTATGACGGATGGCGGGACCGGGGAACGGCTGGCCGGGGCAGCGAGTGGAGTGCAGTGTGCGTAGGGTGACGTCAGGACCTCGGGGCTCGGCCCGAGCGCTCGCGGCAGCCGTGGTGGCGGTAGGCCTGCTCGCGGGCGGACCGGTGACGGCCCACGCGGAGCCAGCACCCTTCGCAGCCGGGTCGGCGGACGAGATGACGACGGCGGCCTCCGTGTCCGATTGGCTCGGGCGGGTCGCACGCACGTATCAGGAGGAAATCACGGCGAAGCTCTCCGTGGCGCGGGCTCCGCTGCCGGGTGACGAGAGCGTGCAGGCTTCGACTGTGCGTGGTCCCGTGCATCTCCTGGCGCGCACGGTTGGCGCCGCCGTGAACTATGTGGCGTTCTGGGTCCGGCAGGCCGCGCATCGCATCGGCATCGAGCCGCGGACGGACGTCGCTTTCGGGCTCACCGGAGATCCGGGGCAGGACGCCGATGCGTTCGTCGAGGCGCGGCGCCGGGCGCAGGCGCAATGGAACGAGGCCGTCGAGCGCGCCGATGCGGCTGCCGAAGCGGCGCGCAGGGCGGCGCCGAAAGGGTCCGCGTCCGGGGGCGATACGCCGGCCGAGGCCGAGCTGAAGCGTGCCGAGGCGCGCAAGGCCGAGCTCGCCCGCATCAAGGAGGAGCTGGATCGGCGCATCGAGGAGGGGCTGAAGAAGCTCGAGGCGTTCGAAAAGCAGGAGAGGCGGCAGCGGTCGGAGGTGCAGAGCCTGATCCCGAACCAGGCGGACGCCGCGCCCTCCGAGGCGCACGTGCGGCGCATGGCGGAGGAGCAGCGCCGCCGCGACGCGGAGGAGCGGCGGATTGCCGAGGCCGAGCAGGTGCGGATGGCGGATGAGGAGGCGCGAAAAGCCGAGGAGGAACGCGTACGCGCGGCGGAGCTGAGGGCTGCCAAGCGCGCCGCGGCGGAGACCGAGATTGCCGACGCGCGCCGCGCCTATCAGGACTCGCGTGCCCGCGCCGAAGCCCAGGCCAAGGCCGAAGCGGAGCGCAAAGCGGCTGCGGAGCGGGAGGCGGCGGAGCGTCAGCGCCTCGCGGAGGCGCGTGCGGCCGAGGAGAAGCAGCGCGCCGAGGCCGACGCGCAGGCTAAGGCCGAAGCAGATCGGAAGGCCACCGAGGAGCGGGAGGCTGCGGAGGCCGAGATCGCGGAAGCGCGCCGCACCTATCAGGAAGCGCGGGCCCAAGCCGAGGCCAAGGCGGCTGCGGAGCGGAAGGCCGAAGAGGAACGGGAGGCGGCGGAGCGTCAGCGCCTCGCAGAGGCGCGTGCGGCCGAGGAAAAGCAACGCACCGAGGCGGAGGCGCAGGCCAAGGACGAAGCGGAGCAGAAGGCGGCTACGGAGCGGGAGGCTGCAGAACGTAAGCGCCTCGCAGAGGTGCGTGCGGCTGAGGAGAAGCAACGCGCCGAGGCGCAGGCCGAGGCGGATGCGGAGCGGAAAGCAGCCGCGGAGCACGAGGCTGCGGAACGTCAGCGCCTTGCGGAGGCCCGTGCGGCTGCGGAGAAGCAACGCGCCGAGGCAGATGCGCAGGCCAAGGCTGAAGCGGAGCGGAAGGCTGCCGAGGAGCGGGAGGCTGCGGAACGACAGCGCCTTGCGGACGCCCGTGTGGCCGAAGAGAAGCAACGCGCCGAGGCAGACGCGCAGGCGAAGGCCGAAGCAGATCGAAAAGCCGCCGCGGAGCGTGAGGCTGCGGAACGTCAGCGTCTCGCAGAGGCGCATGTAGCCGAAGAGAAACAGCGCGCTGAGGCGAGGACCGCCGCGGATCGGGTGCCAAAAGTGCGGCGTGCCGATCGCCGGGCCGGCAAGGCGCAACGAACCTTCAAGCGCGCAGCAAGCGCGAAGCGAGGGAAGTCGGCCACGTCGCGCCGTAAGATGTCGGCGAAAGCGCGCAGCGCGCGTGCAGACGCGACCCCGCGGAGACAGTGCCGGCACAAGACGTCGCGCCGCACTGCGCACACCCACGCCGGCAGGCACGGCAAAACGCGTGCGGCGATTTCGAAGCGCCGCCATTCCCACAAGGCTGAGAAGGTCTGGCCGGCGATCACGACCGCACGCGAGCGCCGGGCCCGTGCGCCGCGCCGCGTCCGCCGCTGTCCGTGCCGGCGGGCGGCGGCCGGGCCGCTCACGCGGATCGAGGCAGCCCTGCGGCTGGCCATGACCGGGCAAAGGGGCTAAGTCTCGCTCCCCGATAGCGCCCGCGCGTCCGCCCCCCTCCACGATCGGCGCGGACCGGGACGCCTTCCGACTGCGAGAGACATGAGACCAACGAGCATTGCGACATCCTCGGCGAGCCGCAGCGAGCGGCCCGACCTCCTCGGCCTGCCTTCCGATGCCAACCACTGGACGGTGCTGAGAAATCTTTTGCCGTTCATCTGGCCGGCGGGCCGGCGCGATCTCCGGATGGAGGTTGCGGGCGCCTTCGTCGTGCTCGTCCTCGCCAAGCTCGTGACCGTCGTCATCCCCATCGCTTTCAAGGAGGCGACAGACTGGCTCGCGGCCGACATCGCCAAGCCCGAGGTTGCCGCCAAGGGCCTGGCGCTCGGGATCGCCATGCTGATCGTGGCCTACGGCGTGGGCCGCGTTCTGATGATGGTGCTGAACCAGGTGCGCGACGTGCTCTTCACGCGCGTCGGCCAGCATGCCATCCGCGAGCTCAACAACCGCACGTTCCGCCACCTGCACAAGCTGTCGCTCCGCTTTCATCTCGAGCGGCGGACGGGCGGGCTCTCGCGCGTCATCGAGCGCGGCACGCGCGGGATCGATCTCATCGTGCGCATGGGTGTGATGCAACTTGCGCCGACGGTGATCGAGATGGTCCTCGTGTCGGTGCTGCTCGTCTATTATTTCGACTGGACGTATGTCCTCATTCTGATGGCGACGGTGGCGGCCTACATGTGGTTCACGTTCGCCGCCTCCGAGCGGCGCATCGCGATCCGCCGCGAGATGAACGAAAGCGATACCGAGGCCAACACCAAGGCCATCGACAGCCTGCTCAATTTCGAGACCGTCAAATACTTCGGCAACGAGGACACAGAGGCGCGCCGCTACGATTCCGCCATGGCGCGCTACGAGGCGGCGGCGGTCAAGACGTACTACTCGCTCGGCGTGCTGAACTCCGGACAGGCGGTCATCTTCACCGTGGGCATGACGCTCGTGATGTGGCTCGCCGCCCGCGGCGTGATGGCGGGCACGCATACGGTCGGCGATTTCGTGCTCATCAACGCGGTGATGATCCAGCTCTACGTGCCGCTGAACTTCATGGGCATGGTCTATCGCGAGATCAAGCAGGGCCTCGTCGATCTCGAGACCATGTTCGCACTGCTCGCGGTGCGGCCCGAGGTGGAGGACAGGCCCGGTGCCCGGGAGCTCGTCGTGCGCGAGGGCACGGTGCGCTTCGAGAACGTCTCGTTCTCCTACGATCGCGACCGCGAGATCCTGCACGACATCTCCTTCGAGGTGCCGGCCGGCAAGATGGTGGCGATCGTGGGCCCGTCGGGGGCAGGCAAGAGCACGATCTCGCGCATCCTGTTCCGCTTCTACGACATCGAGCGCGGCCGGGTGACGATCGACGGCGTGGACATCCGCGACGTGACGCAGGCCTCGCTGCGCCGGGCGCTCGGCGTCGTGCCGCAGGATACGGTGTTGTTCAACGACACCATCCTCTACAACATCCGCTATGGCCGGCCGGACGCGACGGACGGCGAGGTGCAGGAGGCCGCCCGCCTCGCGCAGATCGACACCTTCATCGCGACGCTGCCGCAGGGCTACCAGACGATGGTCGGCGAGCGCGGGCTGAAGCTCTCAGGCGGCGAGAAGCAGCGCGTGGCGATCGCGCGCACGCTGCTCAAGGGGCCGCCGATCCTCATGCTGGACGAGGCGACGAGCGCTCTCGACAGTCACACCGAGAAGGAAATCCAGGACGCGCTCGATCGCGTCGCCGTGGACCGGACCACCCTCGTCATCGCCCATCGCCTGTCGACGATCGTGCACGCCGACCAGATCCTGGTGCTGGACAAAGGCCGCCTCGTCGAGCGCGGGACGCATGCGGAGCTGATGACGCGGGATGGCCTCTACGCGAGCCTCTGGAATCGCCAGCGCCAGGCCGAGAAGGCCCGGGAGGAGCTGGCCGCTGCGCTCGAGGCCGGTGCGGATCTCCTGTCTCCGGACCGCCCGGAGCCGGCGCAACCGCCCGCAGCCGAGCCGCGAGCGGTTGCTTCCCCCGATGAAACGCCGCCATCCTACTGAAGGATCTTGGCCTTCAGCTCCTCGTAACGCTTCACGGCCGAGCCCGACGGCGCGTAGGTATCGAGCTGAGCCTTGTTGGTGAGCTCGCCGGCCACGACGGCGGCGATCATGCCCATCGGATAGTGCGGCAGGCATTTGATGCCGTAGATGCCGGGCTTGTCGATGGTCAGCACGACCTCCTCGTTGAGACGGCCCTTGAACTCGGCCGCGTC
The DNA here is from genome assembly GCA_036823975.1 of Hyphomicrobium sp. Taxonomy (GTDB): domain Bacteria; phylum Pseudomonadota; class Alphaproteobacteria; order Rhizobiales; family Hyphomicrobiaceae; genus Hyphomicrobium_C. Next base: position 41,732 of record DAITBB010000018.1, read on the forward strand.
CGCCGGCCAGAGGCCGGGGATCATCTCCGCATTGTGACCCTTGTTGGTGGGCACGAACTTGACCGTATCGCCGACCTTGGCGTGGACGACCTCGGGATCGAACAGCATGAACTTGCCCTTGCCGTTTCCGTTCAACATTTTGACGACGTGCTCGTCGGCGGACGCGGTGGCCGCGAGCGAGACGGCGAGCGCGAGAGCAGCGGCGGCGGCGGCAAAGGCAAAACGAAGCATCGGATTCTCCCTCGAGTTTTAATTCTTGATTATTTTCGTATAGAAATAAGGCGAGACTGTCAAACGGTCTGAAGTGGGCTCTCGGATCGGCGCGGCGTCGACCCTGACGGAGTAGCCGGCGCGGTGGGCGTGCGAACACGCGTGCCGCACGGGGCAGCCCCTGAAAACAGCGCACGCGCCGCCTTGAAGATGAACGTGAAGCCGAAGGAGGAGTGTCGGGTCGCTATGCGCTGCATGACGGCGTCGTGCGCCGCCTGTCGCATTGCGTGGGTCGCATTACGTGGATCGATGAGAGCGGCCCGCCGGGCCGCTCCCGTGCGCGACTACCTTCGCGCTGTCGAGGGTCTACTGTCCGACCTGGGTCTTGAAGCCGTCGAAGCGCTTGATCGATTCCTTGCCCTTGGGCTTGTAGGTGTCGAGCTGGCCTTTGTTCGGCAGCTCGTCTCCGGCCACGATCATGGCGATCATGCCCATTCCGTAGTGCGGCATGCACTTGATGCCGTAAATGCCGGGCTTCTCGATCTTGAGGGTGGCTTCCTCGTTGAGCGCACCCTGGAACGGCGCGGCGCCTTCCGGCCACAGCTCGGGGATCGCCTCGGCGTTGTGAGGCTTCTCCTTGGGCACGAACTTCACGGTGTCGCCGACGGCGACCTTGAGGAAGTCCGGCTTGAACAGCATGCGCTTTCCTTCGCCGTCGGTGTTGAGCATCTCGACGACGTGCTCTTCCGCGAGGGCAGCACCTGCGAGCGAGCAGGCGAGAGCGGAGGCCAGGACCAGGCGACTGAAGCGTGAGGGCATGTTTCCACCAAGAGGTTTTATTTAAACTTGATATATATAGTATAGAATTTACAGGCAAAGGCTGTCAATCCGCATTGCACGGAGGGCACTAGGCTCGCGGCTATTTCACGAGGTCGGCGCTCCGGTAGCCTTGGAGGTGAAGGAGGGCGGTGAGATCGCCGTGCTGCACGACGGCGCCGTTCGCCGCCATGCGCGCCTGCGTGGCGAGGATGGGCTTGGCATGGAACGCCACGCCGAGCCCGGCGGCCCTCAGCATCATGGCGTCATTGGCGCCGTCGCCCACCGCGAGGGTGTCGTCGGGGGCGAGACCCAGCTCCCGCGTCAGGCGCACGAGCGTGTCGGCCTTGCCCTCGGGACTCACGACCGGCGGAACGACGCGGCCCGTGAGGCGTCCATTCTCGATTTCGAGCATGTTCGCCGTCACGCTGTCGAAACCCAGGCGCTCGGCCACCGGCGCGGCAAAGAGCGTGAAGCCCCCGGTCACGAGCGCGGTCCGCGCGCCGTTCGCCGCGAGGGTCCTGACGAGCGTTTCCGCGCCCGGCATCAGCGTGACCCGCTCTCCGAGCGCAGCGACCTTCCCCAGCTCGACGCCGTCGAACAGGGCGACGCGGCGGCGGAGGGAGGCTTCGAAATCGAGCTCGCCCCGCATGGCCGCCGCGGTGATCGCCGCAATCTCGGCACGGCAGCCGACGAGGTCGGCCATCTCGTCCAGCATCTCCTCGGCGATGATCGTGCTTTCCATGTCCGCGCAGAGGAGGCGCTTGTGTCGGCGGGTGTCGTCCGCGCGCACGAGGTTGATGTCGACCGGGCGCGCTCCGCTGGCGCGCTCGGCCGCGGACCGCGCGGCGGTGGCGTCGATGTCCGCGAGGGGGACGGCCAGAGACGCCTCCCACGCCTCCCGGACGGCGAGCCAGCGCGCCCCGCTCAGTCCCGGCACGGCCGCGGCCACGGCGCCGACGATCTCTTCGGTCAGCGCGTCCGAGCCGGGCGCTGCGGTCAAGACGAGATGGAGGGCAGGCGACATCGGCGGATCCTGGAGGGTGAGAAAGAGATGCGGAGGGGGCGGGCTCGGGATAGATAGCGGCATGACGACCGCCGCTCCCATACTGATCGCAGGGCCCACGGCCTCCGGCAAGTCTGCCTTCGCGCTTGCGCTGGCGGAGCGCGTCGGCGGCACGATCGTCAATGCCGATGCCATGCAGGTCTACCGCGAGCTGCGCGTGCTGACGGCGCGCCCGAGCGAGGCCGACGAGCAGCGCGTGCCGCATCTGCTCTACGGGCACGTTCCCGGCGCGCAGGCCTATTCGGCGGCGCGCTATGCAGCCGAAGCGTCCGCCGCGATCGCCGAGGTGCAAGGCGGCGGGCGCGTGCCGATCGTCGTCGGGGGAACGGGCCTCTATTTCCGCGCTTTGACGGAAGGTCTGTCTCCGATCCCGCCGATCCCCGCTGACATCCGCATCCGCTGGCGCACGCTGGCCTCCGAGATCGGACCGGCTGCGCTGCACGCCCTGCTCGCCGCACGCGATCCCGAGATGGCCGCGCGGCTCCGCCCCACCGATCCGCAACGCCTCGTGCGCGCCCTCGAGGTGCTGGAGGCCACGGGCCGCTCGCTCGCCCGGTGGCAGGAGGAGCCCGGAACGCCGTTCGTCCGGGTCGAGGAGGGCCGCGCCTTCGTCGTCATGCCTGAGCGCGCGGAGCTGCGCCGGCGGTGCGACGCGCGTTTCGATCTCATGATGGCGGGCGGTGCGGTCGAGGAGGTCGAGCAGCTCATGCAACTCGATCTCGATCCCGAGCGGCCGGTCATGCGCGCGCTCGGCGTGCGTCCGCTCGCCGATCTGGTCGCCGGCCGGATCGGCCAGGCGCAGGCCGCGGAGGAGGCCAAGGCGGCGACCCGTCAGTATGCCAAGCGCCAGATCACATGGCTTTCGCGCATTATGAGTTCGTGGAATTGGATAGATACGAAAGAAATGGAAATATACGCTGCCGAATTTGACGATTTTGATGCGCATCCGGCTTGACGCAGTGGGCGGCGCTCCTTAGGGTCCCGCGCCAGTGGACGCCGCTTCCCCTGCCGGGGATGGCGGCTTTTCTTGCGGGTGTGTGGAGAGCTTCATGGCACGGACGATGACGGGCGCCGAAATGGTGATCAAGGCGCTCCAGGATCAGGGCGTCGAGCATGTCTTCGGCTATCCGGGTGGCGCCGTGCTGCCGATCTACGACGAGATCTTCCAGCAGGAGAAGGTGAAGCACATCCTGGTGCGCCAGGAGGGCGGCGCCTTGCATGCTGCGGAAGGTTACGCCCGCTCGACCGGGAAGGTCGGCGTCGCGCTCGTCACCTCCGGGCCCGGCGCGACCAATGCCGTCACCGGCCTCACCGACGCCCTGATGGACAGCATTCCGCTCGTCTGCATCACCGGGCAGGTGCCGACGCATCTCATCGGCAACGACGCCTTCCAGGAGTGCGATACGGTCGGCATCACGCGCCCGTGCACCAAGCACAATTGGCTCGTGAAGAACGTGAACGACCTGCCGCGCATCCTGCACGAGGCGTTCTATATCGCCAAGGCGGGGCGGCCGGGTCCGGTCGTCATCGACATCCCGAAGGACGTGCAGTTCGCGAGCGGCAACTACGTCGGCCCGTCCAACATCGCCCACAAGACCTATCGGCCCCGCGTCAAGCCGGAGCCCACGGGCGTGCGCGAGGCCGTGGACCTGATGGCGTCCGCCAAGCGGCCCGTCTTCTACACCGGCGGCGGCGTGATCAACGCGGGCCCGAAGGCGAGCCAGCTCCTGCGCGAGCTGGTGCGGCTCACGGGCTTTCCGATCACGTCCACGCTGATGGGCCTCGGCGCCTATCCGGCCTCCGACAAGCAGTGGCTCGGCATGCTCGGCATGCACGGCACCTACGAGGCCAACCTGGCCATGCACGACTGCGACGTGATGATCAACATCGGCGCGCGCTTCGACGACCGCATCACGGGGCGCATCGATGCGTTCTCGCCGGGCTCGAAGAAGATCCACGTCGATATCGACCCGTCCTCGATCAACAAGAACATCCGCGTCGATCTGCCGATCCTCGGCGACTGCGCCTATGTGCTCGAGGAGATGCTGCGCGTCTGGAAGACGAAGGCGCCCCAGCTCGACAAGGCGGCGCTGAAGTCGTGGTGGAAGGAGATCGAGGGCTGGCGGGCGAAGAAGTCGCTCTCCTACCAGGGCTCCAAGGACGTGATCATGCCGCAGTACGCCTGCGAGCGCCTTCACGAGCTGACCAAGGACCGCGACACCTACATCACGACCGAGGTCGGCCAGCATCAGATGTGGGCCGCCCAGTACATCCATTTCGACGAGCCGAACCGCTGGATGACGTCCGGCGGCCTCGGCACGATGGGCTATGGCCTGCCGGCCGCCATCGGCGTGCAGCTCGCCCATCCGAAGTCACTCGTCATCGACGTGGCGGGCGATGCCTCGATCCTGATGAACATCCAGGAGTGCTCGACGGCGGTGCAGTACCGCCTGCCGGTCAAGGTGTTCATCCTCAACAACGAATACATGGGCATGGTGCGCCAGTGGCAGCAGCTCCTGCACGGCAACCGCCTGTCCGAGAGCTACACCGAGGCGCTGCCGGACTTCGTCAAGCTCGCCGACGCCTACGGCTGGACGGGCATGCGCTGCGATCACCCGGCCGATCTCGACGATGCGATCCTGGAGATGATCAACACGAAAGGACCGGTGCTCTTCGATTGCCGCGTCGCAAAGCTGGCCAATTGCTTCCCGATGATCCCGTCGGGCAAGGCCCACAACGAGATGCTGCTCGGCGAGAACGTGTCCGACGAGGAGGTCTCGAAGGCCATCGGCAACGAAGGAAAGGTGCTCGTTTGAGCGCAGCCTCATATTCAGATCTGGATCGCGCTGGCAAACGACGCGACGATGCGGCCGCCGGCACGGGGAGCCGCATGATGCCGAGGCGTGACCTTCGCTTAGGCTGGACGCGCGGCGCTATTGCAGCCGTGGCGGCGTGCCTCGCGACGGGCGCCTCCGCGGAGCCCGAGGCGGCGGATGCGCCGCCGGCGTGGGACCGCGTCGCCAACATCAAGGGCGCGGCGGAGCGCATCGGCCGGATCCATCGCACGCGCGGCGCCACCGCCGCCTACGCGCAGATCGAGAACTGCTACAAGACGCATAGCCTCGCCTCGACCTACGGCGAAGGCTTCGAGGCGTGCCTCGCGCAGGATTACCTCGAGACGCGCACCCTCATTCAGGTCTATGGGCGCATGCCGCCCGAGGCGTTGAAGAAGGCGGGCGTTCCCTCGCCCAAGGACCTCGCCGACAGCATGGGCAAGCGGATCTCGGTCGCGTTTACGCACTACAAGAAGACGCAGGCGTTCGCGGACGAGGTGAAGCGGCTCGTCGACGAGCACGGTCTGCCCGTATTTCTCTCCATCGTGTTTCCCGAAGCCGCGCGCGCGATAGAGAACAAGAAGGCGCAAGAGAAGAAGTAGACCCGATGATCAACACCAATCCTCAAACCCATTACGCGGGGCCCGGCTTGAAGCAGGAGGTCGAGACCCGCACGCTGTCGGTGCTGGTCGACAACGAGCCGGGCGTGCTCGCCAGGGTCATCGGTCTCTTCTCGGGCCGCGGCTACAACATCGACAGCCTGACCGTGACCGAGACCGAGCACGAGCGCCATCTCTCGCGCATCACCATTCTGACGCGCGGCACGCCGGCCGTTCTGGAGCAGATCAAGCATCAGCTCGAGCGTCTCGTGCCGGTGCACCGGGTGCGCGATCTTACCTCCGAGGGTGTCTCGCTCGAGCGGGAGCTTGCCCTCGTCAAGGTCTCGGGACGCGGGGAGAAGCGCATCGAGGCGCTGCGCATGGCGGAGATCTTCCGCGCCAAGGTCGTCGATACGTCGATCGAGCACTTCGTGTTTGAGATCACGGGCAAGCCGGGCAAGATCGATACGTTCATCAACCTGATGACCGAGCTGGGCCTCGTCGAGGTCTCCCGCACGGGCATTGCCGCCATCGGCCGCGGCGCGGCGGCGATGTGATGGACGGGCCCTTAGAGCCTGATCGTTTGAGATGCGAGCGGTCAGCTCGCATCGAGGGCGTGACTCAGACTCTCAAACAACGATTTAGAGCGCGTTCACGCTCAAAAGCCGAGTCCAATAAGAGTGAACGCGCTCAAGAGGCGCTAGCGCCGGCGCGGCGCGTCACTCGTGGCGTGCATCTGCGCCACCGACGTTGCGAGGCGCGAGAAGGCGAGGCTGCGGTCGCTGGCCAGCAGCGTATCCTTGCGCGCGGTCTGGAAGCCGGCGTCCTTGCCGCTGACGGGATAGAGTGGCTCGGCGCGTGCGGTCTCTCCGAGCGTCACCATGAATGCGGAGAGCCGGATGCGATAATGCCCCGACTGGGCCCGCTCGCAGGCCTGCTCTCCGACGGCTTTCTCGCAGTCCTCGAGGCTCGTGTAGGTCGCGGCCGTCCGCTCGTGCACGTCCACGGCCCGCTCGATGGCGCGGGCGCACCGCTCGACGGCGCCCGGTCCGAAGGTGGAGCAGTCGGAGGCGCTGACGATGACGCCGCGCGTGTCGGCAGCCTTGCCGGCATTGGAGGCGGAGCCGCTGTCGCCGCATCCGGCGAGGGCAGCCGGAAGAGCGATCACGACGAGGGCTTCGAGGATACGACGCATGGCACGCTCGGGCGCAAGGGACGGATGGCCGGGGATTGTGGCGTGCGAACGGTTTCGGTCGCGTTAACGACGCTGCGGCGGTTCCGGCGGCCGGGCCCCGGGACGAAAGCGCCCGCCCGCCTCTTGAACATTGAAACGACGCCGACCGGCGGTGTAACGTCCGCCCACTTTTCGAGGGACCTGCGGCCAGACCTGCGCCCAGGGCACCCGCCCGCCTTCCGATCATCCCTAACCGCAAGAGAGAACGATGCGCGTCTATTACGATCGTGATGCCGATATCAATCTGATCAAATCCAAGAAGGTTGCCATTGTCGGCTATGGCAGCCAGGGCCACGCGCACGCGCTCAACCTGCGCGATTCCGGTGTGAAAGAGGTCGCGATCGCGCTCCGCAAGGGCTCCGCTTCGGCCGCCAAGGCGGAGAAGGAGGGGCTCAAGGTCATGGCGGTGGCCGAGGCCGCCAAGTGGGCCGACGTCATCATGATGCTGACGCCGGACGAGCTGCAGGCGGACATCTACAAGGACCACCTCGAAGCCAACATGAAGCAGGGCGCGGCGCTGATGTTCGCCCACGGCCTCAACGTGCATTTCAACCTGATCGAGCCGCGCGCCGATCTCGACGTCGGCATGGTGGCGCCCAAGGGGCCGGGCCACACGGTCCGCGGCGAGTATCAGAAGGGCGGCGGCGTGCCGTGCCTCATCGCCGTGCACCAGGACACGAGCGGCAACGCCCACGATCTCTTCCTCTCCTATGCCTCCGCCGTCGGCGGCGGCCGCTCGGGCGTGATCGAGACGACCTTCAAGGAGGAGTGCGAGACGGACCTCTTCGGCGAGCAGGCCGTGCTGTGCGGCGGCCTCGTCGAGCTGATCCGCGCCGGCTTCGAGACGCTCGTCGAGGCGGGCTACGCCCCCGAGATGGCCTACTTCGAGTGCCTGCACGAGGTGAAGCTGATCGTCGACCTCATCTACGAGGGCGGCATCGCCAACAT
>DAITBB010000086.1:0-4697 GCA_036823975.1 Hyphomicrobium sp.
GCGGCTATGGGCCGGGCCGCTTCTCGTTCAACGTCAAGGGCGGGCGCTGCGAGGCGTGCCAGGGCGACGGCGTCATCAAGATCGAGATGCACTTCCTGCCGGACGTCTACGTCACCTGCGACGTCTGCAAGGGCAAGCGCTACAACCGCGAGACGCTCGACGTCACCTTCCGCGACAAGTCGATCGCCGACGTGCTCGACATGACGGTGGAGGAAGGCGCCGCCTTCTTCCAGGCCGTGCCGCCGATCCGCGACAAGCTCGAAACCCTCGCCCGCGTCGGCCTCGGCTACATCCGCATCGGCCAGCAGGCGACGACGCTCTCCGGCGGCGAAGCGCAACGCATCAAGCTCTCGAAAGAGCTCTCCCGCCGCGCCACCGGCCGCACGCTCTACATCCTCGACGAGCCGACCACGGGGCTCCATTTCCACGACGTCGCGAAGCTGCTCGAGGTGCTGCACGAGCTGGCCGACGCCGGCAACACCGTCGTGGTGATCGAGCACAACCTCGACGTGATCAAGACCGCCGACTGGCTGATCGACCTCGGCCCCGAAGGCGGCGACGGCGGCGGGAGGATCGTGGCCGCCGGAACGCCGGAGGACGTAGCGGCCGTGAAGGAGAGCTACACGGGGCGGTATTTGCGGGAGCTGCTGGTTAGGCGGAGCAAGGGCTCGGGGAGCGGGAGCAAGAAGCAGGCGGCGGAGTAGCAAGCTCCTCCTGACCGCCTACCCTGTTTCAAATAGGCTTACTTGCCGCCGGGAGAGGCCTTTGGCTTTTCCTTCTTCGGCTTGCGCTTTTCTTTCTGTGCTCTCTGGCCCTTCGACATGATCGCTGCCTCCATGCTCTATAGCCTCGCATGAGGTTAGCGCCGGATGCCCGCGATTCCCAGCCGCCACCTCACCCTCGCGGCTTTGACCGCCCCGACACCGCAGATCACGGAACGAGACCCGGAACACGCCCATGAGCACGCTCCCTCCCTGCCCCAAATGCAACTCCGTGGGAAGACCGCCGATTTTCCCGCGATCGCCGGCCGCATTAAGCCTGACCGAGAACTCTGGGTCCTGACACCTGCGTATACTTTGTATGATTCTGTGACCGAATCGCGCGTCGGAGCAGACAACAAGGATAGTGGGGGATGACGAATATCGCTTCAGACAACGACACCGTGCGCGCCGGAATACTCCCCCCGGTCTTTTATCCCACGGCCGCCGTCGTCCTGGCCCTGGTGGGGCTTTCGTTAGCCGCGCCCAGACGCGTCGAAGCGTTTTCCTTAGCGGCCAAGCAGTGGACCGCTCACGATGCAGGCTGGTTCACCGTGCTCGCCGTCGCCGGCTTTCTCGTATTCGTCATTGCTATCGCCGTCAGCGAATTCGGCCACATCAAACTCGGCCCCGACCACAGTCAGCCCGACTACAGCTACGGAACGTGGTTCGCCATGCTGTTCGCGGCGGGCATGGGGATCGGCCTGATGTTCTTCGGCGTGGCCGAGCCGATCATGCACTATGCCCAACCGCCGACCGGCGACCCGCAAACCGTGGCGGCGGCACGCCAAGCTATGCGCATCACGTTCTTCCACTGGGGCATCCACGCCTGGGCCGTCTACGCCGTGGTGGCGCTGTCTCTCGCGTACTTCGCGTACCGCCACCGTCTGCCATTGCGCATGCGCTCCGCCCTCTACCCGCTCGTCGGCGAGCGCATCCACGGGCCCATTGGGCACACGGTCGACACTTTCGCCGCACTCGGCACGATCTTCGGGCTCGCCACATCGCTCGGCTTCGGTGTGATGCAGATCAACTCGGGCCTGAACTATCTGTTCGATGCCCCGATGGGTCTCGGTGTGCAGGTATCGCTGATCGCGACGATCACTGTCATTGCGACAGGCTCGGTCATCAGCGGCCTGGACAGGGGCGTGCGGCGCCTGTCCGAGCTCAACATGATCCTTGCGATCACGCTGATGATCTTCGTGTTCCTAGCCGGCCCCACCGTGCATCTGCTGCAGACCTTCGTACAGAACACCGGCACATATATCTCCAACCTGCCCAGCATGACGTTCAACCTCTATGCCTACGAGCCAACCGGTTGGCTCGGCGGCTGGACCCTGTTCTATTGGGGATGGTGGATCGCCTGGTCGCCTTTCGTCGGCATGTTCATCGCGCGTATCTCTCGCGGACGTACGGTCCGGCAATTCGTCGTGGGCGTCCTGTTGGCCCCTGTCGGCTTCACCTTCGTGTGGATGACGATTTACGGAAATACGGCGCTCCATATGGTGATGGTCGACGGCGCGCAGGACTTGGTTTCAGCCGTAGCAGTCGACAGTTCGGTGGCCTTGTTCCAATTCCTCGAGAAGCTGCCGGCAGCCTCTCTCAGCTCCGCTGTCGCAACCCTCCTCGTCGTGATCTTTTTCGTGACCTCGGCCGATTCCGGCGCGCTGGTGATCGATATGTTGACCTCGAGCGACGAGGCCGAGTCGCCCGTGTGGCAACGCGTTTTCTGGTCGCTCCTGATAGGAGCGACTGCGGTCGCGCTGCTGATCGCGGGCGGCCTCGCTGCGTTGCAGGCCGCCACCATTGCCGCCGCGTTACCCTTCACCTTCGCGATGATCCTGATGTGCTGGGGTCTGGTCAAAGGGATGAGACTGGACGTCATCAAGCGGTCGATGCTGCGCGAGGCGCGCATGCTGCCCGGCGGCGGAGATTGGCGCACCCGCATTCGCACGATGCTGTCGCTTCCTCCCCACCGCAAAGAGCTGGTCCAATATCTGGACCAGAAAACAAAGCCCGCGCTGGAAGAAGTCGCAGCCGCATTGCGCGAGCAGGGCCTCGAGGTCAGCGTCTCGGGCGGTGAGGATGGGCGGGTATGGCTGGAGGTCGGACACGGCTCGGAGATTGACTTTTTCTACAGCGTGCGGCCCCGGCCTTACGAGCCTCCGAGCTTCATGCTGGAGGACCCTCGCCGCCGTCGGCGCGAGGACGAGCGCTACTACCGCGCCGAGGTTTACCTGCGCGAGGGAGGACAAGACTACGATGTGATGGGCTGGCGTCGCGAGGATCTGATCCACGACGTGCTGGACCAATACCAGCGGCATCGCCGCTTCCTCGACGCTGTGCGATAAGGTGGCTACGTGCGCCTGTCCAGACACCCGCCATGACGCCGCCTTACCGGGCCGCTATCGCCGCGCCATGTCGTCTCCCGCATCCTCCCCCGCGCGCCTATGGGGTCGCCTCGGCCTCGCTCTCGTCCTGCCCCTTGTCGCGCTCGCGCCGGCCCACGCCGAGCGGGCGAAGCTCACCACGGAGCAGGCCGCCGCCGTGGCCGCCTACGACAAGGCCCTCGACGCGTTCAAGACGATCCTCGCCGAGCGGCGCGCTGAGGTCGATGGCGGCCGGAAACTGCCGCGCCTGCCCGGCCAGGCCGTCTACCTCGCCCGCGTCAAGGTCATGAGCACTTACAAGGACCTGACGGACGTCCTCCCCTCGCGCATCGGCCGAGCGAACAAATTCGGCGTCCCGCCCGACCATTTCGACGCCCGCATCGAGCCGCTGATCGACGCTTATGGCGCGCTCTTCGATATCCTGCAGGCGCCGCCCGCCTTCGCGCAGCCCTCCGACGCGCCGCTGCGCGACGTCGTGGACCTCGGCCGCGCCATCGCGCGCGCCAAGGGTGCGGATGCCACGGCCGCCGAAGCCGCGGGCCGCATCGCGCTCGGCATCTTCTTCGCCGAGACGAACGCCCGCCAGAACATCGGCAACGCCCGCTCCACCACCTACAAGGGCAGCCTGCAGACGGGCCCGCGCGAGGACCGCGACGGCAGTCGAAAATGGGCCGCGATCAAAAAGGCCGTCGCGCGGCGCGATCCGCAGGTCGCCGAGCGCGATGCCCGGGAGGAGGCCCGCGCCGCCCGCATCGACCCGCGTTACAATCACTGGATCGCCGTGCGCAACGGCCTCATGAACGCCCACGCGGACCTCTTCGCCGAGATCCCCGCCATCACGCGGATGCTCCCCGACGAGATCGACCAGATGAAGCTGTTCCAACTCATCCAGATCGTGCCCACACCGACGCGCGCCGCCCTGCGGTCCGGAAATGTGGAGAGCTACAGGATCTCGGACGCGCGCGTGATGGGCTTCCTGCGCAACAACAGCATCTTCGCGTTCGGCAAGGCGAACCGGGCCAAAACCTCGGCCACCTATCGCGAGATCCTCGATGCCATGTGGCTGTTCACGCCGAAGTTCGAGAAGGCGCTGGCCCGGCATGCTGCGATCCGGAGCGGTGCTCGGGAATAGGCTCGCGGCGCGCACGGATCATCCGCTCATGTAAAGAAAGCGCTGGCCAGCGCCCTGGGCAGGGGCTCGAAGCGGCCCACCGAGAGCCTCACACGCGACACACGCCCGCGGGCCATCTTGTAAACCGCGCGGCACACGCCACGTCCTTGGGCATCGGGGAGAGCACCGAACCCTCGGAGGTCCCCATGGTCATGCACGATCCCGTCGTCGATGACGACTACGCCGCCCACGTCGAGACGTATCACGCCTTCCTGCGCGGCGTGCGCCGGTCCATCGCCGCCGCCGCGCTTGTCCTCGCTCTCTTGGCGTACTTTACGCTGTAGGGCGAGCAGCACCGTCGAGGCCCCAACCACCCGAGCGGCCAAACAAAACAGCCCCGCCCCACCAAACCCAAAAAAAAAAACCGCCCCACCCAGC
>DAITBB010000086.1:4707-9616 GCA_036823975.1 Hyphomicrobium sp.
GTCGAGGCCGCTCCCGACGGAGCGGCCTTCCTTCACGGCGCGGCCCAACCAAACGCTGAACTTAAGCCGGCAGCACGGAGCGGAGCTGCGTCTCGTATTGCTTCAGCGCCTCGAGCGCGCGCTGCTTCATGGCGGGGTCGCGCTCGCCCGAGGTCTCGGGGCTGAAGCCTTCGATCGCCACGCGCGCATCGTTCATCATCTTGGTGGCGGCGTTCCACGGATTGAGCTCGCGCTTGAGGTTCGATTGCAGGAGCTGCGTGAGAAGAACGCCGGTCGCGAGCGCCAGCCCCGAAAGCTCGGCGTTCTCATGCGTCAGGCGTTCGATGGTGGCGTGAAGATCCGTAGCGTCCGTCATGAGAGTCGTTCCTTGTTCGTGCCGTTGGAGGCGATCGCTCGCAAGGCGCAGAGCCGCGCGGCCGAGCGTCCTCGGGCCAACAGAAAGCCGGAATACGCCATCAGTTCAAGTGAGAATGGAGGTAAGGGAGAAAGAGTGCGCGAGACCGCCAGCGCGAAAGCCGTCACGGGCTCGGCTCTTCCGACCCCAGGCCGATGCGCCAAGGCCGGACAGGGGAAAAGAATCCCCGCCCGGCCTGAGCCACGTACTCTGGGCAAGCGGCCGCCCCACCCGCCCGATGGAGAGAGAGCGGAGGGAGCGGCACACTCCGATCATTTGCCGAGCGCAGCCTCGATCTCCTTCGCGGTAGCACCAGCCTCCGCCAGCTTGCCGTCGGCGCACTGGCCTTCCAGCTTGCTCACGAGCTCGTCGATGCGGACGGCGTCCGCCTCCTTGAGCTTCTTGCCGGCGGCGAGCTCGGCCAGCGAGAACGCGGTCTTGTTGCAAGCCTCCTGATCGGCCGGCGGAGCGGCTAGAGCGGGAAAGGAGCCCGCCACGAGAAGCGCCAGGGCGCCAACGAGTGCTTTGGACATGGATGAAGCCTTTTGATGTCGAAGTTCAACGGATGTCACAGAGGAAGCGTCTCAGCGCCGCGGCCGATCAGGCCCGCGATCGTTGCGGCCACCGCCCGGCCCCTCCAGCGCCAGCACGCACACACGCGCGCCGCGCTTCAGGCTGATCGACGGCAGGTATTCGAGATCGATGCGCTCGATCACGCGCCGCCGCCCGTCGAGGTCGATCGGACGGGTCTCGGCCCCTTCGGGAATGACGGCACGCACATCGAGAGACTGCACGCCCCCATCGCCGAACACGACACGCACCCGCTGCAGGCGCAGCTTCGATTCCGAGACTTGCAGCTTGATGGCCCGGAACGCGCCTTCCCGCCGGCCGACGCGGATCGTGTCCTTGCTGTCGAGGAAGCCGACGTTGTGGCAGCCGAGCTGCGCCCAGGCCGGCGGCGGCGGGGCGTTCCGCTTCTCGCCATAGACGTTGATCTTCACGGGGCCGAACGCCCGGTACGCCACCTCGATGCGTTGGATGAACTGGCCGCGACCCGGCAGATCGATCGGGCGCGAGCGCGTGCCGGCCTTGTAGACCTCGCCGACCTTCACCTCATCGGTCTCGCCGCCGGTGTAGACGATCTTCAGGCCCTCGATCCGGGCATCGCCGCCGTCGACCGAGAAACCGATAGTGCGGAAGCGGCCCTCGCGGCGGCCGACCTCGATGACATCGCGCTCGACACGCGTGCCGATCTGAGCCGAGCCGAGAAGCTCCCACTCGTTGCGATTGTCGGGCCGCCAGTCATCCCGGCCCCGCTGGGCGTCGGCGGCGGCAAGAGGGAGAAAACATCCCACGACTGTGGCAATGGCGAAGAGAAAACGTCTTTGCATGAACATGGCTCCTGGGCCTCCCGGCAATGACGGATCGCGCGACGCGCGCCCGCCGCCCGGTGCGATAGCGGGACATTTGGCCATAACAGTGACATCCCCCTCCGGCAGCCGCGAGACAGCCCTCGAACCTCCGGCAGGCAGCATTCGAAATTGCACGGCCTCGAGGCCCGTGGGATGATCGCGCGGTTCGCTCCTGCGACCTCCACAGCCGAAGCCTCGACTCCGTGTCGTTGAAAGTCCGAAGCCTGCCCCCGCCGACCGGTGCACGCTCCACAGGCAAACACGCGCCAGCCCGGCGACACCAGGGAACCTCGACCGATGAGCCAGATCCTCAACCAGATCGCTTCGTTTCTTCAGCAGGCCGTCACGGCCATCGTGCAATTCATCGTGCTCGTCTGGACATGGTCGTTCGGCCAGATCGTCGCGATCTTCCAATCCAACTGGCAGGCGCTTCCCGTCTGGAAGATCGTCGTCCTCGCCATCGTGGTACTCGCCATCGCCTACGTGCTCTCCAAGGCCATCTTCCAGCTTTGGGCCGCGGCCGAGCAAATCCTGAAAGCCTTCATCGGCCTCCTGAGCGTGCTCGTCTCTCTTCTGCCGTTCGTGCTGGTCGCCGGCCTCATCGCCGCGGTGGGCGGCTACGTCATCCAGAACGTAAACTTGTGATCGCCTCCAACAGTCCGGCGAGATGTGCTAGGGAGACGCGTCGTTGCTTCGCGCGGATCGGAGAGGGAACCACATGCACCGCTTGCTCATGATCACGGCATTGGCCTTGGGCCCGGCGACGGCCGTGTTCGCCGAGGTGAACGAGGCCGTCCGCGAAGCCTGCCGGAACGATTATCACACGTTCTGCGATAACATGGAGGTTGGAACCCCGGAGCTGCGCACCTGCATGAAATCCCATGCGACCGAGCTGTCTCACGGCTGCCTGCAGGCGCTCGTCGACAACAACGAAGTGACGGAAGCGGACGTCGACGCTTACATCCAGGAGATGGAAGCCAAACGCAACGCCGCCCCATAACCCACAAGGACTCTCATGATCGATCGTCTCCTTCTTTCGCGTTTCGTCGCAGTTGCCGCAGCCACCGTCATGGCCATCGCATCCGTCTTTACTCCACCGGCGGCGGCGCAGGATGCCGATGCGCAAGCGACGGGCTCGGGCCTCCAGGTCATCGACACGCTGGTCGGGGCCGGAACCACACCGAAGACCGGCCAGACCTGCGTCATGCACTACACCGGATGGCTCTACGAGGAAGGCGCCAAAGGCCAGAAGTTCGACAGCTCCGTCGACCGCGGCCAGCCGTTCGAGTTCCAGATCGGCACCGGCCAGGTCATCAAGGGCTGGGACGAAGGCGTCGCCACGATGAAGGTGGGCGGCAAGCGCACGCTCATCATTCCGCCCGAGCTGGGCTACGGCGCACGCGGCGCCGGCAGCGCCATTCCGCCGAACGCGACGCTCCTGTTCGAGGTCGAGCTGCTCGACGTCAAATAATAGGCACGGGACCACATCCTTCATATGCGACGGCCCGGCTGCACACCGCAGACCGGGCCGTTCGAGTCTCAAAGCGCGAGCGCCTACCGACGCGTACGCTTACGCGTCTCGCTCCGCCACGCCCGCTTGTCACGCTGTCTCAGCCGCTCGCAGAACGCGCTCTTGGTACCGCTGAGGCAGCCGTAGCGCTCGAGGAGCTCCGCGTCGCGCTCACTGACGGGGCCACCCGCGCGCGCGTTCGCCCGCGCCGCTTCGAGCTCCCAATAGGAATCCGCCAAGCCCGGGGCCGAGCCCGCAAGGCCGGCAATCCCCGCGCAAACCGCCACCAACACCGTCCGTTTCATCGTGCAACATCCTTCGAGAGCGATTCCCCTCAATTTAAGCTCTGACACGCCCCGATGCGAGGGCCAACGGCCCAGTCCGCCTGTTCCCTGCGGAATAGCCGGTCCCCATCGATCTGGCCAAAGTCCCGCCCACGACAGCCTAGAAGCGCCAGTCCGTGAAGGGATCCTGCGTCATGCCGAACACACGCCTTCTATCGCTTGCAATCGTAGCTGCCGGAGCCTGGGGAAGCCTCACCCCGGCCTACGCCGGCGGCAACCCCGCCGGCCTCTGGTTCGACCATAACGGCCGCGGCGCCGTCGAGATCGCGCCCTGTGCCAACGGCAAGGGCTACTGCGGCTACGTCGTCCACATCACCGATGCGAAGAACGGCAAGCGCTGCGGCCTTCAGATCCTGGGCAACGTCACCGATGCCGGCGGCGGCTGGATCTACAGCCCCGATCGCGGCAAGAAATACAGCGTCGCGCTGACGCGCCTGTCCGACGACAAGCTGCGCGTCGTCGGCAATGCCGGCTCGTTCTTCAGCCGCACCTACACGTGGAAGCGAGCCCCTGACGACATCGCCCGCTGCGGAGAGACCACGGCGGCCGCGCCCGCCAAGCCATCCGCAACTCCGGCCGAGAAGCCGGATGCCGCGCCCACAGGAACCCAGGCATCGGCCGACACGCCCTCCCCGCAACGCGCCGTCGACGACAATGGGCCTGCGAGCGCCTCCGTGGCCTTGATGGCACCGAAGCCCCGCCGCACCAACGGCAGCGTTGCAGTTGCAGCAACCGCACCGGAGAAGGTGGAGACGTCGCAGCCGCCCATCGTGCAGGACACCGCACCCTCGCCCCCGACCCAAGCGCGCGCCGAGCCAGCAAAACAGCAGGCCGCCGAGGCCACGAACGACGACGAGGACATCGAGCCCGCTCCGCGCAAGTGCAAGTTCAAGATCCCTTACGTCGGCCGCGTGATCTCGATCCCGTGCCGCGACTGACGCCTCGCGACGTGGCACGGCGCGTCCCATTTCACCCGCGCCGTCATCGCCCCCTGAGCGCCTTCGCCGCGAACAGCGCGGCCGCAACAGCCCCCAACGTCGACACCAGTGCCGCGATTTCGAAGGCATGCACGAACGCACCGCGCGACATGGCGAGAACGGCCGCGCCCGTCTCTCCGCCGAGCCGCCCCGCGACCTCCACCGCGCCGCCCAGCGTATCTTCCGCGGCTTCGGCGAGATCCGCCGGCAGGCCGGCCGGCAGACCCTGCGTCACGGCACTGCGATAGATGGCCGTCACCACGCTTCCCAAG
>DAITBB010000087.1:0-9379 GCA_036823975.1 Hyphomicrobium sp.
CTGACCCCTACCATGTCAAGGTAGTGCTCTACCGCTGAGCTAAGTGCCCATCCGTGCCGGAAACGTCATTCGGAAGCGCCTCCTATACTGGCATTGCCCAGCCGAGGCAAGGGCGGAAACCGCTCCCTTCTCAACGGTCGCAGGGCCGGAGCGGAGCCCCCGTGCCGCGCGAAGCGCCGAGGGCCGCGTTCTTCCGCCAGATGCCCCCGATCAGGCCGCCAGCAGGCGCTCAACCTCGCGAACGAGATCCTTGAGGTGGAAGGGCTTCGACAGCACACGCGCCTCCTTCGGCGCGGTCGCCTCGTTGTTCAGGATCACGGCCGCGAAACCCGTGATGAACATGATCTTGAGCTCGGGATCGATGTCGGCCGCGCGGCGGGCGAGCTCGATGCCGTCCATGCGGGGCATCACGATATCCGTCAGCAGGAGCGTGAACGGCTCCTGCAGCAGGCGGTCGTGCGCGTCCTCGCCGTTGGCGAACGACGTCACATCGTAGCCGGCCTTGGCCAGCGCACGCTCGAGGAAGCCGCGCATGGAATCGTCGTCCTCAGCCAGCAGAATCCGGCATTTGGGAACGCTTGAGGGTTTTGCTGTCATTGGATTTCTTACTCGAATTGTCTACTTTTACGAGAGCGGGTGCGGACCCGCTCGACTCTGAGGCCAGTTTGGTAAATGGAGCGTGAAGCTTGCGAGGCTTATCCACTCCCGGTCGGGGTCTTTCGCTCGGCGCCCCTGCGACACGCGCGCCCCAAACGGGGACACGCCAGCGTTGGATTGCACCGCGCCCCGTGAGAAGAGCAAAAGCCGGGCCAGATCGCGCGGGCGCCACCCTAGACGATTTTTCCACGGCGGCGCGCGAAAAGTCGGGCACGACATGGACAGTCCTGAGCGGGCTTGGCACACTACCACTGTGTCGTCGCAAGCCAAGAGCGGCCTTTCACCGGATCCCGGGCCGGGTGTGTACCGTTTCGATGCAAAGCGATTCCCGAGTGGCCGGCGCGGCACGGCGAGCAGGAGCCCATGACAACGACTGACAGGTCCAACCCGTCCCGCGATATCGGCGAGCCCCCGTTCACGATCCTCGCGCCTGAGACGCAGAATGCGCCGTTCGTGCTGTGCTCGCCGCACTCGGGACGCAACTACACGCCTGCGTTCCTCGCCCAGTCGCGGCTCGATCCGCTGACGCTGCGCAAGTCCGAGGACAGCTACGTCGACGAGTTGTACCAGGGCGCAGCCGCACTCGGCATTCCGATGATCGCCGCGGACTTCCCGCGCGCCTATCTCGACGTCAACCGCGAGCCCTACGAGCTCGACCCCGAGCTGTTCGCCGATCCCCTCCCTGACTATGCGAACGCGCAGTCCGTGCGCGTGGTCGGCGGGCTTGGCACCATCGCGCGCATCGTGGCGGACGGCGAGGAGATCTATCACTCGCGCCTCAGCGTCGATGAAGCGCTGACTCGCATCGAGCAGTTGTACTTCCCGTTCCATGCCGCCCTCGAAAACCTGATCGAGACGACGCGCGCCAGGTTCGGTCACGCGATCCTCATCGACTGTCATTCGATGCCGTCGGCGCAGATGGCCCAGAGCGGCGGCCCGCGGCCGGACTTCGTCATCGGAGACCGGTTCGGCGCCTCGTGCGACCCGAGGCTGACGCGCTTCCTGAGGGACAGCATCACGGCGGCGGGCTACGACGTGCAGCTCAACCGGCCCTATGCGGGCGGCTACATCACGGAGCACTATGGCCGACCCTATCGGGGCGTGCAGGCCGTGCAGATCGAGATCAACCGGGCGCTTTATCTCAACGAGACGACATTCGCGCGGACGGCGGCGTTCCCGCGACTCAAGCGCGATCTCACGCACATCGTCGAGCTTCTCTATGCCGCCTTCGGCGCGGGGCTCGACCGTGCCGCGGCCGCGGAATAGCCGCATCGGATTCGGTTTCGGCCGGACGAGAGCCCACGAGAAAGCCTCCAAAGAAAAAAGGGCCGTCCGAAAGGACGGCCCAAGTCTAGGGAGGAAACGCCCAAGGAGGGCTATGAACACACGGAGGCGGCAAGGCCGCAGCCCGTGCATTCACCCTGTTAAGCTATGCTGCAGCGCGTCAAAGCGCAACCCCTTCGATCGGAATAATTGTTGCATCGCGCAAGGCGCGGCCAGGTGGCCACACATCGGACGCGGAGAGACGAGCTCTCCTCAGGGCTTCTAAGATTATCTTTTCTTTTCATATCGATAAGACAAGCTTTGAGCGGGCTCGAGCGCGCGCATAAAAAAGGGCCGTCCAGGTGATGGACGGCCCAAGTCTAGGGAGGAAACGCCCAAGGAGGGCTACGACACGCGAGCAGAGGCTCAACGATGCCGCATCGCAAAATATCTGCCCCACGCGACGAAAGAAAAGTGCAAAAATTGCAGAGCTGCTATTACGCCGACGGCGATGAGGCGCCCCGTCGCAGATCCGGCGTCTGAGCATTCGAGGCGGATAGAGGACATCACCAAGCCCCGCGCAGGGCGCTCCGCGCGTCACAAGAGGTCGAGTTGGGCTGAAGGTCTCGCGCAAGGCGCTGAGGTCTTGGCGCGAAGACCACATGGTACCGCGCTCAAAAAGAGGACCGTTCGAACGAGCGAACGGCCCAAGTCTAGGGAGGAAACGCCCGTCGTGGGCTGCAGTCGCGAAGAACCCCTTCGGAACCGCATAACTGATATGCCCTTGTTCGCGGGAGCGAGCAACTTTACGGATGAATTGCAATCCCAATTGTGGCCCCTATGGTGCGGCCTCGCAACACACTTGCCTCACCCACCCTCTTCTACTCAAGTTCGAGTATTCCGGCATCGCTCTGCTTGCCGATCTGGGATGGTTACAGGGCGGTCAACTTAAGCCTCGGAAATTGAACGTGACTTTGCCAACCCCTTCCCAATTCAAGGCGCTCCTCGCTCTCGCTCACGACTTGGGGGACCGCTCGCGGACGGCCACGCTCCCCCATTTCCGCAAACCTCTGGAGGTTACGAACAAGGCCGGCAAGGCTGCGTTCGACCCGGTCACGAAAGCGGATCGGGCGGCCGAGCAGGCCATCGCCCGGATGATTCGCACCCGCGCGCCCGATCACGGCATCGTCGGCGAGGAATTCGGCTGCGAGCGGCCGGACGCGCCCTACCAATGGGTTGTCGATCCCATCGACGGCACCCGCTCCTTCATCACCGGCTCGCCGCTCTGGGGGACGCTGATCGGGCTTCTGGCCGACGGGGCGCCCGTGCTCGGACTGATGGACCAGCCCTTCACCGGCGAGCGCTACTGGTCGGACCGCACGGCCGCCTACGGCCGCCTGGGCAGCGGCAAGCCGCGCCGTATCCGGACCCGCGCCTGCTCCAAGCTGGCGGAAGCCCTCGTCATGACCACGAGCCCGGACCTGTTCGAGGCCGGCTTCGAGGCCGAGCGCTTTGCCCGCGTGCACCGCGCCACGCGCATGACCCGCTACGGCGGCGACTGCTATGCCTATTGCCTGCTGGCGTCGGGGTTCGTCGACCTGGTCATCGAGGCCGGCCTCAAGCCCTACGACATCGTCGCGCTCATTCCGATCGTGGAGCGGGCGGGCGGGCGGATCACGACCTGGGACGGCGGCCCCGCCACGGACGGCGGGCGGATCCTCGCCTCGGGCGATGCCCGGCTACACGATCAGGCCCTGCGGCTGATCAACCGCTGAGCGATCCCGTTCTCAGGCGGCAGCCTCATCGAGGCCCATGTAGGCATCGAAGGCGGCCCAGAACCTCAGACGGATCGCATCCGCCTCCTGCAGGATCTCGTGCTGGGCCGACGGCAGCAGCACATGCGTGCCGACCTTGAGGCCGACCGCGAAGTCCTCGGCCGCCCGCGACGAGACGATCTGGTCCTTGCCGGCGACGAACACCATCATCGGCACCCGCACCTCTGCCGCGAACCCGTCGGCGGCAACCAGACCCATCGAGCGATAGGCCGCGCGCAGCCAGCCGATCGTCGGCGAGCCGAGACCGAGCGAGGGGTCCGCGTCGAGCACCGACTTGTTGCGGGACCAGCGCTCGCGATCGGACGTCAGCGCGTTACCCTCGAAGGCGCCCTGCTCGACGATCGTATCGGAGCCGCCCTTGACGTAGCTCCGCGAAAATCCGAGCAGGCAGCCCGCCTCGGCGTAAGCGCGGGCGACGGCCTGCGGATAGCCGACCTTCTCCTCGGCGAAGGCGATCATGGGCGCGGACAGGATCATGCGCTCGAACCACGAGCCGGGACGCACCGCGTTGCGCAGGAGGATGTTGGCTCCCATCGAATGGGCGAGCGCGACGAACGGCGGCGGACAATCCGGGAGCACGACCTCCTTCATGAATTGCAGGAGGTCGGCGTCGTACTCGCTGAAGCTCAGCACATGGCCCTTGCGCGGGTTGGCGAGCGGCCGCGACGAGCCGCCTTGGCCGCGCCAATCGAGCGTCGCGACGGCGAAGCCCCGCCGCCGCAGGTCGGCGACCACCTCGAAATACTTCTCGACGAACTCGCCGCGTCCGCCGAAGAGGCACACGGTGCCCCGACGCGGCCCACGCGTGGCTTCCCAGCGCACGAAGCGCAGGCGCGCGCCGTCGCGGGCCACGAGCTCGCCCGGGACAGCGCCGCCAGGCACCGGATTCTTGGCCAGCGCTACGAGTTTCGTCATGCCTCAACCCCGCAAATCACCGCGGAGAGATTAGCACGCCCGGACAAATGCGGGCAGCTCGGCGCTTAGGATCCGCGGCTCAATCGCGCCAGCGCTCGTAACCGGCGAAGCTGCGCCGATGGGACGGCCTGGCCGAGAGGATCTCGCCGGAGCAGCGGTCGACACGGAGATGGAAATCGCTGCTCGAGTCGAACCGGCGCGCGTGCATCCGCACGATGCCGTCACCGCCCCCGATCGGCTGCACGTCGGTCCAGCCCCTGTCGCGCAGATGGCGGCGGATCTCCCGGCGCTCGAGGCAGACCGAGCGCGGACCCCGCTCGACGCGATAGGCCGGGCGCACGTCGTCACGGCCACCAGGACGCTCCTCGCCATAGCGCGGCGGCGGCATCGGAACAGGATAGCCATCCTTGACGGATCCGGGCAGCGGCTCGGCGCTCCCGCCTCCGCGATAGGCATCGGCCCGTTCGTAGCCGGGCTCTGCATCGTCGTCGTCGTAGGGCGGCTCGTAGTAGCTTTCGCCGTCGAGATCGGCGGCGCGGGCCTGACCCGCCGACAGCCAAGGCGATACGGCCAGCGCACAGGCGCTGAGAAGAACGGCAGCGAATGTCGACGTCGCTCTCATGAGATCTCTCCCGATTAGAATCCGGCCGCGATGCAAGGCCGGCACGACCGCAAACGCGGAGGAACTGCGCGAGAATCCGCCGCGCAACATGAACTGCACATGAAGAACGTCGTTTCAGGCATCATCACGGCGTCGCGGCGCCCACAACGTCGGGCGCCGCCGAGGGTTACCATTTGAGGCCGCGCCGTTTCCGATGCCCCCTTGAAGACGCGGTTCCGGCCCCTAAATCAAAAGACAGCGCACGCCCATTCGGGGTGCGCCTCACGGAACGGTCCGGCCCCTCGGGCGGACCTCACCCCGTCGCTTCTTTATGGAGGACATCATGCGACATTTCGATCTTACGCCTCTCTACCGCTCGACCGTCGGCTTCGACCGGCTCGCCCAGCTCTTTGACAACGTCGCTGGCGCCGATGTGGACGTCACCTATCCGCCCTACAATATCGAGCGCCTCGGCGATAACGAGTACCGGATCACCATGGCGGTGGCCGGTTTCTCGACCGACGAGATCAGCGTCGACGTCAAGGAAAGCACGCTGGCCGTGCGCGGCGAGAAGAAGTCCGAGCCGGATGACGACACCCGCCGTTTCCTGCATCGCGGCATCGCGGCGCGCAGCTTCGAGCGGCGCTTCCAGCTTGCCGACCATGTGGAGGTCAAGGGCGCCACGCTTAAGGATGGCCTCTTGAACATCGATCTCGTGCGCAATCTGCCGGAGCGGATGCGCCCGCGCTCGATCCCGATCGCAACCGGCACCGAGCCCAAGCAGATCGAGGCTCAAGCGTAAGTTTCCCAAGCGTTAAGTTCCCCCGAAGCCCACTCCCTTTCGGCTTCATCCCCTGGGCAGCGACAGCAATGTCGCCGCCCATTTTTTGTGCAGCGAAACCTCTCCGCCGCGAAATTTACAATCACGCTTGTACTGCGGGGCGAAATCTGCAACATTCAATCGAAAGGACAGCAATGCTGACCTTTATCTGAACTGACGCCTCCGAGCCGATCCGGAACGGAGGGTGAGTTTCTGGCGCGCGAAACGCTGCGCACATGCGCACTTCGCGGAGGCTTTCGGAGACTGTTTGCGGTGGTCGCAAAGCTGTCACATCTCGTGAGCGGGTGCCCTCCGGACGGTAAAGCCGCCTGATCGAACAGGCGTGCCGCCGCGCGCGTTGCTGACCAGCGCCGGCGCATTTCACCAGAACAACCGACGTGTCCCCGCGCGCCCGATGGCGACCGCGGAGGCCACTCCGCCCGGCGCCGATGCCGCGCCGCCTCTGACATCCAAGGACCACGTCCATGACCCACGCCACGCCTCCTCACGGCACCTATGAGCGTCCCGAAGCGCAGGGCCTGTTCGATCCCGCCTTCGAGCGCGACGCCTGCGGCGTGGGCTTCGTCGCCAGTCTCAAGGGCGAGCAATCGCATCAGGTCGTCTCGGATGCGCTCCGCATGCTCTGCAATCTGGAGCACCGCGGCGCCGTGGGCGCCGATCCGCTGGCGGGCGACGGCGCGGGCATCCTGATCCAGATTCCGCATGTTTACTTGAAGGAGGAGTGCGCGAAGATCGCCATCACGCTGCCGGACGCGCGCCAGTATGCGGTCGGCCAGCTCTTCATGCCGCAGGACGAGCGGCTCAACGCGCACGGGCAGCGCACATGGGAGCGCGTGCTCAAGGAGGAAGGGCTGACGCTGCTCGGCTGGCGCGACGTGCCGGTCGACAACACCTGCCTGTCGGAGCTCGTGCGCGCGACCGAGCCGGCCCACCGTCAGGTGCTCATCGCCCGCCCCGACGGCCTCGACGAGGACGAGTTCGAGCGGCGCCTCTATCTCGTGCGCAAGATCGTCTCCAACGCGATCCACAACGCCTACAAGGGCCGCGACGTCGGCCATTACACGGTGAGCCTCTCCTGCCGCACGCTCGTCTACAAGGGGATGTTTCTCTCCTACCAGACCGCGGCCTACTACAAGGATCTCGCCGACCCGCGCGTCGTCTCGGCGATGGCGCTCGTGCATCAGCGCTTCTCGACCAACACCTTCCCCTCCTGGAAGCTCGCCCATCCCTACCGCATGGTCGCCCACAACGGCGAGATCAACACGCTGCGCGGCAACGTCAACTGGATGGCGGCGCGCCAGGCCTCGGTGTCCTCGCCGCTCTTCGGCGCCGACATCAGCAAGCTGTGGCCGATCTCCTACGAGGGCCAGTCCGACACGGCCTGCTTCGACAACGCCCTCGAGTTTCTGACCATGGGCGGCTACAGCCTGGCGCACGCGGCCATGATGCTCATTCCCGAGGCATGGGCCCGCAACCCGCAGATGGATAGCCAGCGGCGCGCCTTCTACGAGTATCACGCCTCCCTCATGGAGCCGTGGGACGGCCCCGCGGCAATGGCCTTCACCGACGGTCGCCAGATCGGCGCGACCCTCGACCGCAACGGCTTGAGACCCGCCCGCTACATCATCACCAGGGACGACAGGGTGATCATGTCGTCGGAGGCCGGCGTCATCACCGTGCCCGAGGCGGACATCGTCAAGAAGTGGCGGCTGCAGCCCGGCAAGATGCTGCTCATCGATCTCGACAAGGGCGGCATCGTCTCGGACGAGGAGCTCAAGGCCGAGATCAGCGCGCGCAACCCTTACGAGAGCTGGGTGAAGCGCACGCAGATCATGGTCTCCGACCTGCCGTTGAGCCGCACGAAGGGGCCGCCGGCCCGCAACGACTGCTCGCTCCTCGATCTGCAGCAGGCGTTCGGCTACACGCAGGAGAGCCTCAAGTTCCTGCTCGCGCCGATGGGCGCCCGCGGCGAGGAGGCGATCGGCTCGATGGGCAACGACTCGCCGATCTCGGCGATGTCCAACAAGTCGAAGCTGCTGCACACCTACTTCAAGCAGAACTTCGCGCAGGTCACGAACCCGCCGATCGATTCCATCCGCGAGGAGCTGGTGATGAGCCTCGTCTCGTTCATCGGCCCGCGCCCCAACATCCTCGATCTCGAAGGCACCTCGAAGGTGAAGCGCCTCGAGGTCACCCAGCCCATTCTCACCAACGAGGACCTTGAGCGTATCCGCCAGATCGGAGAGGTGCGCGACAACCACTTCTCCGCGATCACGATCGACATCACCTATCCCGTCGCCAACGGCCCCGGCGGCATGGCCTCGGCCGTGGACGTCATCTGCGCGGAGGCCGAGGAGGCCGTGCGCTCCAAGGACACCAACATCATCATCCTCTCCGACCGCCGCGCGGGCGCGGACCGGATTCCGATCCCGTCTCTGCTCGCCACCTCGGCGGTTCACCATCATCTCATCCGCCAGGGTCTGCGCACCTCCGTCGGCCTCGTCGTCGAGACCGGCGAGGCGCACGAGGTGCACCAGTTCTGCACGCTCGCCGGCTACGGCGCCGAGGCCATCAATCCCTATCTGGCGTTCGACACGCTCGCCGTGATGGCACCGAAGCTCGGCGCGGATCTCTCGGCCGAGGACGTCAAGAAGAAGTACATCAAGGCCGTCGGCAAGGCGCTCCTCAAGGTCATGGCCAAGATGGGCATCTCGACCTATCAGTCCTATTGCGGCGCCCAGATCTTCGACGCCGTCGGCCTCAGCTCGTCGTTCGTCGAGAACTATTTCACCGGCACGCACACGCCGGTGGAAGGCATCGGCTTGAGCGAGATCGCGCGCGAGACGTTCGACCGGCACGCCGCCGCGTTCGGCAACGCGCCCGTGCTCGCCCATGCGCTCGACGTCGGCGGCGACTACGCCTACCGCGTCCGCGGCGAAGCCCACGCCTGGCGCCCGAGCGTCGTCGCCGACCTGCAGCACGCCGTCCGCTCCACCGATCCGGCCGATGCGATGGCCGGCAAGGTGCCGCAGCGGTACCGCGACTTCGCGCGCGCCATCGACCAGCAGTCGGAGCAGCTCCTGACGATCCGCGGCATGTTCCGCATCCGCTCGACGGAGAGCATGGGACGCACCGCAATTCCCATCTCCGAGGTCGAGCCCGCCGCCGACATCGTGAAGCGCTTCGCCACGGGCGCCATGAGCTTCGGCTCGATCTCGCGCGAAGCCCACACCACGCTCGCCATCGCCATGAACCGCATCGGCGGCA
>DAITBB010000088.1:0-9323 GCA_036823975.1 Hyphomicrobium sp.
TGACGAACGTCTGGCCTCCTGTCGCCCAGCAGATGCGCCGCATTGGCCTCGACGGCGACGGCGACATCACGATCGACAATGCGGACTTCGGCGGCGCGGTGGCTCTGGTGCTCGGCGCCGAAGGTAAGGGGCTGCGCCGACTCACGCGCGAGACCTGCGATGCGCTGGTGCGCATCCACATGCTGGGCGCGGTGCAGCGCCTCAATGTCTCCGTGGCCAGCGGCGTCTGCCTGTACGAGGCGCGGCGGCAGCGCGCCTGAGCGGTGGCCCGCCGCAGCTGGCCGGCCCCGCGGTTGGCGTTGCGGCACGCCTGTGGTAAAACCTCAACTCATCGGCAGCTCCGCGCGGCAGCGCGGGGTGCCTGCTGATCCACAATCCATACTGGGTGGCCGCCTCGCGGCGCGAGCCCTGGCGCGAGGACGTCCAGATCGCGACTGCGGGCGGCGCGCGCCTGCTGCGCGTGGCCCATCGCCCATGTGCCGTTCCCGGCCAGGAGCGCAACCTCGGCCCCATGGTGCTCTGGACCGTCTCCGACATCACCGCCGAGCGGGCCCGCCAGGCCAGTGCCGTCTCCATGCTCGAAGCGACGCTCGAGAAGCTCGACAGCGCGCCCGCCGGCCTCATGGAGGTCGATGCGCGCGGCAGCATCCGGCGCATCAACGCCACGCTTCTGCGCTGGCTCGGGCTCGAGCCCGCCGGCCTCTCGGAGCGCAACCTGAAGCTCGCCGACATCGTCACGCCGGAAGGCGCCGAGCTGATCGCCAATGCGGCCGCCGCCTATTACACGACGGGCCAGGGCGTCGATCTCGACGTCGCGCTCGACAAGACCGGCGAGGTGCCGCTGCGCGTCTTCGCCCGCCGCGATCCGCAGGGTGGCCTCATGATCGCCGCCGTCCGCCGCGAGGCCGGCTCGGACGAGACCGCGGCGAGCGCCGCCGAAATCCGCTTCGCGCGCTTCTTCCAGTCGGCGCCGTTCGGCATCGCGACCGTCGGTCCCGATGGGCGCCTCGCAAGCCTCAACGCCGCCTTCGCCCGCATGATCCCCGACGGCATGTCGGCCATCGGCGCGGCCGCAGGGCCCGCCATCTGCCGCTCGGCCGACGCCGGAACGCTGGCCACCGTCGAGACCGCCGTCCGGCAGACGCTTGCCGGCACCCTGAGCCCGACGCCGATCGACATCACGGTCGGCCCGCAGAGCGAGTTCTCGCGCCGCCTCTACCTCGCGCCCCTGACGCAGGCCAAGGACGCGCGCGAGGCCGCCGTGCTCTATCTGATCGACTCGACCGAGCAGAAGGCGCTCGAGGCGAAGTTCGCGCAAAGCTCGAAGATGGAAGCGGTCGGCAAGCTCGCCGGCGGCATCGCGCACGACTTCAACAACGTGCTGACGGCCATCATCGGCTTCTCGGACCTGCTGCTGCAGACGCACCGCCCGACCGACCCCGCCCACAAGGACATCATGAACATCCGCTCGAGCGCCACGCGCGCGGCGGGTCTGGTGGCCAAGCTGCTCGCCTTCTCGCGCCGCCAGACGCTGCAGAACGAGCCGCTGCAACTCGGCGAGGTGCTCGGCGACGTCGCCCCGCTCCTCAAGCGCTCGATCGGCGAGACCATCGAGCTCAAGACGCCGACGGGCCGCGACCTCTGGTACGTGAAGACCGACCGCACGCAGTTCGAGCAGGTCGTGATCAACCTCGCCGTCAACGCGCGCGACGCGATGCCGGAGGGCGGCACGCTCACGATCGTCACCCGCAATGTGACGGAGCGCGAGAGCCAGAGGCTCGCCCACCACGGCATGGCCATCGGCGAGTATGTGGCGATCGAGGTGAGTGACACCGGCTCCGGCATGCCGCCGGAGGTGATGGAGAAGATCTTCGAGCCGTTCTTCACCACCAAGGGCGTCGGCAAGGGCACCGGCCTCGGCCTCTCGACCGTGTACGGCATCGTCAAGCAGTCCGGCGGCTTCATCTATGCCGAGAGCGCGCTCGGCCAGGGCACCACGTTCCGCGTCTACCTGCCGCGCTACATGCCGGACAACGAGGACGAGATCGTGGCGCAGAAGGCCGCCAAGCCGGAGCGTCCGCAGGATCTCACCGGCTCCGGCCGCGTGCTGCTCGTGGAGGATGAGGACGTCGTGCGCTCGTTCGCCGTGCGCGCCCTGAAGCGGCAGGGCTACGACGTGCTCGAAGCCACGACCGGCGTCGAGGCGCTCGAGGTCATGGCCGCGAACGAGGGCGAGATCGACATCGTCGTCTCGGACGTCGTGATGCCGGAGATGGACGGCCCCACGCTCCTGAAGGAGCTGCGCAAGCGCAATCCGGACCTCAAGATCATCTTCGTGTCGGGCTATCCGCACGAGGCGTTCGAAACGAGCCTCGACAAGAACGAGACGTTCGCCTTCCTGCCCAAGCCCTTCTCGCTTCCCCAGCTCGCCGCCAAGGTGAAAGAGCAGCTCGGCCGCTGACGCCGCGGCGGGCGCGTGACGCGAAGCGCGCCCCGGGCGGAGTGATTTGGCTGGACAGCGGAGGTTGGACGGCGGGCGTGCCAGACGACGCGCGAAGCGTCAGTCGATCGCTTCGTAGAGCGCGGTGATCATCGAGGCTGCGGTGCGCAGCACGGCCGCGTTGGCCTTGAAGCTCATCTCCGCGTCTTTCATCGCCACGAGGCTGGCATACGGATCGCCGGGCAAGGGAAGGACGCCGATGCGGGGTGCGCGGGAGGCTCCTGCGGATGGCGTTTCTTCACGCGTTGCGCCTTCCGGGGACGCGACGGCCTCGGCAGCCTCCGCAAGGCGGGAGGAAGCGGCCAGGAGGCCGGTTCGGGCGAAGCTGAAGGCGTCGATCATGAGGCGCTGGGCGGTTGGTCCGCGACTGGAGGATCCGCCATCCTGCCAGCTTTATCCTAAGAGCCGGTTACGGCCGTCATCCACAGGCCGGGCGTGCGCGCGTTTACAGATGAGAACAAAACGCGTACAAAGGTGGGAGCACGTCGAGTCGCCCGCCAACCGTTAACATGCCATAAGGTGCCATATGACCAAGCCGCATCTGCACGTCGTCGAAGGGGGGAGCATGGACAAGAACAAGGCGCAGGCACTCGCTCAAGCGCTCGAGATGATCGACCGGAATTTCGGCAAGGGCTCGATCATGCGCCTCGGCGCCAACGAGCGCTCGATGGACATCGAGGCGATCTCGACCGGCTCGCTCGGCCTCGACATCGCGCTCGGCATCGGCGGCCTGCCCAAGGGTCGCGTCGTCGAGATCTACGGGCCGGAAAGCTCGGGCAAGACGACGCTCGCGCTCACGGTCGTCGCGGAAGCCCAGAAGAAGGGTGGCATCTGCGCCTTCGTGGACGCCGAGCATGCGCTCGATCCCACCTACGCCAAGAAGCTCGGCGTCAAGATCGAGGATCTCCTCGTCTCCCAGCCGGATGCCGGCGAGCAGGCGCTCGAGATCACGAACACGCTCGTCAACTCAGGCGCCGTCGATGTCGTCGTGGTGGACAGCGTCGCCGCCCTGACGCCCAAGGCGGAGCTGGAAGGCGAGATGGGCGAGGTCACGATGGGCGCCCAGGCGCGGCTGATGAGCCAGGCGCTGCGCAAGCTCACCGGCTCGATCTCGAAGACGAAGTGCATGGTGATCTTCATCAACCAGATCCGCATGAAGATCGGCGTCATGTTCGGCAACCCCGAGACGACGACCGGCGGCAACGCGCTCAAGTTCTACTCGTCCGTCCGCCTCGACATCCGCCGCATCGGCCAGATCAAGGAGCGCGAGGAGACGATCGGCAACCAGACGCGCGTCAAGGTCGTGAAGAACAAGGTGGCTCCGCCCTTCAAGCAGGTCGAGTTCGACATCATGTACGGCGAAGGCATCTCGAAGGTGGGCGAGCTCGTCGATCTCGGCGTCAAGGCGGGCATCGTCGAGAAGTCGGGCGCCTGGTTCTCCCACGACGGCCAGCGCATCGGCCAGGGCCGCGAGAACACGAAGCTCTTCCTCAAGGAGAACCCGAAGATCGCCCATGCGATCGAGAAGGCGATCCGGGCGAGCGCCGGGCTGATCGTCGACAAGATGCTGGTCGAGCCCGAATCCGATGCAACCGGTGCCGCCGCCGAGGAGCCGGACGAGGATGGCGTGCTGCCCGAGAGCCCGGAGGCGGGCCGCAAGAGTGGGGGGCGCGGCGCGGCCAAGCGCTGAGGCCGGCTGAAGTTTTTGCCGCATGGGGCGCAGCCTGGGGAGGACCGGGCTGCGCCGCTTGCGTTCCTGGACAGCCTAGGGGCGTCTCGGTAAAAGGCGCGCACCGGGGACCCGCGCGTGCCGGGGCCCGGGAACGGCCCTTTCCGCACCCGTCCGCAAGCCCGGGTCGATCCCGTCGCGGATCGGCGACGCGGGCACGGGGCTCGTCCGGGTGGCGTCGGGCAGCGGCGGCGCAGTGAATTGAAACACGATTTCGGATTCTGAGATGACAGGCGTCAACGAGATCAGACGGGCGTTTCTCGACTACTTCAAGAGCGCGGGCCACGAGGTGGTGCCGTCATCGCCGCTCGTGCCGCGCAACGATCCGTCGTTGATGTTCACGAACGCCGGCATGGTCCAGTTCAAGAACGTCTTCACCGGCCAGGAGACGCGCCCCTACGTGCGCGCGGCGTCCTCGCAGAAATGCGTCCGCGCCGGCGGCAAGCACAACGACCTCGACAACGTCGGCTATACGGCGCGCCATCACACTTTCTTCGAGATGCTCGGCAACTTCTCGTTCGGCGACTACTTCAAGGAGCGCGCCATCGAGCTGGCCTGGACGCTCATCACGAAGGACTTCGCGATCGATCCCAAGCGCCTCTCCGTCACCGTCTATCACGAGGACGAGGACGCCTACGCGATCTGGAAGAAGCTCACCGGCTTCGGCGACGACCGCATCATCCGCATCGCCACCAAGGACAACTTCTGGCAGATGGGCGACACGGGCCCCTGCGGCCCCTGCACCGAGATCTTCTACGATCACGATCCGGACGGGAAAAAGGGTATCGCTGGCGGCCCGCCCGGCTCGGCCGACGCCGACGGCGACCGCTTCATCGAGATCTGGAATCTCGTCTTCATGCAGTACGAGCAGCTCGCCTCGGGCGAGCGTATCGACCTGCCGAAGGCCTCCGTCGACACCGGCATGGGCCTCGAGCGCATCGCAGCCGTGCTGCAGGGCACGTACGACAACTACGAGATCGATCTCTTCCGCCACCTGATCGCCGCCATCCGCGACGAGAGCCGCAAGCTCGGCGCCTCGGATACGCCCGACGGCGTGGACGTGAAGCCGGCCCGCCGCATCATCGCCGATCATCTGCGCGCCTCGAGCTTCCTGATCGCCGACGGCGTGCTGCCGTCGAACGAGGGCCGCGGCTACGTGCTCCGCCGCATCATGCGCCGCGCCATGCGCTACGCCCACCAGCTCGGCTGCGCCGATCCGCTGATGTATCGCCTCGTCCCCGCGCTCGTGCGCGAGATGGGCGCCGCCTATCCCGAGCTCTCCCGCGCCGAGGCGCTGATCGAGGAGACGCTGAAGGGCGAGGAGACGCGCTTCAAGAAGACGCTCGGCAACGGCCTCAAGCTGCTGGGCGAAGCCTCCGCCGGCCTCACGCAGGGCGCGACCTTCCCCGGCGATGTCGCCTTCAAGCTCTACGATACCTACGGCTTCCCCCTCGATCTCACCGAGGACGCGTTGCGCGCGCGCGGTATCGCCGTCGATACGGCGGGCTTCGACACTGCCATGGCGAAGCAGAAGGAGGAGGCACGCCGCGCCTGGAAAGGCTCGGGCGAGGCGGCCACCGAGGAGATCTGGTTCGAGATCAAGGAGGCCGCCGGCGCCACCGAGTTCCTCGGCTACGACACGGAGACGGCCGAAGGCGAGATCCGCGCCCTGGTCGCGAACGGGAAGCCCGTCAAGGCCCTGAACGCGGGCGAGGAAGGCGCGATCGTCCTCAACCAGACGCCCTTCTATGGCGAGAGCGGCGGTCAGGTCGGCGACACCGGAGTCATTCGGGGCGCGAAGGGCGCGCTCTTCCGCGTGACGGAGACTCAGAAGAAGCTCGGCGACCTGTTCGTGCATCTCGGCAAGGTGGAGAAGGGCCACTTCGGCGAAGGCGACGCGGTGGAGCTCGAGGTCGATCACGTCCGCCGCACGGCGACGCGGGCGAACCACTCCGCCACGCATCTCCTGCACGAAGCGTTGCGCCAGGTGCTCGGTCTCCATGTTGCGCAGAAGGGCTCGCTCGTCGCGCCGGACCGGCTGCGGTTCGATTTCGTGCATCAGAAGCCGATGACCGCCGAGGAGATCGCCGCCGTCGAGCGGCTCGCCAACGAGATCGTGCTCGAGAACGGCCCCATCGAGACGCGTCTGATGGCGCTCGAGGATGCGAAGGCGTCCGGCGCCATGGCGCTGTTCGGCGAGAAGTATGGCGAGGAGGTCCGCGTCGTTTCGATGGGCCATCCGGTCGGTCATGCCGGGGCGAACAAGGCCTGGTCGGTCGAGCTGTGCGGCGGCACCCATGCGCGCCGCACGGGCGATATCGGGCTCGTCAAGGTCGTCGCCGAAAGCGCCAGTTCCGCCGGCGTGCGCCGCATCGAGGCGCTGACGGGCGACGGCGCGCGCGCCTATCTGGCCGAGGCCGACCACCGCGTGCGGGAGGCCGCCGCCGTTCTGAGGACGCGGCCCGAGGAGTTGGTCGAGCGGCTCAAGACCCTGGTCGAGGAGCGCAAGCACCTCGAGCGCCAGCTCGCGGACGCGAAGAAGCAGCTCGCGCTTGGCGGCGGCGCGTCGGGTGGCACGGCCGCAGCGGACGAGGCGGTTCGCAGTGTCGGCAGCGTCAAGCTGCTCGCCCGCTCGGTCCAGGGTCTCAATCCGAAGGATCTGCGCGGCCTCGTCGATGACGGCAAGAAGCAGGTCGGCTCCGGCATCGTCGCCATCGTCGGCGTGACGGAGGACGGCCGGGCGGGCTTAGCGGTCGGCGTCACGGACGATCTCGTCAAGACATGGAGCGCGGTCGATCTCGTCCGCGTCGGCGCCGAGGCGCTTGGCGGCAAGGGTGGCGGCGGCCGCCCCGACATGGCCCAAGCCGGTGGTCCCGACGGCACCAAAGCCCCCGACGCCCTCGCCGCCATCGAAGCCCGCCTCGGCGCCAACGCGTGAGGCTCGACAGGCAGGGTCGGTGAGGGACTTCGCTCTGGGTCCGCGCCGCTGATGTCGTGCGCACTCAAGCCCCCTCATCCGCCGCTTTCGCGGCACCTTCTCCCCCTGGGAGAAAGAAGTGAGGCATCCATCGACGGATGCTGGACCGGCGCCTCGATCAGAGGCCGCGGACGAGGTTGCCGACCATCAGCGTGAAATAGGCGGTGATCGCCAGCCAGAATTCCTGGTGCGGCAGGTAGCGCGGTACGGGAATGAAGCCCAGCTTCGTGATGAGGGCCAGCGTCGCCAGCACGAACGAGATCAGGAACATCAAGATTGTCGGGGGATTGAGCCTCATTGCCGCGAACTCCCTCTGCCGGCGCCGCCGATCCGTCTCAAGCCTGCTCGGGTCCGGCGAACGCGGCTCCGAGGCTCTCGTCGGCTTGTTCATGTCGTAATGCCGTCCGGCGCGCTCCCTCCGCCGGACCAGGCGCAAGGGCTCAAGCGCCCCCGCGGTGCTGGGCGCCATAATAGGCAGCAGGCTCATGGGTGCAACTGATCGCTCTCGCCCGAGGCGCGTTCCCTGAAGCCTCGGGACGACGCGAGCTTAAAGAGCGCGCGCCGTTCTCGGCAGAGCGAAGGCGGTCCCTTCGGGCACGACGAACGTCGTCAGCCGGTGATCGGGCGTGCTGAGGTCGCGGCAGGTGACGGCGACATGCCCGGTGGCAGACGGCGCCGCCGGCGCGTTTTCAACCTTCGCGATGGCGACGATCTCCAGGATCCGCTCGGATTTGCCGCTCGAGATCGTGAGGCGATCACCGATGGAAACGCCGGAGACGAGGGGCGCCCAGGCCGCCGGCTCGAACGCGGCGTCGCCCGCGGGGTGGTGCCGCTTCGAATCGAGCCAATACGCCTCGCTGCCCGAGACGAGCGGACTGCCGGCCGCCGCGACGGTCCGGCTCGGCGTCTGTTCCAGGGCGGACGCGAATCTCTCCGTCACCACGGTTTCCGGGCTCGCCAGGCTGAGCCCGATAGCGGCGGCGGTCACGCACGACAGCAGCAGGCCCGTGGAGGCGACAGACGACAGACGAAAAAGCGGACGACGGAGGGTCATGGCACGAGCCCCTTGGCGATCTCTATGCGGCAGTCTCTCTCGTGGACACATTGTAACGCTTATAGCGCGGACCGGGTTCGAGGGCGAGCCCGCGCAAGGCACCGCCGCCGTTCTCTCAACCTTCGGATGTGGGCGGACGATAGCCCTGGGGCGCCGAGGTCGGCCGGGGAGAAGATGTCCCGGAGCCGGCGTGAACGCGCCGCAGGTGGCGGAAGAAGGCCAGGTTGAACACCGCCATGGCGGCCACGGCGCCGGCGAGCAGGACGGCTGAGGCGTTGCGGTCCATATCGGCGCCGAGGGTGCCGTCGGAGGCGAGCGCGATGCCGACGTGCCAGCCGGTGAGGCCGACCATGATCGCAAAGACCGCCGCTCCGGCCACGAGGTCAGGCAAATGCTTACGAAACACCGGGGAAAGCCTGAAGCGCTGCATGGGGCTCTGGTCTCCTTTCGAGCTCATCTGCCGACAACGTGACGTGTCGCTATCTCAAACGCCTGCTGTGGCGCGGATTTGCTCCAAATATGGCGATGCGAAGCCAATCTATAGTTGCCGAGAGATTACCGATCTGTGTGGTGGGGCGGCCACGTAACCTGCCGCGATGTCGCAGGTCCGCTGAGCCGCTGCTTTGGCCCTTCCGGTATATTGAACTTCGAGATGGCCGGCGCTAGCGTCCGCGCCGCGTGCACCGCACGCGTCTCAACCTCGAATATCGAAAGATCCGTCCGATGGGCTTTTTTGCCGATAGCCTGAACCGCATCCAACCGTCTGCGACCATCGCCGTCTCGATGAAGGCGCGCCAGCTCAAAGCGCAGGGTCGCGACATCATCTCCCTCTCGGCGGGCGAGCCGGACTTCGACACGCCCGAGAACATCAAGCTCGCGGCGATCCAGGCGCTCAAGGACGGAAAGACGAAATACACCGACGTCGACGGCATCCCCGAGCTCAAGGCGGCCATCGTCGCCAAGTTCAAGCGCGACAACAACCTCGTCTACACGCCCGCCCAGGTCTCCGTCGGCACGGGCGGCAAGCAGGTGCTCTACAATGCGCTGCTCGCGACGCTCAATC
>DAITBB010000019.1:0-12601 GCA_036823975.1 Hyphomicrobium sp.
TGGCGGCGGATGATGTTCGCCTTGGCGATGCGCTCGGCCTCGACGACCTTGTTCAAAAGCTCGCGCACATCCCCCGGCAGGATCACGTCCTTGACGCCGATCTCGCCCACCTCCGCGCCGAGCGCGGCGGCGCGCTCGGCCACGTAGGCGCGCACCTCGCGGTCGATGGTATCGCGCGCGGCGAGGATCTCGTCGAGCGTGCGTGCGGCCACGGCCTCGCGGATCGCGAACTGGATCAGCCGATAGAGCGTGGCGTTGACGTCGCCCGTCGCCATGGCGGCCGTCTCGGGATCGACGATGCGCGCGAACGCCGTCAGCGTTACGCGGATGCCGACACGGTCCTTGGTCAGGATCTCCTGCGCCGTCACCTCGAGCGGCTGAGGCCGCATGTCCATCTTGGCGATGCGCACCTGGCGCGCGACGGCCCAGAACGCATGGCGTCCGGGCTTCAGGCGCTCCGTCAACACGCCATCCACGAACAGCAGTCCCGCCTCGTAGGCCTCGACCACCGCGGTAACGATGGTCTGGCCCGAGCGGGCGGCATCGAGCTTATCGAGATGACGCTTCGCCACGTGCAGCGTCGCGGCCGTATCGATCGTCTCGACCGTCACCCGGGTCAGCGTCTTCCAGAAAGCGCGCGTGGTGTTCGGCAGCACGAGATGCTTCGGATCGCCGTCCATCGAGACGATCGCGACCTCGGTCGGGCCCGGCTGGACGATGGCGAAGCTCTCCTCCGCGAGATCGGGCTCGGTCCTGGCGAGGAGCAAGGCGCGCTCGGGTGCGATCTCGGCGCGCAGGACCTTTACGGTCTCGACCGAGAGCTCGCCCAGCGGATCGAAGGCGGTAAAGCGGCCCGGCCCCAGCAGCTTTTCAAAGCGGCCGTTGCGCGTGAGGAAGGCGCGCTCGTCGTCCCTGACGATGGCCGTGGTCCAGACTTTGAAGCGCGACATCGAGAACTCCAAAACATAAGCCGCATCGAGGCGCCCCTCGTGCGGCAATCGGTGATGCAAGAGAGGCGAGAACCCCGTCCCTCAAATCATAATGCGCAGCGGCCAGCAGGTCGCCGGCCGCCACACCACGGCGAGGACGCGGGCCCGGGCTTGAGCTGCGCGGCTCGGCCTTCCGCCACCCGCTTCTCCGCTGCCGATCCCGAGGGAGCGACCTCAGAGCAAGAGACTGGCTCCGGCTTTGCCGCGAAGCGGTATCCGCACGGGCGCGGAGCGCTTCGCCGCCTGCCGCCGCTCCCCCTCTCGGCCGGAGCCTCGAAGCGGAGCATGGGCCGGCGCGTCGGCCGGCTTCCCAGAAGTCGAGATCGCATGAAAGCGATTGGCATGGGACTTGAACCCATCACAGCGAGATTAACAGTCTCGTGTTCTACCCACTGAGCTAGCCGTTGGAGAAGCTTAAGGGACTCGAACCCTCGACCTCCCGGATGTCCGGGCGCTCTGCCGCTGAGCTACAGCCTCGTTTTTGTTCCCGAGAGGCGCGGAACACGCCGCCGCAGGGCGGTGCGCGCCAGCCGGGTCTCAGCGAGCCCGGACACATGGCACCTGTTCAGGAGCGCCCGAGTAAGCAGCCAATTCCGGCGGAAATCCACACGGCTTGCGGAATTTCCGTGATCTTCGTTACTTCGGCGCCACGGCCGGCGGGCGACGCATCGTTGGGGGGCGGGCGACACGTTGCGCCGATGGCGCCGCAAGGGTAACGACGACCCTGGCGCCCTCGTCTCCTGCGGACGTCTCCGCGGACGTCACCTGCGGAACAGTCCGCGGAGAGCCTGCGCGCCAGTCTGGCCGATGTCCCGTGTTGGCCCTATTGGAACCTTGCCATGCCGAAGTTGAGCCTCCCGCTCAGCGCTCTCAAGCCGCGCTACGACGTCATCGTCATCGGCTCCGGCTATGGCGGCGGCGTGACGGCCTCGCGCCTGTCACGGGCGGGCCTGCGCGTGGCCGTGCTCGAGCGCGGGCGCGAGATCGAGACCGGCCAGTTCCCGCAAAAGTTCGGCGAGCTGAGAACGGAGTTTCAGGTCACGAGCGCGAGCCTGCGCACCGGGTCCGAGCAGGGGCTCTACGACGTCCGCCTCGGCCGCGACATGCACGTGCTCGTCGCCTGCGGCCTCGGCGGCGGCTCGCTCGTCAATGCCGGCGTCTCCCTCGTTCCCGATCCGCGCGTCTTCACCGATGCCGCCTGGCCGCGCGAGGTGGCGGAGGACGGCACGCTCCTGGAAGGCTATCGGCGCGCCGAGCAGTGGCTGCGCCCCACCGCCGATCCGCGGGCCCATGAGATGACCAAGTACAAGGTTCTCGAGGCGGCGGGCGCCGGCCTCGGCGGCAGGATGGCGGCGCCCCGCCTCGCCGTCAGCTTCGCGGATACGATCAATCCTGCCGGCATTTCCCAGAAAGCCTGCACGCGCTGCGGCGACTGCTGCGGGGGCTGCAACGTCGGCGCCAAGAATACTGTCGCGCTCACCTATCTTCCCGACGCCCTGCGCCATGGCGCGGAGATCTTCACGGGCCTCAAGGCCAATACGGTGCAAAAGGGTGCGGACGGGATCTGGCGCGTCTCGGCGCGGGCCATCGCGTCCGGGCGGGGCGCCGTGCCGGACGTGCGGATCGAGGCGCCGGTCGTGGTGCTCGCGGCGGGAACGCTCGGCTCGAGCGAGATCCTGCTGCGCTCGCGCGACGCGGGCCTCGCCCTTTCGGACCGGCTCGGGCAGCGCTTCTCCGCGAACGGGGACATCATCGCCTTCGGATACGGTGCGAAATCCCCGGTGAATGCGGTCGGCGTCGGGCATCCGGCCAAGGTCGAGGGGCTCGAGGTCGGTGCGGCCGTCTCGGGCCAGATCGAGTTCCGCGATGCGGACGTGCTCGCCAACGCGCTCAACGTGCAGGAAGGCGCGCTGCCCTCCGCCTTCGCCTCGGTGCTGCCGGTGCTGTTCATGCCGAACGGACGCCTTCTCGGCGCCCTCTCGAGCCTGGTCAACGGCGTCTACAAGGGCCCGTTCGCAGGGCTGCAGACGTTCTTCGCCGTCTCCCACGACAGTGCCTCGGGCCGCTTTACCCTCGATGGCGGGCAGCTCGCGCTCTCCTGGCCGAACGCGAAGGACGAGCCGGTCTACGCGCGCCTCGACGCGGTGCTCTCGCGGCTCGTCGCGGCGAGCGGCGGATCGTACGTCAAGAACCCGCTCGCCGGCACGATCATGGGCCACCAGCCGGCGACCGCCCATCCGCTCGGCGGCTGCGGCATGGGACGCGACCGCGACGACGGCGTCGTCGATCACAAGTGCCGCGTCTTCGACGGAAGCCTGGGAGCCGGCGCGGACGCCGTGCACGACGGTCTCTACGTCATCGACGGGGCCGTCATTCCGCGCTCGCTCGGCGTCAACCCGCTGCTCACCATCACGGCGCTCGCCGAACGGGCGATGCTGCACTTTGCGCAGGACCGCGGCCTGCGCTACACCACGGCACCGGTCGGCCCGCGGGACGCGCCTGCGGCCAGCTCGGCCGCTTAGACGCCCAGATCGACCTCTTCACTTCGCTCGCTCGCCTCCCGCCGAGATCCCATGCGCATCGAATATCATCGCACGCTGATCGCCGACCGCGTGCGCAATCAGGCTTTCCACGACGCGCTCGCCCGGGTCATCCGGCGCGGCGAGACGACCGTCGCCGACATCGGCGCCGGGACGGGGCTGATCGGGCTGATGGCGGCGAAGCTCGGCGCGCGCGAGGTCTTTCTTTACGAGGCCGCGGAGGTCGCGGGCGTCGCCGCCCTCGTGCTGAAGGCGAACCGGGCCAGAGCCTGCCAGCTCATCCCGGGGCATTCGACCGAAATGGACGATCCGCCGCGCGCCGATGTCGTCGTGTCGGAAACGCTCGGCAACTACGCGCTCGAGGAGAACATCATCGCTACGCTGGCGGACGCGGAGAGGCGTCACCTCAAGCCCGGCGGCGTCATGATCCCGAGCCGGATCCGCCAGCTCGCCGCGCCGGTCATCTCCGACCGCTTTCATCGCGAACTCACGGTGTGGGACGATGTCGGCTTCGGCATCGACCTTTCGGCGGCGCGGACGATGAGCCTCAACAATGTCTACGTGCGCACGTTCGCGCCTGCCGATCTTCTCGACGGCGGTGCGACGGCGAAGGTGTGGGACACGGTCCGCCTCGGCACGGACAGGCGCGGCGCGCGCAAGGGCGAGGCGGACTGGACGGTTGACCGGCCGACGACGATCTACGGCTTCGCCTACTGGTGGGAGGCGGAGCTGGTCGAGGGCGTCGTTCTCTCGACGGCGCCGGACGCCCCGCGCACGCATTGGGAGCAGCTTTACTTTCCGCTGCTTGCGCCGCTCGTCCTCGCCGCAGGAGAAGGTCTTCGCGTCACGCTGCGCTCGCGCTCGTCGGAGGAGGCGGGCACGCATCTCGGCTGGACGGCCGTACACCTCGCCCGAGACGGCACCTCAAAGGGACGTCAGGCGATGGACCTCGATAAGGGGTGGATACCCTGACGGCGCTCGCTGGTGAAGTGCAAGCGTCACGCAACGCGGCGCTTTCACGCCTGCCGGCAGAACCGAGACCTGCGTCTGCTCAAGCTGAGGCCGCGGCCGGCGGCGGCTCCCTGCTATCCCCCGCGCGCTCGAACGTGAAGGCGACCGAGGAGGGGTCGTAGGCGCATGCGGAGGGGGCAGCCGGATAGCGCGATGCGGCGCCGCCTGCGGGAATGAGCTCGGCACGCGGATCGAAGGTCCGCACGAACTGAGCGATACGCGGCGCGATCTCGGTGCGGAAGCGCGAGCCGTTGAAAATCCCGTAATGGCCGACGCCGGCGAACTCGAGATGCAGGCGCTTCGTCTCGGCCAGGTTGGCGCAGAGGTCGTGCGCCGCGCGGCACTGGCCGAGGCCCGTGATGTCGTCCTTCTCGCCTTCGACCGTCAGAAGGGCGACGCGGCGGATCTGAGACGGATCGATGCGGCGGCCGCGATGGGTCATCTCGCCCTTCGGCAGCAACTGGCGCACGAAAACGCGATCGATGGTGTCGAGGTAGAATTCCGCCGTGAGATCCATGACCGCCAGGTACTCGTCGTAGAACTCGCGGTGCTTCTCGGCCGAGTCTCCGTCACCCGTCACGAGATGGCGGAACAATTCCTTATGCGCGTTGGCATGGCGCTCGATGTTCATCGCCACGAAGCCCGAAAGCTGCATGAAACCGGGGTAAACCCGGCGGCCGACGCCAGGATGCGACCACGGCACCGGCGCGATGACGTGGTTGGCGAACCATGCCGTGCCGCGCTCGACCGCGACGCGGTTCACCATCGTCGGGCTCTGGCGCGTATCGACGGGGCCGCCCGCAAGGATCATGCTCAGCGGCACATTGGGGTCGAGATCCTGCTCCATCAGCGCGACGGCAGAGAGCACGGGAACGGCCGGCTGGCACACGGCATAGACATGCACGTCGCCCTTGAAGAGGGCCAGCATGTCGCGAACGTAATCGACATAGTCGTCGAGCCCGAATGCGCCTGCCGCGGCCGGGACCTCGGCGGCATCCTGCCAGTCGGTGATGTAGACCTCGTGATTGGGCAGCAGCGTCTCGACCGTGCCGCGCAGGAGCGTTGCGAAGTGCCCCGACATCGGAGCCACGAGCAGAATGCGCGGGTCAGCCGCGCGCTCGGCAGGCGTCACATCGCGGTGAAAGTGCACGAGACGACAAAAAGGGCGTTGCCAGACGACCTCCTCTCTCACGGCCACCGGGCGGGAGCCGATCGTTGTCTCGGAGAGGCCGAAGACGGGCTTGGCGTAGCGGCGCGTGGTGCGCTCGAAAACCTCACAGGCGGCGGCCATGCGGCGGCCTGCGGGCGTCAGTGAAATCGGATTGAAGGGGTTTTCAACTATAAGGCGAACCGACTCAGCCATTGCACGGGCAGGCTTCAATGCCGCGTGCCCCATCTCGTACCAGTGATATAGCAAGGTCGTCGTTCTCCGCTTATTCGGGCAGCCCGAGTGGGCCGCGCGTAATCAGCTCCTGAGTCATAACGTACCAACTGCGGAGATCCGTCATGCAGGGCGCGCGGCCAATCGCC
The DNA here is from genome assembly GCA_036823975.1 of Hyphomicrobium sp. Classification (GTDB taxonomy): domain Bacteria; phylum Pseudomonadota; class Alphaproteobacteria; order Rhizobiales; family Hyphomicrobiaceae; genus Hyphomicrobium_C. The sequence goes on from DAITBB010000019.1 coordinate 6,071, forward strand.
GCCCAACCCTGAAATCCACTGGCTTATTGGATCGTCCCCCTCGCGAGAGGATGCACTGATTCGAGGCTTGGCTAAAGCTGTGCCGGCCTGACCGAGGTTCCGATAACCTCAGACATCCGCTTAGCAATCTCGTCGGCATCGGTCATGTGCGTGAAATGCGTCACGTACTCGCCTTTCGCGTCCATCACGTACATGAAGGTCGAGTGGTCGACGGAGTACTGGCCGGAGCTGGCGTCCGCCGGCTGCTTCTTCGCGTAGACGCGATAGGCGCGGATCGCGCCGGCCACCTCGTCCGGCGTGCCGGACAGGCCGACGATGGCCGGGTGGAAGCTCTTCACGTATTTGTCGACCACCTCGGGCGTATCGCGCTCAGGATCGACGGTGATGAAGATCGGCGTCATGCCGGCCGCCTTGTCGCCGAGCTGGTCGAGCGCGGCGGCCATCACCTGGAGACCCGCGGGGCACACGTCCGGGCAGTGCGTGAAGCCGAAGAAGACCAGCATCGGCTTGCCGGCGAAGTCCTTCTCCGTCACATGGCGGCCGGCGCCGTCGGTTAAGGTAAACGGACCGCCGATGGCGGCCTTTCCGGTCGTCTGTCCGACGGACGGCGCATTCGGGATGATGTTGACCAGGGCGACGGTGAGAACGCCCGCCGCAAGGCCAATCAGCAAAGCGAGCAGAATGACCCGCCGGGACGACGACCGAGCGGACGTGGCCACCCCCTTCTCGTCTTGCGCATTATTGCTGGTCACCGAACCGCCCTCCTCGCCACGATGATCTCGCCGCGCGGCAGGGCGGGGCGAGCCGCCCTCTATGTGGATCACCCCTTGCCAGCATGCAAGCTATGGTAATGTAAGACACGTTTTGATCCTCGCGACTTTCAGAGGCCCGCGGCTTCCGTGCAAGACAAACTGACCAAGCGACTTTTCTCCGACCCCTACGACGGCGACAGCCAGCTTCGCCTGCAGACGATCGTGCGCCTTCGCTGGGTCGGCGTGATCGGCCAGATCCTCGCCCTCAGCTTCGTCTACTTCTGGCTCGGGTTCGATCTGCCGGCGGGGCCGTGCCTCATCATCATCTCGATCTCGGCCTGGGTGAACGTGTTCCTGGCCATCCGCTATCCGGCCCGGCACCGGCTGACCGTCAATTTCGCCACCACGCTGCTCGCCTACGACATCCTTCAGCTCGCCTCGCTCCTCTACCTCACGGGCGGGATCGAGAACCCGTTCACCATGCTCATGGTCGCGCCCGTCACCGTCTCGGCGGCCACGCTGCCGCTTACACGCACGGTCGGTCTCGGCATCCTCGCCCTCGGCGCGACGGCGCTGCTCGCCTTCCATGCCCTGCCGCTGCCCTGGTCGGTCGATCCGGGCCTGGCGCTGCCCATGCTCTACAAGCTCGGCATCCTCGCGGCCGTGGCGGCCTCCATGCCGTTCCTCGCGCTTTATGTGTGGCGCCTCACGAACGAGGGGCGGCAGATGTCGGCTGCGCTCACCGCCACCGAGCTCGTGCTCGCGCGCGAGCAGAAGTTGCACGCGCTCGACGGCCTCGCCGCCGCCGCTGCGCATGAGCTCGGCACGCCGCTTTCGACGATCACGCTCGTCACCAACGAACTCGACCGCCAGCTCGAAAAGGACAGCCCGTACCGTGAGGACATCCTGCTCCTGCGCAGCCAGGCCCAGCGCTGCCGCGAGATCCTGAAGACGCTGACACGCCAGCCGCCCGACGAGGATCCGCTGCACGCGAGCCTCTCGGTCAAGGAAATGCTGCATGAGGCGGCCGAGCCCTATTTCGGCGGCCGTGCCGCGCTCAAGATCCAGGCGAAGCCGGTAGCCGGCGTCACGGGGGCCGAGGCGCGGCTTCCCGTGGGCGCGCGCCGCCCCGGCGTCATCTACGGGCTCGAAAACATCATCGAGAACGCCGCCGATTTCTGCTCGACCCGCGTCGACATCGGCGCCGAGTGGGACGGCCAGACCGTGACCGTCACGGTTGCCGACGACGGGCCCGGCTTCAAACCGGAGGTGATCGACAATCTCGGCGAGCCTTACGTCACAACGCGCGGCGTTGGACGAAAGGACAAGCGCGGGCACAAAGTCTCCGGCATGGGCCTCGGCTTCTTCATCGCCAAGACGCTTCTCGAGCGTTCGGGCGCGCGCCTGCAGCTCGAGAACCGGCCCCAACCCGAGCATGGCGCCGTCGTGAAAGTGACATGGCCACGGGCCGCGTTCGAGGCGGTCGTGGAGCGGGAGCCGCTGGCGCCCAAGCCCGCGCGCACGCGCGAGCCGCCAGCCCCCGGCGACCCAATCGCGGATGCCATCTGAACGGCGGCTACGGCCTCTCGGCCAGCGCACCGGCAATCGATCTCGCGGGCGTTGCGTGCACGCGGCGACGGAAGGTTGCCGATACGCGCAAAAAACGCGCCGGATTTTAACCAGACCGATGCGCGGCCGATCAAAATTCTTCTTTCGATTGGATTGGTTATGCTTAAAGTTGTTTTCCGCTCACGGCGAATACGCTGGGGCTAATACAAATCCCAAATACTGGGAGGACCGCCGTGGAAACAGAAGATCTATCTTTCCGACAGGACGAACTGCCCGAGGATCGTTCCCTTCTCATCGTCGACGACGATCGACCCTTTCTCCAGCGCCTCGCGCGCGCCATGGAGCTGCGGGGATTCGATGTTCGCAGCGCGCATTCGATTGCCGAAGGCATCGAGCTCATCAAGGCGCGGGCGCCGGCGTTTGCCGTCGTCGACATGCGGCTCGAGGATGGCAACGGCCTCGACGTGATCGCTGAGTTGACCCGGGTCCGTCCCGATACGCGCATCATCGTGCTCACCGGCTACGGCAACATCGCAACGGCCGTTTCCGCCGTGAAGCTCGGCGCGGTCGATTACCTCGCCAAGCCCGCCGACGCGGACGACGTGACGGATGCGCTGCTCGCGCCTCACAACGCCAAAGCCGCCCCGCCGGAAAACCCGATGTCGGCCGACCGCGTGCGGTGGGAGCACATCCAGCGCGTTTACGAGCTCTGCAACCGCAACGTCTCGGAGACGGCACGCCGCCTCAACATGCACCGGCGCACGTTGCAGCGGATCCTCGCCAAGCGCGCTCCGAAGTAAAACACCGCCCGCTCGACCGCGTGGTCCCGCCAGGGCCGCACGGGTTTCTTCCTCCTCTTCTCTTCCTCACATTCCGCCTCAGACATCGCCGACGAGGCCGATTGCAGCGGGGAGCGTGGGATCGAGCGTCAGGCACAGTCGCGATGCCGCCGCCCGCGCGAGCCGCAGGGTCATGGCCTTGCGCACGGGCGCCGAGAGGCGCACCAGCGGCGCCGGCCGCAGGATCTCGCCCGCATAGCGATCGGCGACGATCAGCCCCGTATCCTCCGGCAGCACCTCGCGGGGGAAGTCCGGCCGCACGGCGAAGAACAGCCGGTCCGCGTGCTGGCGATACTCCGGCCACTTCTGATCACACCGGAAATCCTCGATCGAGGACTTGATCTCGACGATCCAGATGGCGCCGTCGGGACCGAGGCCCACCACGTCGGCGCGCCGGCCGCCGGGCAGCGGCAGCTCCGCAATCGCCGCGAGGCCGTGGGCCGCCAGGAGGCGCACGACACCGCGGCAGATCTCGCGGGCCGCCTCCGACTGCGGCCCCCCATATGACGGTCTTGGAATATCCGTCCCTCCCATTCCGTTTTCCACACGCTCCTCGTTGCCGGTCATGGATCTGCCATTTGGGGCTGCCACCAGACGCTCTGCCTGATCTCCGCAGGCCCTCGCATCCGGATCGCGCCTCGCGCCGTCCGCATCTTGCGCAGCGGCCGATGTCGTCCCTCTGAAAGGCGCGGATCTCATGTTCTTCAAGCGGCTCACCAAGGATAAGCGCCCGCCGGCTCCGCCCGCGGCGGCGTCGAGAGACGAGGCGAGCCCAGGGTCCGTCGTTCCGGCTCCGCTCGGCCGCAGCGAAGCGCAGAAGCTTTCCGCAGACGCGCTCCGCCTCACGGTCGATGCGCAGACGCTCGGCTTCAAGACCACCGCCGATCTCACCCCGGCCGATGGCCTGATCGGCCAGGAGCGCGCCTTCGAGGCCATCGCGTTCGGCCTTGGCCTGCAAGCCGACGGCTTCAACATTTTCGTACTCGGACCGGCCGCGAGCGGCAAGAGCACAGCCGTCACCGCGCTTCTGGCCGAGACCGCCGCCGCCTGGCCGCAACCGCCGGACTGGGTCTATGTGCCCCGTTTCGGAGATGGGCGGCGTCCGCGCGCGCTCGCCTTGCCGGCCGGGCGCGGGCCGGCGCTCGCGGAGGGCGTCAGAGTCGCGCTCGACGAGCTTTGGGCGGCCCTCCCCACCGCCTTCCAGAGCGAGGATTATCGGGCACGGCGCAGCGTGATCGACGAGGAGCTGAGGGCCGCGCGCGACGACGCCATGGCGAACGTGCGCGCCAAGGCCGCGCAGCAGAACATCGCCATCCTGCGCACGCCGCTCGGCTTCAGCGTGGCGCCGATGCACGACGGCAAGGTCGTGCGGGCCGACGTCTTCAACCAGCTCCCGGCGACGATGCGGCGCGATGTCGAAACGCGTGTCGCGGCTCTCGAAGCCGAACTCGCAGCCGTGCTCGCCCACGCGCCGCAGGCGGCGAAACAGCGCCGGCAGCTTCTGCATGAGATCAACGCGGAAACGGCGCGCCATGCCGTGGAGGAGGCGCTCGATCCGCTTTCCTCCGCGTTCGCCGACTGTCCCGACGTCGCGACCTTCCTGGCCGATCTCGAGCAGGACCTGATCGCGAACGCGGACCATCTGGCGGCTATCGGCCTTGCGCGGCCTCCCTCCGCCGCGCGCGCCTGTGGCGCGCTCGACGGCTATCTCGTGACCGTGGTGGCCACCCAATCCGCGGAGACGGCCGGCGCGCCGGTCGTTCCGCTCGGCGCGCCTTCGGTCGCGGCGCTCACCGGAGTCGTCGCACGAGCGGAGGCACGGGATCAGACTCAGGCGGCAGACGGGCCGACGGCGCTCGCGATCCGCCCCGGCGCGCTGCATCGGGCGAACGGAGGCGTGCTTCTCATCAAAGCGCGCGACCTCACGGCGTCGCCGCCGCTCTGGGACGCGCTGAAGCACGCGCTCAAGACCGGCGAAATCCGCATGCTCCCCGGCGGCGCCGAGCCGGGCACGACACCCTCTCCGCTCGCGCCCGAGCCCGAGCCCATTCCGCTCTCCGTAAAGGTCGTTCTGCTCGGAGATGGCGAAGCCCTCCATCAGCTCGACCACGCCGCCCCCGACTTCACGCGCCTCTTCAAGGTGCAAGCCGACTTCGACGATACGCTCGCGCGCTCGCCGGAGAACGACCGCAGCTATGCGCGCCTCATCGCCTCCATGACCGCCCTGCATGGACTGAGGCCGATCGATGCCGGCGGCGTCGCGCGCCTGATCGAGGAGGCCCAGCGCCTGGCCGAGGCCCGCGAGCGGCTGACGCTCGAGATCGGCCGCATCGCCGACATCGCGCTCGAAGCCGACCATTGGGCGCGCGCCTCGGAGCACGCCACGATCACGGCCGACGATATCCGTCGCGCCCTCGACCAGCGCAGCCGGCGCAGCGAGCGTGTGCGCACGCAGGCGCACGATGCGATCGAGCGCGGCGTGGTGCTCGTCGCCACATCGGGCGCGAAGATCGGACAGGTCAACGGGCTCTCGCTCGCGAGCCGGAGCAGCGGGGGCGGCTTCGCACGCCCCGTCCGCGTCAGCGCGCGCGTGCATGCGGGACGGGGCGGAATCACGGACATCGAGCGAGACTCCTCGCTCGGCGGCGCGCTTCATTCCAAGGGCGTGATGATCCTCTCGGGCTACCTCGCCGGCCATTTCGCCGAGGACGCCCCCCTCGCGCTCGCAGCCACGCTCGTCTTCGAGCAATCCTACGAGCCCGTGGACGGCGACAGCGCCTCGGCGGCCGAACTCTTCGCGCTGCTGTCGGCCCTCTCGGGCGTGCCCGTGCGCCAGGATCTTGCGGTGACGGGATCCGTCAACCAGTGGGGCGAGGTGCAGGCGGTCGGCGGCGTCAACGAGAAGATCGAAGGCTTCTTCGACGTGTGCGCGGCGCGCGGGCTCACGGGCACGCAAGGCGTGATCATCCCCGAGGCCAACCGCCAGCATCTGATGGTGCGCGAGGACGTCGTCGTGGCCGTGCGCGAGGGGCGGTTCAACGTCTTCGCCATCAAGACGGCCGACGAGGGGATCGCGCTCCTCACCGGGCTCGAGGCCGGCGAGAAAGGCCCGAGCGGGTTCGGGGCCGAGACCGTCAACGGGCGCGTGGCGGCGCGCCTCAAGACCTTTGCCGAGCGCACGCGCGCGGGTCTGGGCGCGAACAGGCGCGATCCGGGGAGTGCCGCATGATCGCCCACGTCGCCCAGGCCGACGAGCAGCGGGGACGGGTCGTGCTGTGGCTCGGCGGCGCGGAGGAGCCGCACGAGACGGCGCTCGATGCCGCCTTCAAGCTCGCAGCCGCGTTCCAGGCGGAGGTCGACAGCCTTTTCAT
>DAITBB010000019.1:12611-46118 GCA_036823975.1 Hyphomicrobium sp.
CATCGAGGACGGCCAGCTCTTCGATCTCGCCGACCTGCCGTTCGCGCGCGAGATCGCGCTCTCGGGGCGGCAGACGCGCCAGATCACGGGCGACGCCCTCGCGCGCGACATCCGCGCCAACGCTTCCGCCCAGCAGCGGCGCGTGCTCGCACGGGCGCGCGCGGCCGACATCGTGGCGCATGCGCGCGTCCTGCGCTCGGATCCCGTCGGCGCGCTGGCGCGGGCCTGCACCGAGAACGGACCCTGGAACGTGGTGACAGTCGGAACGGCGGTACGCAGTGGCGAGGGCGCACGCCTCGCCGGCGCCGGCTTCGCGGCCCTCCTCGACACCGTGCAGGCGACCACCGGCGTCGTCGTGGCTGGCCCGCGCGCACGGCGCACGGCCGGCCCCGTCATCGCCGTCATCGAGGAGATCGAACGGCTCGCGCCGATGCTGCGCGCGGCCGAGCGGATCAGCCGGACGACGGGGGGCGACGCGCGGATCTGGCTGCTCGACCACGATCAGGGCCGGCTCGAATGGATCGAGGGGCAGATCCGTCTCGCGCTCGGCGCCCACCCGGCCGTCAAGCTCGAAGTCATCGACATGAGCCGCGCGACGGCCTGGGACGTGGCGGCGATGATGCGCAGCGAAGGCGCCGGCTTCGTGATCGCGCGCTTCGGCGGGCAGCTCGCGCCCACCGACGACGACGCGGCGCTGCTCGCCGAGATGCTCGAAGGCCCTCTGTTCCTGGTGCGGTAAAGGGCGGGAGCGGCCGGTTTCGGGCGCCGGCCTACCCCAAAGGCTGCCGACCTTGCGCGCGGAGCCAACTGGCCTTAGAGCCGTTGCGGCTTTAGCTTTTGCTTGATCGTGCTTCTTATCGGACACTTTCCTCGCATGGCTTCGCCATGACCGGTTCCCACTTTTCCGGAAGCACTCAACGTGCTCGCGGAGCCGAGCGTCAGGACTTGCGAGAGACATGCCCGAGCTTCCCGAAGTCGAAACCGTCCGCATGGGCCTCGCGCCCGTGCTCACCGGCCGCGTGCTCGAGCGTGTGCGCCTCAACCGGGCGGACCTGCGCTTTCCTTTTCCGCCGCGCTTCGCCGAGCGCCTCTCGAACGCGCGGGTCGTCGCGCTCGAACGGCGGGCGAAGTATCTCGTCGCCCCGCTCTCGACGGGGGACACGCTCGTCATGCACCTCGGCATGACCGGACGCTTTCACATTCAGGCGGCGGGCGAGACGGCACCGCACCTGATCGGCCTCTACGACACCACAACGCCCCTCGGCGACAAGCACGCCCATGTCGTCTTCGAGGTCGAGGGCGGGGCGCGCGTCATCTACTCGGACCCGCGCCGGTTCGGCTACATGCTGCTGATCCCGGAGGCGGAGATCGCCGCGCATCCCGCGCTTCGCGGGCTCGGCGTGGAGCCGCTGTCGGAGGCGCTCACGGCCGCGTATCTTGCGCAGCGCGCGGTGGGGCGGGCGACCGACCTCAAAGCCTTTCTCATGGACCAGCGCATCGTCGCCGGGCTCGGCAATATCTACGTTCTCGAAGCCCTCTACGACGCGCACCTCAAGCCCTCGCGCGGCGCGGCGACGCTCGCCACGCGGGCGGGCCGGCCCACGCCGCACGCGGAGCGTCTCGCGGTGGCGATCAAGCGCGTGCTCAGGGCCGCGGTCGCGGCCGGCGGCTCGACGCTGCGCGATTATCGCCAAGCCGACGGCCGCACGGGCTCGTTCCAGGAGGCCTTCCGCGTCTACGGGCGCGCGGGCGAGCCTTGCCTCACCCCCGGATGCCGGGGCACTGTGCGCCGCAGTGTGCAAGGCGGACGATCGAGCTTCTTCTGCCCCGTCTGCCAACATTGAGTCTGTCCCCATTGAAAGGCGGTTCCGCGATGGCCTACGAGACGATCCTGACCGAGACGCGCGGGCGCGTCGGCCTCATCACACTCAACCGGCCGCGGGAGCTGAACGCGCTCAGCGACCAGCTCATCGGCGAGCTCAATCTCGCCCTCGATCACTTCGAGGCCGACGACGGGATCGGCGCTATCGTCGTCACCGGCTCGGACAAGGCCTTCGCAGCGGGGGCCGACATCAAGGAGATGCAGGACAAGACCTACATGGAGGCCTTCAAGGGGGACTTCATTGCGAGCTGGGAGCGCATCTCGCGCACGCGCAAGCCGGTGATCGCGGCGGTGGCGGGCTTCGCGCTCGGCGGCGGCTGCGAGCTGGCCATGAGCTGCGACTTCATCCTCGCCACCGACACCGCGAAGTTCGGCCAGCCCGAGATCAAGCTCGGCATCCTGCCGGGCGCGGGCGGCACGCAGCGCCTCGCGCGGGCCGTCGGCAAGGCGAAGGCGATGGAGCTCTGCCTCACGGGGCGCATGATGGACGCGGAGGAGGCCGAGCGCGCCGGGCTCGTGGCGCGCATCGTTCCGGCGGCGAACCTTATCGAGGAGGCGGTCAAGACGGCGGAGACCATCGCTGGCCTGTCGCTCCCGGCCGTGATGATGGCCAAGGACTGCGTCAACCGCGCGTTCGAGACCACGCTCGCCGAAGGCATCCGCTACGAGCGGCGCACGTTCCACGCGCTCTTCGCCACCCATGACCAGAAGGAAGGCATGGCCGCCTTCACCGGGAAGCGCCGTCCTCAGTTCCGGAACGAATGACGCGCGTCTGCGTCACGGCCGAGATCGCGCAGAGGACGAGGATCGCGATGCCGCCCCAGAGAAACACCTCGTTGGCAGCCCAGTCGCCCTTGAGGGTCGCGAGCTTGCCGGTGCCGATCATGTAGGCGAGGCCACCGGCGACGGCCAGGCCGTGCAGGATCGTGAGGAACAGCGGCGGCACGGAGAGGCTGCGCACGCGTCCGAGACGGACGCCATAGAGGCCGAGACAGGCGGCGAACACGGCTGCGCCGGTGCCGTACTGAAACGGATGGCGCCAGGTGAGATCCGAAAGCGAATAGACGGCGAACAGGGCCGAGGCGCCCCAGGCGTACACGAGGGCGGCGAGCCAGATGTTGCAGCGGATCGCCTCGCGGACGGCGCCGCGGCCCGCATCCCGCGTGGAAAAGGTGCCGTTGCGCGCCCACAGCGGCGCGTTGATGCCGAGCCCCGTGCCCACGACGAGGGCGACGAGCAGCCCGGCCGCGATGGCCGGCAGGAAGCGGTCGCCCCGCCCGGCGCCCAGGACCATCATCGTGATGCTCAGGGCCGAGGCCAGGAGCAGCCACGGCAGCAGCGGCCGCAGGGAGATCCCGGGTCCGTAGGGTCCGCTTTCGAAGGGTGTGCTCATGCGAGCGTCTTGCTTACGGTCGACGTCTTGCCGCCGTCAATCAGCGCATGCGCAGAAACGACGGCCAACGCCAGCGCGCCCAGGAAAAAGGTGCCGCTCGCTGCCCAATCGCTCTTGGTGGTGGCCAGGATGACCTTGCCGGGATCGATCAGCAGGCCGATCATCGTGGCGATCATGCCGACGAGCTGGGCGATCGCCATATAGCGGCCGAGCTTCAGGAGCGTCGGGTCCTCCTTGCCTTTGCGGGCATCCGCGCCGAGCAGCGCGGAGAAGCCGAGGCAGAGCAGGCCCGCGCCGAGAAAGGCCGCCGAGAAGTGAGGCCATTCGCGCCACTGCAGGATCAGCGTGTAGATCGTGATCAGCGCTGCGGCGCCCCAGAGCCAGATCAGCCCCATGTAGCGGGCCGTGGTGCTCTCGATGCGGCTGCGGGAGGCGGCCACGGCCGAAAGCGCCCGGCGGGTGCTGACGGCGGCGGCGGCGAGCACCAGGTTGACGAAGCCGGCCGCGCCGAGGAGCGCGAGCGGCTCGCCCGCATCCGCCGCGTAGACGGCAGCGGCGAGGCCGACGCCGAGAACGAGAGCCCAGCCCATGACGGATTGAATGGTCATTCCTGCCGGAGCCCCTCCCGATCCCTTCGCGACGGTCTCGGTCTTACACCACGAGTTCCCCGCCGGGCAATCGTTGCAGCCCCTTGCGGACGCTCTGCGTCATCACAATGGCGTCGGACCGGGGAATGGCAGGCGTCAGACGGCGCCGAGGCACCAGGCGAGGATAGCCTTCTGGGCGTGCAGGCGGTTCTCCGCCTCGTCGAACACCACCGACTGCGGGCCCTCGAGAATCTCCTCGGACACCTCGTGGCCGCGATAAGCGGGCAGGCAGTGCATGAAGATGGCGCCCTTCGCGGCCTTGGCCATCAGGGCTGCGTCGACCGCATACGGCTTCAAGAGCTGTTTCCTGCGGGCCGCGTCCGTCTGGCCCATCGAGACCCAGGTGTCGGTCACGATGCAATCCACGCCCCGGACGGCCTTGACGGGATCCGTCATGAGGGTGACATCGGCCTTCTCGCGGCGGGCCCACGCGACCACCTCATCGCTCGGACGAAGCTGCTCGGGGCAGGCCACGCGCAGCGAGAAGCCGAACTTCGCCGCCGCGTGCATCCAGGAGACCGCCACGTTGTTGCCGTCGCCCACCCAGGCCACCGAGCGCCCCTTGATCGGGCCCAGGTGCTCCTCGAACGTCATCACGTCGGCCATGATCTGGCAGGGATGGGAGCGGTCGGTGAGGCCGTTGATCACCGGCACGGTCGCGTGGCGCGCGAGATCGAGCAGCGTCTCGTGCGAGTTGGCGCGGATCATGATGGCGTCAGCGTAGCGCGAGAGCACGCGAGCGGTATCGGCGATGCTCTCGCCGCGGCCGAGCTGCAGGTCGTTCTGGTTCAGCATGATCGTCTGGCCGCCGAGCTGGCGCATGGCGACGTCGAACGACACGCGCGTGCGCGTCGACGGCTTCTCGAAGATCAGGATCAGGACGTCGTCCTCGATGCCGTCGGGGCGTAGCTTGGCCGGCACGCGCTTGCCGGCCGCTTTCATCGCGTGCGCCGCGTCGATCATGCGCCGCAGCGTCTTGGCGTCGATCTCGTCGAGGTCCAGAAAATGTCGAATAGCACTGGCTTTGGCCATGGCGAGTCCGCCGGCTCCGAGTTGAAAGTTGAGGCTCAGGTTTTGGATGGCGCGACGCGGGCGAGGGCGCGCGAAAGACGCTCGACGGCGTCGGCGAGATCGGCGTCTGAAATATTGAGCGGCGGCAGCACGCGCACGACGCTGTCGCCCGCGCCCACCACGAGCAGCTTCTCGGCGAGCGCGGCGGCGACGACCTCGCCCGGCGGCACCGCCACCTGGATGCCGGCGAGCAGGCCCTGGCCGCGCACGTCCGTGACGAGGCCCGGGAAGCGGCCGAGGAGGCTGGCGAGGCCCTGCTTCAGGCGCAGGGCACGCTCCTGCACGGCCTCCAGGAAGCCCGGCGCCAGAACGATATCGAGCACCGCGTTGCCCGCCGCCATGGCGAGCGGATTGCCGCCGAACGTCGAGCCGTGCAAGCCGGGTGTCATGCCGGCGGCGGCCTTCTCGGTCGCGAGGATGGCGCCGAGCGGAAACCCGCCGCCGATGCCCTTCGCGATGGCCATGATGTCGGGCGTGATGGCGGACCATTCGTGCGCGAATAGGCGCCCGGAGCGGCCGACGCCGGTCTGGACCTCGTCGAGCACCAGGAGGATGCCGGCCTCGTCACAGAGGTCGCGCAGGCCGCGCAGGTAGTCCGGGGAGGCGACGCGAACGCCGCCCTCGCCCTGCACCGGCTCCACCATAACGGCGGCCGTCTCGGGCCCGATCGCGGCGCGCACGGCCTCGAGATCGTCAAAGGGCACGTGATCGAAGCCCGGCATCTCGGGCCCGAAGCCTTCGAGATATTTGGCGTTGCCGGCAGCAGCGAGCGTGGCCAGCGTGCGGCCGTGGAAGGCGCCGAGGCAGGTCACGATCCGGTAGCGCTCGGGCGCGCCGTTGACGGCATGGAAGCGGCGGGCGGCCTTGATGGCGCCCTCGCAGGCTTCCGCGCCGGAATTGCAGAAAAAGACCTTGTCGGCGAACGTGGCGGCGACGAGCCGCGCCGCCAGGCTCTCCTGGCCGGCGACCCGGTAGAGGTTGGACGTGTGCCAGAGCTTCTCGGCCTGCGCCTGGAGCGCTGCGACGAGATGAGGGTGCGCGTGCCCCAGCGCATTGACGGCGACACCCGAGCCGAAGTCGAGATAGCGCTCGCCGGACTCCGTCTCGAGCCACGCGCCTTCGCCGCGGGCGAACACGATGTTCTGTCGCGCGTACGTGCTCATGACCGCGGGCGATGGGCCGTCGGGCGTGCCCGTGCTGCCAGTGGCCGAGGCCGTGAGGGGTTTGGACATGCCGCCCATCCCGCTCCCCAAAAAGCGAAAGCCGCCCACCCGGCGGCTCCGCGAGAGCCGCGTGATACGCGCCTCGTGGCGTAAAGTCAATGGAACCGCAGGGACATGGCCGTCCGCTTCGCCTATGGTGCCACGCGCTGACGACGGCGAAGCTCCTCTTCGTCTGTCTGCGAATGGGTTTTCCGCGGATGAGCCCCGCGCGGGCCTCGAATTAATTCGGGGACAGCCGCTGAGGGCCAATGCCTGCGGGAAGACGCGACTCGATCTGTGGCGATCTCGCCACTCGTCCCTGTCAACACCCCCTGTGCGCGAAGGCGCGCCTTGTACAAGAAAATCAAGTTATTGTAGGTTAACGCCATCCAGACACGACATGTCGCGCTTTCAGCGGCGGATCGCCTGTTCCACGTCTGGTCTGCGTTCGGACCTTTTGTATCAACGGCTTAGACCGCCGGTCCGCGTCTAGTTCCTGCGTCATCATCAGTTTGCGTTGCGGGTAGTAGCAGCTTCACTCGCGCTTGGCGTGTGCCTTTGTGTGCGCGTGCCTCGCGGGTTTTTGCCGCCGCTTTTCCCGTGCGCCGGCCTTGTTGTGGCCGTTCGCCTGGAGGGTGCAAGTTTTGGGGAGCGCAGATATGGCCTGGAACGACGAGAGGGTCGAGCTTCTGAAGAAGCTCTGGTCGGAGGGGCTTTCGGCCAGCCAGATCGCCGGACGCCTGGGAGGCGTCACGCGGAATGCCGTCATCGGCAAGGTGCACCGGCTCGGGCTTTCGGGCCGCGCCACGACATCGCGCATGAAGTCGCACCGTCCGCGCGCCCGTGCCGCGACGGCCGCCAACGCCCGGCGCATGCAGCAGAAAACCCGCTTTCCTCAGCAGGGCAACCCCGCCGTGCGCGCCCTCTATCAGCCCGAGGCCGAGCCGTTCACGCCTTCGGTCGAGGAGCTGGTCATCCCGCTCAAGGAGCGGCGCACCATCCAGACGCTCACGGAGTGTAGCTGCCGCTGGCCGATCGGCGATCCGCAGGCTGCCGACTTCCATTTCTGCGGCAAGACCAAGGTGCCGGGTCTGCCCTATTGCGAATTCCATGCGCGCCGCGCGTTCCAGCCGCCGCAGCCGCGCCGCCGCGAGCGCGACATCGCCGAGCCGCGCATTCCCGCGCTCGCTCCGCTTCCGGGCAAGGAGCCGGCCGACGCTTGAGCGCGGCTCAAAGGTTTCACGAGGGTTACAAGACGGGGGACGGGTCGGGCATGCCGGGGGGCGCCCGACCCTTTTTCTTTGGTGGCCACGCCGTATTCGGTCGCAGATCAGGCCGAGAAGCGCAGGCGCGTGGCGTCGAGCGCGCCCTTGAGCGCCTGGGCGAAGTCGCGCCGCTCGTCGTCGTTGAGCAGACGGCCGAACTCCAGCTCGCGGCCGTGGGAGGCGAGCCTCAACTGGGTGCCGCCGTCCGGATACTCCGTGAACAGCAGGCGGACCCAGTAGGGGTTGAACTCGTACGTCTGGCTCTCACCGGAGGGTGATACGCGCCTGAGCGTGAGCCGGCTCGGCGTCAACTCGACCAGCTCATAGGCGCGGGCGGCGCGGTAGTTCAGCTTGAACGCGATATAGATCAGGAGAACGTCGAGGCCGAAGAAGCCCGTCACGGGCCAGGCCCCCATGAGGAAGAAGGTCAGCCCCGTAACGAAGCTCACGGCGCCGATCGCGCTCATGACCAGCAGAAAGCCCTTCGGCCCCAGCGAGCGGTGGGGATGAAGGATGGCGCGAAACACGCTCGCGTCAGGGGGCGCGGGTCCGGTAGTATCCATGCGCCTCAACCTACCTTCGGGATCCATCTTGTCAAAGCGCCCTTCCCCCACGGTTCGTTCCCGCGCGCCGCAACGCGCCGGGCCGCCCGCCCGCAAGGCCGCCCCGAAACGGGGCGGGCGGCGCCTTCTCGGCAAGCCCGAAATCGCGGAAATCTTTCGCCGTTTCGCCGCCGCCAACCCGGATCCCAAGGGCGAGCTCGAGCATACCAACCCGTTCACGCTGCTGGTCGCGGTCGTGCTCTCGGCGCAGGCGACGGATGCGGGCGTCAACAAGGCGACGCGCGCCCTCTTCGCGCGGGCCGATACGCCCGAGAAGATGCTGGCCCTCGGGGAGGAGGCCGTGCGCGGCTATGTGAAGACGATCGGGCTCTTCCGTGCCAAGGCGAAGAACGTGGTCCTGCTCAGCGAGAAGCTGATCCGAGAGTTCGGAAGCGAGGTCCCCGCGGACCGCGACGCGCTCGAGACGCTGCCGGGCGTCGGGCGCAAGACCGCCAATGTCGTCATGAACGTCGCGTTCGGCGCGCCAACCATGGCGGTCGATACGCATGTGCTCAGGGTCTCGAACCGCATCGGCCTTTCGAACGGCGCGACGCCGCTGGCGGTCGAGGCGGATCTCCTCGCGCGCGTGCCGGCCGAATACGGCGTGCGCGCCCATCACTGGCTGATCCTGCACGGGCGCTATGTGTGCAAAGCCCGCAAGCCGGCCTGCCCCACGTGCCTGATCCGCGACATCTGCCTCTACCCCGACAAGACGCCGGCTTAGGCTCCGACAAGGCCGGTTCGCCCCGCTCGCGCCCTTGCGGGGCGTGCCCGTTTACCGGGCGTCAACCACAGAATGGAAGATTTGAGCTTTCACGCCCGCAGCGGGCCGGTTCGTTAAAGACCTTTCGCGCATACTGGCAGCCTTAGTTTGTCGGGGCGCGCCCACGCGCAGCCGCGAGCCGGAGATTTTCAAGACAATGGTTCCACTATCCAGCGAGACCTCTCTTCCGAGCCACGCCGACCTCGAGGAGGCGCATGACGATGCGCATCTGCTGGTCGAGAAAACGCGCAAGCTCGCCGAGCTGAACCAATGGTTCGAGCTTGCGCTCAACAACATGGCGCGCGGGCTGTCGATGTTCGATGCCGAGAAGCGCCTCGTCGTCTGCAACGCGCTCTACCGGCAGATCTACGACCTGCCCGAGCACATCACCGCGCCGGGCACGCCGCTTTCGAAGATCATCGCCTATCATACGGCGCGCGGCGGAGCCAACACCGCGGAAGAGCTGATGAAGCAGCAGCTCTGGATCGAGCATCACGCGCGCGAGCTCAGCCACGGCAAGACCTTCACGCACCAGCAGCAGCTTCCGAACGGGCGCATCATCCTCGTCACCAACCAGCCTCTCTCCGACGGCGGGTGGGTCGACATCCAGGAGGACATCACCGAGCGCACGATGGCGGAGGAGCGCATCTCGTGGCTGGCGCGGCACTGCCCGCTCACCGAGATCGCGAACCGGTTCCACCTGCAGGAGCGCCTCACGTCCGAGATCCAGCGGCTGCGCCCCAACGAGCGGCTGGCGATCCACATCGTCGATCTCGACTATTTCAAGCAGGTCAACGACACGCTCGGGCACGCCACGGGCGATGCGGTGCTCAAGGCGGTCGCGAAACGCATGACGACGACGGTGCGCGACACCGACTTCGTCGGACGGCTCGGCGGCGACGAGTTCGCCATCATCCAGAAAGAGATCGTCGACATCCATCAGTCCGAGAGCCTCGCCGAGCGTCTCGTCAAGGTGCTCAATGCGCCGTACCGCATCCTGGGCTCGAGCGCCGGCATCGGCGCCAGCATCGGCATCGCTCTCTGCCCGGACCATGGCAAGGACGCCGACCGGCTTCTGCAGCGGGCCGACACGGCGCTCTATCGCGTCAAGTCCAGCGGCCGCGGCGGCTTCGCCATCTACCAGCCGCAGGACGAGACCGTCGCGCGCGAGCGCATCGCGCTGCAGACCGACCTGCGCGAGGCCGTCAAGCGCAACCATATCGCGCTCTATTACCAGCCGATGGTGGACGTCGACGCCGGAACGGTGACGGGCTGCGAAGCGCTGATGCGCTGGCGTCACCCGAAGCTCGGCATGCTGCCGCCCTCCACCTTCCTGCCGATCGCGGAGAAGGCCGGGCTGATGGCGACCATGGGCGACTGGGCGATCCGCCAGGCGTGCCAGGACGCCGCCCGCTGGACCGCGAATGTCAAGGTGGCCGTCAACCTCGCCGCCATCCAGTTCGACCAGGGCGATCTCGCCAAGACGGTGGAAGCCGCACTGGAGGCCTCGGGCCTCGAGGCGAGCCGCCTCGAGCTCGAGATCACCGAGAAGATCCTGCTTCAGCGCGAGACGAAGACGTTCGAGACGCTGCAGCGGCTGCGCAACCTCGGCGTCCGCCTGGTGCTCGACGATTTCGGCACGAGCTTCGCGAGCCTCGGCTATCTGCGGAACTTCTCGTTCGACAAGATCAAGATCGACCGCTCGCTGACCGCCGGCCTTTCGGGGCGGCGCGACAGGATGGCCATCGTCGGCGCCGCGGCCGGGCTCGCCCGCGCGCTCGGCATCGGCCCGGTCGCCGAAGGCATCGAGGGGCTGGACCAGATCGAAGGCATGAGCGAGGTCGGCTGCCAGGAGATGCAAGGCTTCTACTTCAGCCATCCGGTGCCGAGCGTCGAGGTCGATCAGGCCGTGACGGAGTGCCTCGTCAAGCTCGAAAAGGCGCCAGCGGCATAGCCGGGCCTGTCGGGCAGCGAAGACCTGTCGATCCGGCGTGCGGCGTCAGGTGACGGCGCGCACGGCGATGCCGGCGGCCGCCATGTGCCGCTTCGCCTCGCCGATCGAGTACGTGCCGAAATGGAAGATGGAGGCGGCGAGCACGGCGCTCGCATGGCCCTTCGTCACGCCGTCGACGAGATGATCCAGCGTGCCGACGCCGCCCGAGGCGATGACGGGGACCGAGACCGCGTCCGCCACCGCACGCGTCAGGGCGATGTCGAAGCCCGCCTTGGTGCCGTCGCGGTCCATCGACGTGAGCAAAATCTCGCCGGCCCCGAGCGCAACGACCTCCTCGGCATAGCGGATGGCATCGAGGCCCGTGGGCTTGCGGCCGCCGTGGGTGAAGATCTCCCAGCGCGGCGCCTCGCCCTCCGCCGACACGCGCTTGGCGTCGATGGCGACGACGATGCACTGGGCGCCGAACTTCTCGGAGGCCTCCTTCACGAAGGCGCGGTCGAAGACGGCGGCCGTGTTGATGGACACCTTGTCGGCGCCGGCTTCGAGAAGCTTGCGGATATCGGCCGCGGTGCGCACGCCACCCCCCACCGTCAGCGGCATGAAGCAGCGCTCGGCCGTGCGCTCGACGACGTCGAAGATCACGTCGCGGGCCTCGTGCGAAGCCGTGATGTCGAGGAAGCACAGCTCGTCGGCGCCGGCTGCGTCGTAGGCGGCCGCCGCCTCGACAGGATCGCCGGCATCGACGAGATCGACGAAGTTCACGCCTTTGACGACGCGGCCGTCCTTCACGTCGAGGCAGGGGATGATGCGGGTCTTGAGCATGAGATCAGGCCGCCTTCGTGCCGAGCAGCGCCAGGGCTTCCTGGGGATCGATGCGGCCATCGTAGAGCGCGCGGCCGGTGATGGCCCCTTCCAGCATGGCGTGCTCGGGCCGCAGCAGCGCCTTGACGTCGTCGATGGAGGCGAGGCCGCCCGAGGCGATGACGGGGATGCTGGTCGCACGCGCGAGCTCCGCGGTCGCCTCGAGGTTCAGCCCCTTGAGCACGCCGTCACGCTCGATGTCCGTGTAGACGATCGCGGCCACGCCCGCATCCTCGAAGCGGTGCGCAAGTGCAATCGCGGTCAGCTCGGAGGTCTCGGCCCAGCCCTCGACGGCGACCTTGCCGCCCTTGGCGTCGATGCCGACGGCGATGCGGCCGGGGAACCGCTTGCAGGCCTCGCGCACGAACGCGGGATCGCGCACAGCGGCCGTGCCGAGGATGACGCGGCGGATGCCGCGGCCGAGCCAGGCCTCGACCGTCGCGAGATCGCGGATGCCCCCGCCAAGCTGAGCCGGCATGCGGATCGCCGCCAGGATCGCCTCGACGGCCGCCGCGTTGACAGGCCGGCCTGCGAAGGCGCCATTCAGGTCCACGATGTGGAGATAGGTGAAGCCCTGGTCCTCGAAGGCGCGCGCCTGGGCGGCCGGATCGTCGTTGAAGACGGTGGCGGCGTTCATGTCGCCAAGCCTGAGGCGGACGCACTGGCCGTCCTTCAGGTCGATCGCCGGAAACAGAATCACGCGTCGGGTCCTTCCGAGGCGGCGCACCGCCATGAGATTGCTATGTTTGCGCCCGATCAATCGCGATTGTGATCGAGCGTCAAGTCCGTGTGTGCCGAATGATGTCCTCTGCCGCGTCCCATGCCCTGCCGGCGCGCCCCTCGCGGGGGCCGCTCACCGAAGCCGATGCGATCGAAATCTGGATCGCGCGCTGGCTCAAGATCCGCCGGCGCGACCTCATCCAGCGCTACGATTGCGATCCGCGCCGCCTTTACGAGATCTGGCAGGAGGAGCGGTTCGCCGGCACGCGCGAGAAGGCGCTCGCGGAGCTGCTCGCGCGCTATCCGTTCCTTGCCGACCGCATCGATCCCGGCCCGCACGTCCGCCACTCCAAGGCGGTCCATCCGGATCAGCTTGCGCTCTTCGAGAGCGCGTGACGACGCTCCCTGTCACATGCAACATTATGCCTTATTGCTTTGATTTTTCTCATATGTTTTAGATTTTCTCCGAAACCGGCCGTGGCTGACCCCGTGGTTTTGCCGCGGTCTCGACGCGCGGTCTCCCTCAAGAGAACAAAATTCGAACGGACTCTGGACGCGGTCCCCGACTCATGCCACGTTCCCTCTACGTTCTCACCGCGTCCGATCCTCCTCCTTCGCCCAACGGAGAGCCCCATGCGCACCTATCTCATCTCGTACGACCTCGCCAAACCGCACCTTCTGAAGCACGTCGTCGCCCAGGCGATCATGGCCGCCGGCCAGAGCTGGGCACGCCCGCTGGAGCAGACCTGGTATGTGCGCACCGAGGAGAGCGAGGAAGCCATCGAGGCCAAGCTGACGCGTATCCTCGATTCCGAGGACGGCCTCCTCATCCAGCGCGTAAAGGACGAAGCCGTGCTGACGAACACGTCGATCCGCTGGTTCAAGCAGCGCCAGGGCGGCGTCGAGATCACGCCCGATTCGAACATCATCGCGTTCCCGGTGCCGGCCCCGGTGCCGACGGACGAGCCGGAGCTGCCGTTCGCGGAAGCGTGCTGAGCTCTCACGTTCAGCGGGACCGGTTCTCTCCCCTCCCCCCATCATCCGGCCCGCCTCGAAGGGAGGCTCATCGAGCCTCCCTTTTTTCATTGGGCGAGCGGATCCTCGGTGGCCGTCAGGCGAGGCCGCGCTTGCGCAGCAGGCCGTCGATCTCGGGCGGGCGACCACGGAACGCCACGTAAGCCTCGAGCGCATCCCGGCGGTTGCCGGCCGCGTAGATATGCGTCTTGAGCTTGCCCGCCGTCTTGCGATCGAAGATGTCGCCGGCCTCCTCGAAGGCCGCGAAGGCGTCCGCGTCCATGACCTCGGACCACAGGTAGCTGTAATAGCCCGCCGCATAGCCGCCGATGATGTGCTGGAAATGCGGAATACGATGGCGCGGCACGATCTCGGCCGGCATGCCGATGCGCGCCAGCACCTCGCTCTCGAAGGCATCGACGTCGAGACGCGAGGGATCGGCCAGCATGTGCAGCTCGAGGTCGAGCAGCGTGGAGGCCGTGTACTCGACCGTCTGGAAGCCCTGGTTGAAGGTGCGGGCCGCTTCGAGCTGCTTCAGGATGCGATCCGGGATGGGCTTTCCCGTTTTCTCGTGGCGCGCGAACTTTTTCAGCACCTCGGGGCGCGAGAGCCAGTGCTCGTAAAGCTGCGAGGGCAGCTCCACGAAATCATGCAGCACGTTCGTCATGGCGAGCGACGGATAGGTGACGTCCGACAGCAGGCCGTGCAAGCCGTGGCCCAGCTCGTGGAAGAGCGTGCGCGCGTCATCGAAGGAAAGCAGCGTCGGCGTGCCCGGCGCGGCGCGAGCCACGCTCATCACGTTGACGACGATGGGGCGCACCTCACCCGCGAGCTTGTGCTGGCCGCGGTAGGACGACATCCAGGCGCCCGAGCGCTTCGAGGGTCGCGCGAAGTAGTCGCCGAGGAAGAGGCCGACATGCGCGCCGGCCTTCGTCTTCACCTCCCAGGCGCGGACATCCGGATGGTAGACCGGCACGTCGGCGCGCGGCTCGAACACGACGCCGAAGAGGCGGGATGCGGTGTCGAAGGCGGCGGCCAGCACGTTCTCGAGCGTGAGGTAGCTGCGCACCTCGGCCTCATCGAGGGCGTAGCGCGCCTTGCGCTCCTTCTCGGCGTAATAGCGCCAGTCCCAAGCCGCGATCTCGAAGTTTCCGCCCTCGGCGCGGGCCTGCTTCTCCAGCGCCTGGCGCTCGAGGCGGGCGCTGCGGAGCGCGGCGGGCCACACCTTGTCGAGCAGCGTCCTGACCTCGTCCGGGGTCTTGGCCATGGTGTCGTCGAGCACGTAGGCGGCGTAGGTCTCATAACCCAGCAGGCGCGCAAGCTCGGCGCGTAGCGCCATCATGCGCACGACGGTCTTGCGGTTGTCGGTCTTGCCGCCGTTCTCGCCGCGCTTGATCCACGCCTTCCAGGCTTCCTCGAGTAGATCTCGGAGGTCGCAGAAAAAAAAAAAAAACTCGACGCTCGAGCGCGAGAGCGTGATCGCATAGCGGCCGGGCGCGCCGCGCTCGGCGGCGGCTTGCGCCGCGGCGGCGCGGAGCGAGTCCGGCAGGCCAGCGAGATCGCGCTCGCCGTCGAGCATCATGTGCCAGGACTGCTCGTCCGCCAGGACGTTCTGCACGAAGGTCGTCGCGAGGATCGCCAGCTCCATGTTGATCTCGGCGATGCGCTTGCGCGCCTTGGCGTCGAGCGCGGCGCCGGCACGGACGAAGCTCTTGTAGGTCCGCTCGAGCAGGCGCCGCGATTCCGCATCGAGCTCCAGCCCGTCGCGGCGCGCGTAGAGATCGGCGATGCGCAGGAACAGCTTGCGATTGAGAAAAAGCGCGCTCTGATGCTTGGCGAGCTTCGGCGCGATGTCGCGCTCGATGGCCTGCAGCGCCTCGTTGGTATCGGCGCTCGTGAGGTTGAAGAAGACGTCGGCCACTTTCGTCAGCGCCGTGCCGCTCTTTTCGAGGGCGACGATGGTATTGGCGAACGTCGGCTTCGCCGCGCGCCCGGCGATGGCGGCGATCTCGGCTCTGTGCGCGGCGAGCGCGGCGGAGAAGGCCGGCGCGAAGTGGCGGGGCTCGATGGCGTCGAAGGGGGGTGACTTGAACGGCCCGCGCCAGGGCGCGAGCAGCGGGTTCGGCCGGGTGTTCTTGGAGGGGGTCTTGTTGGGACCGGCTCCGTTCGAGCGCGTCTTGGGGGAGTCCGTCTTGGCGGAGACTCCAGCGGTCACGTGTCGTTTGGCCATTCCTCATCCTCGCCTGCGATGCCGACGAGATCGATAGCCGATGCGGCGGGCCAGCGCAAAACGCAAAGAGCCGGCTGGGGGAAGCCGGCTCTTCGTTGGGACGAGAGAAGGACACTGGGAGGTACTGGCCCGCTCGCCAGCCGTTGCCCGCCTGGACAGGGGGCTCGGGTTTCCAGCCGGATCGGGCTGGCGAGCGGGAGCAATGATGAGATCATGTGCGCGACTTTGGGCGTCCGCAGGGCGGCCGGGCGGCGTCTTCTTGGCGACGACATGGAATTTGTGTGCGCGTGAGAAAAAGTCGGCCCGGTCCAGGGAGAGTAGGTCTCGGATGGGGGCTTGGGATTGGTCCGAGACCGGGGAGTGGACCGGGCCGCGCAGTGGCCTCATCGTATCCCGCAATGCGGCAAACCCAGGGACGCTTTGTGACCACGCCATGAAAAAGACGCGACGGGAGACCGGGCGGCTTGAAAATTCTGCCGGGCAGGGCGATCATTCTCGCGGACCGACAGGGAGGCGCGCTTTGAGCGAATCCGATCCTATACGTTTCCGCCCGCGCGACGCGGGCGGCCCGACACGCTCTCAAGCCTCACGCTCCTCGGTCATCGCGCATCCTGCTTTTGGCGCCGCTCCGGTCGTCACGTTCAATCGTGTGGAGCTGGACGCCATCCTCAACGTCTACGCCCGCAAGGTCGCGGCCGGCGAATGGCGCGACTATGCGCTCGAGATGGGCCGCGAGAAGGCCGTGTTCGCCATTTTCCAGCGCACGAGCGAGTATCCGCTCCTGCGCGTCGAGAAGTGCCCTCGGCTGGCGCGGCGGCAAGGCGCGTTCAGCATCGTGCTGCGCAGCGGTGCCGTTCTGAAGCGCGGGCACGATCTCGTCCGGGTGCTCTCCGCCTGCGAGAGCCTGAAGCTCAGCCGGTAGAGCGGGACCGTCCGCTTTCGACAAAAGAAAAGGCCCCGCCTTGCGGCAGGGCCTTTCCTCGTAACAGAGCGCGGGTTCGTCTTACTCGCGGTCGCCGAGCAGCGACAGCAGGTTGACGAAGAGCCCCACGAAGTCCTGGTAAAGCGACAGCGCGCCGAAGATCGAGGCCTTGGCGGCGGCTTCCGCATTGCCGGCCACCTCGAAGTAGGTGTCCTTGATGCGCTGCGTGTCATAGGCCGTGAAGCCCGCGAACACGAGCACGCCAATGACCGAGATAGCGAAGCTCATCGCGCTCGACTGCGTGAAGATGTTGACGATGCTCGCCAGGATCACGCCGATCAGCCCCATGAACAGGAACGAGCCCCAGCCCGAGATGTCCCGCTTCGTCGTATAGCCCCAGACGCTCAGGCCGGCGAAGGAGGCTGCCGAGATGAAGAACACGTTCGCGATCGAGGTGTTGGTGAAGAACAGGAAGATCGCCGAGAGCGAAGCGCCGACTAGGGCCGCGTAGACCCAGAACGACGTCTGCGCCGCGCCCACGCTCATGCTGTTCGCCTTGAAGGCGAAGAAGAACACGAACGCGAGAGGCGCGAACATGAGCACCCACTTCAGCGGGGGTGTGTAGATCGTCTCGCCGAACGAGGTCAGCGCCTTCGCGCCCGTGACGGGATCCACCGTCACGGCCATCGAGAAGATGAGATACGCGATGATGCCGGTCAGCGCGACGCCACCCGCCATATAGTTGTAGACGCCCAGCATGTATGACCGCAGGCCCTCGTCGACGTCGGCCCGGCCGACGGTCGTCGCCTGCGTATATCTGCTGTCAAACTGTGCCATGTGTGTTCAAGTCCCCATAAGACTTCAGCGAAATGACTTTGCCCCGCTCATATCGGATGACGCAGGCCCTCCTTCAAGGACCGCGCTGCCCGAGCCGGGGCGGTTCGGAGCTTATATAAGGCAATTCGGCGCGAATGTTAATGTGCGCCGCATGACAATCGCGTGCTCAATACTGAGGTAGATTGACGGACGTCGGGGCAGGCTGCCCGCTTTAGTTGTTTGTTAGTTGCTTGTCTTGGGCCGGTTTTCTTAGGCGCGCCGGGCTCCGGTCGGCGCTCTCGCCGTTATGCCGTTCTGAGCGCGGGGGCTGGCTTGGCCCGCAAGACGGCCCACGTGCCGGCTGCGCCGAATGCCAGCACCAGCCCGACCGCCACGGCGAGCGCCATCAGCACCGCGCTCGGGCTGAAGGTGAAGGGGATCTTCATCACCTCCTCGACGGCGATCCAGGACGCGAGCGCGCCCAGCGCGACGGCGAAGACGGCGGAAACCGCCGCCAGCAGGAGATACTCCAGCGCGTGGGCGACCATGACACGCCGGCGCGTGGCGCCGAGCACCTTCAGCACAACCGCTTCGAGGATCCTGCGCCGCTGCGCCGTGACGAGCGCGCCGGCGAGCACGAGCGCACCCGCGATCAGCGTGACGGCGCCGGCGACGCGGATCGCCACCATGACCTTGGAGAGGATGCCCGTCACGGCATTCAGCGCGTCGCGGACGCGGATGACCGTGACCGACGGAAACGCCTTGCCGATGGCCCGCCCCAAGGCCGCCTCCGTCGCGATCGGCGTGCCGTCCGGCAGGCTGACGGTCGCAAGCAGGTTGTGGGGCGCGGCCCGCAAGGCATTCGGCGAGAACACCATGACGAAGTTGAGCGTCAGACTCTCCCACTTCACCTCGCGCAGGTTGGCGATGCGGGCCGTGAGGTTGCGGCCGAGCACATTGACGACGACCTCGTCGCCAATCGTGAGGCCGAGATGCCTTGCCAGGTCGCGCTCGAACGAGACCAGCGGCTCGCCCTCGTAATCGGCCGGCCACCACGTGCCGTCCACCAGCGTCGAGCCTTCGGGAAGGGTCGCGGAATAGGTGAGACCACGGTCGCCGTTCAGCACCCACTGCGCTTCGGGCGGCAGCTTGAACTCCTCCGCCTTGCGGCCCTTCATCTCGACCAGACGGCCGCGCAGCATCGGGGCTTCGACGACATGGGCACCCGGGGCTTCGCCTTCGACGAGGGTTACGAGCCTTTCGGCGTCGGCCTTGGGGACGTCGAGCAGGAAGTGGCTGGGCGCGCGGGCGGGGAGGCGGCCCGTCAGCTCGTCGACGAGGGAGGCATCCGTCAGCGCCACCGCGACGAGGAGCGACAGGCCGGAGCCGAGCGAGATCACGACCGAGCGCGTGAGGCCGCCCGGCGCGCCGAGATTGCCGATGGCGAGCGCCAGCTCCGGCCATCGCGGCCGCGGCAGGCGGCGCGCGAGAACCGTGACGAGGCTTCCGAGCCCGGTGAACACGGCGAACACGAGCACCAGCGCGGCGCAGAGATAAAGCGCGATGCGCGTCGATTCCGCCATGATGAGAACGAAACCGAGCAGCGTGGCCGCAATCGCGAGCGTCGCGATGATCACCGGCGGCTTGGGCCAGACGCGGGCGGGCGCCACCTCGTCGCGAAAGAGGACGCTCGGCTTGATCAGCTCCGCCCTTCCCAGCGGCCACAGCGTGAAGAGCAGCGCGACGAGCACGCCATAAAGCGCGCTGACGACGAGACTCAAGGGCGCGGTCGCGATCTCCGCTGGAATGGGAAGCTGGTCGCCGTAGGCCGCGAGCAGCACCCGCGGGGTGGTGACCCCGATAACGAGCCCCAGCGCCACGCCGATCACCGTGATCGCCAGGACTTGAATCAGGAAGATCCAGAGCACCGTGCGGCTGGTGGCGCCGACGGCCTTCATCGTGGCGATGACGTTGCGGCGCCGGTCGATGAACGTGGCGACGGCGCTGGCGATGCCGACGCCGCCGACGAGGAGCGCGGCGAGGCCCAGAAACGTCAGGAACTGGCGGAGGCGGTCGAGCGTGCGCGTCACCTGGGGCGAGGGATCGCGCCGGTCCGCAATGACGAAGCCGGAGGTTTCGAGCGCGGCCTTGGCCTCCTCCCGGAAAGCGCCGACGTCCTGGCGTGCGACGGCTCCGGCCGCGTTCGGAAGCGTGAGCGCATAGCGCCAGCGCACGAGCGTGCCGGGCTGCACGAGGCCCGTGCGCTCCAGGTTCCCCAGCGACACGAACACGCGCGGACCGTAGGTCAGTCGATCCGCCACGGCATCGGGCTCGCTTTCGAGAGTGGCGCGGACGGTGAACTCCGCCTCGCCGATGCGGATTTTGTCGCCGAGGCCGAGACGAAGCTGGCTCAGCAGAACCGGATCGACGACGGCTCCGGCCTCATCCGTCCCGCCAATGGCCTCGGGAAACGGCGCGCCCTGCACGACGACCTCGCCCGCCAGGGGATAGGCGGAATCGACGGCCTTCAGCTCGATCAGCGCCTGCTCCTCGCCGTCGAGGCGGCGCGCCATGGTGCGGAGCGTGGCGGCCTCGCTCATGTGGCCGCGCGCGGCGATCCAGTTGCGCTCGGCGTCGGTCGCGCGCGCGTGCATGCGGGCGAACACCACGTCGCCGCCGAGGATCGTCTGCCCCTGGCGCTCGAAGCCCGAGCGCAGGGCATCCGACAAGGCGCCGACCGTGGCGATGACGGCCACGCCGAGCGCTACGCAGGCCATGAAGATGTAGAAGCCGCCGAAGCCCGAGCGCAGGTCGCGCAAGGCGATGGCGATCAGGCGGCCAAAGCCGAGCCCCGGGCGGGGGTGCCCGAGGCCGGGCGTCGCAGTGGCGGCGGTCATGCCGTCACCACGGCGTGCTCGTCTGCCACGATGCGCCCGTCGGCCATACGGATCGTGCGCTCGCAGTCCTTGGCGAGGCGCTCGTCGTGCGTCACCAGAACGAGGGTGGCGCCGCTCTGCCGCTTCAGGCCGAACAGGAGATCCACCACGGCGCGGCCGGTCTTGCCGTCGAGATTGCCGGTCGGCTCGTCGGCGAGGAGAAGCTTGGGCCGGGGCGCGAGCGCGCGTGCCAGGGCCACGCGCTGCTGCTCGCCGCCGGAGAGCTGGGCCGGGAAATGATCGAGACGCGGGGCGAGCCCGACCTCGGAGAGAAGCGCCTGTGCGCGCGGCCGTGCCTCGCCGTCGCCCGCGAATTCCAGCGGCAGCGCGACGTTCTCCAGCGCCGTCATGGTGGGAATGAGATGGAAGGACTGAAAGACGATGCCGATGTCCGCGCCCCGCGCCAGCGCCAGCTCATCCTCGCCCAGGGCATTGAAATCGCGCCCTGCAACGTGCACATGCCCACGGGTGGCCCGCTCGAGGCCGGCGAGGATCATGAGCAAGGACGTTTTTCCCGAGCCCGACGGCCCGACGATGGCGACGGACTCGCCGCGCCCGACATCGAGCGTAATCCCCTTCAGGATCTCGACAGGCCCCGCCCGGCTTGCAAGCGTGAGGCGCACATCGGCGAGGCGGATGATCGGATCGGACAAGCGGACGGGCTCCTGTTGGACCGCGGGCGCGGAAGGGGCTGCGGAGAGGGAACGCGAACACGGACGACATTGCGTGTCAGAGCGTCGAGTGTCGGGGCGAGGTGAGGCAAAAACATGAAGACAAAGCAAACCGCTTCCGCCGTCCTGCGTCAGATGGTGCGGACGATGGTGCTCGTCAACCTCTGGCTCGCGGCTTCGCTCGGCGCCGTGACGGCGGTCGAGCCCGACGCACCCCTCCGCATCGTCGCGTTCGGCGACAGTCTGACGGCGGGCTACATGCTGAAGCCCACGGAGTCCTTCCCGGCGCAGCTCGAAGCCGCGCTCCGCGCGAAAGGCCTCGCCGTCGAGGTCGCGAATGCCGGCGTCTCGGGCGATACGACGGCGGCGGGGCTCGAGCGGCTCGACTGGGCGATCCCGGACGGTACGGACGCGGTGATCGTCGAGCTGGGCGCCAACGACGCCTTGCGGGGCCTCGCGCCGGAGGAGGCACGTGCCAACCTCGACAAAATCCTCGCCAGGCTCAAGGCGCGCAACATCGACGTGCTGCTCGCCGGCATGGCGGCGCCCAAGAACTGGGGCAAGACCTATGAGGATGCGTTCTCGGCGATCTACAGCGATCTCGCCGCCGCGCACGGCGCGCTGCTCTACCCGTTCTTTCTCGATGGCGTCGCGCTCGATGCCAAGCTCAACCTGGCGGATGGCCTCCATCCCACCGGAGAAGGCGTGGGCGTGATCGTCGCGCGTATCCTGCCCAAGGTCGAGGAGCTGATCGCGCGCGTCAAGGCGCGGCGCCTCGCCGCCTCGAAATCCTGAGGAGCCCATCCGATGCCGCGTCTCTTCACCGCGATTGCGATTCCCGATGCGCTCGCGGACGAGCTTGCCGGCTTTGCCCGGCCGCTCGCGGGAGCGCGCTGGATCGAGCCCGCGGACATGCACCTCACGCTGCGCTTCGCCGGCGATATCGACAATGCCACGGCGACCGAGCTGCACGCCGCGCTGTCCTCCATCGACGAGCCCGCCTTCACGCTTCGCCTCGCGGGTTTCGGCGCGTTCGGCGGACAGCAGCCGCGGACGCTGTGGGCCGGCATCGAGGACAACGCCTGGCTCGATGCGCTCGCCCGCGCGAACGAGCGGGCCGCCCGCGTGGCGGGACTCAAGCCGGGCAAGCACGGCTTCAGGCCACACGTGACGCTCGCGCGCCTCAAGGGCACGCGTCCGGAGGCGGTGGCGCGCGTGCTCGAATCGCTCGGCGCCTATCGCAGTGCGCCGTTCCCCGTCGACTGTTTCTCTCTCTACTCGTCGCGGCCGAAGGTCGGCGGCGGGCCCTATGTGATCGAGGACAGCTTCACGCTCCGCGGCGGCGCGGACGACGCCTTCGGCTGGGCCGACGACCGGGGACTTTGACGACGCTGTCCGCTCACGCGCTTCTCTCGAAGCATCTCTCAGCGCGATGCGACGCGCATCCGGCGCGCCACCACGCGATTGGTCGCGGCCGCGCGCGTGGCGCGTGTTGCGCGCGCCTTGCGCTCAGCATGGCGGACCGTGCGCACATGCCGCTCCGCATCGCGCACCTTGGTGCGGACGACAGGCGCGCGCACCGCTGCCTTACGTACGCCGGGCGCTTCGTGGCGCTGATGCGACCCGCCCGCGACGACCTCGGCGACGCGGCTCGCAACCAGATCGGCGCCCGTCTTCTCGCGCACCTTGCGCCGGCGCTCCTGCACGGCGGCAGCCAGCTCGCGCCGCGCGGGCTCGGCGGTCTTGTCGCCCTTCAGGACACTCTCCTCGGCCGCATAGAGCCGATGACGCTCGGCCGCGGTCTCGGTCCACGGGCTCGCGTTGCACGCGCAGGTGGCATCATAAGAGACGCGGTGCTTGAAGGCGGTGGCGAGCGATGTGTAGGGCTTGCCGTCGAGGCTCGTCATGGTCTCGGGCGTGCTGTCCTCGCCGTTCTTGTAGACGAACAGCATGGCGGGCGAGGAGCAGCTCGCGCGGCACGTCTCCTCGTCGCGTGCGAACTCGCCGGGCTCGGCGGCGGCGCTGATCGGGAAGTAATAGCCGTCGCAGAGGCGGACGCAGAGCGTGCGATAGCCGGCCATGAGGTTGCGCGTCTTCGGCTTGCGGCTGGCGTAGGCTTTGCGCGTCGCGGTGGTCTTGCGCTTCACCTTGCGAGAGGCGAGCTGGACTTTCGCCTTGCGCCGTCCGCTTTCCTCGGGACGGTTGTAGGTGCCCGAGATGGCATCGGAAAGGCTGAGCGCGGCGCCGAGCACCACGGAGGTCGGGCCGTCGGCCGGCCTCTCTTTCAGGTGGATGAACGCCGCATAGCAGGCGATGGCGGCAAGCACCAGGAGGCGGAGACGCACGGCACGCAATCCTCGAACACGCAGAGAAAACTCGATCCGCTCATGGGCCTCGCCGCGGCTTGTGGACGCCGGCGTGCAGGGCCATCCGGCGATTTAATGGCTTTCTATCTTCTCTGTAAACACAACTTTTACCGTATGTTGAATGGCAGAGCTCACATCCCGGATGCAATGCTCTCGCGCTGCCGCCTGCTTTGTCCGCCCCAGACCGGGGTAAGTCGGCTATGACAGGGACCTCGCAAGCGGGTGGGGGCACACATGCAGGACACGACGGCAGCAACGTTCGAGGTGCGGGAGCCCGCGCCGCGCCGCGCGCTCGTCTCGTGGGCGCTGTTCGACTGGGCGGCCCAGCCTTACTACACCCTGGTCCTGACGTTCCTGTTCGCGCCCTATTTCGCCAACGCGGTGGCCTCCTCGCCGGCGCACGGGCAGGTGCTGTGGGGCTATGCGGCGGCAACCGCGGGCATCCTCATTGCGCTTGGGAGCCCGTTTCTGGGCGCGCTCGCCGACAGCGGCGGGCGGCGCAAGCCCTGGATCGCCCTCTTCTCCGTCGTGTTCGTCGCCGGGCTGGCGCTGCTCTGGCTGGCGCGGCCGGGGGCCGACAGCGCCACGATCCTCCTCGTCCTCGCCGCCTTCGTCGCCGCGACCGCCATGGCCGAGTTCACCACCGTGTTTACCAACGCGATCATGCCGACGCTCGTGCCGCACGACCAGCTCGGCCGCCTCTCCGGCATGGCCTGGGCCGTGGGCTATGCGGGCGGGCTCGTGAGCCTCGCGATTATGGCCGGACTGATCGTCGCCGAGCCGTCGTCGGGGCTGACGCTCTTCGGGCGCGAGCCGCTGGTCGCGCTCGATACCGTCCAGCGCGAGGGCGACCGGCTCGTCGGCCCGTTCGCGGCCCTCTGGTACGCGCTCTTCATGATCCCTTTCTTCCTGTTCGTCCCCGATCGGCCGCGCGGGCTTTCCGCGGCGTCCCGACGTCCGGCGCTCGCCGAGTTGTGGGCCACCATCAAGGCGCTCCCTTCCGACCGCGACATGCTCTGCTTCCTCGCCGCGCGCATGCTTTATTCGGACGGGCTGGCGGCCATCTTCGCCTTCGGCGGCATCTATGGCGCGGCCGTCTTCGCCTGGGGCGCGCTCGAGCTCGGCCTGTTCGGACTCGTGCTGACGTTTACCGGCATCTTCGGCGCGATCATCGGCGGCGTGCTCGACGACCGCGTGGGATCGAAAACGGTCATCATGACATCGCTCGTGCTGCTGCTCGTCGGCGCGCTCGGCATCCTCTCGGTCGATCCTACGCACGTGCTCTACGTGATCGAGGTACCGGCCAAGGCGTTCGCCTCGCAGCCCTTCTCCTCGGACGGCGAGCGCGTGTTCCTTCTCTTCGCCATCCTCGTCGGGCTCGTGGCGGCGCCGGTGCAGGCCGCGAGCCGTGCACTCCTCGCCCGCCTCGCGCCACCCGAGAAGATGACGCAATACTTCGGCCTGTTCGCCTTCTCCGGCAAGGTGACGGCCTTCCTCGCGCCGCTGCTCGTCGCGGCCGTCACGCAGGCCACCAACGACCAGCGGATCGGCATGGCCTCGATCGCGCTCTTCCTGATCGCGGGGCTCTATCTGATGATCCCCGTGCGCACGCCGCGCGGACGGGGCTGACCGCATCCCTCTCCGTGCGCCATTCGCCGCGCGTCACTCGCCGCGCCGTGAGACCATGAACCAGCTCGGCCCGGCGATGGGATCGTTCCAGACGCGCTGCCAGCGGAAGCCGGCCTTCTCGTAGGCCCGCACCGCGCGCTCGTTGCGGATCGAGGGGAAGACGCAGACCGCGACGGCAAGCGTGGTGGCAAACACCTCCGCGCGCAGCTTGGCGAGCGCGATCTGGCCGACGCCGCGGCCGCGCTGATCCTCGGCGGCGATGAAGAGATCGAGGTCCCAGGTGCCCGGCTCGAGATCGTCGGGCAGGCTTTCGCCCCAGAGCGTCGCATCGACGGCGTGCGCATAGCCCACGGGCGTGCCGTCCACCTCGATGATGCGGCAGAGCGCATGCTCCGAGGCGAGCGCCATGTTGACCTCGGCCTCCGTCGCCGAGACCGGCCCCCACCAGGTTTGGATGTCCGGCCGCGCCAGCCAGCGACGGATGAGGGCGAAGTCGCCCCGCGTCGCCGGCCGCAGATCGATGTGGCCGGACGTCTCCATCAGTGGCGGAAGTGGCGCATGCCGGTCAGCACCATGGCAAGGCCCTGATCGTCGGCCGCCTTGATCACGTCCGCGTCGCGCATGGAGCCGCCGGGCTGGATGACGGCCGTCGCGCCCGCTTCGGCCGCAGCCAGAAGGCCGTCCGGGAACGGGAAGAAGGCGTCCGAGGCCACAGCCGCGCCCGCCACGCTGAGCCCGGCCATCTCGGCCTTGATGGCGGCGATGCGCGAGGAGTTGACGCGGCTCATCTGACCCGCGCCGATGCCGACGGTGGCGCCGCCCTTGGCGTAGACGATGGCATTCGACTTCACGAATTTCGCGACCTTCCAGGCGAACAGGAGATCGGCCATCTCGGCCTCCGTCGGCGCGCGCTTCGTGACGACGTCGAGGCGGTCGTAGAGGGCGAGATCCGCGTCCTGGGCCAGCAGTCCGCCGGTGACGGATTTGATGTCGATGCGGGCGGGCGCGGTCGCCGGCCAAGCGCCGGTAACGAGCAGGCGCACGTTCTTCTTGGCGGCTACGGCCGCCGTCGCCTCCTCGGTGACCGACGGGGCCAGGATCACCTCGACGAACTGGCGCTCGACGATCATGGCGGCCGTCGCCGCATCCAGCTCGCGGTTGACGGCGATGATGCCGCCGAACGCCGATTCCGGATCGGTGCGATAGGCGCGGTCGTAGGCGGCGGCGAGGCTGTCCGCCTCGGCCACGCCGCACGGGTTCGCATGCTTGACGATCACGCAGGCGGGCTTATCGGAGAATGCCTTCACGCATTCGAGGGCGGCATCGCTGTCGGCGACGTTGTTGTAGGACAGCTCCTTGCCGAGAAGCTGGCGGGCGCGCCCGATGCTTCCGTCCGCCGCTGACGATGCGACGTAGAACGCGCCCTTCTGATGCGGGTTTTCGCCGTAGCGCATGTCGATCGCCTTGTTGACCTGCACCGTGTACGTCGGGGGAAACGGCAGCGGGCCTTCTCCACCGCCGGCAGCGACGACGGCGCCGAGCCAGTTGCTGATGGCGCCATCGTAAGCCGCCGTGCGCGCGTAGGCCTTGGCCGCCATGCGCTTGCGGAACTCTGGCGTGGTGCGGCCCTGGTTGGCCGACATCTCCGCGAGAAGAGCCGGATAGTCGGCGCTATCGACGATCACCGTGACGGAGGCATGGTTCTTCGCTGCCGCGCGGATCATGGCGGGGCCGCCGATGTCGATGTTCTCGACGCAATCGTCGAACGAGGCGCCGCGCGCGAGCGTCTCCTCGAACGGGTAGAGGTTCACGACCAGAAGATCGATGGGAGCGATCTTATGCGCCTCCGCAGCGGCGACATGCTCCGGATTGCCGCGCACGGCGAGAAGGCCGCCATGGATCTTGGGATGCAGCGTCTTGACGCGTCCGTCGAAGGCTTCGGGAAAGCCCGTCACCTCGCTCACATCGGCGACGGCGAACCCCGCGCCCTTGAGCTTGGCCGCCGTGCCGCCCGTGGAGATGAGCGCCACGTTCCGCTCCCTCAGAGCATGAGCGAGGTCATCGAGGCCCGTCTTGTCGGACAGCGAGATCAGCGCGCGGCGAATGCGGGGGTTGGACTCTTTCATCGTGGCCACGTGTCCTTGCTGGAGCCTTCGTTCAATACTGCGCCGTCGAACGCGGCGCCGTTCAATCCTGTGCCTCGAGCACCCAGCGCATCTCCGCCTCGCCGACGGTGGCGCCGCGGGCCACGAGCTGCATGGCGCGTCGGGGGCCGGCCGAGTCGGCGAAGTAGGTGCTCTCCTCGATGGCGAGGCGGGCGCCTTCGAGGCTGAACCACCACGTCGCTCCGCTGGCAAGCGTTATCACGGCCACATTGGGGTTATCCCCGCGCCGGCAGCGCACGGTGGGGTGCAGGTGGAAATGGATGGCGAAGGGGATGTCCTGGCGCAGGCGTAAGGCGTCCTGCTTGCCGGCCAGCCGATCGATGCCGAGCAGGCGGCGCCCGGACTGGCCCAGCGCCAGCGTGCGGTGATGGATCAGGCCGAAGCGCTTCATGTAGCCGTCGTGGCTGCTCTTGACCTCGATGGCCTCGCCGAGATCGTGCACGCTCGACCGGACGTCGTCAGGGAAGCGGATCGGGGCGCCGCCGACGAGATCCTCGAGCGTCTTGTGGCGGACGAGCTTCGACGAGGACTTCTCGCCGAGGCAGAGCGTGTTGTGGCTCGCGGTGGCGCGCGAGGCGGGCCGCCATTCGGCATTGCCGGGGCTGGGCGCGCCGCCGTTGACGAGGATCAGCTCGGTCTTTGCGCTGAACTCGAAGGACAAGCATCCGGCATGCGCGTCGGCGGCCGCCTCAAGCGGCGGCGGCGAGCCGACATCCATGACGAGGATCGAGCCGGCACGCTCGAGGCGCAGATAGTTCGAGGCGGATGCGTCCGGCGGGATGGTGCCGGGATCGTTGTCGTAGACGAGGACGGTGGCGAGGCCCGCGGGAGAGGCCACGCCCATGCCGTTGAAGCGCGCCAGCATGCCGTCGCCCATGCGCATGTACTTCAGCATGCCCAGCATCGCATGCATGGCGGCCGCGAACTCGCGCGGCACCGTGCGGCTGCGGGCGGCGAAGCACTGGCCCAACGGCAGAAGATCGAGAATGAGCTCGACCAGCACGTCGGGGTTGCGGCTCACGTGGCCGCCGTCGGGAAGGATCTGGCGGCGCAGCTCCTGCACGAACAGCTTCTCCGTCTCCGGAATCTGCCGCTCGTGGCCGGAGATGCAGAGCTGGGCGAGGAGGAGCGTCAGAAGGGAGAGAAGGCGCGGATAGCCGCTCGGGCTGTTGCGCCAGGTCGCGGCCAGACGCACGAGCTGGATGCCGATACTTTCGGTCAGGATCTCGTAGGTCTCCGCATCGCAGTCCTCGAGCAGGAGCCCCGAGTGCGAGATCCAGGAGATGAGCCGGCGTCCCGTTACGGCGGGCTCCCAGGCGATGCCCGAGCCGCCACGATGGCGCAGCGCCCACTCGGTGGCGAGCAGGCGGGCGATCTCGCGCCCCTCTGGACGGGCGGAGGCCGTGAGGTGGCGCAGCCATCCGAACCCATGCAGCTCGCGCGCCCAGGCGTCGCTCGGCGGCTTGATGTCGAATGGGGAGATCTCGTCGGCCAGCGCCACCGCACCGGCAAGGCCGAACTGGCCGATCTCGACCTCGCTCATGAAGCTGGGATCGGCCGTGCGCAGATCCTGCGGCACGATGAGAAGCTGCTCGGAAGCGGAGGAGCCGAACTGCCAGCGGAACGGCGGCGTGCTGAGCACGGACGTGACGGCGCCGCGCCGCAGACGGTCCACGGCGAGCTGAGTGATCCTGATCCGCTCCGAGAGCTTGAGCTTCGCCATGCCCCTCACCGCGCCCTGCGACAGGCCATGGTAGCATGCCGGGCGGCGCCCTCAATCGGACAGGGGGCTGGGCGGTGCCGTTGAGATCGCGAGACGATCCTCATGCTAGCCGGCTCTGCGAAGACGGGCCGCGAAGAAACCGTCGAGCCCGGCGAGGGCCGGATCGGCGTTCGGCAGATGGCATGGCAGCGTGCGCAGGTCGCCGGCCGGGGTCAGCCATTCGGCCGGAATCTCCGCCTCGCCGGGTGCCACGGGGACACGGGCGAACTCGCCTCCCGCCGCGGCGAGGAACGCCGCGACCACGCCGTCGCCTTCCTCCGGCTCGAGCGAGCATGTGCAATAGACGAGGAGGCCGCCGGGACGAACGAGACGCGCGGCCCGCTCCAGGAGCCGGCGCTGGAGCGTGACGCGCTCGGCGGAATGCTCCTTGCGTTTCAAGTGCAGGATGTCGGGATGGCGGCGCAGCGTCCCGGTGGCGCTGCACGGCGCATCGAGGAGCACGCCGTCGAACGTGCGGCCCGGCTCCCAGGTGCGCGCATCGGCCTCCACCACCTCGGCCTCGAGCGCGAGCCGGGCGAGGTTCTCGGAGAGGCGGGCAAGGCGCGCCGGCGACGAATCGACCGCCGTGACGCGGGCGCCCGCCGCCGCGAGCCCGGCCGTCTTGCCGCCCGGGGCGGCGCAGAGGTCCGCGACCGCCAGGCCGCGCACGTTTCCGAGGAGACGGGCGGGGAGTGCGGCGGCGGCGTCCTGCACCCACCAGGCACCCTCGTCATAGCCGGGCAGCTCCTCGACGCGTCCGGCATGCGCGATGCGCACCGATCCCGTCGGCAGAGCGAGACCGCCGAGGCGGCCCGCCCAGGCCGCAGCGTCGGCCTTGACGGAGAGATCGAGTGCCGCCTCCCTGAGCGAGGCTTCCGCGATGGCCCGCGCGCGATCGGATCCATAGGCTGCGCGCCACCCGTCCAGGAGATGGGCGGGCACATTGGCCGTAACGGAATCGAGGCCGGCCAGCCTCTCGCGACCGGTGGACGAGACGCGGCGGAGCACGGCGTTGGCGAGACCCGCGAAGCGATGTCCGCCCTTGCGGTCGGCGCGGCATTGATCGACGGCGAGGCTGATCGCGGCATGAGGTGGCGTGTCGAGGCCGAGAAGCTGCGCGACGGCCGCGAGCAGGATATGGCGAGTCCGCGCGGCCTCCTTCGGCAGCGGCCGCTCGAGGAAGCTTCCGAGCACGGCCTCGAACTCGCCCCTTCGGCGCAGCGCCGTCAGCACGAGCAGGCGGGCGAAGGCGCGATCCCGTACCGGCAGATCCGGAGCACCGGCGGTCGCCGCATCGAATGCGTCATCCAGCGGGCGGCCGCGATCGAGCACGTCCGCCAGACAGCTCACCGCCACCTCGCGGGCGAGGAGACCGGCCGGCGGGGCGCGCTCTGATCTCTGGTGGCGCGGAGGGGGCATCGGCGTCTTTTCAATCGGTTGGAGGGAGGTCGGGCGAGACGAGCAAAAGAAGCGCGCGCTCCGTAAAGGGCCCGGATGGCCCTCCTCCCATCGCGCCCGGAGGATGCGGCGTCAAGAGAGGCCGCGCCGCAGCCTCGCTCTCATCCCCATGGTCCGCGCGGGCCTGAGGGCGGCACGCTGCCAGAGGACACACTGCCAGAGGACCAGGGGCCGTCGTTGCGAGGAGAGGCGCCGTCCCCGGGAAGGCCCGCGTCGCCGAGATGGATCCCGTTGCGCTGCATCTCCTGGGCCAGCGCCTCGAGCGCGGCGATGCGGTTCTCGGTGTTGGGATGCGTCGAGAACAGGCTGTCCATGCCCTGCCCCGTCAGCGGGTTGATGATGAACATGTGGGCGGCGGCCGGGATCTCCTCCGCCTCCTCGTTGGGGATGCGCTTTGCGGCGTTGTGGATCTTCACCAGCGCCGAGGAGAGCCAGCGCGGGTTGCCGCAGATCAGCGCGCCCATGCGGTCGGCCTGGTATTCGCGCGAGCGGGAGATCGCCATCTGCACGAGCATCGCGGCGAACGGCGCCACGAGCATGGCGAGGAGCGCGCCGATCATACCGATGCCGCCGCCGCGGTCGTCGCGATGGCCGCCGAACAGCGCGCCGAACTGCAGGTACTGCGCAAGCATCGAGATGGCGCCGCCAATGGTGGCGGCTACCGTCATGGTGAGCGTGTCGCGGTTCTTGATGTGGGCTAGCTCGTGCGCGATCACACCGGCCAGCTCCTCGCGCGAGAGCCGCTCCATCAGCCCCGTGGTGGCGGCAACGGCGGCGCGGGAGGGGCTGCGGCCGGTCGCGAACGCATTCGGCTGCGGGTTCTGCATCACGAAGACGCGCGGCATCGGCAGATCGGCGCGGCGGGCGAGGTCGCGCACGAGGCCGTAATATTCGGGCGCGCTGCGCTCATCGACCTCCTGCGCGCCGAACATGCGCAGCACCATCTTGTCGGAGTTCCAGAGGCTGAACAGGTTCATGCCCAGCGCCACGACGAAGGCGATGACCATGCCCTGCTGGCCGCCCACCGCCGCACCCATGGCGACGAAGATCGCGGTCAGGGCCGCGAGCAGAGCGGCCGTCTTGGCGTAGTTCATCGGCATGCGCAAACCTCTCCTCACACGGGGCACCCGCGGGGGGCACAACGCAATATGTCCCGCCGCCCCGAGGATGCTATATAGGAAGAACCACCCACGACGACCAGGATCCTTAAGGAGCCAGGATCCCCAGAGGAGAGAGTTTCGCGCCCGTGACCGACCCGGCCGACACGCCCGCCGCCGAGACACCTCGGCGCCCCCTTTCCCCCGCAGCGCAGCGCGCCCTCGAAGAGGCCGCGGAGCGCCGGGCTGCCGCCGACCGGGCACGCGCGGTGGAGGCACAGCACCGGGAGGTGGGCGGACGGGACGGACCCGAGCCGACCCGCTACGGCGACTGGGAGAAGGGCGGGATCGTCAGCGACTTCTGACGTCCGGTGTTCCTAAATAGGACCCAAAAATAGGGCTTGGTGGCGTTTTTGCCGCCGGCCCGGCTATGCGGTGTGGGCCAGAGGACCGCGAGCCAGGCTTTGGCCGTCACCCGGGTTCTTCTCTATCTATTTGTATTTTCTACGTTTTTCTCCGCCCTCAACACTTTCTTTACGCGTCTCTCAGGCGCCGGCGCCTCTGCGTCCCCTGCGCCTTCCGTGCGGCACTCCGATTGCAACGGACGAGGCCACCGGAGCGCGGCCCTGCGCCCGCAGGATCAAAGAGAGACACGACCATGCCCAAGCCTTTCGCCCCATCGCGCCCGTTCGCCGCGGACGAGCGCGGCAGCGTCACGATCATCTTCGCGCTTGTCCTGACGGTGCTGCTGGTCTCGGCGGGCGTCGCCGTCGATTACGGCCGCATGCTGCATGCGCGCTTCAACGTGTCGGCTGCGGCCGATGCCGCCGCGCTCGCCGCGGGCCGCGCGCTCGGCGAGGGGACACGCACGGATGGCGAGATCCAGCAGGTCGCCAGGGCGTTCTTCGAAGCGAACCTGCCGGAAGGGCGCGGCATCGGCGACGTGGGCGATCTCAGCGTCGCCATCGATCGCGACAACGGCCGGGTCAAGGTGGACGTCGCCGTCTCGGTGCCGATGACGCTGACCCGCGTCGCCGGTTTCGACACCGTCGACATTCCCGTCGTCGCCGAGACCGTCGCCGGCCAGCACGAGATCGAGCTGGCGATGGTGCTCGACGTGACCGGCTCCATGGGAAGCCCCGCCTCGAAGATTGCCGACCTGCGCGACGCCGCCTCGGATCTCGTCGAGCAGCTCCTGCCGGACAACGGCCGGCCCGGCCGGGTCCGCGTCGGGCTCGTGCCTTATGCGGCGAGCGTCAATGCAGGCGCGGCCTTCACCCCCGCCACCGGGCTCCGCAACGGCACGGGATGCGTCATCGAGCGCGCGGGCGCCGCGCGCTTCACGGACGGTGCGCCGTCCTCAGGGAGCTATGTCGGCTACGACCGCTCCGTCGCCTGTCCCTCCGCGAGCGTGCAGGCGCTGACCGACCGCAAAGAAACGCTGCTGGGGCAGATCCGCCAACTGCGGCCGAACGGCCTGACGGCAGGCCACCTCGGCGCGGCCTGGGGCTGGTACCTCGTCTCGCCCGAGTGGAGCGGCATCTGGCCCGCGAGCGGCCGGCCTGAGCCGTACAAGCCCTCCAAGATCACCAAGGCCGTGCTGCTGATGACGGACGGCGAGTTCAACACGCAGTATGTCAACTCGAACGGCTCCTCGGCTGAGCAGGCCCGCGCCCTCTGCCACAACATGAAGGACGAGGACGTGATCGTGTTCGCGGTCGGGTTCATGACGAATAGAACCGCCGAGCGGCTGCTGCAGGACTGCGCCACCTCGTCGGCGCACTATTTCCCGGCCTCCGACGGCGCCGCGCTGAAGCTCGCCTTCAGCGCCATCGGGCAGAGCCTCTCGAACCTGCACCTCACGCAGTAGCTCGTCTTCTCCCCTCCCTCTCGTCGCTTCCATTCCCGCGCGGCTGCCTCTCACGGCCGCGCGGGACGACGTTGTCGGACACTTCCCTCGCATGGCTCCGCCATGACCGCTTCCCACTTTTCCGGAAGCGCGTTTGTTCGGGCGTGCTTCTGTTCGGAAAACCGGTTCCCACTTTTCCGGAAGCACTCTTGTCCGACGTGCTTCTTGTCGG
>DAITBB010000089.1:0-9027 GCA_036823975.1 Hyphomicrobium sp.
GTGATGGTGGCCGGCCTCGTCTACAATCCGGCGAGCGACGAGCTGATCACGGCCGAGAAGGGCAAGGGCGCGTTCCTGAACGACCGCCGTCGCCTGCGCGTGGCTGGCCGCAAGACGCTGGCCGATGCCGTCGTCGTCACAGGCATTCCCCATCGCGGCCGCCCGGGCCATCCCCGCTTCATGGACGAGATGACCTCCGTCATGACGGAGGTCGCGGGCCTGCGCCGCTCGGGCTCGGCCGCGCTCGACATGGCCTATGTCGCCGCCGGCCGCTACGACGGCTACTGGGAGCGCGGCCTGAAGCCGTGGGATCTCGCGGCCGGCATGGTCCTCGTGCGCGAGGCGGGCGGGCTCGTGACGGACGTGGACGGCGGCGACAACATCCTCGCCCGCGGCGACGTGTTGACTGGCAACAGCGCCATCATCAAGGCCCTGTCGCCGCTGCTCGCACACTGAGCGCTCGCATTCGCATCGACGAAAGTGTCCGCCCGCCGCTCACCCGCGCGGCGGCTCGCATCCCTGCCCGCGCGAGGCGAAGCGCACCGCCTCCTCGGCCGCGCGCACGACGGCCATGGATTTGTTGATGCACTCCTGCTGCTCTTTCTCCGGCACGCTGTCGTAGACGATGCCCGCGCCCGCCTGCACGTGCAGCATCCCGTCTTTGACGAGCCCCGTCCGCAGCACGATGCAGGTGTCCATCTCGCCGTCCGCTGTGAAATAGCCGACGCAGCCCGCGTACGGCCCCCGCTTGGCCTTTTCCAGCTCGTCGATGATCTCCATCGCGCGCACCTTGGGCGCACCCGACACCGTGCCCGCCGGGAACCCCGCCATCAGCGCATCGATGGCATCCGCGCCGCGACCGAGCTTGCCGACGACGTTCGACACGATGTGCATGACGTGGCTGTAGCGCTCGACCACGAAGCGCGCCGTGACGTTGACGGAGCCGACCTCCGCCACGCGCCCGACGTCGTTGCGTCCGAGGTCGAGCAGCATCAGATGCTCCGAGCGCTCTTTGGGATCGGCGAGCAGCGCATCGGCGAGCGCCTTGTCCTCCGCTTCCGTCGCGCCGCGCGGCGCCGTCCCCGCGATCGGCCGGATCGTGACCTCGCCATCGCGCAGGCGCACGAGGATCTCCGGGCTCGAGCCGACGAGCGCGAAGCCGCCGAGATCGAGGTGGAACAGGAACGGCGACGGGTTCGTGCGCCTGAGCGCGCGATAGAGCGCGAACGGCGGCAGCGCAAACGGCGCCGAGAAGCGCTGCGACAGCACCACCTGGAAGATGTCGCCCGCGCGGATGTAGTCCTTGGCGCGCGCCACCATGTCCATGAACGCGCGCGCCGTGGTGTTGGAGCGCGGCTCCGGCTGGGCGAGCGTCGGCGACGCGAGCGCCCCGCCGTGCGGCAGCGGCCGGTCGAGGGCCTCCACCACGCTTTCGAGCCGCTTCAACGCCGCCGCATACGCCGCCCCGGCTTCGGTCTTGCCGTCGGGCCGCACCGGAGTGACGATGCTGATCTCGTCCTTCACGGAATCGAAGATCACGATCACCGTCGGCCGCATCAGAATGGCGTCCGGCACCCCGAGCTCGTTCGGCTTGGCCGCCGGCAGCGTCTCCATGAGGCGCACCGTGTCGTAGCCCATGTAGCCGAACACGCCCGCCGCCATCGGCGGAAGCTCTGCGGGGAGCGCGAGGCGCGACTCGGCCAGAAACGCGCGCAGCGAGGCGAGCGTCGGCAACGTCTCGGCGCAAAAGGCATCCGGCGTCTCGCGCGGCGCCCGGTTGATCTCCGCCCGCTCGCCATCCGCGCGCCAGACCGCATCCGGGTCGAGCCCGATCACCGAGTAGCGCCCGCGCGACGCCCCGCCCTCCACCGACTCGAGGAGGAACGAGAACGGCCGTTGCAGCGCGAGCTTGAGGTACACCGAAACCGGCGTTTCGAGATCGGCGACGAGGCGAGTCCAGACGACTTGCGCCGCCCCGCCGAGATAATGGCGGGCAAACGCGTCGAAGTCCGGCAGAACCTCGAGGCCCGCGCCTCGGAGCGAAGGCGTGCTCACGGGATAGGCGCTCCTTGTTACGGGGTGTCCGCGTCCGCCGCACCGGTCGCCCGGGCAAGCTCCGCCTCGTTGATGGAAACCGAGAGGCTCTGACGCAGCGCCGTGACGTAGGCGAGCATCTGCTCGTTGACGAGCTCGTCGCGGAGATCCCGGGCGAGCGCGACCGCGTGATCCTTTGAGGCCGCCGGCGCCGGAGTGACGTCCTTCACCTGGAAGACCACGCGGCTCGACTGGTCGCTCGTCATCGCATAGCCCGCCCCGCCCTTGGGGAGGGCGAACGCCTGCTTCACGGCTTCCGTCGTGAGGCCCGGCGGCGACATGTTGCGCTTGATCGAGTCCGTCACGTCCGGCTGCGCGCCTGCATCGGCGGCCACCGCCGTGAACGTCGCGCCGTCGCGGAGGCGATCGACGAGCTTCTGCGCCAGCTCGTCCAGAATGCGCGCCTTCTCCTTGGCGATGTAGGCGGCCTTGACGTCCTCCTTCACGTCGGCGAGCGGCTTTTGCTTCGGCTCCGTCACCGAAAGCACGTCGAACCACGCGTAGCCGGCGCTCGGTAGCTGCACCGCCTCGGGCTGCGTGCCGACACCGGCCGCAAACACATCCTTCAGCAGCGCGGCCGCATCCGTAATGTCAATCGCCGTCTTGCCGTCGGGCGTCTGGTTGGCCTTGTCCACGGCCTCGATATCGTAGAACTTGAGCTTCTGCTCGTCGGCGATCTCCTTGAGCGTCTTGCCCGCGTTGCGGCCCTCCTCGATGAGGTCGTAACGCTCCTGCACGAGCCCTTCGGCCCGCTGGCCGGCAAGCTTGTCGCGCACCTTGTCCTTGACCTCCTCGAAGGTGCTGACCTTCCCCTCCTGGATCTCGATGGCGCGCACGAGCACCGTCGCGAAGCGCCCCTCGACGACATCCGAAAGCTTGTCGCGCTCGAGCGCGAAGGCGGCCTCCGCGATCTTGGGATCGATGAGGTCGGACTTGGTCACCATGCCGAGGTTGATGTCGCTCTCCGTCGCCCCCTGCTCCTTCGCCACGTCGAGGAAGTTCTTGCGGCCGGCCGCGATCTCCGCGCGCGCGGCCTCGGCGGCCGCCTTGTCCTTGAACGGGATCTGCTGGATGCGGCGGCGCTCGGGCGTGTCGTAGGTGGCCTTGTTCTCCTCGTAGAACGTCTTGAGCTCGTCGTCGGTCAGCGCGACGTCGGCCTTGAGCGCGTCCGGCGAGAGCACGAGCAGCGCCACCTTGCGATACTCGGGCGTCATGTAGTCGGCGAGGCTCGCCTCGTAGGTCTCGGCGATCTTGGCGTCATCCGGATCGGCCACGACGGCCTTGGCCGCATCGATCTGCACGAAATCGATCGTGCGCTCCTCGTCGCGCCAGGCGTTGAGGTCGTCGATCATCGGCTTCGGCACGGCGACACTGGTCGTCAGCGCATCGGAGATCTGCCGGCGCACCTCGTCCTCGCGCCTGAGCGCCAGGAAACCGTGCTCGCTGAGGTTCATCTGGCGCAGGAGGCCATCGAAGCCCATGCGCGAGAACTTGCCGTCGGGACCGGCGAAATCGGGATCCTTCCGCACGCCCTCGGCCAGCGTCTCGTCCGAGAGCGAAAGCCCGAGCGCGTCGGCATGCGACTTGACGGCGGCCTGCGTGACGAGCTGGTCGAGCGCCTGGCGGTCGAAGCGCAGCATCAGCGCCTGCTCGTTGGTGAGCCGGCCGCCATCCTGAAGCTGAACCGAGCGGATCTGGTTCTGGAAGGCGCGCTGGAAGTCCGCGACCGAAATCTCCGTATCGCCCACATGGGCGATGGAGCCACGCCCCGCTCCATGGAACATATCAGAAACGTTCCAGAAGACGCCGAAGCTCACGATCAGAATCGCGAACAGAAATTTGGCCACCCAACCTTGGGCGCCGCGTCGCATGGCGTCGAGCATCGCGAAGGATCTTCCTGTGTAGGGCGGCGCGATAGCGGACCAATCCCGTTGGCTCCGGCCGCCGCCGCTTGCAGAAAAAGACTATCCCGTCCATGACGGGACGCACGGGGCTGATATGAAGCCCAGCACGCCGCCGAATGCAAGACCGGCCAGGGGGTGGCGGCGTCCTGAAAGAACACATTATTGCGCGCCGTTTTTCACGCGGCCCGCCAGTCCGGAAGGGTTGCCGATGCCGGCCGAGAGGGAGACGCCACGCCGATGAACGACCGAGCAAGCCGGGTGCGCCCGCTGGTCGCTGGAAACTGGAAAAT
This sequence comes from Hyphomicrobium sp., assembly GCA_036823975.1. Lineage (GTDB taxonomy): Bacteria > Pseudomonadota > Alphaproteobacteria > Rhizobiales > Hyphomicrobiaceae > Hyphomicrobium_C. The sequence goes on from DAITBB010000089.1 coordinate 4,289, forward strand.
GAACGGGCTGCAGCCGGCACTTGCCGTGGCCGCCGCCGTCCGGGACACCCTCGCGGGCCTTCCCGCATCCGCCCCCGAGGTCATGATCTGCCCGCCGGCCACCCTGATAGCCCCCCTCGCCGCCCTGGCACAAGGCTCCGCCCTTGAGGTCGGCGGCCAGGACTGCCACGCAGCGGCGTCCGGCGCCCACACCGGCGACATCTCCGCCGAGATGGTGAAGGACGCCGGCGCGACGGCCGTCATCGTCGGCCATTCCGAGCGCCGCGCCGACCATGGCGAGCTGGACCGGATCGTACGGGCGAAGGCGGAAGCGGCGCACCGGGCGGGCCTCACGGCGATCGTCTGCATCGGCGAGACGAAAGGCGAGCGCCTCTCCGGCCTGGCGCTCGATGTGGTCCGCCGCCAGCTTCGCGCTTCGCTGCCGTCGGGCGCCGACGCGGGCAACACCGTGATCGCTTACGAGCCCGTCTGGGCCATCGGCACAGGGCTGACGCCGAGCCCGGCCGATATCGTCGAGGTGCACGCAGCGATCCGCCAGAGCCTGGTCGAGACCTTGGGAGAGCCGGCCCACGCCGTCCGCATTCTCTATGGCGGCTCCGTCAAGCCGGACAATGCGGCCGAGCTGCTGGCGCTGGCGAACGTCAACGGCGCGCTCGTCGGCGGCGCGAGCCTCAAGGCGGAAGATTTTCTCGCCATCGTGCGCGCCGCCTGAGTATCATCGATCATCGCCGGAACACGCCGTGCCGCCATGAGCGTGCTTTCGGAAAAGTGGGAACCGGTTTTCCGGTAAGAAGCACGACAAAACAAAAGCTAGAGCCGTTCCCAGAGTCCATCGAAACGGAACGGCTCTAGAGGACCGCATGACCTTCCGCCCGACAGCCCTTCTGGCCCTGCCGCTTCTAATGCTGGCGACCGTCTCGCAGGCCGCCCCGCTCGCCCCCGAGGCCTGCAAGGCGCTGAGCAGCGAGCGCGACGGCCTCATCGCGGCCGGCATCAAAAGCGACCGCGAGCGCGGCCCCGTCTGGGCAAAGGCCCATCTCGCCCCCGAGCGCCTCGCCAAGATCGAGCGGCTGATCCGGGTGGAGGAGGATCTGAGCTTCCGCTGCGGCCAGCCCGTCACGGCCGCGCCGCGCATCAAAGAGCCGCCGCAGCCTGCGGCCAAGGCCGCGGGCTCCGTCGTGAGCGCATTCGGGACGATCCCACCTCCGAAGCGGAAAAAGCCGAGATAGGCGACCCACCCCGACGACGGACCGTCGGGACCCCGTTCGGCGGCTTCTGTTGCAAGTCCCGTTGCAAGTGGTGTAGAAGCCGCCTCAAATCCCCCATGCTTCCCGCGCCGCGCGGATCCGGAGCTCGCCGATGATCACCGTTCTCCTCGTCATCCATATCATGGTCGCCACGGCCCTTGTCGCCGTCGTCCTTTGGCAGAAGTCCGAAGGCGGCGCGCTCGGCATCGGCGGCGGCGGTGGCGGCGGCTTCCTCACCGGGCGCGGCACCGCCAACCTCCTGACGCGCACGACAGCCGTGCTCGCAGCGGCCTTCTTCCTGACGAGCATCCTCCTCACGCTCGCGTCCCAGCGCACGGCCCCGCGCGGCTCGGCCTTCGACGCGCCCGCCTCGTCGATGGTTCCGGCCGATCCGGGCGCCCAGCAGCCCGCAGCTCCGGCCACCGAGGCCCCGGCCGGCGAAGCTCCGCGCGGCGGCATCCTCGACAAACTGCGCTGACGCGCCTCCGCGCGTCGCCACCGCATATCCTGTCGAAGAAACCAGGGCGCAACTGGTCACGTCGCACGCCTGTTGCTAGCCTCCGCTCCGATGAACGAGGCGCGGGGGAGGCCGAGATGCGCGGGCACACGGCGATTGCGACGGCGGCTCTCGCGCTCTCTCTCTTCGGCTGCTCCCCGGGCAGCGGGGGTCTCGGCAACCTCGGCGCCGGACCGCTTCCCTATCAGCACGCCAACGTGCTCATGCCCACAGGCTATTCCGAAAGCCTCATCGGACCCGACCGCTACCGCATCGAGGTCAAAGGACCGGTCGGCACGCCGCGGCAGCGCATGGAGGCCATCGCCTCCACCCGGGCGGCCGAGATCGGCGCGACCGCCAACCTCAGATACTTCAAGATCGAAGGCGTCCAGCACACGACGAGCTGCCGCTCCTATACGAGGGGCGGCAAGCCCGGCGCGATCGGAACCGGCGAGCGGAAAACCATCGCGTACGAGATCCTGACGGCCGACGTAGCCTACGCCAAGGAGCCGGCCGATCCGGCCTACCTGGAATCGAAGCCGGCCTTCGAGAAATACCGCGCCGAGCTCGATCAGGGTCAGGCCGCATCCCCCGCGCTTGCCGCCTCCGCCGCCACGTGCGGCTAGACACCTCGTGGATGAGGCAAGAAAAGCACTTCGAATCACGCCGCTAGGGCACTACTGTTAAAGCCCATGCAACGGTACATCTTCATTACCGGCGGCGTGGTCTCCTCCCTCGGAAAAGGCCTGACGTCAGCCGCCCTCGGCGCGCTTCTGCAAGCGCGTGGATATTCCGTCCGTCTCCGCAAGCTCGACCCGTATTTGAATGTCGATCCCGGAACGATGAGCCCCTATCAGCACGGCGAGGTGTTCGTCACCGACGACGGCGCTGAGACCGACCTCGACCTCGGCCATTACGAGCGCTTTACGGGCGTGCCGGCCAAGAAGTCGGACAACATCACCACGGGCCGCATCTATCAGGACATCCTGACTCGCGAGCGCCGCGGCGATTATCTGGGCGGCACCGTGCAGGTCATTCCGCACGTGACCGATGCCATCAAGCAGTTCGTCGTGACCGGCAACGAGGGCATCGACTTCGTGCTCGTCGAGATCGGCGGCACGGTGGGCGACATCGAGGGCCTGCCCTTCTTCGAGGCCATCCGCCAGCTCGGCAACGAGCTGCCGCGCGGTGCCTCCATCTTCGTCCATCTCACGCTCGTGCCGTTCATTCCCTCGGCCGGCGAGCTCAAGACCAAGCCGACGCAGCATTCCGTGAAGGAGCTGCGCTCGATCGGCATCCAGCCCGATATCCTGATGTGCCGCGCCGACCGGGAGATCCCGAAGGGCGAGCGCAAGAAGATCGCGCTCTTCTGCAACGTGCGCGAGGAGGCCGTGATCCAGGCCCTCGACGCCCCTTCGATCTACGACGTGCCGCTCGCCTACCATCGCGAGGGGCTGGACGAGCAGGTGCTCGAGGCGTTCGGCATCACCGGCGCCCCCCAGCCCGACCTCACCCGCTGGGAGACGATCTCGCGCGCCATCGCCTCGCCCGAAGGCGAGGTGACGATTGCCGTCGTCGGCAAGTACACCGAGCTCAAGGACGCGTACAAATCGCTCATCGAGGCGCTCGTCCATGGCGGCATCGCCAACCGCGTCAAGGTCAAGCTCGAGTGGATCGAAAGCGAGATCTTCGAGCGCGAGGACCCCGCACCCTACCTCGAAGGCGTGCACGGCATTCTCGTGCCCGGCGGCTTCGGCGAGCGCGGCTCGGAGGGTAAGATCCTCGCGGTGAAGTTCGCGCGCGAGCGCCGCGTGCCCTATTTCGGCATCTGCTTCGGCATGCAGATGGCGACCATCGAGGCGGCACGCAATCTCTGCGGCATCAGCGAGGCGGGCTCCACCGAGTTCGGCCCCACGCCCGAGCCCATCGTCGGCCTCATGACGGAGTGGATGCGCGGCAACGAGCTCGAGCAGCGCCGCCAGGACGGCGACCTCGGCGGAACGATGCGCCTCGGCGCATTCCCCGCGAGCCTCGGCACCGACAGCCGCATCGCCGCGATCTACGGCAAGTCCGACATTTCCGAGCGTCACCGCCACCGCTACGAGGTGAACACCGCCTACCGTCAGCGCCTGGAGGCGGCAGGCCTGCGCTTCGCCGGCCTCTCGCCGGACGGCCTCCTGCCCGAGACGGTGGAATATGCGGACCATCCGTGGTTCATTGGCGTCCAGTTCCATCCGGAGCTGAAGAGCCGTCCCTTCGATCCGCATCCGCTGTTCAAGAGCTTCATCGCCGCCGCCGTCGAGCAGAGCCGCCTCGTTTAGAGGGCCGCTCTGCCCTCCCTCGATTGCGAGCTTTCCGCTCGACCGGGGCGCCTTCTCCCTTTGGGAGAAGGACGTGGGCGGCTGCAGGGTTAATAAAACACAATTTTTAATTGTATTTTTACAAATTAAGCTCGCGGAGATGGCATTTAAGACGTCTCCTTGCCGCACCGCAGGCATAAAGTATCAACGGGTTGAAAAGGCGTGCTAAACCGCTGACTAATCCGTTACCCACCCAAGCGCGGGTTGCATCATCACCCAAAGAATTCACGGTTAGCAGCGGTGACGGTGGCACTCGGCGCCGGAACTTGAGAGTCTCCGCCCAATTCCATCTCGAGAAACGAGACCCGACATGAGCCCGATCATTGGATGGCGCATTCAGGTGCGCCCACAGTTCAGCAGCGACGACATCACGTCGTCCATCTTCATCGACGTGCCGCTCGCAGATCACGAGGCGGCCGTTGCCTTCGTGCGCAATCGTGAGGACGCCGAATGGGGCGAGAGCGTTTACGCCATCCGTCCCCTTCATCGCGATGTGGAAGGCAGCACCCCCGGCGCGCGCGTGATCACGCTGACCGACGACCTCCGCCGCGCACGCCGCAACGGCATCAAGCATCGCATCGGCTAGCAGGCTGTTGAAGTTCGGCCGCGGGTAGACTGTTTTTCTCGTTTGATCGT
>DAITBB010000090.1:0-8951 GCA_036823975.1 Hyphomicrobium sp.
GCCCAGCTCCGCCAGCACGAGCAGAGCGAGGACGCGGTCTTCACCATCGGGCCCTACACGTTCAAGCCGGCAAGCAAGCTTCTGCTCGACGAGAAGGGTGCCAAGATCCGCCTCACGGAGAAGGAAACGGCGATCCTCAAGTTCCTCTACCGGACGGGGGACAAGGTCGTCTCGCGCGAAACGCTGCTGCACGAGGTGTGGGGCTACAACGCCGGCGTCACCACGCACACCCTCGAGACGCACATCTATCGCCTGCGCCAGAAGATCGAGAAGGATCCCTCGAACGCCGAGATCCTGGTGACGGAGACCGGCGGCTACAAGCTCGCGTCTTGAACAGGTTATCCCGCGGCCGTCCACACGCGCGCCGCCGACCCTGGACCGTTCCCCCCGAATCACCCGAGCCTTGCGTCCCGTGCCAAGAGCAAGAGGGAAGGCGTGCGGCCTTCCCTCGCGTCCGCTCCGGCCGGTCGGCGTCGCGTAAGGCATGCCGGGTAGTTTCATGTTGCGGGGGGTTTTCGTCATGGCGATCGATGCACTCGTGCTGCCACTTCTCAAGGTGCCCTTGTTTCAGGGGTTGAAGCCGCTTCAGCTCACCGAGATCGCGCGGCGCGCGGATCGGATCGTCTACAAGCCGGGCGACGTGATCGTGTCGGCCCATTCGGAAAGCGATGCGGCGGTGCTCGTGGTCTCGGGCGAGGCGGTGCGCACCGAGGGGCCCGGCGTCATCGGCGAGGGCGACGCGGTGCCGGCGGGCGCGCTCATTTCCGAAATGACGATGCTGATCGAGACGGAATGCTCCTCCACGGTCGTTGCCAAGACGCCGGTGCGGGCCTTGCGGATCACGCGGGCGGAGATGCTGGCGCACATGCAGGACGATCCCACGCTCGCGGATCATTTCATCGAGAAGATCTCGGGGCGCCTGTCGGCGTTCGTCGAGGACCTGCGCGAGATCGACCGGACGCTGGCAAGCGCGGACGAGACGGCCGCCTCCGTGATGGCCACGGTGGCGAGCGCGGCCGAGACACAGCCGCCTTCGATGGCGCTGCATTAGCGCCGGTTGCGAAGAGCTGGCGGGTTTGCCCGAATTGAATTGAAAAGGCCGGACGCTCATCGCGGTCCGGCCTTTGCTTTCCGTCACAAGGGCGTTGCGCGCGTCAGCGGACGCGGCGCGGGTTCATGTAGAGATCGGCCTCCTGGCGATCGAGCGCCGGGATGATCTTGCCGGCGCGGACGCCTTTGTAGAGGCGCTTCATGTGGCGGCGGCAATCGCCGTTGAAGATCATCATGGCGCCGAACAGCTTCATCACGGTGACCAGCCGCTTATCGGATCCCGAGCGGATCTGGCCTTTCCATTTGCCGCCGATGGAGAACACCTTGCCGTCGAGATAGCCGACGGTCTCGTTGTTCTGGTCGATCAGCGCATAGTCGCCGCCGAGGTTGATGAACGCGCGCTTCAGCCGGTAGAACGCGGGCTTGCCCTTGCCGTCGATGATGAAGAACGAGAAGTGCTCCGGCAGAAACGGCCATTTGGCAGCGGAGCGCTCGAGATAGATGATGTAATTGTCGTCGTCGGTGTTGATCGAATAGGTCATCACGGGCAGGCCGCGCGCGCCGATCGTCTGCTGCAGCGAGCGGCCGACCATCAGATCCATCGTGGCGCGCCAGCCGAGATTCGGCGTGAAGAGCTTGAAGACGAGGCGGCGGTCCGTGCCGGTCGCCTTCTTCCAGATGTCCTCGCGGTAGCCGAAGAGGCCCGTGCGCGCTCCGTTCTCGATGATCTCGCCGAAGATATCCATGTCGGATGTGAACTGGCGCGACTTGGCGCGGTTGCGGCTGCGCTTGTAGATGCCGAACTCGGTGAAGTTGAAGTTGGTGATCCAGATGTCGACGATGAAGCGGTCCCAGCCGTCGGAGGCGCGCTTTTTCGGCGCCTTCGCGCGGCTCGTCGGCTGGCTGCGGATGGTGACGGTCGGCTCGGCGGCGGCGGCCTCTTTCAGGACCTCGGCGCGTGCGTCGCGGGCGGCATCGGCGGCGGCCGCGTCGGCCCGGGCCTCGACGGCCTTCAGTGCGGGGGCTGCGGTCATGGCGGTCTCCCTTCCTCGGGTGCGCACGGCACGCCGGTTCTGCGCCCGATCGGTCGCAGGGTGGCGGTGTCGCTGCGAATCACTCAGCTCGCAAAAACGCTAGCATCGGCCGTGGCGTAGCGTGGGGCGCGCTGGGGATAAGAAGTGCAAAAGCTGTGGAAGGTGGTCTCGGTGTGCGACCGCGTGGTTCAGCCGGTCGGGATCAGCGGGCGCCGAAGATGGCCGAGCCGACGCGCACATCCGTCGCGCCGAACTGTACGGCCGCCTCGAAATCACCGCTCATGCCCATGCTGAGCTCCGGCAGCGCGAGGTCGCCTGCCAGCTTGGCAAGGAAGGCAAAGTGCACAGCGGCCTCCTCCTCGACGGGCGGGATGCACATCAGGCCCGCGATCTCGAGGCCGAGGTCGCCCCGGCAATGGGCGAGGAAGGCGGCCGTCTCTTTCGGCGGGATGCCGGCTTTCTGCGGCTCCTCTCCGGTATTGACCTCGATGAAGAGCTTCAGGCGCTTGCCTTGAGCCTGCTGCTCCTCGGCGATGACGCGCGCGATCTTCGGGCGATCAATGGTGTGGATGGCATCGAACAGCGCGACGGCCTCGCGCGCCTTGTTCGACTGCAGCGGGCCGATGAGATGCAGCATGACATCGGGAAAGCGGGCGCGGAGTGCGGGCCACTTCGCCTTCGCCTCCTGCACGCGGTTCTCTCCGAAATGGCGCTGGCCGGCTTCGAGGACCGGCAGGATCGCTTCGGCGTCGAAGGTCTTCGAGACGGCGATGAGGTGGACGGACGCGGGATCGCGGCCGGCCTCGCGCGCCGCGGCGGCGATGCGGGCGCGAACCTTGGCGAGGGCGGCAGCGGACGGCGATGGGTTGAGGTCGGTCATGGGCCGGGTTTAGCGCATCCAGGCGGGGAGTGAAGAGGTTTCGGTCGTCTCGGGATCGAGAGGCCGGCGTGGGGGTTGCCGCCCCACGTTCTTCTCCCATCGGGAGAAGGTGCCGCGTCGAGCCGGAGGCTCGCAATCGAAAGATGGGGCGGATGAGGGGTCTTCGGCGTGCACGACGCCAGCCGCAGAGCCAGAGCAAAGTCCCTCACCGGCCTGTCTTTTGAGCGCGAGCCTCCGGCTCGACGGGTCACCTCTCCCTTCCCGGGAGAGGGAAAAAGGTGTGTGCATGGGAGTGCGAACTCACCGCGTCCGTCTACGGACGGCCGCGTCTGTCGCGCGAGGCGGGAGGGGCGCGGTCGGCGACCATGGTGGCGAGGCCCATCATCAGCCGCTCGGACAAGGCCGTCTCGAGCGCGCTCGAAAGCCGGGCGGCCTTGGCGACCGTGCCGATCCGGGCCAGGGCCTCTTCCAGCCGCGCGCTGGACCACAGCCGGCACTGGGCAGCGAAGGCGTCCTTCTGTTTGAAGTGCAAGGGCGGGCGCATCTGGCGCAGCACGTCGTCGAGCGAGCTGCCCCGGTCCATGGCCGCGCGGGCCCGATGCAGCCGCTGGAAGTGCCGTTGCGTGGCAGCGATGATGGCTTGCGGACTTTCGCCGGCGGAGACCGCGCGGCCGCATTCCGCGACCGCCTGCTGAGGCTGGCCCGCCGCGGCTGCGTTCGTCACGCGGTCGAGCGCCAGCTCCGAGACGTCGCCGACGATCGCTTCCACGTCGTCCAGCCCGATCGCCGCGCGCGCGCCGACGTAGAGCACGAGCTTCTCGATCTCGCCGCGCGAGAGCGCCCGGTCCGCGCCGAGACGTGCGACGAGCGCGTCCCGCGCGTCCGCGGCGATGGTGACGCCCGCTTCGCGCGTGATCTCGCGGATGAGGCCGTCGAGATCCTGCGCGCCGTCCGCGTAGCAGGCGATGGCGGCGGCGTGCGGCGCTTTTTCGAACAAGGTCCGCAGAGCCTCGTCGGGCTTCAGGTTGCCGGCTTCGACGATGAGGAGGCCCGCGCGTCCCGCGTCCGCCACGAACGGCTTCAGCACCGCCGCCGTGACGCGCCGGCTCGCCGTCGTGCGGATGATCTTGGGGCCGCCGAACATCGGCACCGTGTTGAGCTCGACGCCGAGCCGGTCCGGGTCGCCGTCGAGATCCTGGTCGTCGAGCCGGATCACCTCGCCCGGGGGATCGAAATCCTGCGCGGCCCGCTCCGCGAGCTTCTGCGCGCGCTCGCTGACGAGACCGGCGTCGGCGCCGAAGAAGAGAACCGAGCGGATCTTGGGGTCGGGAGCTGCGAGAAATGCCGCCGCCTGATGCGCCTTGACCGCAACCATGGGAAGGCCTCGCTTCGCAAAGGGATCGAAACCGGCGCGCGCGGAGGCGCGAGGATCAGGCCGCGCCCGCGAGATAGGCGGAGAGACGCGCCTTGAGATCCTCGCCTACGACCTTGGCAGCGCGGTTCTCCGCATCCTCGCGTGCCCGGACGTTGGAGAAGATCGACAGGTTGCGCTCGAAGCTGGCGCGGCCGTAGCTTATGCCGGACAGCACGACGGACTTGTCGGACAGGCGGATGAGCTTGAACTTCGCCTCGACGTTGTAGATCTGGCCCGCCGAATCGCCGTCGATCGCGACCAGCGTGGAGGTCACGCTCTCGCGGATGGCGACGTCGAGGCGGAGGTCCGGATTGACGGCTTCGCCGCCGCCGCCGGTGGCGTGGAAGATGAGCTCATTGCGGATCTGCTGGCCGACGCGGCCCGGGATCGTGGTGATGGAGACCTGGGCCAGGCGCGCATCGGCGCCAGCGCCACCCAATTCCGCGCTGCCATAGAGCGGGCGGAAGCCGCCATTGCCGCAGGCCGCGAGAAACGGCACGACTAGCGCCGCTGCCAGAACGAGGCGCGAGGCCGATCGCCAACCGTTCGGCCGGCTCGACGCGTTCCGGTTCATGCCGCCAGCCCACATGGCCCCGTCCGTTGCCCCGTTCGTCGTCGCCCCGTCGGTCATTCCGCCCGGTTCAGGCCACGACATTCACGATCCTTTGCGGCACGACGATGATCTTCTTGGGCTGCCGCCCTTCGAGGGCCCGGATCACCGGATCCAGCGCCAGCGCGGCGGCCTTGATCTCGTCCTCCGCAGCGTCGCGCGCGATCAGGATCTCGTCGCGGCGCTTGCCATTCACCTGTACGGCAATGGTGATCTTATCGTCAACGAGCAACCCCGCTTCCACCGCCGGCCAAGGCTGATTGGCCAGCAAAGTGTTGTATCCGAGCCGCGCCCAGCATTCCTCGCCGAGGTGCGGCATCATGGGCCCGATCAACTGGACGAAAAGCTCTCCCGCCTCGCGTAGCGCCCACTTGAGATCTTCACTGATCTTGTCGCTTGCACCGGATTTCGCCAGCGTTGCCGACAAGACATTGGTGAATTCATAGATCTGTGCCACCGCGACGTTGAAGCGGAGCGCCTCGATGCTCTGCGCCACCGCCTGCACCGCCTTGTGGGCCGCGCGCCGCAGGGCGGTCGCCGTCTCCGAGAACGTGGCCGGGCGCGGCGCATCCTTGGCCGCCGCCTTGTCGGCGAGATCGTCGATCAGCCGCCACGTGCGTTGCACGAAGCGTCCCGCGCCCTGGATGCCGGCTTCCGTCCACACCACGTCGCGCTCGGGCGGGCTGTCGGAGAGCATGAACCAGCGCGCGCAGTCCGCGCCCCAGCTCTCGATGATGTCGTCGGGATCGACGAGGTTCTTCTTCGACTTCGACATCTTCTCGATGGGGCCGATGACGGCCGGCGCGCCGGTCGCGGCCTCGACCGCGCGGCGGCTGTCGCCCTCGCCTTCGAAGCGGATCTCCGAGGGCAGGAGCCACGCGCCGGTGCTGGACTTGTACGTCTCGTGCGTCACCATGCCTTGCGTGAAGAGGGCCGCGAACGGCTCGCGCGGGGAGGCCGTGCCGTGGCCCGTGTCCGAGATCGCCCGGAAGAAGAAGCGCGAATAGAGGAGATGCAGGATCGCGTGCTCGATGCCGCCGATGTACTGGTCGACCGGCAGCCAGTAGCCGGCAGCCTCGGCGTCGATCGGCGTCTCCGCCTGCGGCGCGGTGAAGCGCGCGTAATACCACGAGCTGTCGACGAACGTGTCCATGGTGTCCGTCTCGCGCCGGGCGGGCTTTCCGCACGTGGGGCAGGCGACGTGCTTCCATGTCGGATGGCGGTCGAGCGGGTTGCCGGGCTTGTCGAAGGTGGCGTCCTCCGGCAGCCGGACGGGCAGGTCTTTCGCAGGCACCGGCACGATCCCGCAGCTTTCGCAATGGATGATCGGGATCGGGCAGCCCCAGTAGCGTTGCCGCGAAATGCCCCAGTCGCGCAGCCGGAAGTTGACCTTGCGCCGGCCCACCGGGCGGCCGTCCAGCGTCTCGCTTTCGAGGCGCCTGGCCGCTTCCTCGAACGCGTCGCTGGTCGAAAGCCCGTCGAGGAAGCGCGAGTTGATCATCGTGCCATCGCCGTCGACGGCTTCGTCGCCGATCGTGAAGCCCTCGGCCTTTTCGCCCGGCGGCAGAATGACGGGCACGACGGGGAGATCGTAGGCGCGTGCGAAATCGAGGTCGCGCTGGTCGCCCGACGGACAGCCGAAGATGGCGCCCGTGCCGTAGTCCATCAGGATGAAGTTCGCGACATAGACCGGAACTGTCCAGCTCGTGTCGAACGGATGTACGGCGCGGATGCCGGTGTCGAAGCCGCGCTTCTCCGCGCTTTCGAGGTCGGCGACGGAGGTGCCCATGCGCCGGCACTCGTCGCAAAAGGCGGCAAGCTCCGCGTTGCCTTCGGCCGCTGCCCGCGCCAGCGGATGGTCCGGCGCGATCGCCATGAAGGAGGCGCCGAACAGCGTATCCGGGCGCGTCGTGTAGATCTCGAGCTCCGCATGCCCCGCCGGGACCGTCGCGGCGTCGAGCGCCCAACGCACGAGCATGCCTTCGGAGCGGCCGATCCAGTTCGCCTGCATGAGGCGCACCTTCTCCGGCCACTTGTCGAGTGTGGAAAGCGCCTCCAGAAGCTCATCCGAGTAAGCGGTGATCTTGAAGAACCACTGCGTCAACTCGCGCTGCTCGACGAGCGCGCCCGAGCGCCAGCCGCGCCCGTCGATCACCTGCTCGTTGGCGAGCACGGTGTGGTCCACAGGGTCCCAGTTGACCTTGGATGACTTGCGGTAGGCGAGACCTTTCTCGAGGAGATCGAGGAAGAGCCGCTGCTGCTGGGCGTAATACTCGGGGCTGCAGGTCGCGAGCTCCCGGCTCCAGTCGAGCGACAGCCCCATCGACTTCAACTGGCCCTTCATGGTGGCGATGTTGGCGTAGGTCCACGCGGCGGGGTGCGTCTTGCGCTCGATGGCGGCGTTCTCGGCCGGCATGCCGAACGCATCCCAGCCCATGGGATGGAGCACGTTGAAGCCCTTGGCCCGCTTGAAGCGCGCGAACACGTCGCCCATGGCGTAGTTGCGCACGTGGCCCATGTGGATGCGGCCCGACGGGTAGGGGAACATCTCGAGCACGTAACATTTCGGCCGGCTGCGGTCGTCGGAGGCGCGGAAGATGCCGCCGTCCTCCCAGGTCGTCTGCCAATGCTTTTCGCGCGCGGGCGCGTTGTACCGTTCGGTGGCCATGTCTGCTGGGTCTCGGATGGAATGAGCAGGGTAATGAGCCCGAAAGCGGGGGTGCGGTCAAGGTCGCCCCGGCCCCGCGGCGGCCCGAGGGGACGGCCGGGCCGGCCCCGACCCCGTACTGCGGCGGATTGCCCGAAACCGCTCTTTAGTATAGTGCGCTGCCATCGCCACGGGGGATGGGGGAAACATCATGCCAGGCTCGCACTACGACGTCGTTGCGATCGGCAACGCCATCGTGGACATTCTCGGCCGCTGCGACGACAGCTTCCTCGTGCGCCACGAGACGCCGAAGGGGCACATGAGCCTCGTCGATTCGGCGCGGATCGATGCGCTCTATTCGGCCATGGGGCCGGGGATCGAGATCTCCGGGGGCTCGGCCGCCAATACGGTGGCGGGCGTCGCTTCCCTCGGCGGGCGCGCGGCCTTCATCGGCAAGGTGGCCGAGGACGAGTTCGGCCGCATCTTCCGCCACGATATCCGGGCGGCCGGCGTTGCCTTCGCGACGCCGGCGGTCGCCGATGCCAGCCGCGCCACGTCGCGGTCGCTGATCCTCGTCACGCCGGACGGACAGCGGACGATGAACACGTTCCTCGGCATCAGCACGGACCTCGATCAGGGCGAGGTCGATCCGGACGTGATCCAGAAGGCCAATATCGTCTATCTCGAAGGCTATCTATTCGACCGCGAGGAGGCGAAGGCGGCCTTCCGGCAGGCGGTCGAGATCGCCAATCAGGCGGGGCGGCGCGTGGCGCTGACGCTCTCGGACGCGTTCTGCGTGAACCGGCACCGGGACGAGTTCCTGGCCCTCATCCGGTCGGGTGTCGCCATCCTGTTCGCCAACGAGAGCGAGATCCTGGCGCTCTATCAGACCGAGAGCTTCGAGGAGGCCGCCGCCCAGGCCGGCCAGGACGCGCCGATGGCCGTGCTGACGCGGAGCGAGAAGGGCTCGATGGTGCTGACGGGGGGCGAGCGCGTGATGGTGGCGCCGGAGCCGGTGGCCAAGGTCGTCGATACCACCGGGGCGGGCGATCTCTATGCGGCGGGATTCCTGTTCGGGCTCGCGCGGGGCTACGACCTCGCGCATGCGGGGCGGATCGGCAGCTTCGCGGCGGCCGAGATCATCGGCCAGATGGGCGCCCGCTCGGAGATCAAGCTCGCCAAGCTGGCGCGGCTGCGCGGGCTCATCGCGTAAGGACATCTCCCGGTCGTGGGCGGCCGATTTCGCTGAGGCCCGCGCGCTCTAGCAGGCTGTTGAAGTTCGGCCGCGGGTAGACTGTTTTTCTCGTTTGATCGTG
>DAITBB010000091.1:0-8005 GCA_036823975.1 Hyphomicrobium sp.
GATGGAGCGGATGCCGAGCAGCGTGCCTTCCATGGCGCCGGCGATGGTGCCCGAGTAGCTGACGTCCTCGGCGAGGTTCGCGCCGTGATTGACGCCCGACAGCACGAGGTCGGGCGCCTTGTCCTTCAAGACGTGCTTGATGCCCATGATCACGCAGTCGGCCGGCGTGCCACGTACCGCGAAAGCGCGCTCGCCGATCTCGCGATAGCGCAGCGGCACCTGCAGGGTGAGCGCGTGCGAGGCGCCGCTCTGGTTCATCTCGGGCGCAACGATCCACACGTCGTCGGAGAGCGACTTGGCGATCTGGTGCAACACGGAAAGACCGTGTGCCCCCGCCCCGTCATCGTTCGTCACCAGGATCCGCATCGCTTCTCCTTCTCCTCTCTCCGCGACGAGAGAGGATCAGCCCGCCTTCTCGATCCGCGTCAGCCCGCCCATGTAGGGCACGAGCGCGGGCGGGACGAGGACGGACCCGTCAGCCTGTTGATAGGTCTCGAGCACGGCGACGAGCGTGCGCCCGACCGCGAGACCCGATCCGTTGAGTGTATGCACGTAGTGTGGCTTCCCGTCCGGCCCGCGGAAGCGTGCGCCCATGCGCCGCGCCTGGAAGTCGCCGCACACGGAGCACGACGAAATCTCGCGATAGGCATTCTGTCCCGGCAGCCAGACCTCGATGTCGTAGGTCTTGCGCGAGGCGAACCCCATGTCGCCCGTTGAGAGCAGCATCGTGCGATAGGCCAGGCCGAGCCGTTTCAGCACCTCCTCGGCGCAGGCCGTCATGCGCTCGTGCTCGGCGCCGCTCGTCTCCGGCGTCGCAATCGACACCAGCTCGACCTTCGAGAACTGGTGCTGGCGGATCATGCCGCGCGTATCGCGCCCGGCGGCTCCCGCCTCGGAGCGGAAGCACGGCGTCCATGCCGTCAGACGGATCGGAAGCTGCGCCCCGTCGAGGATCTGCTCGCGCGCGAGGTTGGTGAGCGAGACCTCGGCCGTCGGGATGAGCCAGTAGCCGTTCGTCGTCTGGAACAGGTCCTCCGCAAACTTCGGCAGGTTGCCCGTGCCGTAGGCGGCCTCGTCGCGCACGAGCAGCGGCGGGTTCACCTCCGTGTAGCCGCCGAGGTCTCCCGCCGCCGGGCCCGTATGCAGGTCGAGCATGAAGCTCGCGAGCGCCCGCTCGAGGCGCGCCAGCGGGCCCTTGAGGTAGGCGAAGCGCGCGCCCGAGACCTTGCCCGCCGTCTCGAAGTCCATGAGACCCAGCGCCTCGCCGATCTCGAAATGCTGCTTGGGCGCGAAGTCGAACGCGCGCGGCGTGCCCACGCGGCGGACCTCCACGTTGTCCGCTTCGTCGCGCCCGACGGGCACATCCTCGCGCGGCAAGTTGGGAATGACGGAGAGCGCCTCGGCCAGCTCCTGATCGAGGCGGCGCTCCTCCACCTCGCCCTGGGTGATCGTCTCCTTCAGATCGGCCACCTCGGCCATGAGCTTGGCCGCCAGCGCCTCGTCCTTGGCGCCCTTCGCCTTGCCGATCTCCTTCGAGGCCGCGTTGCGCCGGCTCTGCGCCTCCTGCAGCCGCGTCACATGCTGGCGGCGCGCGTCGTCGAGCGTGATGAGCCGCTCCGCCATCGGCGCCAGCCCCCGGCTGCGCAGCCCGGCGTCGAAAGCCTCGCTGTTGTCTCGGATCCACTTGATGTCGAACACGGGGCTTCGTCCTCGGAGAGCGGTGGGTTGTTGTTCGTCCTATAGGATCAGTTGGCTGTCCGGTCTACTCCGGAGAGAATGTAAAGCACTTCTTGACATTACGACAAGCGGCCCCTTACACTTGGACATGCCAAGCCCTAGGTGCGTGCCGTGATCCGATCCTTCCGCAGCCGCGCTTTGAAGCGCTTGTGGGAGCGGGACGATGCTTCGAAACTTCCGGCCAACCGACTGCAACGCATCGTCATGATCCTCGATCGGCTGGATGCAAGTGTCACCCCCGAGGACATGAACTTACCCGGCATGGGCTTCCATAAGCTTTCCGGGGCCTCAAAGGGCCGATATGCGGTCTCGGTGTCGGCAAACTGGCGCATCACCTACGCATGGCACGAGGAGGAGGCGGTCGATGTCGACTTCGAAGACTACCACTAGGAGGTGTGAATAAGACAATTGGCAATCTTACGGCCGGCGCCTCGCGGAGTCAGGGGCAGGAAAACACTCAGATGCTGAAACGAAACCCGCGTCGATGCCCGACGCACCCTGGCGCTCTGCTGCGCGACATCGTGCTGCCGGCCCTGCCCGTCGGCAAGGCCGAGGTGGCGCGGGCGCTCGGGGTCTCGCGTCAGGCCCTCTATGATGTGCTCTCCGAGAAACAGCCCGTCACCCCGAACATGGCGGTCCGGCTCGGCGTCGTCCTCGGCACGTCCGCCGCCTCGTGGCTGAATATGCAAACAGCCTATGATCTCTGGCACGCGGAGCGCGCGATCGATCTTTCGAAGGTCAAGCGGTTGGAAACTGCGAATTAGGCCCCCGCTGCGTCCCGCGCGGCCTCTTTGGCGGCCTGCTGCTTCTCGACCCAGGCCACCGCCACGATCGCCAACTCGTAGAGCAGCGCCGTCGGCAGCGCCATGATGATCATGCTGATAGCGTCCGGCGGCGTCAGCACCGCCGCCACTGCGAAAATGCCGACGATGGCGAAACGCCGCCCGCTGCGCAGCGTCTCCGCCGTCACGATCCCGGCCCGCGCCAACAGCCTCAGCACGACCGGAAGCTGGAAGCAGAGCCCGAAGCCGAAGATCAGCGTCATGATCAGCGACAGGTATTCCGACACCTTCGGCATCAGCTCGATGGTGGCCGGCCCGCCCGCGCTCGCCGTGTGCGCGAGCCCCATCGAGAACTTGATGAGGATCGGCATGGCGATGAAATACACAACCGCCGCGCCGAGCACGAAGAACACGGGCGTGGCGATGAGATAAGGCAAGAACGCGTTGCGCTCGTTCTTGTAGAGCCCGGGCGCCACGAACTTGTAGACCTGCGCCGCAACGACGGGGAACGACAGGAACGCCGCCCCGAACGCGGCGAGCTTCAGGTGCGTGAAGATCTGCTCGAGGAAGTGCGTCGCGATCAGGCGGACGTGTTCGCTGCCCGACGCCCACACGTAGGGCCACACGAGCACATCGTAGATGTGGCGCGCCACCGTGAAGCACAGCACGAACATCGCGAAGAAGGCGAGCATCGAAAAGATGAGCCGGCGGCGCAGCTCGATCAGGTGCTCCATGAGCGGCGCCTTCGAGGCGTCGATGTCCTCCTGGCCGGGACGGGGCAGGCTCTCCTGCATCAGGCCACTCCCGGTTTCCGTGGGGGCTCGACCGCGCCGACATCGGCATCCGGAATCCCGGGGCCGAATTCGTCGGCCGCGGCCGGCGGGCCGGCGGGGGGCGCGGACGAGTCCTCGATCTGAGGCGGCTCATCGTGGGACGGACGCGACGGCGGCTTCGCCTGCGCCGCGTCCTTCGCGCTGTCGATCGAGCGTGTGGCTTCATCGAGCGACGCCTTGACGCCGTCGCTCACCGAGCGGACTTCCTTCTGGATCTCGTCCATCTCCGCTTCCCGCATCGCCTGCTCGAAAACGGAGCGGAACTCGTTGGCCTGGCGGCGCACGATGCCGAGATAGCGTCCCAAGGTGCGCATAAAGCGCGGCAGTTCCTTGGGCCCGACCATGACCAGCGTCACGAGGCCGAGGATGAGAAGCTCGCTCCAGCTAACGTCGAACATCGGAACGTCCAGTTTGCAAAGGCCGGCGCCGCAAGTCTCCCCGGAGCGCGAGAGCCGTCACGACGGGCGCTCCCGTCGCGGCGGAAAGCCCGCAGGCGCCAGGGGCCGCCCTCAGCTCGCCTTCGACCGGTCGCGCTCGACGCTTTCGCGCGCCGCGCTGTCGATGACTTTGGGATCGGCCGCCGGCGGCGCGTCGTCCTCGGCGAGCCCCTTCTTGAAGCTCTTGATACCGCGCGCCACGTCGCCCATCAGGTCCGAGATCTTGTTCCGGCCGAACAGGAGAACGACGACGACGAGCAAGAGAAGCAGATGCGTCGTACTCAACATCGAAAAGGATCCTCCAGCAGCGAGGCGCTGCATGTGCGAATTTTGAGGCGACTATCGCAGAAAGCCCTTGGGGCTGCAAGCGCGCCCCCATCCCCGCCGCCGGTAACTATGGAGTTGAGATTCAAGCGCTTTCGGCGCCGTTCGGCGGAAAGATCAGAACCTGATCGGGATCGAGCGCGAGCGAGACCTGCCGCCCCGCCCCGATCCCGTCCGCCGGCGCCTGGCGCACGAGCAGCGGAGCATCGAGCCCCTCGACGGCGACCTCGTAGCGGACGGCTTCACCTAAGAACTTGGCGGCGCGCACGGTGCCCCGCAAGCCCCCGCCCGCCGTCTCGCCGGACAGCGCGAGCCCCATGCCGCGCTGGCGCAGGCAGAGCACCGCCTCCGCGCCCTCCTGAAATCCGGGCGCCGCGAGGTCGCCGAACGGCGTCGCGACGCGTCCGCCGCGCACCCGCACCGGCACCTCGTTGATCTCGGAGAAGA
Source organism: Hyphomicrobium sp. (assembly GCA_036823975.1). Classification (GTDB taxonomy): domain Bacteria; phylum Pseudomonadota; class Alphaproteobacteria; order Rhizobiales; family Hyphomicrobiaceae; genus Hyphomicrobium_C. Next base: position 4,561 of record DAITBB010000091.1, read on the forward strand.
GCCGCGCCACAAAAAGATCGACAGGCCGCCGGTAGAGTTCCTCGGCGCTTCCCATCTGCACGAGCTTGCCCGCCCGCATCACCGCGATCCGGTCTCCGAGCCGCATCGCCTCCTCCGGATGGTGGGTGACGATCATCGAGGTCGCGCGCGTCTCGCGCAGCAGCCCCAGCGTCTCCTCCTGCATGGCGTCGCGAAGCTGCACGTCGAGGCCGGAGAACGGCTCGTCCATCAGCATCACCGCCGGACGCGGCGCCATCGCGCGCGCCAGCGCCACGCGCTGCTGCTGTCCGCCCGACAGGATGTGGGGATAGTGGTTCGCATACGACTCGAGGCCCACGCGCGCCAGCATCTCGAGCGCCGCGCGCCGAGCACCATCCCGCGGCAGGGATTTGAGGCCGAACGCCACGTTCTCGGCGATCGAGAGGTGCGGAAACAGCGCGAAATCCTGGAACATGAGGCCGACGCCGCGCTTCTCGGGCGGCACGAACGCGGCCGGCCCCGCCACCTCGCGATCGCTGATCAGCACGCGCCCGCCCGTCGGCCGCTCGATGCCCGCCGCGATGCGCAGAAGCGTGGTCTTGCCGCAGCCCGAGGGCCCGAGCAGGCAGAGGATCTCGCCCGGCGCAATGTCGAGCGTGAGCCCGTCGAGCGCCGCGCGCTCGCCGTACTGGCGGCTGACGCCCTCGAACGTCAGGCGCGCCGCGGGTGCCGCGTCGGCCCGAGCCGCCGCGCCTCCGGCCGTCGCCGACGCGGGGGATGTCGTTGGGATCGTGTTGAAAAACCAGCTTGCCACGCAGGCCAGACCTCGCGCCCCCGGACGGCGAGCGTCCGGGTTGTAGAGACGATGAATGCCCATCCCGCATGCGCGGACAGGGGAGCGCGCAGGGCGCCGTTGCCGCCGACAATCCCGACTTTACCGGTGAACTTCAAGCGATCTTTGCTGCAGCGCCTGCCTGTGGATTAGGCTGACAACGGCCCTGAAGGGGGGCGGCAGCCACGGGCCCCTGCCCGAATCGCGTAACTTTCGACCGGTGCCCTGAGAACGTCACGGCACCGCATTCTCACATGTCCTTGTCCCGAAAGCCGCAGACAGCCGCATGCGCTACGCCCCGCACCTGCTGGATGAGATCCGCGCCAGGCTTCCCGTGAGCCAGGTCGTGGGGCGGAAGGTTGCTCTCAAGCGCAAGGGTCGCGAGTACGCCGGCCTCTCGCCCTTCAAGGTCGAGAAGACGCCCTCCTTTTTCGTCAACGATCAAAAGGGCTTCTATCATTGCTTCGCCTCCGGCGAGCATGGCGACATCTTCAAGTTCCTGATGACGACCGAGGGCCTGAGCTTCCCCGAAGCCGTCGAGCGGCTGGCAGAGGAAGCCGGCGTCGCGCTGCCGAAGGCCGGGGCCGAGGACCAGGAGCGCGCCGACCAGCGCACGCGCCTCGTCGCCCTCATGGAGGAGGCCGCGCGCTTCTTCGAGGCCCAGCTTCAGGCCGGCGTCGGAGCCGAGGCGCGCCGCTACATCGACAAGCGCGGACTCAAGGAGCGGACCGTCACCACGTTCCGCCTCGGCTATGCGCCGAATTCCCGCTCGGCCCTCAAAGATCATCTCGCCAAGGCCGGCTATACGCTGGACGAGATGATCCTCTCCGGCATGCTGATCGCCGGCGACGATATTCCCGTCGCCTATGACCGCTTCCGCCATCGCGTGATGTTCCCCATCGGCGATGCCAAGGGCCGCATCGTCGCCTTCGGCGGCCGGGCGCTCGATCCGGATCAGAATGCAAAGTACCTGAACTCGCCGGAGACGCCGCTCTTCCACAAAGGCCATCTGCTCTTCAATGCGCACCGCGCACGCCCGGCCGCGCACGACAAGGAGCGCGTGATCGCGGTCGAAGGCTACATGGACGTGATCTCGCTCGCGGAAGCGGGGTTCGACGAGGTCGTCGCGCCGCTTGGCACCGCGCTGACCGAGGACCAGCTCCGCCTCCTGTGGCGCATGTCGCCCGAGCCCATCCTCTGCTTCGACGGCGACGGCGCCGGCAAGCGTGCCGCCTTCCGGGCCGTCGACACGGCGCTGCCCCACCTCAAGCCGGGCGCGAGCCTGATGTTCGCCTTCCTGCCCGACGGGCTCGATCCGGACGATCTCGTGCGCCAGAACGGTCCGGCGGCGCTGGATGCCTGCCTTGGCCGCGCCCGCCCCCTCGTCGACGTGCTGTTCGAGCGCGAATGGGCCGGGCGCGACTGGTCCACCCCCGAGCGGCGGGCGGGCCTCGAGAAGGCTCTCAAGACCTTGATCGGACAGATTGAGGACGAAAGCGTGCGCACACACTACCGCCAGGCGCTGGGACAGCGGCTTCGGACGGCCTGGGGCGAGACGGCCGATGGGCCGCGCGAGGGCCGCCAAGCCGACTCCCGCAGCGGCGGTGCCCGGCGCTGGCCCGGCCGCCAGCCCTTTGCCGCACAGCGCATGGGGGGCGGTGCGCGCCGCGGCGGCATGGGCCGCCCCTTCCCGCCCGCACTCGGGCAGGGAATGGAGCACGTAAATCCGAGTTCAAGCCTCAGAAAAAGTGCGCTGGTCGCGGGCGAAGGGGCTTTTCCGCCGCATCGGGAGAGCACACTTATTAAAGCCGTGCTCAATCACCCCTGGCTGATCGACGAGCAGGCCGAGGCCCTGGCCGATCTTCCCCTCTCCTCGACTGCGCTTTCCCGGCTACGGGATGCCATCCTTTCCGCGCACGCGACCAACAATTCACTTGACACGGAGACTCTTCGAACCCAACTGAACAAAACCAGCGTCGGCAAGGTCCTGAGCCTCGTCGAACGCTCCGTTTCGCATAAATGCGATCGGTTTGCTGAGCCCCAGGCCGGGCGCACCGAGGTGGAGGATGGCTGGCGCCACGCCCTCGCGATGCATGAGCGGCATGTGGGACTTCAGCGATCGCTGGAGGCGGCCGAGCGCGCTTGGCATGAGGACCGCAGCGAGGTGGCATTCGCCCGCATCTGCGATCTCAAGCGGCAGCTCGAGTCTCTCAGCGGTGCAGACGTAATGGACGTCGATCCGGGGGCAACGTCTTGAAGGGGGCCGTCGTGCTTGCAACCGTTTGGCCGATCGCAGCTACGTTTCTTCGCGAGGGTTCCTCGCGAGCGATCGGGACGGGAGCGCGCGGCGGCGTTCGGCACGGATAACGGCCATTGAGCACACGAGCCCAGGCCGGCACGCACTGGGCAGCAGGACAATCGGGGCGCACATCGCCCCCTTCTTCAGTTTAGGCGACGGTTGAGACATGGCAAACGCGGCGAAGAACGAAGAGCAGGATACGGCGACGGCGGATGGCTCCGAGCGTGACAGCCCGCTGCTCGACCTTTCCGACCAGGCGGTCAAGCGTCTGCTCAAGACGGCGAAGGCACGCGGCTACGTCACCCTCGACGAGCTGAACTCGGTGCTGCCCTCGG
>DAITBB010000091.1:8015-8900 GCA_036823975.1 Hyphomicrobium sp.
AGGTCTCGCCGGATCAGATCGAAGACACGATGGCGATGCTTTCCGATATGGGCATCAATGTCGTCGAGAATGAGGAAGGCGAGGAGGGCGCCGAAGGCGCCGCCGCCGACACCGATGACGACGAGAACCGCGCGGTCGTCTCCGCGGGGCTGCCCGCGCGCTCCGAGACGCGCGCCGAGCCTGCCGAGCGCACGGACGATCCGGTCCGCATGTACCTGCGCGAGATGGGCTCGGTGGAGCTGCTGTCGCGCGAGGGCGAGATCGCCATCGCCAAGCGCATCGAGGCCGGCCGCGAGGCGATGATCGCGGGCCTCTGCGAGAGCCCCCTCACCTTCCAGGCCATCATCATCTGGCGCGACGAGCTGAACGAAGGAAAGATCCTGCTGCGCGACATCATCGATCTCGAGGCCACCTACGAGGGCCCCGAGGCGAAGGCGCCGCCGGCCGTGGCCGGCGAAGGCGGCGAGGAGGAGAGCGCCGGCGACGGCGCTGCGGCCCCGCAGGCCGAAGGCGACGACGACGACGAGTTCGAGAACGCGCTCTCGCTCGCGGCGATGGAGGCCGAGCTCAAGCCGAAGGTTCTCGAAACTTTCGACAACATCGCCAACACCTACAAGAAGCTCCGGAAGCAGCAGGACAAAAAGCTCGAGCAGCAGGTGGCCGGCGAGAGCGGCTCGCGCCAGCAGCAGAAGGCCTACGACAAGCTGCGCGAGGAGATCATCGCCGACGTCAAGAGCCTGTCGCTCAACAACGCGCGCATCGAGAGCCTCGTCGAGCAGCTCTATTCGATCAACCGGCGCCTCGTCGGCCTCGAGGGACGCCTGATGCGCCTCGCCGACAGCTACGGCGTGCCGCGCCAGCAGTTCATCGACGAGTACTTCGGCA
>DAITBB010000092.1:0-6530 GCA_036823975.1 Hyphomicrobium sp.
TCGGCATCGGCATGAACACCGACCACACGCTCGAGGAGGTCGGCCAGCAGTTCTCAGTCACGCGCGAGCGCATCCGCCAGATCGAGGCGAAAGCGCTCCGCAAGCTCAAGCACCCAAGCCGGAGCCGCAAGCTCCGCAGCTTCCTCGACAACTGAGCCCGGCGCCAGACCGCCAAACCCGCGGTCTGGCTTCCGGGCCGGCAGGATCGGGGACCCCGATGGGCGACGCCGCGCGACCTCTTCGCATCTATCTGGCCGGGCCCGAGGTGTTCTTTCCGAACGCGCTCGCGCAGGGCGAGATCAAGAAGCGGCTCTGCGCAGAGCACGGGCTCGAAGGCGTCTATCCGCTCGACAACGAGATCATAAGCGCGGGCCGGACGCCCGAGGCCGTCGCGCGCGCCATCAGCCTGGGTAACGAAGGTCTGATGCGCTCCTGCGACCTGCTCATCGCCAACTGCACACCCTTTCGCGGGCCGAGCCTCGATGCGGGCACGGCCTACGAGATCGGCTTCATGCGTGCGCTCGGGAAACCCGTGCTCGGCTACGCGAATGTCGCCGCCGACTACGCTACGCGCGTTCGGGCCGTCTCCTCCGCTGTCCGCGACACCTGGGATCCCGAAACGCGCACCGCCGACATCGAGAACTTCGGCCTGGCGGACAACCTGATGATCGCAATCGCCATCCTGGAGAGCGCCGGGCAGCTCGTGGTGCGCGATGTGCCCGCCGACTGCACGCTCTCCGACCTCCAAGGGTTTCGCGATTGCCTCACGCGCGTGTCCGCACTCGGGCGCACGACCTGACTGCATCCGGCGTCCCCTCTTCGGACCAGGTTAACAGCCCGTTACCGTGATGCCGCGCATTTGCGCGCTGGCCTTCAGCACTCTCTAAAGCGCCCAGCCTAATCTCGAAACCGAACACTGTTCGTTTGGGGGGCTTGAGCTTGAGCGGATCACAGAAGTCGAAGCGTGTGTCACCGGTCCGCTGGGTTGTGATGGCATTCGCCATTCCAACTCTGCTCGGCATCGCGTTGCTCGCCAAGGATGCCCTCGTTGTCGTCGACCGGATCAACGAGCAGGCGCTCGCCAAGGAGCGCCTCTCGGTCGAGCACGGCTTGCGGCTGCTGGGCGAGCAGCAGGCTCACGAGATCGTCGCCCGTGCCAACGGGGACACAGTTCACCGCAACCTCGTCGAAGCGCCCGACATCGCCTGGATGAGAGAGCATCTGGGCGACTCCTCCGAGCCCGCGTCCACAGCGACCACGCTCGCCGTCCTCGATGCCGACGGCCGTGTGATCTTCTCGCGCGAAAGCCGAGGGGCACCCTCGTCCGCCGAAGCGCACGACATCTCGGCCGCCGCCCGCGTGGCCGTCGAGCAGGTGCGTGCGGCAGACGCGCCCCGAGCATCTGCGGGATCGGCGGCGGGCACGGGCAGCCGCGCCGTCACCGATATCGCGATGTTCGACGGCCGGCCGGCTCTGGTGACGGTGGTGCCGGTCCTGCCCCGGCACGGCGCCCTCCCCGAGACCCGTCCCACGGTCACGATCGTCGGCATTCAAAGCCTCGTCGGCCCCGCGCTCACCACACTGCAGTCGCTCTCGCACGTCGAGGGCCTGCTGCACGTGCCGGGCGACTACACGGCGCGGACCGGCCGCCATGCCCAGGCCGTGCGCAACCTGCGCGGCGAAGCTGTGACGCATCTCTCGTGGATCTTCACGCCGCCGGGCCACACGATCTTCCTCGCGGCGCTGCCGGCCTTCTCGCTCTCGGCCGCGATCCTGATCATCCTCATGCTGCTCTCGGCCATTGCGCTGCACCGGCTCACGCGCCGCCTCGCCGAGAGCGAGCAGGCCGCCCTTCACGCGGCCCGGCACGATACGGCCACGGGCCTCGCCAACCGCGGCTGGTTCATGCAGATCTTCTCCGAAATCCTGACCTCGCGCGCGCATATCGGCGGGGCGTTCGCCGTGCTGCTGATCGACTGCGACAACTTCAAGACCACGAACGATACGCTGGGGCACGCGGCAGGCGACGCGGTGCTGCGCGCAATCGCGGCCCGCCTGCGCTCGCTCGAGGACCGCCTCGCGATCTTCTCGCGCCTCGGCGGCGACGAGTTCGCGGCCGTCACCCGGCCGCTGGCCTGCGCGGAGGATACGGCAGCCCTGATCGCGCTCCTCGAGCGCACGCTGAGCGTCCCGGTGCCGTTCGGCAACCACATGATTCCGGTCAGCGTCAGCATCGGCGCGGCCATGTTCGATGCGCCGTCGCCCCTCACGATCGACACCTGGCTCGCGCGGGCCGACATGGCGCTCTATCGCGCCAAGCGGGATGGGCGGAACTGTACCCGGATGTTCGATCCCGCCATCGATACCGGCGACATCGTCATGAGCGCACACCTGCGCGTGGCAGACGCCCGGGCCGAGGCTCCCCGGCCGGCGGCCATCTGCGAGCGCGCCGCCTGACACGGGCGCGCCGGCTCGCCCGCTCTCAGGGCGAGCCTCAGCGCTCGATGCGCGTGATCTTCGAGCCTTCGAGAGTGAGGTTGTACATCAGGCCCTTCTGATCGAGGATGAAGCCGATCACGGGCTTGCGGATCTGATTGCTGTCGATCGCACCGCCCACGCCGACTGTCACCAGCGCCACCGATCCGTCGACACCGACCTTCCATCCGTGCTTGCGGCGGAAGCTGCCCAGCGCCTCCTCGGTCATGAACACGATGATGACCGTGCGCGCCTGCACGCCGAGCTGAAAGCCGACGGAGGCGGACACCGTATTGTAGTAACCTTCCGTAGCGCCGTGGCGGCGCAGCGCACCTTCGCCATACTCGCCGCCGAGCCCCATGCCCGCCTTGACGACAGAGGGAAAGACGAGCACCGCCGCCGCATCGCGGACGAGATCGCGGGCGCCTCCGACCGTACGGTAGAAGCGGGCCAGCGCGGCATCGACCTCCGCATCGATCACACCGGCCGGGGCCGCGGCCGCATCGCGCACGGCGCCGCCGGCGCAGGTAAACGCCAGCAGAAGCGCGGCGAGGAGCGTGCGGACGGGCACGCCTCTCTGGGATCGGATCATGGTCGGCTCCTCATCGGTGATGCGCCCTCCGGATGGAAGGCCGCGCGCGGCTCAGCAGAAGATGCAGGCATTACACATGGAGCGCGCCTCCGCGATGTGCGCCTCGAGCACCTTGGCATATTCGAGCAGCTTCGGCCGCCACGTGTCGCAAAGCGCCTTCTTCTTCTCGGGATCGCCATGGGCCGTCTCCCAGCCCTTGACGTATTCGGCCTTCTTGGCGCGAAAGACGACGGCGACCTTGCGCAGGGAGGTGACCTCCACGCACGGGCTCACGGCGGCCCAGGTCCGCCGCTGCAGATTGAGCTTGCGGCCGCAGAATTCCTGCAGGGCATCGACCGTGGCGTACTCGTCGACGCGCCGCCACAGGGTCGCGCGGTCGGTCTTGCTCATGCTTTCGAGGCCGAGCTTCACCGCGACGACGCGGGCCTCCCCCTCCTGGTCCGTCGCCTGCGCGAGGCTCGCGACAGCCGCGAGCGCGGCGGCCAGCATCACCGCCGGAACGCGTCGCCACGCCGGAATTTGCGGCAACCGAACCAAGACGGGCATAGGGGCTCCCCGCATCTGCTGCGCTGTTCGGGCGAAGTTTAGAGCATTTTCCGGCGAAGGGGAGCCGCTTCGCAACGCGGCGACGCCATGAGATGACGTTTGCCGTCCGAACGGTTCTTCATTGCATCGGATCGGAACAGGCGCTCGGCGCGGTCGGGACGAAAAAGCAAAAGGAGCAAGGCCGGATCGGCGCGCGGGCCGGCCCTGCTCCCATGCGCGTCCGGCTCAACGGAGCGGACGGGCCTCGACCTCGCACCTGGTCTTGGTGCGGCTCGTCTTGCATTTGACGCTCTTCTCCGTGGCCGTCCGCCAGACGGGCACGTTGCCGTCCTCCGCGACCTCACGCTTCCACTCGGCAATGGCCGCGCGCTTCGCCGCCTTGAGGGCCACGGGCCCCACGCCTCTCACCGTGGCGTCGGCGCTCTTGTCATCCGGCCGGCTGCCGGCGACCGCCGCGGAAGCGGAGACCGCGAGCGTGGACACGGCGAATGCGGAAAGGGCGAGCACGGCAAGGCCGGCGCGGAACAGGCTGGTCATGGAAAGCTCCTCGAACTGGGATGGAAAGCCCGGCGGCCGCCGGACACGCGCAAGCTAGGCCGCGCGCGTGGCGTCCGGCTGTCTCTCAGGGAACAGATCATTCTGTGGCGTCGATCTTGCGGAAGCAGGGTCCCCGCTCACCCGAGCTCGACGATCTCCGCCTCTCCCCCGCCGACCTGCAGCGTGTCGCCGACGGATTTTCCCATCAGGGCGCGCGCCAGCGGCGAGACATAGGAGACGGTGCCGGCGGCCGGGTTCGCCTCATCCTCGCCGACGATGCGGTACGTCTGCCGCCGCCCATCCTCGCGCACGATCGTGACACGCGCGCCGAAGCGCACCTCGCGGGCGGCGGACCCCGGCGCAGGCACCACCTCGGCACTCGCGCGCCGCTGGGACCAATAGCGCAGATCGCGGGCCGCAAGGCTCAGCGCGGCGCGGTCGCCGGCCACCTGCGCGTCGGCATAGACCCGCGAGAGGCGCTCGACCTCGCTCTCAATCTGCGCGAGGCCCGCCTCCGTCACCAGATTGGGGTGGGGCGAGACGAGACGCTCGGGAAGATCGTCGAAGGCGGCGAGCCCATCGGGCTCTTTGACGAAGGCTCTGCTCATGGCCTCCACTATAGTGCCCTTCGCCGCCAACCGCACGAGGATGCTGCATGCGCCAGACGCAGACCGAGCTGACCGTCGCCACGTCGGGCCCGGGACTCTACGAGATCACGCGCGAGGTGCGCGCGTTCGCACGCTCATCCAATATGCAAAGCGGACAGCTCACCGTCTTCTGCCGCCACACATCTGCGTCGCTCGTCATCCAGGAGAATGCCGATCCCGACGTGCAGCGCGATCTCCTGGCGTTCTTCCGCAGGCTCGTGCCCGATGGCGATCCGCTCTTCATTCACACCATCGAAGGAGCAGACGATATGCCGGCGCATGTGAAGAGCGCGCTCACGCAAACGTCGCTCGTCATTCCTCTCGTCGATGCACATCTCGCGCTCGGCACATGGCAAGGCGTCTATCTGTTCGAGCATCGCCAATCGCCGCATACGAGAAAGATCGTGTTGCATATGATGGGAGCGTAAACCAAACTCACCAACGTCGAATCCGACATGATGGACCAAGGGAGGCCAGGATGGCGAAGACCAAAGAAGCTGCAGGCAGCCGCCGCGCAACGGCTGCGAAGTCGCGCTCGCCGATGAAGAGCAAGACCGTCGGCGCCAAGAGCGCGCGCAAGAAAGTTGGCGGCGCAGCCGCACGCACGACCACGTCGGCGAAGAAGGCCGCTGTCGCCAGGAAGGCTGCCGCTGCCAAGAAGACCGTGAAGAGAACGCCCGCCAAGAAGGCTGGCAAGAAGGCCGTGAAGCGCGTCGTCCGCAAGGCGCCCGCGCGCAAGCCAGCCGCCAAGAAGCGCTGAGCCGCGGACGTTAACCTCTTCTGCACGCGTCGATCGATTACGGACCGGCGGCTGGCGATGCTCTTTGTCGCGCAGCCCCGGTCCGTCTAACCTTTGTGGGCGCTCCGGCGATTTGCTATGAGGCGTCCCGCTTTTCCCAAGACCAGGAGCACGCCAATGAGCGACGCCGAGAGCCAGGCCCGCATCGACACTGCCAAACTGATCCGCAGCTACTACGACGCCTTCAACTCCGGCGACAGCGAGGGCATGCTCGCCCACCTGACGGATGACGTCATCCATGACGTCAACCAGGGCGAGCGGCGCGTCGGCAAGGACAAGTTCCGCGCCTTCAACGCGCGCATGACGCACCATTACAAGGAGACCCTGACGGAGATCACCGTTCTCGTCTCCAAGGACGGCACGCGCGCGGCGGCCGAGTTCAACGTCAACGGCGAGTATCTCAACACCGACAGCGATCTGCCGCCGGCCCAGGGCCAGAAGTACGTGCTGCCGGCCGGCACGTTCTTCGCCATCCGCGACGGCAAGATCGCGCGCGTGACGACCTACTACAATCTGACCGACTGGATCGCGCAGGTCGCGTAAGCACACGCAACGCCCTCGCCCTCCCCCACGCGGGGCGGGCGAGGCGTGCGGCAAGGAGGCGAGATGAGCATCGAGGTTCGCGCGCTCACCGGCGAGGCCATCAAGACCGTGCTGGCCGATCTCGCCCGGCTGCGCATCACCGTGTTCCGGGATTGGCCATATCTCTACGACGGCACGCTCGATTACGAGGAAACCTACCTCGCCAAGTTCGCGAGCGCGAAGGGCGCCGTGTGCGTAGTAGCGCGCGACGGCGAGACCATCGTCGGCGCCTCGACCGGCGCGCCCATGGTGGAGCACGCCGACGAGTTCGGCGCACCGTTTTGCAAAGCGGGCTACGACCTCGACAAGATCTTCTACTGCGGCGAGAGCGTGCTCCTGAAGAGCCATCGCG
>DAITBB010000092.1:6540-8709 GCA_036823975.1 Hyphomicrobium sp.
GGCCTCGGGCGTCAGTTCTTCGCGTTGCGCGAGGCGCAGGCCGAAGCCCTCGGCGGCTTCACGCATTCCACCTTCTGCCGTGTCGTGCGCCCCGACGATCATCCGCTGAAACCGGCGGACTACATTCCCCTCGACCGGTTCTGGACCCAGCGCGGCTATGCGCCGGTCCCCGGCCTGACCGCGACCTACGACTGGAAGGACATCGACCAGCCGGACGAGACCACCCACACCATGCAGTTCTGGATGAAGGCCCTGGCATGAGCGCACCCGAGGTCCTCAAGGTCGCCGCCGCTCAGTATCCGATCGGGCAGCCCGCCTCCCTCGCCGCCTGGACGGATAAGGTCGCGGCCTGGGTGAAGGACGGCGCGGCCACCGGCGCCGATCTCCTGGTGTTCCCCGAATATGCCGCCATCGAGCAGGCCGCGTGCTTCGGCCCCGAAGTCTACGCCGATCTCATCCTCACGCTCGAGCGCGTGGCGGATCTCGCGGCCGAGCGTGTCGCGCTCCATGCGGCACTCGCGACCGAGCATGGCGTCCACATTCTCGTCGGCTCGGGCCCTGCGAAATCGCCGGACGGACGCTTCGTCAACGCCGCCCAGCTCGTCACGCCGGGCGGAGCGGTCGGCGTGCAGGAAAAGCTCATCATGACGCCGTTCGAGCATGATTGGGGCGTCACGGCAGGGGCACCCTTGCGTGTGTTCGAGACCGCGCTCGGCAAGCTCGCCGTGCTGATCTGCTACGACAGCGAGTTCCCCCTCCTCGCCCGCGCGGCAGTGGAAGGCGGCGCGGATGCGATCCTCGTGCCGTCCTGCACGGAGCGCATCTCGGGCTATCATCGCGTGCGAACAGGGGCGCGGGCGCGGGCGCTCGAGAACACCATCGTCACCGTGCAGAGCCCGACCGTGGGCGATGCGCCGTGGTCGCCGGCGGTCGATTTCAACGTCGGCGCCGCGGGCATCTACGTGCCGCCTGAGCATGGCGTGAGCGATACCGGCATTCTCGCCCAGGGCGACCTCAATGCGGCGCAATGGGTGTATGCGGCGGCCGATCTGGCCGCGCTGCGCCGGCTTCGCACCAGCGGCGAGATGCGCAACTTCGGCGATTGGCCGGCTCAGCCCGGCGCCGGCCCCGTGGGGCAGACGACGGAAGCCGTCGTTCTCGCGTGATAAAAAAGGCAGGGCCCCATGGGGATGCCCTGCCTTCGGAGCGCATGAGAGAGGCATCGCGAGCCGCATCAGCGGCCCACCCGCACGTTCCTGCTATTTGAGCTTCCAGGTCACCGTCACGCGCGCTTCGAGCGTTTCCGTTCCCGCCTCGATCGGCGCGGCATCCGCCTGCATCGCTGCGCGCGACATCGCCATCGGACGCGGGCCTGCATAGGACGTATCCTCGAGAATCGTGACGACCTCGCCCACCTCGGCTCCGGCCGCCCCCGCCAGAAGCTCGGCCCGGCGGCGCGCATTGGCCACCGCCTCCTTGCGCGCCTCGTCCTTCAGCGTCTCGGCCTTGCTGACCTCGAACGTCAACCCGTAGATCTGGTTCGCGCCGAGCGTGGTGAGCTTGTCGAGCAGGCCGCCCACGGATGTCACGTCGCGCACGAGGACCGTGATCGTGTTCGACACGCGGTAGCCGTCGATGCGCGATGGGGCGCCGTCTTTCGGATGCGTGTAGCGCGGCTCGACGCTGAAGTTGCTGGTCTGGATGTCCTTGGCATCGATCCCGCTCTCCTTCACGCCGGCGACGACCGTCTTCATGAGCTCGGTGTTGGCAGAGAGCGCCTCGCGCGCGGTCGCGGCCTCCGCCGCCACGCCGGCCGAGATGCGAGCCCGGTCGGGCTCCGCGTTGGCGTAGCCCGAGGCTGAGACGGTGATCAATCGATCCATAGACTTGTCCTCGGCATGCAGGGGTGCGGTCAACGTGAAGCAGAGAGCGGCAGCAGCAGCCAGGTAAGCCGGGGTGCGTGACGCAAATAACGATCGCATGACATCCTCCTCGATAGCGGAGGCGCCTTAGGACAGGTTCGCGGTGGAAAGAAGGCTGAGAGCTTATGGCGGGCCGGCTGGATCGCGGTGGGGAACCTGATATAGAGGTCGCGTCCCGGTTCCCCCGGGCCTGTAGCTCAATGGTTAGAGCTGGCGGCTCATAACCGCCTGGTTCCAGGTTCGAGTC
>DAITBB010000020.1:0-43873 GCA_036823975.1 Hyphomicrobium sp.
GCTCCAGGAGATCGGCAGGATCGACGCCGATCCGAAGGGCGCGGCCGAGACCGTCGGCAGGCGCTCGTCCGTCTCCGGATGTCCCGGCAGGAACGGGACGAGATGCGCCATGACGCCGATCGGCCCCATGCCCGGGCCACCGCCGCCATGCGGGATGCAGAACGTCTTGTGCAGGTTGATGTGGCCGACGTCGGCACCGATATCGCCGGGCCGGGCGAGCCCCACGAGCGCGTTGAGATTGGCGCCGTCGAAATAGACCTGCCCGCCGTTCGCATGCGTGATATCGCACAGCTCGGCGACGGTCTCCTCGAACACGCCATGCGTCGACGGATACGTGATCATGCACGCCGCCAGCCGGTCCTTGAAGCGCTCGGCCTTGGCGCGGAAGTCGGCGACATCGATATTGCCGTTCGCGTCCGTGCCGACGACGACCACCGCCATGCCGCACATCTGCGCAGAGGCCGTGGTCGTGCCGTGGGCCGAGGCCGGGATGAGGCAGACGTCGCGCCCGATGTCCCCCCGGCTACGGTGATAGGCGCGGATCGCGAGCAGCCCCGCATACTCGCCCTGCGCGCCAGAGTTCGGCTGCATCGAGATCGCTGCATAGCCCGTGATCGCGCAGAGCTTGGCGCAGAGGTCCGCGATCAGCTCCGTGTAGCCTTCCGCCTGATCGGCCGGCACGAAGGGATGCATCTCGCCGAACTCCGGCCACGAGATCGGCAGCATCTCCGCCGTGGCGTTGAGCTTCATCGTGCAGGACCCGAGCGGGATCATCGAGCGGTCGAGCGCCAGATCGCGGTCCGCGAGGCGGCGCATGTAGCGCGTCATCTCGCTCTCGGCACGGTTCATGTGAAACACGGGATGCGTCAGGATCTCCGACGTTCGGAGCAACGTGCTGGGCAGCCGCGAGGCCGGATAGGCCTCGTCATAGACGAGATCGAACCCGCCGAACGCGCGCCAAACCGCCTCCAGCGTGTCCGGCCGCGTGCGCTCGTCGACGGTGATGCCGATCCGGTCCTGGCCGACCTTGCGCAGGTTCACGCCCTGATCGACGGCGTTCTTGAGAATAAGGCCCTGATAGGGACCTACCTCCACGGTGATCGTATCGAAATAAGCTTCGGGGCTCACCTTGAAGCCGAGCGACGACAGCCCCTCGTCAAGGCGCACGGCATCCCGATGCACGCGCTCCGCAATGGCCTTGAGGCCGCGCGGCCCGTGGAACACCGCATACATCGACGCGATCACCGCGAGCAGCACCTGCGCAGTGCAGATGTTCGAGGTCGCCTTCTCGCGGCGGATGTGCTGCTCGCGCGTCTGCAGCGCGAGCCGGTAGGCGCGGTTCCCCTTACTGTCCACGGAGACGCCCACGATGCGCCCCGGCAGCATGCGCTTGTAGGCATCGCGCGTCGCCATGTAGGCGGCGTGCGGCCCGCCGTAGCCCATCGGCACGCCGTAGCGCTGCATCGAGCCGACCGCGATATCCGCGCCCATCTCGCCGGGAGACTTGAGAAGCGTGAGCGCCAGCGGATCGGCCGCAACCACGCCGATCGCGCCCGCCGCATGCAACGCCGCGATCGGCTCCGTGACGTCGTGGCAGGCCCCGCACACGCCCGGATACTGGAAGAGCGCGCCGAACACCGCCTCCGGATCGAGATCCCGGAACGGATCGCCGACGACAACCTGCCAGCCGAGCGGCTCGGCCCGCGTCCGGATGACGGCGAGCGTCTGCGGCAGGCAGTCCTGATCGACGAAGAAGGCCTCCGCCTGCGACGTCGCAGCCCGCTTCGCCATCGCCATCGCCTCGGCCGCGGCGGTCGCCTCATCGAGCAGAGAGGCGTTGGCGATATCGAGTCCGGTGAGATCGCTGACGAGCGTCTGGAAGTTGAGAAGCGACTCGAGCCGGCCCTGGCTGATCTCGGGCTGATAGGGCGAATAGGCCGTATACCAGGCCGGGTTCTCGAAGATGTTGCGCTGGATCGCGGGCGGCATGACGGTGCCGTGATAGCCCTGGCCGATCAGCGAGGTGAGCACGCGGTTCTTGTTGGCGGTCGCGCGCACCTTGTCGAGGGCCCGCCGTTCCGTGAGGGATTTTCCGAAGTCGAGCGGGGACGCCTGGCGGATCGCGGCGGGCACCGTCTCGGCGATCAGCGCATCGAGGCTCTCGACGCCGACCACCGCCAGCATTTCCGAGATCTCCGCCGCCGACGGCCCGATATGGCGCCGGTTGGCAAAGTCATAGGGATCGTAAGTGCCGCCCATCGCCATCTCCCATCCATCACCTGACCCTGTGTCAACCGACAAGCGCCGCGTAGGCCGCTTCATCCATCAGCGCATCGAAATCGGCACCATTCGCGAGCCGCATCCGGTAGAGCCAGCCTTGACCGAGCGGATCGGAGTTCACGAGCGAAGGATCCGCGACGATCGCATCGTTGATCTCGACGACCTCTCCGTCGAGCGGCGCGAACACGTCCGAGGCCGCCTTGACCGACTCGACCACCGCCGCCGCCTGCCCCTTCGCGAGCTTCCTACCGACCTTCGGCAGATCGACGAACACGAGATCGCCGAGCTGGGTCGACGCGTGCTCCGTGATGCCGACCGTCGCGACATCGCCATCGCGCGTCAGCCATTCGTGCTCGTCGGTGAATTTCCTCACGGCGTCGATCCTTCTTCTGTCGGGCGGCGCGAGCCGCGTTTGAGCCTGGCAGGAACGAATGGCAGCGGCGCGACCACCAATGGGACGCGCTGGCCGCGCACTTCGGCAAAAACATGAGAGCCCGGATCGGCCATCGCCGCCGGTACGTAGCCCATGGCAACCGGCCTCCCGGCCGACGGACCGAAGCCGCCGGACGTGACGCGCCCGATCGGCGCGCCCTCCGCGCTGGCGCCGAACATCACGGCACCGGCGCGCACGGGCGCACGCCCCTCGGCCAGCAATACGACGCGCCGACGCAAAGGGCCTTTCTCAATCTGATCGAGAACGATCTCCGCCCCCGGAAATCCGCCGGCCCGCGCACCCCCGCGACGGCGCACGGCCGGGATCGCCCACGCGAGCCCGGCTTCGACCGGCGTCGTCGCCGCGTCGAGGTCGGCGCCGTAAAGACAGAGCCCGGCCTCAAGCCGCAGGGAATCGCGCGCGCCGAGCCCGATGAGAAGAACGTCTGGATCGCTGAGCAGAGCCTCCGCAACGTCGCCCACGCGATCCGGCGCGAGAGAGATCTCAAAGCCATCCTCGCCCGTATAGCCCGAGCGCGAGACGATGGCGGCAGCCCCCGCGACATCGAGCGCGCGCACGTCCAGGAACGCCATCTCCACGCATCCGGGCGCATGACGCGCGAGCACTGCCTCGGCCTTCGGGCCCTGCAGCGCGATCAGCGCATGATCGAACACCTCGATCGTGCACGCATCGGAGAGATGCGCCCGCAGGTGGGCCGCATCCGCCGCTTTGCACGCCGCGTTGACGACAAGGAGAAGATGATCGCCGCGATGCGCGACCATGAGATCGTCGAGAACACCGCCCGCATCGCTCGTGAAAAACGTGTACCGCTGCCGTCCCGGCGCCAACCCCATTACGTCGGCGGGCACGAGCCGCTCGAGCGCGCGCGCTGCATCCGCGACCGTGCCCGACCTCGCGCGAAGCACGATCTGCCCCATGTGCGACACGTCGAAGAGGCCGGCCGCCGCCCGCGTGTGCAGGTGCTCCTTCAGGACGCCCGACGCATACTGCAACGGCATCTCGTATCCGGCGAACGGAACCATGCGCGCGCCCTTCGCCACGTGAAGCGCGTGAAGCGGCGTCTGTTCGAGACGGGAAGCTGTGGTCGGGGCGGGATCTTGGCTCACGAGAGGCTCCATGGCTCGGCGGCGCACGAACGTGCGCAACCACGAGCCCCCTCTGTCGCGAGACCTGAAAGATTAGGTGCACGCCGGCCGCTTGCAGCCGCACGCCCTTGTCATCTTCGGTGGGTGAAGCGCGGGCGCCTCACCGCTTTCCAGAGCGTCGTAACAGCTCGCGGTCCTGGGTGCCTGAGAGATTCCGGGGCGGTTGCTCCTTCGGCGCCGGCGTCCCACGGGGCCACCGGTCTCTTCCGCAATCTGTAACCAACTGTCGAATAGATGGAGAGCTTCGCCCAATGGGTCAAGACCGTCTTTAGGTCCTGTCCTGGCGCGCACGGCACGGCACGACATGGCCTGTCGCAAGACTGTCAGGTTCTTTTCATGTTGGCCGTCCATGGTGCCGGCCACGTGAACCCGAGCCACTCTGAACCAGGACCCATCGCGAGGACGATATGGCGCCAATCCTGTCTGCAGCCGCGCTCGTCATGGTCTCGGCTGGCACAACGCTCCTCGCGTATCAGCGCGGCGGACGGCGCCGCTGCGAGATGCTGCTCGCCATGAGCGGGATCGCGCTCGGCGTCTGTGGGCTCGTCATCGCGCGCGATCTCGCCCTCGGCTCGCCCACCATCCTGTGGGTGCTGTCTCCCGCCACGCCGATCGCCGTCTCGGTCAGCCACGTTTTCTGACACCGCGACGAACGTCGTCGCTGCGATCAGCGCACGGCCCGGTCGGGCAGCTCGATCCGGAAGGTCGCGCCGATCCCCTCGTCGACAAGCTCAAGCTTACCGCCGTGCACGCCCACGAGCTCCGCGGCGATGGCGAGCCCGAGCCCGGACCCGTCCTTGCGTGTCGAGCCCTGGAACGGGCGGAACAGCGTTTCGCGCGCATGCTGAGGCACGCCCGGTCCGGTATCCGAAATCTCGATGAACACCTTGCGCCCGTCGCGCCAGGCCCTCACGTTGATCTCCTCCTTCTCCGGCTCGCCTTTGCTCTCGATGGCCTGCACGGCATTGCGGGCGAGGTTGCTCAACACGCGAAAGAGATGCTCGTGGTCGGCGTCGATCAGGAGCTGCTCGTCGACTTCGACGATCCAGGCGATCTTGCCGTCGCGGCTGAGCCCGAGGCCCTCCGCCACCTCGTCGAGGATCGGCTTGATGCGCATCAGCTCGCGGCGCGGCGCAGCCTCCTCCGCCCGCCCGAACCGCAGCGACGAGTTGCAGAAGTTGATCGCCCGGTCGAGCGAGGCGATCAGCTTCGGGGCGAACTGCTGCACGGTGGGATCGGGAATCGACGTGAGACGGTCCGAGATGAGCTGCGCGTTCGCCAGCATGTTGCGCAAGTCGTGGCTGATCTTGCTGACGGCCATGCCGAGCTGGGCCAGGCGGTTCTTCTGAATGAGGGCCTGGGCGAGCTGACGCTGCATGTAGGCCAGCTCCTGCTCGGCCGCGCCGATCTCATCGGCCCGCCCCGAAGGCACGATGATGCGGCTCGGGTCCTCCGGGTTCTCCGCGAAGCGGAGCATGTTGCGCGAGATCCGCATCATCGGCCGCACCAGCAGCGCGCTGATCGCGAAATAGACGAGCGCCGCCGTGATCAGCGAGATCATGATGGAGAGATAGACAATGTTCATGCCGTAGCGGACCATGGCCCGCTTCAGCGTCTCCTCCGGCAGCACGACCTCGATCACGTCATCGTAGCGCGGTCCCAGATGCCCCACGATGCGGATGACGCGGTCGTCGCGCGCGAAGAACACGGCGATGGCATCCCCGATCTGCGAGAGGCGGATCGAGAGATCCTGCAGAAGCGTGAGATCGGCGGGCTGGCGCAGGTCGAAGTGCTCGTCGATGCTGAGCTCGCTCACCGGCGGCAGCACGAGACGGCGCGCGCCCCCGCGCCGGATCGCGACCGCTCGTACCAGCGCCGTGCGCACGAGCTCGTTGCGCAAGGCCGGCGGCACGTTACGGCCCGGCACGGCCTCGGCCGCCAGCGCCGCCACGTTCGCCGCCGTCAGCCGGTCGTTGAGCCAGCTCACCCGATAGTTGGCGATCGCGGGAAGGAAGATCAGGATCTCGGCGAGCGTCACGAACAGCGCCGTCAGGATCAGGAGCTTCGCCGACAGCCCCACCCTGAGCCAGGCCCGGCGCACGGACGCCACGCGGGCCGCGAGCCACGGCCGGATGGCGAGACCGTGCTGGTCTGTTGGGCTGATGACGTGCTCGTCCATTTCGAGAGGTGGGCTCGATTACAGGCTCCGCGCGGCTCCGAAGCCGCCTCGGCCGCCCGCGCGGCAAAAACTGACGCGATTCTGGCACTTTGCGCCGTCCCTGTCACGCATGCCCCCAAAATCGGCGGGCCGGGGCTCGTCCCAGGCCGTGGCCGGCCCGAGCAGGGACGGATGCGACGCGGCCCGGCGGGACCTATCCGAGCCGCGCAATGAGATCGATGAGCTGGCGGACTTTCCCATTCGAGGGCAGCGCCGCGAAATGGCGGACGGCGGCCCGCTTCGAAACCTCGGCAAACGTCGGAGCCGCCACGACGTGCCTCGCGAGCGCCCTGATATTGAGCCGCTCGGCAACGGCGAGCGACCAGACCTCGATCAGCTCGCTCGCCCTGGACCCTACGATCGTCGCGCCGAGGACGCGCCCGCTCGCGGCCACCACCACCTTGGCATGACCCGCGGTCTCACGCTCGATCTGCGCGCGATCGACCTCGGAGAACGGCCAGCGCAGAACGCGCACCTTGTGGCCGGCCGCCCGCGCCTCCTCCTCCGTGAGACCCACATGCGCAAGCTCGGGCTCGGTCATCACGACGGAGGGCAGGATCGTCTTGTCCATCCGCGACGGCATCCAGAACAGCGCCCGCTTCAGCACGACCTCCGCCTGATAGGCCGCCCCGTGCGCCGAAGGCGCGCTGCCGTTCACGTCGCCGATCGCATAGACGCGCCCGTTCGACGTCCTGAGCCCGCGGTTGACGGCAATGCCGCTCGGCCCCTGCTTGATGCCGGCGGCCGCGAGATTGAGGTCGTCGAGGTTCGGCGTGCGGCCGATGGCGATCACGAGGTGGGAGCCGTCGAAGGTCTCGTAGCCA
Source organism: Hyphomicrobium sp. (assembly GCA_036823975.1). Classification (GTDB taxonomy): domain Bacteria; phylum Pseudomonadota; class Alphaproteobacteria; order Rhizobiales; family Hyphomicrobiaceae; genus Hyphomicrobium_C. The sequence continues at coordinate 6,922 of DAITBB010000020.1, forward strand.
TGCGGCGCGGACGTGTGCACGCGCACGAAACCGGCCATTTTCTCGACGCGCTCGACCTTGGTGCCTTCGCGGATCTCGATCCCGTCCGCGCGCAGCGCGGCCAGCACGGCAGCGGCAGCCTCGGGATCCTCGCGAGAGAGCGCACGGGCCTCCTCCAGCACCGTCACGCGGGCGCCGAGCCTCAGGAACGCCTGCGCCAGCTCGAGCCCGGCCGCGCTCGCGCCGATGACCACGAGGCTCGCCACCTTGCGGTCGAGATCGCCGATCGTGTCCTCCGTATAATAGGGACATCCTTCGAGCCCCTCGATCGGCGGAACCGTCGGCGCCGAGCCCGTCGCGATGACGAAACGGCGCGCCGTGATGCGATAGTCACCCGCAAGCAGCGTGCGCTTGTCGAGGAAACGGCCCGCACCGAGAATGACCCGCACGCCAAGCCCCATCATGCGTTCGAGAGAGGCATTCGGCGCCAGCGTGGACACCACGCCGCGCATGTGCGCCAGGAGCGACCGATGGTCGATCTGCGGATCGACGGAGGCGATGCCGAACGGGGTCGCCGTGCGCATCGCGTGCGCGCGTCGCGCCGCCGCGATCAGCGCTCGGTTCGGCACGCACCCCGCATGGAGGCCGTTGCCCCCCATCCTCTGCTTCTCGACGAGCACGACCGGCCGCCCGAAGGCCGCCGCGAGGCTCGCCACCGCGAGCCCGCCCACGCCGGCGCCGATCACGCAGATGTCCGTGGCGAGGGGCTCCCCGGCGACATCGGGCACCTGCGCGCCAGCCCGGGCCATCGCATCGCCGCCCATCTCCGCCCCCTCGGACGAGCTCGAACCACGCGCGGACGGGGAGGTCTGGCTCATCGATTATGCTCCGGGGCTCTCATGGCCCGAGGTTTCCCCGGTCTTCTGGGCAATGGCAAGGCCTTAGGCTTGGCTAGAGTGCTTTCGGAAAAGTGGGAACCGGTCATGGCGGAGCCATGCGCGGGAAGTGTCCGATAAGAAGCACGATCAAACAAAAGCTTAGAGCCGTTCCGCGATTCCACTGAAATCGGAACGGCTCTAGGGGCCGGATCCGTTCCGATCCGCGCGAGAGGTACCGGAGCCCCGCCCCGCCATTTTGCCCGGTTCACTTGTCTTGATCCTGCAACCGCAGCCCGTGCCGCCGATCGGGCGGGCCGGCGCGATTGACTTGGCCCCCCGCACAACTTATAAGCCCCCATCCCATCAAGATCAGCCTTGGATGGCGGTTTGCCGTCGGCGAGGCTGTTTTCATTTGCACGAACGGAGTCTTCCCGTGAAACGGACCTATCAACCGAGCAAGCTCGTGCGCAAGCGCCGCCACGGATTCCGCGCGCGCATGCAGACCGCGGGCGGCGTCAAGGTCATCGCGCGTCGCCGCGCCAAGGGCCGCAAGCGCCTGTCGGCCTAGTTTCGACGCCCGGACCGCAGTGAACCCGTTTGGCGGGAGACGGCGCCGTGGCGATTGAGACGCTCAAAAAACGATCGGAATTTCTAAGGCTTAGAGGGGGCGCGCGGTTCGCGACGCCCGCTTTTGTCGTGGAGACGCGGCCACGGCCTGCGCCATCGGCCGGGCACGCGGCCCGTTTTGGCTTCACCGTCACCAAAAAGCTCGGCGGCGCCGTCGTCCGCAACCGCATCCGCCGCCGTCTCAAGGCGGCCGTGGCGCTGGTGGCGCCGGGGCTCGCGCACGCCGATCACGACTACGTTCTCGTCGCCCGTCCGGCCGCCCTCGACCGGCTGTTCGCGGACCTCAAGAAAGACCTTGAACGCGCATTGCAACGCGTGCATCACCCTGCAGCGGCCACAAAAAAGGATGCGCGCCCCTGAGCCGCGCCCGCACCGCCGCGCTCAAATCACCGGTTCTCTGTCCGACCCGCAGGCTGTAAGAGGACCGATCCGAAATTCTGGGCCAGAGCCGAACGGCAGCCCGAGGCCAGCCGCGCCATCTGAGGTCTTCATGAACAAGCGTCCGGACGACAACAAGAACCTGCTCATTGCCGTCGCCCTGTCCATGGCGGTGATGCTGGGCTGGCAGGTTTTCTATGCCGGGCCGCAAATCAAAGAGCAGCAGCAGCGCGCCCAGCGCGAGCAGGCCGCCAAGCAGGAGGCGACCGGTCAGCAAGCGACGGGCCAGCAGGCTCAGACGCCGGCGGCCACCCCCGGCGCCCCGACCGCTCTGCCGGGCGCTGCGACGCCGCCGGGCTCGGCGACGCTCTCCACCCTTTCCGCCGCCACGCGCGACGACGCGCTCCGCGCAACGGCGCGCGTCGCCATCGAGACGCCGGCCCTCAAAGGCTCGATCGCGCTCAAGGGCGGCCTCATCGACGACCTCGTTCTTCTCAACTACCGCGACACGGTCGATCCCAAGAGCCCGAACGTCGTGCTCTTTTCGCCGCTCGGCGCCCCGCACGCCTTTTTTGCCGAATACGGCTGGCAGGGCGCGCCCCGCACGCAGGTGGCGCTGCCCGACAGCGAGACGGTCTGGGAGGCACCCTCCGGCGCCAAGCTGACGCCCGAGACACCCGTCACGCTGACCTGGGACAACGGCCAGGGCCTCAAGTTCCGCCGCACCCTCGGCATCGACGCGAATTACATGCTGAGCGTCACCGACGAGGTCGAGAACACGACCTCCGGCGACGTCCTGCTGACACCCTACGCGCGTCTCTACCGTTTCGGCACGCCGCTGACATCGGGCTACATCGTCATCCACGAAGGCCTGATCGGTGTTCCGGGCGACGCGGGCCTCAAGGAGATCACCTACCACGACGTTCTCGAGGACGGCGGCAGCCAGAGCTTCGACGGCAAGACCGGCGGCTGGCTCGGCATCACGGATAAGTACTGGGCCGCCGCCCTGGTCCCGGACCAGAAGGCTCCCTATGCCGCGAGCTTCCGCGGCCGCCGCGGCGGCACGGGCGCGCAAGACGTCTACTGGACCGACTACCAGCACGGCCTCGTCGCAGTCGCGGCCGGCAGCACCTACAAGACCGAGGCGCACCTTTTCGCGGGCGCCAAGCAGGTCGATCTGATCGAGGGCTACGAGACGAAGCACGGCATCGAGAAGTTCGAGCTTCTGATCGATTGGGGCTGGTTCTACTTCATCACGAAGCCGCTCTATTACGTGATCACCTGGCTCTACGGAATCCTCGGCAATTTCGGCCTCGCCATCCTCGCCGTAACGGTCATCGTCAAGGGCCTCTTCTTCCCGCTCGCCAACAAGAGCTACGAAAGCATGGCGAAGATGAAGAAGCTGCAGCCGCAGATGGAGCAGCTCCGCGAGCGCTACAAGGACGACAAGGCCAAGCAGCAGCAGGAATTGATGCGCCTCTACCAGGAGGAGAAGATCAATCCCCTGGCGGGCTGCCTTCCCATCCTCGTGCAGATCCCGGTCTTCTTCGCCCTCTACAAGGTGCTGTTCGTCTCCATCGACATGCGCCATGCGCCGTTCTTCGGCTGGATCCAGGATCTCTCGGCCGCCGATCCGACCTCGATCTTCAACCTCTTCGGCCTTCTGCCGTTCGCCGTGCCGGAGTTCCTGCACGTCGGCGTCTGGCCCGTGATCATGGGGCTCTCGATGTGGGTCCAGATGCAGCTCAACCCGCCGCAGCCCGATCCCATCCAGCAGCAGATCTTCTCGTTCATGCCGCTGCTGTTCACGTTCCTCCTGGCGGCCTTCCCCGCCGGCCTCGTGATCTACTGGGCTTGGAACAACATCCTCTCGATCGCCCAGCAGTGGTACATCTCGAACAAGCAGGGCGCGGAAGTCCATCTGCTCGCCAATCTGAAGCGCACGTTCGCGCCCTTGGGCCGGCTCTTCGGCCGAAAGTCCGAATCGCGAGGATGACCGCCGACGCGCTCTTCTCCCCCGACGATATCGAGGCCGGCGAGCGGCTGGTGGCGCGGCCCTGGCGCTTCGTGAAGGGCGTCGTCGCGCTCGACGGCCTGCCCGACGACGGCTGGACCGAGATCGCCTTCGCCGGCCGCTCGAACGTCGGCAAATCGAGCCTGATCAACGCGATGGTCCGCCACGGCGGCCTTGCGCGCACGTCCAACACGCCCGGGCGCACGCAGGAGCTGAACTTCTTCACGCCCCACGACGACCCGCTCTATCTCGTCGACATGCCCGGCTACGGCTTTGCCAAGGCGCCGAAGGACAAGGTCGACACCTGGACGGCGCTGATCCGCGCCTACCTCGGCGGCCGCCCCACGTTGCGCCGCGTCTTCCTGCTGATCGACAGCCGCCACGGCCTGAAGGCGCCGGACCGCGACATCATGAAGATGCTCGACACGACCGCGGTGCCCTATCAGATCGTGCTGACCAAGGCCGACAAGATCACCGTTCCGGCGCTCGACGCCGTCCGTGCCAAAACGGAGGAGGCGCTCGCGGCGCATCCCGCCGCCTTCCCGATCGTGCTGGCGACCTCGTCCGAGAAGGGCGACGGCCTCCCCGAGCTCCGCGCGACGATCGCCGCCCTGCTGCGCACCTGACTCATTTGGTGCGAGCAGCTCGCGTCCTATCCGCCGAGATGCTTGGCGATCAAGAGCTTCGCGATGACGAAACCGGTCTCGCCGAACTTCGCGAGCACGCCGCCGATCACGGCCGCGACGAGCCAGCCGAACCAGCGGCCGGCCGTGCGCACATAATTGGTCTGAACCTTGACCTCGATCACCTGATCGGGAAGCGCCGTCTCTGCCGTCACGCCGTCCGCCCCCACCGTGCGCGCCGACACGATGAGCTGAAGCTGCCGCTTTCCGCGCGCCCGCGGCGTCACCGTCCAGCGCCAGCTCGCATAATCGTCGCTCGCGAGCCCCAGCACGTTCTCGATCCACTGCGTCTCGGGCGAGCGGTTCTCGATGATGAACCCGCCTTCGGGCGCGCGCAGCCGGACGGACATCGCCTTCGTCACCACCACCTCGTGGCGGAACACGGCCCCGCCGCCTTGCAGGCCCTCGGCGAGCGCCTTGACGTCGGCGCGCGCAATGCGGGCCTCCACCACGCCCGGCACGAGCGCGCGCATGCGGCGCGGAATGTTCTCGATGAGCTGGCCGGCCTCGATCAGAGGCCAAGAGCCGACGAAGGGACCGGACGGGCTACCCCGCCGCCGTGCCTCGGCTTGAGCCGGCGGCGCAGGGTGTGCCGGCGCCTGAGGCGGCAGCGGCCAGCGTGCGTTGGCTTGTGAGGCCGGCGGCACATGTTGCGGGGCCGGCGGCGCGTGAGGCACGTGCGCGGACGGTTCAGGTTCTGAAACGGGCGGATAGGAGGGCGGCGAGGCGGGAGCCGGCCCAGGCTCCCCGCCCCAAGTCTCCGGCGTCTCCTCGAACGCCGGCTCTGGCGCGGGCGCAGGCTCCGGATGCGCCGGCCCTCCGAGATCGGGATAGTTGGCGCGCGGCAGCGGCGAGGGCGAGCCGGCGCCGTCCCGCGTGTCGGATCGATGCTGCAAGCGCTCGCGCGCCGACGCCAGGATTTCTTCCGTCGTCGCCGTCTGGCCGAAATCGCGCGGCGCATAGGCCCCCGGAAACGCGGGCGTCGGCGGCGCCTGAGGTGCGGGCGTCGACGCGGGCGCGGGATGGGGATGAGGCGGCGCCTCCGCCCAGTCCGAGGACTCGGCGGGCTCGGACGGATACGGCGGAGCCGGAACAACAGGTGCTGGCGGCGGCGGCGCCGCCACAGGCTCCGGCGCAGGAGCGGGCGCCTGTGGCGGCGCGGCCGGAGGCGGATGAGAGGATGTCGCCGGCGGAGACGCGTGCGAGGGTGGCGCCGGAGCCGGCTGCGGCGACGGCGCCTGCGGCACCAGCGTCGCCCGTTGCAGCGCGCGGATCACCTCCTCGAACGTCAGCCCCTGCACGCGCAGGAACTGCGCGGCCACGCTCGTGCCGTCGCCCACGATGGCCGCGAGCACGATGGCGCCGTTGATCTCGCGCCGCCGCCCCTGCCGCGCCGCGGCGGCGGCCGCCTCGAGAATGCGCCGCAAATCCGGCGAGATCGCCGTCGTCTCCGGGCTTTCGGACGCGATGCGGTCGTCCGACCGGCCGAGATATTCCGACACCTCAGCCGCGAGCCGCGTCAAATCGACATGGCTCGCCTTCAGCACGACCGTCGCCTCGGGATCCTCGGTCAGCGCCAGAAGAAGGTGCTCGAGGCCGATCTCGCGATGGCTCTGCGCGGTCGCATAGTCGGCCGCGCGCGTCAGCGTCGCCGTGAGGTAGGGCGACATGGGAATTCTGCCGAGATCGTCGACGATCATGGTCGTCATCAGCTTCCCCCAGACCGTGACGGCTTCGGCCCCCTCGGCCCGAAGCGCGAATCATCGGTCGCATCAAAGACCTAAGCCGGCCCCGCCGGGACACCGGCCGCGTCGGAGCGCCGCGCAGCCCACCGCGCGGATCGAATCTCCCTGCCGGGATATGACGTTATGATCCGGCCGCGGGCAAGGTTGGACCTCTCGGCCGGACGACTCAACGCGTAATCTTGGCGCGCGAATGTGTAGGAAATCCGTTGAGGACGGCTTCCCACCGGGTATATGTGCTCGCCGTGACGGCGGCGGGCGGCGCCCGGCCGAGACCGCGACGGGCAGCATTCGGCACCAGGGTTCGAGAACGACGATGGCGAAAGGTACGGAGAGGCCCCGCGCGGCCCCGGAGGGCTTCGATCCCATGGAGGTCTCGGCCCACGTCCAGGCCCACATCCTCGCGGAAGCCCTGCCCAATATGCTCCGCTATGACGAGCAGACCGTGGTCGTCAAATTCGGCGGCCACGCCATGGGCGACCAGGCGCTCTCCGATGCGTTTGCCAAGGACATCGTCTACCTCAAGCAGTCGGGCGTGAACCCGATCGTGGTCCATGGCGGCGGCCCGCAGATCGCCACCATGTTGAAGAAGCTCGACATCGCCTCCACCTTCGTGAACGGCCTGCGCATCACCGACAAGCCGACCGTCGAGGTCGTCGAGATGGTGCTCGCCGGCCGCATCAACAAGGACATCGTGCTCGCCATTAACCGGCAGGGCGGCAAGGCCGTCGGCATCTGCGGCAAGGACGCCAACCTGATGATCGCCCGCAAGATCACCAGCATGGCCGACCCGACCAGCAGCGAGATGCGGGACGTGGACCTCGGCTACGTCGGCGATCCGCTCGAGGTGAACCCGCACATCGTCGATGTCATCTCGAAGTCGGACCTGATCCCCGTCATCGCCCCCATCGGCATCTCGCCGCAGGGCGAAACGCTGAACATCAACGCCGACACTTTCGCCTCCGCGCTCGCCGCGCGCCTGAAGGCGAAGCGCCTGCTCCTGCTCACGGACGTGGAAGGCGTGCTCGACAAGGACGGCAACCTGATCGGCGACCTCGCCATCGACGAGGCGCAGGAGCTGATCCGCAACGGCACCATCACGGGCGGCATGATCCCCAAGATCGAGGGCTGCATCGAGGTCGTCGAGGCGGGGGTCGAGGCCGTCGTCATCATCAACGGCAAGGTGCCCCACAGCGTCCTCCTCGAGCTGTTGACGGACCATGGCGCCGGCACCCTCGTCGGGCGGCGCAAGCTCAAGGCCAAGAAGGCGGGATGATGGGCAAGCCGAACGCGAAGACGGCCCCCCTCTCCACGGCAGCCGACACGCCGGCTCTCCTCAGCCCGCGTGCCGGAGCCCCATCCCGCGGCTTCGCGCATGCGGACTCCTGGATCTTCGATCTCGACAACACGCTCTATCCGGCCGAGTGCAACCTCTTCGCCCAGGTCGACCGCCGCATGGGCGAGTTCATCGCCCGCTATCTCGGCGTGCCCTTCGCACACGCGCGCCATTTGCAGAAGACCTACTATCGCCAGTTCGGCACCACGCTCGCGGGCCTGATGCGGGTGCACAAGCTCGAGCCCGCAGAGTTCCTGGCCTACGTGCACGACATCGATCTCTCGGTCGTCTCGGAAAGCCCCCGCCTGCGCGCCGAGATCGCGGCCCTGCCGGGCCGCCGCCTCATCTTCACCAACGGCTCCCACCGCCATGCCGAGCGCGTGGCCGAGAAGCTCGGCGTGCTCGATCTCTTCGAGGGCATCTGCGACATCGCCGCCTGCGAATACGTGCCCAAGCCCGAGGCCGACGCCTTCCAGCGCATGATCCGCCGCCATGCCATCGTGCCCGCGACGGCGGCGATGTTCGAGGACATGCCGATGAACCTCGCCGTGCCGCACGATCTCGGCATGACGACCGTTCTCGTGCATTCGACCTATCTCGACCATCCGGTCCAGCAGCAGATGAAGACCTGGACGGAGCTGCCCGACCACATCCACCACATGACGCTGGACCTCACCGACTTCTTGCGAGGGAGAAGAGCCTCAGTAGCGACGTAGAAGCCATCATACTCTCAGTGAAGTGCCGTTATGGCGGAGCCATGTTTTGCATGGACGCCACCGGCCCTGGACCCGTTTTGTTAAGAGGGGTCCAGGGGCCAGCCCCTGGCCTTCACTTCACTTGCTATAAACGCGTTCTGGACTTCGGTCCGGCCACCACCTTTCATGCCGTCATGACGCAACGGCTCAGCCCGGTGTCTCTGCGAGGCCGCCGATCGGCCTCGCGCTGGCGCAAGCTGCGGGGTCGCCACATCCGGGACGCCATCTGCCGCTCCTCCTCGCCAACGGCCTGAAGATAGATCGCCGTCGTTTCCATGCGTGCGTGCCCCAGCCAGCGCTGCACGAGGTTGAGCGGAACGCCGGACCGCACCGCGTGCATCCCGAACCCATGCCGCAAGCCTTTGGGCGAGGCATGCGGGCCGGGGCCGATCCGGGCCGCCGCCATCACCGATTTCACGAGTTGCCACGCGCGCACGCGGCCCCATGGCCAGAGGCGCTGAGGACCCGCGTCGTCCGGCGCGCCGACGAGCGCCACAAGCTCGGCCATGAGCCACGAGGGAACCGGCACCTCTCGCACGATCACGCCGCGCGTCCGCTTCTTGAGCGACCGAAACGCGATCACGCCTTCGCTCGGAAACAGCGACGCCGAACTCAGCGCGAGCGCTTCCGAGATCCGGCATCCGGTGAGCACCAGTGTCAGGCACAGTGTCCGCAACGGCGCCGGCCTCCCGCGTGCCGCAGCGATGAAACGGTCCCGCTCGGCCGCGTCGAGATACTTCCTCGCGCCCTGGAGCGTATGAAGGCCGAGGCCATCGGCATTGCGCTCCGGCGTGCGTTTTTTAGCGGTGGAATGCGAGGTTTTGGATGGATCTGACATTTGACGATCTTGAACATTCTGTTGCTTAGCCCGTAAGGCCGCGATTCCAATTGATTTTCAAAGACTAATCCCCCAACGCTCCCCGAGGACAACCCAATTATTTGGGTTTCCGGTCAGCACCTTAAACAGAATGTTCAATTTTGTTGCCTCGCGCACGTAGCGCCGCGGGCTTGAAATAGCTCGCCAAACGAAACCAGCAGCACCTACCCGATCTTTAATAGTGACTTGATCTGAGACATTCCCATGCGCATTGAGAGCAAAGGTTTCGGCCTTTTAGGCGTTGGCAGCGGATCTGTTGAGCTGACAGACCAGGGTGTCGTCATTGCCAAGAAAAGCGCGGATTTTTCCAATGCGGGGGGCGTCGTCGGAATGGCCCTCACCGCAGCTTCCGCCAGTTCGACCGGGCACACCATTCCCTATGACGTCATTTCATCGGTGAACCTCTCCAAAGGCGGATGGGGATCGAAACCATTCCTGCAGGTTGTGTCCACGGGCGAGCGTGTCGTGGCCGACGATACGGCAGCCTTAGCAAGCCCATCATGCTTCGTCTTCAAAAAGGACAAACTGCAGGACTTCGAAGCGCTGAAGGCTGAAATCGAGCGGCGCGCCGCAGGAGCCAAGACGGCTGCGAGATCCGGCGCCCCCACAAGCGCCGCCGATGAAATTAAAAAGCTGGCGGACCTCCTCCAGGCCGGCCTGATCACGCAGCACGAGTACGACGCAAAGAAGCGCCAGTTGCTGGGGCTGTAAGGGATCTTTCACGCGCGCTCACCGCCGGCATTCCAATGAGCCTGCAAATCATCACTCGCCAAAGAAGGCCACCTGACATGCGCAATCTCCTTGTGGCCGCCCTTGCGGTCCTCACCCTCGGCGGCTGCTACGAGCTTCCGCATCCCATCTTCCACCATGGCCACCGCGCCCTCGTCGTGGGCACCTACGAGTGCAGCGGCATGACGCAAAGTTGCCGCGATACCATCACGGAATCCAGCACGGGACTGATTTGGAAGAGCTACCGCTACACCAACAGCAGCGGTGAAACCTTAACGATGCGCAACATCGGCGGAACCACGTTTGCCGCGCAAATCGAATCTAAAGACGGCATTTACATCTCCTACTTTGACATTCCGGGACCCCACCGCTTCCTCATTCGCACCCCCGATCTCTTGAGGCACACCAACGCCATCAATGCTTTGAGCTCGGAGACGCACGTAACCTCACGCACATCGGAGCGAAATAAGGATTTCATCTCCCTCTCCGGTACTGACAAAAATCTCGAAGCTTTTGTCACCGGACATAACCCAGATTTTCTCACGACCGTCATGGACTGTAAGAGCGTCACTTCCTATGGGCTGTAAGCGCGTCACATCCTGACGAAAGGGAGAGCCGCGCCGCCATGGCATGCCGAATCGCGCGGCCTCATTTCACGCCAAACACGCTGCCCGCGAAAGGACCCTCACATGATCAAACTGATCGTCGGCGCCATCATCGGCATCGCCACAATCGCGTTCATCAAACAGGCGAACATGCTGGGCATCCAGTGCTTTTATGTCGGCAACCTATCCATGGAAACGTATTGTCTCAATCCGGCCATCTACTATGGCCTGCTGGCCGTTGCAGCCATCATCGCCATCCTCGGCATCGTCGACCTCCTCAAGAAAAACCCCGCCCCCGGAGGCGAACGTTAGAGGGCGCCACACGTCGATGCCCAACCTTCCAATCAATCTCCTTCTTTCTAGAAACCGCGCACCGCAGCCTGGCGCGCCTGTGCGCCCAGCCAACCTAAAACGATGAGCGGATTTCATGCTTTTCATCATCGCCTGGATAATTTTTGCGGCAGTCGTCGGCTTCGTTGCCTCGAGCAGAGGACAATCGGGGTTTACGATGGTTGAATGCCACCGGTAGCCACCTACACAAGTCTGCATATTTCAAAGATGCCAACATGAGCTCTAATAAATTTTACTATTCGCTTCTGGCCTCGTTAGGACAAGCCGCCTACCGGGCATCTTACAACGCAACCCAAAATCACATCCACCGCCGCCAAACCGCAAAGGCTCTCGACTCGCTCGAGAAGAAGCTTGAAGGCCAACCTGCCAATGCCGTCAGCAATCCGCCCTCCCCAATGGGCCATGCCGTTGTTGACAAGCTCTGCCTCATCCACGACGACGCGACAATCAGTATACCAAATATTTCCCGCCTGACGCTCAGCGCCCGCAACTTCGATGAGATTAAGAGATTCAGCAACCTCTCAAGAGGTATCGCAATCTTCGGCTTCCTCGCCCTGCTGCTGGGCAACAGCATCAGCCTTCCAGTCGGAGCCGCGGTCTTCGCGATATCAGCCCTCATCGCACTTTGCCTGCCAAGGGCGATAACGACCAAAGCCCGTACCCTTCGCAGGTTACACGTCCACACCAATGATGGTGGCGAATACCTGTTTGTCGCGTTCCGCCAGGAAGTCATTGACCAACTGCGCACCATCATCACCGACAAGATGAACGGCTCAGACAAGAGCACCGTGTACAACATCAATTTTGAGCAGGGGGTCATTCAGAACATGGGCATTGGCAACATCGGCTCCGTGGGTGCCATTGTTTCCGGGCAGGGCAACCAGGTCACAGCGGGTGCTGGCAACGCCCGCGTCAACACCATCGAAACAGTGACCAGCATCACTCCCGTGGACTATTCCCAAGTCCTCGCCATCGTCACCGAATGGAAGCAACACCTGGCGAGCCAAGACCACAAGGATGCCGCCGCACGCTTCGCCGACCTTGAACAGCTTCTAAAGCGTGGCACGCCCACCCAGGAAGACCGCTACAGGCTGCGTGACCTTCTCCAAGACCTCGGATCCATGTTCAGCGCCTCAACCCAAGCGCTTCAACTGTTCGACACGATACGAAAGCTTGCGGGTCTCTGAGGTGCAAACCCACAAACAGAACTGGACACCTATGAAGCAAATTGCGTTCGCGCTCGCGCTCATGTTGGCGAGCCCGGCCTAAGTTGAAACAGGTGGTTGGCTCAAACGCCAGAAACCTCATCACCCAAAGGATACGCCATGATCCTGCTTGTTCTCGGCCTCATCATCGGTGCGGCCACGCTCGCCACCGTCAAGCATTCCCAATTCCTGGGCATCGAATGATTCCACGTCGGAGAGCTGCTTCCCAACACCACGTGCTTCCACCCGGCCGTCTACTACGGCCCCCTCGCCCTCGCCGCGCTGCTGGTCATTCTCGGCATCATCGCCCTGATCAAGAAGAATACCGCCCCCGGAGGTGACCGTTAGACGGCGCCACACGTCCCGCCAAATCCCGTTCAGAAGGTTCGCCCATGCGCGCGCTCCGCCTCCTTGCCCCCATGCTTGCGGCCTGCTTGCTTGCCGCCTGTGACAATCCCGAGCAGAAAGCCAACGCCTTGTTCGTGGAAGCGGCGCAGGCCCTCACCGCCGCCCACGCAACAACCGACATCCTGCAGCAGTACGACCAACTGACCGCCGCCAGGCAGACCGTCACCGACATCGTCACTGGCCATCCCGGTTCAAGCGCCGCCGTTCGCATCTCCGCCAACGAGAAAATTGGCCCCTACTCGCTTACCGAACTCAATGCCGCCATCGCGGCCCTCGCCCAGCACCCGGATCTTTGCCTGCGCACCCTCACCCGCGACTGCCTCACCGACATGGTGCTCGCCAACCTCGACAAGCTGATCAAGCTGGAGCGGCCCGATGAACGCGTTGTCCAGATTGGCGTTGGAGGCGCACCCTTCGCCAACATCGTTGCGCAAGAGAAGGTGCAGGCCCTTTTCGCCAACAGCCCCGAGGGCATCAAAGCCAACAGTGAACTCATGGACCACACGTTCGGCTATCCACCGATTACGCCTCACCTTCTCCGTATGATCGGCAGCGTCAAAGGGGAACAAGGCGTCACCGACGCCGTTGCCACCCTCAACACCCTTCCAGGGTTTCAGGATATCGCGGTGAAGCGAATCGACAGGTTGGCCTACTTCTTTCTCAACCCACGCAAGCCTGAATCAGCCAAGCTTCTGCGCGCCGCCGCCGACGCCATCATGAAACCGCTCCCCGAACAGGCCGCAAAGGCACTCAGCGAGGAAATTTGCAAGCTAAGCACGGAAGAGAAGAACAACACCATCATCGTCGCCGATTGCACACCGGCGGAACTGGCGGTCGCGGATGGGTACTTCGGTTCCATTCCGCAGGACCTGCAGGAACGCATCTACGAGGCGGCCCCGTCCGACAAGAAGCAGGACATCGCCCGATCCGCTTACTCCGCCGCCGAGACACTGGAAGACAGGCTCGCATGGGATGCGCGCACAAAGTCCCCGAACGAGTTTGATACCCTTGCCTCCCTCTACTTCCAATCGACCCGAGAAGGGCACCCCGCACGACCCGACATCATTAAGAAGCTTGAGAAAGCCAAGGACAAGGATTTGGGCAACCCGGCCCTTACTCAGGCTGGGCTCACGCCCAAGAATGTTCTTCTGCTCCACGCCAACGGCACGCTCTCCGAACAGCTGCCCGCCATCTATCAACACATCGAGGCTCAGAAGGGCTTCTCGTTTCACCTGTACAAGATTCTGGGCCTTCTCATTAATCTTCAGCCCCACACGCCCGGCATTGACCTAGCCACACTCCACCGTGTCGTCGGCAAAGCCATCTCCCGGTGGCCGGACGACGAAGACGTCCATAAGAACTTACTCCGCCGTCCACTGATCTACCGGTATCCGGCCGATGCAGATCCGCGTCCTCTTTATGATATCCTGTACGCCGGTGAACGATATGCCCGGAATTTGGACTTCGACGCCCTGCTGCGCTTCAAGGAGCACGGGCATACCGACATCGTCGACGCCGCCGTGGCAGCCTCACAGTCCGAGGAACACACCGGAAGCTTACGGTTCGCCCTTGCGCGAAAGGAGGTCCTGGACCGCGCCATAGCCGGCGACATCCCCGGCGCGCTGGCAAAGCTCGAGGCGCTACCCTACATCACGCGCTACTACATCATCGGGCAATCCATGCAGGACAACGACTTCCTTCCCAAAGCCAAGCGCGATGCCCTCCACACGCTGTTCCTTGAGAAGTACGCCTACGAACTCACCGCCTTCGAACTTGGTTGGAAGGTGGACCTTCGAGTGCCCGTCCAGACGAAACTGGACACCATCACCGCCCACTATGGAAAGATTGCTGAGTTTATCGGAGAATCGCCCGCCGACTGGCTGATGCAGTCCTTCGGCACATTCACACCGGCGCAGAGGCTTCAAGCGTTGAATGCCATGCACCAGGGCAACGACAGGCTCTGGCCTGTGTACGCAAGCGCCATCGCCATCGTGAACGGCTAACGTCCGCGCGTCGAAGAGCGATTGAGCGCGCGCCCCGCTGCGCAAAGGGTGCCACTCCCGCTTCTCCCCGCGGCCGTTCCGTCACGCTTCGCGCGCGCCCTCGTAGCCGGCCGCTTTCGCAGCCTTGACGAGCTTGCGGTCGAAACTCGCGAAGCCATCGCAATGCGTCGTCCGGCCGAGATGGAGCGCATCCGCGAAATCCATGCCCTTCTCAGCAAGATCGAGGGCGGCGGCGACGGCCGTCTCATCCTCGACCGTCACCGTAGGAAGGCCGGCGAAGGCCCTGAGCGCGCACGCGACATCGGCGGGGCGATAGCCGTAGGCGCTGCGAAGCACCCATTCGACTTCCAGCATCACCGTGACCGACGCAAACACGGCCTCCCCGTCGATCAGCGCGCGGGCGCGCGGAGACTGTTTCGGATGATCTCCGGTCAGGTAGCGGACGATGAGATTGGTATCAATCGCGAGCATGCCGGCGCTTAGCCTCAGCGAGCACGCCGGCCTCCATCTCGTCGAGCGTCTTCGGCTTGCCCTTGTGGGGCAGCGATCCGAACACGGCCGCCGACCGGGTCTCGGCGAAGGCCGGCGCCGGCTTCAACAACACGCCCTCGGCCGTCTCCTCGACGGTCAGCCGCGTTCCGGCGCCCCATTCCCGCCGCTGGCGAATGGCGCTCGGCAGAATGACCTGCCCCTTGGTGGAGACGGTGGTGGTGAGCTTTTCCGCTCTGGCCATCGGCTCAATCCTTCCCGATGTAAGACGATCGTAAGATAGACGATGCCCCGCGGTCTTTCAAGGCCGCGTGCCCGAGAGCGAAGCGAGCCTCACCCCTGCTTCTCCCATCGTCCGCTCTCGGACTGGCTCCAATAGGTGACGGCGCAGCCGGCCGCGCGGGCGGCCTGCCACTGCTGGCGGGCGCGCGCCGTCGCGTCGCCGTCGCGCCCGTCGAAAATGCAGACGATGCGCGCAAAGCCCTCGAACGCGGCCGCTTCGGCCCCGTCGACCAGAAAGCGAACCCCCGCCCCGTTCGGCGTCTCGTCGCCCAGCGTGAGATAGACCGGCTGGCGTGAAGGATCGCCGTCGCGGGCGGTGCCGTGCGGCAGAAAGCTCGCGTCGTCATAGGTCCAGAGCGAGAGATCGAGCGCCTCGAGGCGCTCCGCGCTGCCCGATTGCACGACCGCCCGCCATCCGCGCTCGAGCGTCCGTTCGAGCAGAGACGGCAGCACGCTCTCGAGCGTCATGCGCTCGAGATGGTAGAAAAGAACCTCGGTTGCCGCCTCTGTCATCCCGCTTCGAAGTCCGCCTCACGAGAAAGCCAAAATGGATCTTGATGTTTGAGGACGCGTCACCTATCTGTCGAGGTCCGGTGCGGCGCCATCTCTGGTGACGCCCGTGCGGGCGGTGACGTTCAGCAGCATCTTCGGGTTCGCTGCTGGACTCCCGCCCGCTGCGATTCCAGGGCCCGCGATGAGCCGAGGCCGGAACAAGCCAAGCCTCCCCCGCGCCTTACCGCTTCTTGAGATACTTGCGCGGCACCATCCCCGCATCGACGAGCGCATCGAAGCACCGCTTGCTGAGATTGCCCCGCTTGCCCGCTAGCGTGATGCAGCTGCGCAGGGCCGCCGAGCCGACCTTGTAGGCGGGGCAGTGCGTATTGTAGTCGCCCCGGCACGCGTTCTCGACCTTCTTGCTGTAGGCGCCGGCATCCGATGGCACCAGTGCAAGCGTCAGCAGCACGGCCAAGGCCGCTGGGACGGCGCGCCGAAAGCGGGCGGCAGACGACGGATGGGGGACGCTCGGGACGGCCTCGGACATCATATTCCTCGTGATTTTTCGGGCGGGATCCGCCCCGAAGGTAGCCTGCCCCGGCTGGGCCCGGCAAGCGAGAGGCTTCCGGTCGAGGTGAACCGTTGCGGCGGTGCCCCGCTTGGCCGTGGGCTGACGTCCGAGCGCTCGAAAAGCCCCTCATCCGCTGCTTCGCGGCACCTTCTCCCCATGGGAGAAGGAAGTGGGTGCTCGTTGCTCGCGTCATACTTCACTTGCCTCTCCCGGGACGGGAGAGGTGGCCGCAGGCCGGTGAGGGACTTCGCTCTGGCTCTGCCGCTGGCGGGCGCCCGAAGGCCCCTCATCCGCCGCTTCGCGGCACCTTCTCCCTATGGGAGAAGGAAAGTGGCGGTTGCTGCTTGCGTCACGCTTCACTTTCCTCCCTCCGGAAAGGAGAGGTGGCCCGTCGAGCCGAATACGGCCTCGGCCACGCCCGGTCCGATAGACCGGATCCGATGCCCTACCCGCGCCGGCGCTTGGCGGCGAAGGGATTGTCGCCGCTCCGGATATTGAGGCGGATGGGCACGCCCGGCAGATCGAACGCATCGCGCAGGCTGTTGATGAGGTAGCGCTGATAGGACTTCGGCAACGCGTCGGAGCGCGAGCAAAAGGCGACGAACGTCGGCGGCCGGGTCGAGGGTTGCGTGACATAGCGGATTTTGAGGCGCCGCCCCGAGGGTGCGGGCGGAGCATGGCGCGCCAGCGCCTCCTCGAGCCACCGGTTGAGCTGCGGCGTCGGCACGCGCCGGTTCCAGATCTCCGCCGTCTTCAGCACCGCGCGCATGAGCTTGTCGAGGCCGCGCTCGCTCGCCGCCGAGATCGTCACCACCGCCACGCCCGGAATCTGCGCCAGCCCCGACGCGATCTTGGCATGCAGCTCCTTGAGGACCTTCTGCTTGTCCTCGACCAGATCCCACTTGTTGATCGCGATGACGAGCGCGCGCCCCTCCTCCACGACGAGATCGCCGATGGTGAGGTCCTGGTGCTCGAGCCCGCGCTCGGCATCGATCAGGAGCACGACGACCTCCGCGAAGCGGACGGCCCGGAGCGTATCCCCCGTCGAAAGCTTCTCGGCGAGCTCCGTCACCTTGGCCCTGCGCCGCAGGCCCGCCGTATCGAAGAGCTTGATCTCCTGCCCGCCCCAGACGAAATCGCTCGCAACCGAATCGCGCGTGAGGCCCGGCTCCGGCCCCGTGATCATCCGGTCCTCGCCGAGCAGCGCGTTGACGAGCGTCGATTTGCCGGCATTCGGACGGCCAACGAACGCCACCCGGAGCGGCTTGCGGCGCGCGGCTTCGTCCGACGCGTCCCCGTCCCCCGCCTCTCCGTCGCGCGCCTTGGCGGCCGCCTTCGGCTTGAGGCCGAGCGCTGCCAGCGCGTCGCGCTCGAGATCGCCGAGCCCGAGCCCATGCTCCGCCGAGATCGGGACCGGGTCACCGAGGCCGAGCTTGAAAGCATCGTAGAAGCCCTCGTCCGAGGTCCGCCCCTCGCATTTGTTGGCGATCAGCACCACGGGCTTGCCCGAGCTGCGCACGGTACGCGCGAAGGTCTCGTCGGTTCCGGTCACGCCCGAGCGCGCGTCGATGACGAACAGCACGAGGTCCGCCTCCCCGATCGCGGCCTCGGTCTGCGCCCGCATGCGGTCGGCGATCGAGCCGCGCGTGGCGACCTCGAGCCCCGCCGTATCGATCAGGCCGATGGCGTGCCCGCCCAGCTCCGCGTCCCCCTGCTTGCGGTCGCGCGTCAGGCCAGGCAGGTCCGACACCAGCGCATCGCGCGTGTGGGTGAGACGGTTGAACAGGGTCGATTTGCCGACGTTGGGCCGGCCGACGATGGCGATTTTCGGGATCATGACAGCGCTCTCAAGGCGCCGCTTATGGCCTGAAATGGCGCGAATTGCAAAGCGAACGCGCCGGCGCCGCGCTAAGGCCGGAAAGCCCGGCGGATGGGGCCTCGCCCACGAGGTTAACGGCCCGCCGGGCGGATGGCCGCCCGCGCTGTCCCGTTACTGGCTCGACGCATGCCACTCGTTGGAGCCGTCGGCGCAGATCTGCATGACGAGCTCGCAATTCCGGCCGCCGTCCTTCGCGCAGGCATCGAGCGCGAGCACCTTTGCCACGTCCGGCGTCGCATCCGCGCCCCAGCCCGCGGCCCAGTCGTTCTTGCGGCGCTCTCCCGCCGTGATGGCCCAGCACTGGTCGCGGAAGGTGACATACTCCTGGCAGTTGCCGACTTGCGAGCGCGTCGTGCACTCGCGCATCGCGGCATCCTTGGCGCGCTGCTCGTTGCCATGCTTGACGGAGTGCCAGATCGTCGCGTTCGAATCCTTCGTCACCGCCCCCCAGTCGTCGATCCAGTAGGTGGCCCCCGGCCCGCACTCGGCCGCCATGGCCCGGAAGGCCGGCTCGAAGCCGTCGGTCGAGAAGGAAAACCGCAACGCCCCGCCGAACGGCGACATGCCGCTCATCTGCACCTCGCCCTTGTGATAGCGCAGCGTCCGCGTCACCTCGCGCGACCAGGAGCCGTCCGCCTCCTGCCGCATGGTGATCTCCTCGCCGTCGGCAAGCAGCGCCTGATGCACGCCGCCCGCCGAGAGATTGATGGGCGCAGAGGTATCGAACAGCGTCGCCTTAGTGAGCGCGATATCGAACTCGTCGAAATTCTCCGTATTGCGCTTGCGCCAGAACTTCAGCGTCGGCCGCTCCGTGAGCAGAGTCCGGCCCTCGATCCGCGTCGCCCCCGTCGTGATCGTGCATTTCTCGGGCGTCGTCTCGAGGAACCAGCGCCCCTCCACGCGGGCGCCGGGCACCGTGTAGGGGTCGAGCTCCACCTGCTCCTCGAGGATGCGATTGATCGTGCTCTGGTTGAGAACGCCGGTCTTGTGCTCGCCGATCGCGCCCTGATAGGCCTTGATCGCCTCGCGGATGGGCGGCAGCACGCCCGACGTCTGCACCAGCGAGCTGTCCGATCCGGTCAAATGACCGAGCCGGCGCAGGACGAGCGCCACCCGCGCCCACACGGTCTCGGCCTTGCGGTTCGAGAAGATCGGCAGCTTCTGCTCCGGGCCGGTATCGAGCGCCGCCACCTGCTGCGGCTCCTGCCTCTCGGAGGGAGGCGGAGGCGGAGCGTAGGTGGTCGTCTCGGTGGTGTCGCTGAACGTGCGGATGAGGAACACGAGCAGCATCACGAGCGCCGAGCCGCGCAGCACATAATCCGGCCAACCGAGCTTCGTCGGCGTCTTCTCCGCGCGCGCCGCCTTGCCGCCGCCAAGCCCGAGGAAGCGCGTCGCCTTGGTCTTGAGATCGGCGCCCGTAGGCTGATAGCGCGTCGCCGCGCTCGTCGGCGTCCGCCGCCCGCTGGGGCTTCCCATCAGCCTGCGCCGCCATTCGCGGATCGTCACCGGGCGGCTGTCGGGATCGGTCTCGAGCGCCCAATCGATGGCGGCGAGAAAATCGGCACGATACGCGCCCCGCGCCGTCTCGCTCGCCGGCACGTAGGAATCCTTGCGCACCCGCGACAGCGCATCCGGCGGCGGTCCCCCCGAGATGACGCTGTAGAGCGTCGCGCCGAGCGCATAGATGTCGGACCATGCGCCCTGCTGGCTTGTCTCGCGGTCGTACTGCTCGATCGGCGAATAGCCGGGCTTCACGATCGCGGCCACTGTCTGCGTGCGCCGCGCCAGCGCCTGCCGGCTCGAGCCGAAATCGATCAGCACGGGGCTGCCGTCATCCCGGATCAGGATGTTGTCGGGCGAGATATCGCGGTGATAGATGCCCGCCGCATGCAGCGCCTCGAGCGCATTGAGCAGCGGCTCCAGCACCTCGTCGAGCTCGCGCTGGCCGGGAGGGCGCGGAAAGCGCTTCTCGAGCGTCTCCCCCTCCTCGAAGGTCATCACGAAGTAACCGGTCGAATTGGCCTCGAAATAGCGCATGCAGCGCACGATGTTCGGATGCTGCAGGCGCGCGAGGCGGCGGGCCTCGTCGATGAACTGAGAGAGCCCCCACTCGAACTGCTCGACCTCGCTGCGGCCGCGCGGCGCCACCGTCACCGTGTTCGAGCGGCTGGCGAAATCGCGCGGGAAGTACTCCTTGATGGCAACGTCGATATCGAGCTTCGTATCGCGGGCGCGATACGTGATGCCGAACCCGCCGGACCCGAGGATGCCGTCGATCCGGTATTCGTCCGCAAGCAGCGTGCCGATGGGAAGCGCGAAGTCGTGATCCATGGCCTGTCCTGGGTGCTAGCCCGTCCTCGGGCATCGGCCGCGAGGCCGCCGACATTGGAGACCGCGAGGCCCATATTGAAGTGACGGCACGATCCACCTCCTCATTGAGACCGTCCGAGATGAAACGTGTAGCCCACCGCGCCGAGACGCACGTGGCTGCCGGGCGGCACCACCGCCTTCGTGATGCGCGCTTCGTCGACGAAGGTGCCGGCGGTCGAGCCGAGATCCTCGAGCCAGAGCTGCCCCGCCCCGTCGAGCCACATGCGCGCATGGCGCCGGCTCACGCTCTCGTGGGAGAGAACGATGTCGGACGTGCGCGAGCGTCCGATGACGAGCGCCTCGCCGCGCGAAAGCTTGCCGCGATCGATGACGAACTCCGGCCCCGCCGCCTTCGCCAGGAGCGTGACGGCCTTGGCACGCCCAGCCGGCGGCGGCGCGATCGCACCCCGCGCAGCCGCCTTGTCGCGCGCACCGCGAGGGCCGAAGCCCGCCCCCGCCGCCACGCGGCTCACGCTCTTCGCAACGGCCGTCATCGGCCTCACGACCGCGGGCACCTGGCGGCGATAAGCGACGAAGAGCGAGGCCGCGGCGAGCAGGAGGCTCGCAGCCAGCATCGGAACGACGAACGCGTTCTGGGACGGCGTCGCCGCCAGCACGCACGGGGCCGTCACCGTCGCCGGCGTGAAACTCGCGATGGCGAGGAAGCGGGTGATCTCCTTCGGATGGATCGCGTAGAAGACGCCCTGCGGATCGTCCGCCACGGCGCGGATGGTGTTGACGCCGAGCACGCGCCCGCAGCCGTCGATCAGCGGGCCGCCGCTGTTGCCATGATTGACGGCGGCGGAATGCTGCAACGCCGGGCCGTCGAGCGTGCGGAAATAGGAGAGGTTGCGCGAGGCGACGCCTTCGGTCCAGGTCGGACGGTAGAAGTCCTCATCGTCGAGACCGAGGCGCGTCATCTTCATCTCGCCCGTGTCGCGATCCGCGTAGAGCGCCACGTCCGCCGTTCCGGGAAATCCGATGGCGATGACGCGCGTCGTCGCCTTCACGTCGTAGCCGGCGAGCGGCAAAGCCCTTCCGGGGAGATCGCTCACCGCCTCGAGCACCGCCAGATCCTTCTCCGGCGAGCGCCGCAGGAGCCGCGCCTCGATCACCTTGGGCTTGCCGCCGGCCATCATGGCGAGGTGGAACGAGACGCCCCCCTCGACGACGTGGTTGTTCGTCACGACGATGCGCCGCCCGTGCACGATCCAGCCCGAGCCCATGCTGTAGCTGTCGGGCGTGCTCTGCGGGGCGATGACGCGGACGACGCTGGCCTCGATCGCCTCCGTATCGAAGGCTTCACCGGCGGCGTGAACGGGCATGATCGAGAGAGCAGCCCCAGCCAGCAAGGCCGCAGGCACCTCCCATCTCATTCGCGTCGGTCGGGCCCGCACGGCCATCTTCTGTCCCCAGAGCGCGGTCGGCTGACGATGAGTATAATGGAGAAAGCGGAACGGACGCTAGACCGTGCACGGAAAAGTCCGCCGTGTTCCTCGATTAAGAACAACGGTCTAAGCCGCAGGGTGTCCAGAGCACGGGAGACAGGCGCCAAAGCCCACCGAGAGCCACCCGAAAAGGTGACAGCGCCGACTATCCGGCGCGCGGCGCGAGCTTAGTTGAACGCGACCAGCTTGGCCTCGTCGGTCAGCACGAACATCTTGCCTTGCGCCACCACCGGCGTGATGAACACGGGGCCCCCCACGCCCATCTGCCCGGTGACCTGGCCGGTCTTCGCGTCCACGCCGGCGAGCTGCCCGTCCTTGGAGGCCAGCCACAGCGTGCCGTTGGCGAGCACCGGCCCCGACCACGTCGTCGAATGCGGCAGCTTCACCGTCCACAGCATCTTGCCGTCGTGCCGGTTGAGCGCCATGAGCTGGCCGGTGGTATCCACCACGAACACGATGTCCCCGGCCACATACGGCGCCTGCGTGCCCGGCACGCTCGCCGACCAGAGCCGCTCGCCGGTCGAGGCGACGGTCGCCACCATGCGCCCGCCGTGACCGACGGCGAACACCGTGCCGTTGCTGACGGCAGGCCGCGCCGCATCGCTCATCGACGCGAGCTGCGAGGTGGTGCGCGAGCGCGACAGGCTCTCCGACCACAGGCCACTGCCGTCCGAGACGCGGAGCGCCACGAGGTCGCCGGAGGGATAGGGCACCACCACGACGTCGCCGTCTACCGCCGGGCTCGCGTTGAGGCCGAGGCTCGCGGATGCGGGCACCCCGCGCACGACCCAAAGCTCCGTTCCATCGGTGGTCGAGAGGCAATAGACCTTGCCTTCGATCGTCAGCACGAACAGCCGGTCCGCGGCCGTCGTCGGCGCGGCACGGATCGGCACGCCGATGTTCTTCTCCCAGAGCCGCTTGCCGGTCGCCGGATCGAGGGCGATCACCGCGCCGAACCCGCTGACCGCATAGAGCCGGCCGCTGTCGGCCGCGAGACCGCCGCCGTAGCCGCCGCCGTCCTCGGCCGTCAGATAAAGGATGTTCTGGGTGATCGCGGAGAAGCCAGGCCCTGTCTTGTCGGTCGTCGGCGCCAGCGTCGTGCTCCAGAGCGCGGAGCCGCCGGAGATCGAGAACGCCGAGACCCGCCCATCGGCATCGAGCGCGAACACGCGCCCGTCATAGACGATGGGCGGCGCCGAGACTCGGCCGACCTTGTTGGTGCCTTTGCCCACGCTCGCGCTCCAGCTCTGGTGCAGCGTGTTTCCGGTGAGCGCCAGGTGCCCCGGCACGTTGTTGGCGGCCCCGCCAGGCTGCGGCCAGGCGTCGTTGAGTTGAGGCTCGGGCAGCACGATCGGCTTGTTGGCCTCGGCCAGCTCGCCATAGGATTTCTCCTGCGCCGGCAGCACCGGAATGCGCTTGCCCGGCAGCGGCGGCACGGTCTCCTTGAAGGGATTGAGGTCGCCCACCTTGGGCAGGCTCGGCAGGCTGTCCGAGCATCCGCCGGAAAGCGCACCCCCTGCCACCACCACGGCCCAGCCGAAGCGGGAAACCCAGCGCGCGCGACCCAGCATCATGTCTGACCCTCCGGTCCCGGCCCTCAGGGGGCCGAAGCGGGTTTCTCAGTCGTCCCGGCATCTGCCGGCGGCGTCGCGGCCGGAGCCGGGCTCGCCGCAGGGGCCGGTGTGGCTGCAGGAGCCGGCGTGGCGGCGCCCGTCGTCCCCTTGGTCGCCGTCGTCCCCTTGGTCGAAAGCTCGGCCGTCGCGATCCCGGCCATCAGGCGCGTGATCCGCTCGGAGGCCGTTCGCGGCAACCCGGGATCGACCAGCAGCGGAGCAAGCGTCGTGCGGGCCTCATCCAGCCTGCCGGCCTTGAGGGCGGCCGTTCCGAGCAACTCGCGGCCGAAGAAGCGCCATGCGTTGCCATCGCCCGTCACAGGCTTGAGCCGATTCTCCATCTCGGTAAAGTCGGCCTCCCCGAGCCGCAGGGCCGCGCCCTGGATCCGGGCGAAATCGGCGAGCAGCGGGTCGGTCCCCTTGTCCGCGGCCAGCCGGTCGAAAATGGCCAGTGCCTCTGCGTTCTTGTCGGATTTGAGCAGCGCGCCGGCTTCCGCCAGGCTCGCCAGCATCGCATAGCCCTTGTGGCCCGTACCCGCGACCCCGGCGAACGCCTTGGCTGCGTCCTCGGCCTTGCCGGACTGGGCGAGATCGGCCGCCGCCTCGAACGCGGCGCCGGTTTCGTTCGCCTTGTGAAGGTTCTGCTGTTCCCAGAGCTTGGCGCCGCCGATCAGCGCCACGATCGCAAGGCCTACGGCGACGATATAGAAACCGTAGCGATCCCAGATCCTCTGGAATTGTTCCCGGCGCAGCTCGTCCTGCACCTCGCGGAAGAGCGCATCGTTGTTGTCGGCCATTCGAGCTCCGTACCCACCAAATCCGTTTGCCGCGCCGGAGCCCATGCCCTGCGCCAATGTCCTGCGCCCGCGTCCGCAGTCTCCTTCCGAGCGCTGCCGCCCGAAAGAGCGCTTGATAGCAAGATGACCCCGCCGAGAGCAAATGCCACGGCCGATGCCGGCGCCCGTTCTCACCAGCCTTTGCGGAATGCTTAGTTTTTTCGGCTTTTTCGTGACCCCTGCGGGGGCGCCTCGGCGGTCTCCTTCATGGCGTAGGCGTGCTCGTCGGCCGGAAACCGCCCCGCCGATACCTCCTCGGCATAGGCCTGGATCGCGTCCTCGATGGCCGTCGCCACCGCGCCGAATTTCTTGACGAACTTGGCCACACGTGGCGAAAGCCCGAGCATATCCTCCATGACGAGGATCTGCCCGTCGCAGGCGGCCGAGGCGCCGATGCCGATGGTGGGAATGGGAATGGCCTTCGTGATGCGGGCCGCGAGCGGGGCGGCCAACGCCTCGAGCACGACGGCGAAGGCGCCGGCCTCGGCCACGATTCGCGCGTCCTCCTCGAGCGCCGCCCACTGATCGCGGGTCTGCCCCTGGGTCTTGAACCCGCCGAGCACGTTGATGGACTGCGGCGTGAGCCCGACATGGGCCATCACCGGAATGCCGCGCTCGACGAGATAGCGGATCGTCTCCGCCATGCGCGTGCCGCCTTCGAGCTTCACGGCCCCGCAGTCGGTCTCTTTCATCACCCGCGCCGCATTCCGGAACGCCATCGCCGGGCTTTCCTCGTAGGAGCCGAACGGCATGTCGACGACGACCAGCGCGCGCCGCGCGCCGCGCACGACCGCGCGCCCGTGCACGATCATCATGTCGAGCGTCACTGGCACGGTGGTCTCGTAGCCATGCATGACCATGCCGAGGCTGTCGCCGACGAGAAGGAAATCGCAGTACTTGTCCGCGATCGCAGCCGTATGGGCGTGATAGGACGTCAGCGAGACGATCGGCTTCACCCGCTTCAGGGCAGTGATGTCGGGGGCCATCAGGCGGCGGCGGGCGACGGGCAGGGACATGATGGGGCCGAAAGCTCCTCGGAAACCTTAGGGAAGAGGACGGTACCGCCCCGACGCAGAGGATGCCAGACAGGCGTGCGTCTAGAGTGCTTCCGGAAAAGTGGGAACCGGTCATGGCGGAGCCATGCGCCGGAAGTGTCCGATAAGAAGCACGATCAAACAAAAGCTTAGAGCCGTTCCGCGATTCCACTAAAACCGGAACGGCTCTAGCGTCAATCGCGGGCGTTGATAATGCGCCACACCGCGCCCGGAGTTTAACGCCAAACGATGTCGCGAATTGCGGTCCCGGCCGGCGCCCGGTAACGTTTCAAACGCGTTCATCGGACATTAGGCGAACGCCACTAATCCTTGTCGTATCTCGTTTTTTGGTCGCATTTCGCCAACAGGGAATGGTTGTATCGTGCTCCAATCGCTCAAAAAGGCGGGCCTGCGCTCGCGTCGCTCCCCCTGCACGGGCTCCCTGCTGGCCCTTGCCGCGGTCCTCGCGTGGAGCGTGGGCGAGATCGTCGCGCCATCGCACGCCGAAGCCCAGAGCCTAACCAAGAGCCGGGCCAACGCTGCCAAGATCCGCAAGGCCCAGCGCCGCCCACAACAGCAGGCCAACGCCGAGAAAAGCGGAAAAGCCAAGGCCGAGAAGACGGCCGCGCGCGCCGCCCCGAGCCCGCTGGTCGTCACCGTCTCGCTCTCCCGCCAACGCCTCACCGTCTATGACGGGAAGAGCGCGATCGCCTCCTCTCCGATCTCGTCCGGCCGCGTCGGCTACGCCACGCCGACGGGCGTGTTCACGGTCGTCCAGAAGCGGCGCCAGCACTATTCGAACCTCTACAACGGCGCCTCGATGCCGAACATGCAGCGCCTGACGTGGTCGGGCGTGGCGCTCCACGCCGGTCCTCTGCCCGGCTATCCCGCCTCCCATGGTTGCATCCGCCTCCCGCACGGCTTCTCGAAGAAGCTGTTCGGCATGACGAGCATGGGCACCCGCGTGATCGTCACTCGCGATCCCGTCGCCCCCCGACCGATCGCGCACGAGCACTTGTTCGCAGCCTTTCCGCCGGAGGCGACTCCCGAGGCGAACGCGGCCGTGACGGTGGCCGAGACCTCGCCCATCCCGGACACCGCCAGCTCCGTCTCCTCGGTGCTCGGCGTCTCGTCGGCGGCTGCGGCGGAAACGTCGGATGCCCTGACGACGATCGCGCCGGACGCCATCTCGCGCCGCGCCGCCTATCACGCGCGTCTGCGCCGCGAGGCCGATGCCCGCGCCGCAGAGACCCGCGCCGCCGAGGCTGAGGAGGCCGCCGCCTCCGCGATCCTCTCGGAGCGCCAGAAGGAGGCCGCCGAGGCCCGCGCCACCCTGACGGCCGCCCGCCAGGAGGCGGCCACGCGCGCCAAGGAGCTCGAGGATCTGGAGCAGGCCAAGGCGCGGGTCGACCGCGAGCTCGCCGAGTTGCAGAAGCCCGAGGAGCCGGCCCCCGCCAAGCGTAACCGGAAGCGCAAAGCCAAGAAGCCGATGGATCCCGCCGTGCGGGAGGCACGGATCCTCGAGCTCAACGACGAGCTCAAGGACTATCCCGCCCAGGCCGAAGCGGCCCGCGCAGCCCTGGCCGCCGCAACCGCCGCCCGCGAGCCCGCAGAAACCGCCGCGAAGGAGGCGGAAGCCAAGCGCACGGCCGCCATGAACGTCCTCGCCGCGGCCCACGCGCGCCTCTCGCGCGCCCGCGCTGCGGAGGCGACCGCCCAGCGCAAGGAGGCGCAGCGCCACCTTCCCGTTTCGGTGTTCGTCAGCCGGGCCAAGCAGCGCCTCTACGTCCGCCAGGGCTACGAGGACATCTTCGACGTCGAGATCGCGCTCGATCGCCCCGACGCGCCAATCGGCACGCACGTCTTCACCGCCCTCGCCTACACGCCCGAGAAGACGGCCATGACCTGGAGCGTCACGTCCGTGCCCCACAATCCGTCACGGAAGAAATCGAAGAAGGCCAAGGCGGCCACCGCAGACGCCGCAGTTTCGCCCGCACGCCAGACGGCCGCAGCCGCCCTCGATCGCCTCACCATCCCCGAGGAGGCCCGCGTGCAGATCGAGGACGTGATGAAGCCCGGCTCCTCGCTCGTGATCTCGGACCTTCCGATCGGCAACGAGACCGGCGCCTACACGGACTTCATCGTCCCGATCCGCTGACGCGACCGACCCCACGAGGCCAGAAAAAAACGGCGCGGCGGCGATGCGAAAAGGCCGCCGCTCCGCACTCACGCGAAGCCGACGCGCGCGAGCGGCACGCCGATCAGCGCGGAATGCCCGCCGAACATCATGAGCGCGTAAAGCACAAGCCCCACCACCACCACGATCACGTCGTTGAGGATCCCGGCGGGGGCCGGCGGCGGCACCTTGTCGGGCCTCCGCTTCACCGAGATGCGGTCGTAGACGGCGAAGGCGAGGAAGCCGCCGAAGAGCAGAAGCGCGGCGAGGTCCCCGTTCACGAGAAGGTGCGCAAGGGCCCAGAACTTGATGGCGGCGAGCATGGGATGCTTCGCCGCGGTGCGGATGCGCGACGGCACGAAAGCGGCGACGATCAGGATCATCGCCGGGATCATCAGCAGGAACGCGATGTGCCGCGTCCACGTCGGCGGATCCCAGAGAATGACGTTCTTGCCCGGGTTGACCTGCAGTTTGTGGAAGCCCACCACGATGAGCGCGAAGCCGATCAGCGACAGCATCGCGAAGCCGGCCTTGTAGGTGTTTTCGCCGAAGCGCTCGGCCAGTCCGCCCCGCAGCGCCGGCGACGTCGGCACGAGATGGACGGCCAGAAAAAGCACAAGGCCAAGCACGAGCAGCAGCATCGATCGGATCCCTTCAGGATTAAAGATTGCGCGGAGAGCCGGCGTCACCGCCGATTGCGCCGCGCGAAGATTGCCGGATGACGGGCGTTTTAGCATACTCTCGCCGAAGCGGAACGCGGACGGCCGCCGCCATCACCAGCGGCGCGCCCACATCGAGACACCCGCCATCGGGTGGAGAGGGCGATGACACGGACGGTCCCCCGGTCTTTGAAAGCGGCGCTCTCGGAAGCCGGCTTCGGCGAGCCCCCGGCTGATTCGGAACACCCCGAAGCCGAAAGCGCGGAAAGCGAAAGTGCGGAAAAAGAGAGCCAGCAAGACGAAAGAACGGCCCGCGCACCTCCGCACAGACCCGTTCCGAAGTTTCTCCGAGAGCCTGATCGTTTGAGATGCGAGCGGTCAGCTCGCATCGAGGACGTGGCTCAAACTGAGTCCAATAAGAGTGAACGCGCTCCAGAAACCGCCGCGGAGCGGGCCATAAGCTCGGGCCCCGGCCGTGCAGTGGGCCTGCTGGATCACCCGCCCACGCCGCCGCCCTTACCGGTTCACCCGCACGCTACCGCGGACGCTCCGCGAAAAAGCGCCATCCCGCCGCCGCCCTGGGTGCGCGCCGCCCGCCGCGCGCGACGGCGCAGACGTCTGATGAACATCTTCGGCTGGCTCATGACGCTCGTCGTCGCCGGCGCCATCATCGGCCTCGCGGCCCGCTACCTAGCCGTCCCGCCTCCCGGCCTCGAAACTCTGAAAACCCGTCCGTGACGGCCCTCGACCGGTGGTAGGTTTTGACTTGAGACCTGCGACTGATCGGACCTTTAAAAGGTATCGCGCATTTCGGGAGGTTTGCGAAAGGAGTAGCGCCATGAGCAGACGAATCAGCCCGGTCGGCCAGGGCTGGGAGGCAGGAGAAACCGTCGCTTCGGCAATCTCGAGTTGGGAGCAATCGACGGGTTACACGATGCCGGCGGACTATCGCGCCTTCCTGGTCGACTATAACGGCGGCAGACCATATCCTAATATGTTCAGACATACTGCACTGGCCCCCGAGGAGGGGGGCGCGAATCCGACCGAGCATTTTGTCGACCCTTTCTATTCATGGGACCGGACTGCGGAGAGGAGCCATGAACTCGGAAACCGATTGCCCGATGGGTGTCTTTCAATCGGGGCTGATCCCGGCCTGCTCGAAATCGTTCTTTCATTACGCCCCGAAGATTTTGGGGCGGTCTATAGCTGGGTGCGAAATTGGGCGAGCTGGGGAAGCGCCGAAAACAACCATCTGTGCCCTCAGGCATCGTCCTTCGGTGCGTTCGTCGCTGCGCTTTTCGATGACGATGAGAAAAATGGCTATGGCTATTGGCACACGCCACGTCGAGAGAGTTTAAAACGCACACTCAATATCCAGATCTAAAACCTGTCGCACAATTCCTAATTTTGGAGATTCTATCGGTTTGGCCGTTCCTTGTTCGTCGTGTGACCCGCGACAGATCGGGGGGTGGAAGGCTAGGAGTTGTCGTGTCGCACGCCTTTGTCGCAAGCAGCAAACACTTGCGACACACTTTGTAACAAAGGAAGCCCGTCGCGGTTAGGCTGAGCGGCAGCCAAAACACATCACCCGCCGGTCACGCTCATATGGCGCGCCACCGCGGGACGCTGCCGCTGCCGGTCGATGACGAAGTCATGCCCTTTTGGCTTGCGCGCGATGGCGTCGTCGATCGCTTCGAACAGAAGCCGGTTGTCCGGGCTCGCCCGGAGCGGCGCGCGCAAATCCGCCGCATCGTTCTGGCCGAGACAGAGATAGAGCGTCCCCGTGCACGTCACGCGCACGCGGTTGCAGCTTTCGCAGAAGTTGTGCGTCATCGGCGTGATGAAGCCGAGCCGGCCGCCGGTCTCCTTCACCGTCACGTACCGCGCCGGCCCGCCGGTCCGATAGGGGATGTCCTCGAGTGTCCAGCGCTCGCTGAGACGCGCGCGCACCAGCGACAGCGGCAGATACTGATCCGTCCGATCGCCCTCGATGTCGCCGAGCGGCATCGTCTCGATGAGCGTCAGGTCGTGGCCCTCGCCGTGGGCGAAGCGCACGAGGTTTTCGATCTCGTGCTCGTTCACGTCCTTGAGCGCCACCGCGTTGATCTTGATGGCGAGCCCGGCCCGCTGCGCCGCCTTGATGCCGTCGAGCACGGTCGCGAGATTGCCCCAGCGCGTCACGGCTTTGAACGTCGCGGGATCGAGCGTATCGACCGAGACGTTGATGCGCCGCACACCCGCCGCCCTGAGGTCGCCCGCGAACTTGGAAAGCTGGCTGCCGTTGGTCGTCAGCGTCACCTCGTCGAGCCGGCCGGTCTCGAGATGGCGCGACAGCGCTTTGAACAGCGAAAGGATGTTTTTGCGCACGAGCGGCTCGCCGCCCGTGATGCGCAGCTTGCGCACGCCCTTCGAGACGAACGCCGAGCAGAGCCGGTCCAGCTCCTCGAGCGTCAGCAGGTCCTTCTTGGGCAGGAAGGACATATGCTCGCTCATGCAATAAACGCAGCGGAAATCGCAGCGATCCGTGACGGAGACGCGCAGATAGCTCACCTGCCGGCCGAACGGATCGATCAGCGCGGGCTCGGCGGCCGGCGCCCGGTCTTGGACAGGATGGGGAGGTGAGAACGTCATCGTCGTCCTGATCGGCCTCGTGCACGGCGCCATCCGTCACCGGATGACGGGATCTCCAAGAAAGGCATCTCGGCGACCTATCGCCGTTGCCAAACTTAAGAGAGTAGCGCTCCTTGCCGGGACTTCAACCCCAGCCGGCTTGTTCAGCCGCCAGTCTAAGGTTACAGCTAAGGCTAAAATGCCCGGGATACAGGGCAAGCTTTGGGGGAAATCAACACCATGGTCAATGCCGACGTGGCGGCCGCACCGCGTGCGCCGAACTTTCTCGACCGTGAGGCCATCGTCGCCAAGGCGGGCTTCAACCGCTGGCTGGTCCCGCCCGCTGCGCTCTGCATCCATCTCTGCATCGGCATGGCCTACGGCTTCTCCGTCTTCTGGAAGCCGCTGCAAGGCGCACTTCTCGGTGCCGACGGCACGCCCCTGCCGGAATGCTCCGCCGGGGCCGTCACGTTCGCCGAGAAGGCCACCGGCACACTGCGCGCGCTGACCGCGACCGATTGCAACTGGAGCCAGTTCGACCTCGGCTGGATGTACACCTTCTTCTTCGTGCTGCTCGGCGTCTCGGCCGCCATCTGGGGGGGCTGGCTGGAGCGGGCCGGCCCGCGCAAGGCGGGCCTCGTCGCCTGCCTCTGCTGGTGCGGCGGCCTCCTCATCTCGGCCGTCGGCGTCTACACCCACCAGCTCTGGATGATGTGGCTCGGCTCCGGCGTCATCGGCGGCATCGGCCTCGGCCTCGGCTACATCTCGCCCGTCTCGACCCTCATCAAATGGTTTCCGGACCGGCGCGGCATGGCGACCGGCCTCGCCATCATGGGCTTCGGCGGCGGTGCCATGATCGGCTCGCCGCTCGCGACCTTCTTTATGGACAAGGTGTTCAAGACCGCCACCGATCCCGGCGTCTGGCAGACCTTCGTCACCATGGCGGTGATCTATGCGGTCTTCATGATCATCGGCTCGCTCCGCTATCGGCTGCCGCCTCCGGGCTGGAAACCGGAAGGCTGGACGCCGCCCGCCGCCCGCAACGCCATGATCACCTCGAACCACGTCCACCTCGACGACGCGCACAAGACCTCCGCCTTCTGGCTGATCTGGCTGGCGCTGTGCCTCAACGTCTCCGCCGGTATCGGCATCATCGGCGCCGCGTCCCCGATGCTGCAGGAGACCTTCGGCGGAACGCTCGTCGGCCAGCCCGATCTCGGCTACCTCGAGATGAAGACGGACGCGAGCCTCGCCGCCTTAGCCGCCGCGGTAGGCGCCGGCTTCGTCGGGCTCATCTCGCTCTTCAACATCTGCGGCCGCTTCGGCTGGGCCTTTTTCTCCGACTATCTGGGTCGCAAGGGCACCTACTTCATCTTCATGATCCTCGGTACCGCCCTTTACGTGCTCGCGGCCTTCGCCGCCGACTGGAAGGTCGTGAGCCTGTTCGTGCTGTGCTTCTGCGTCATCGCCTCGATGTACGGCGGCAGCTTTTCGACGGCCCCGGCCTACCTCGCCGACGTCTTCGGCACGCAGTTCGTCGGCGCCATCCACGGGCGCCTGCTCACCGCCTGGTCGACGGCCGGCATCGTCGGCCCCGTCATCGTCAACTACCTGCACGATACCCGCCATGCCGAGGGCATCCCACCGGACCAGATCTACGGCCAGATCTTCTACATCCTGGCCGGGCTCCTGGTCGCCGGCTTCGTCGCCAACCTACTGATCCGGCCCGTCGCTCCGAAATGGCACATGAGCGAGGCAGACGTCGCCATCGAGCAGGCCAAACTCAAGTCGGCCGCGGGGCCGGACGTCGCCGGATCCTATGGAATCGGCCGCGGCGGCTTCGATCTCAAGGCCGCCGTCTTCTGGGCTCTGGTTGGCGTGCCGCTTGCTTGGGGCTTCTGGGAAACGTTCACGAAGGCCCTCGTGTTCTTCCACTAACGACACGC
The DNA here is from genome assembly GCA_036823975.1 of Hyphomicrobium sp. Taxonomy (GTDB): domain Bacteria; phylum Pseudomonadota; class Alphaproteobacteria; order Rhizobiales; family Hyphomicrobiaceae; genus Hyphomicrobium_C. The sequence goes on from DAITBB010000020.1 coordinate 39,900, forward strand.
CGGGCCTTCCGAGAGGAGGCCCGGCATTGCTCTTCCCAATCCCGCAGAGTCACGTCGAGACGCAGGCCGGCGCCCGCGCCGCCGTGATCCTTGCCGTCCTCGTCTTGGCGGGCTCCGCCATGCCCGGGGAAGCGGCCCCTGCCGCTCAGAAGGTCCCTGAGATCCAGACCTCAGCGGCCGCACCCCGGCCGGCATCCGCCGACCGCGCTCGCGCGCGTCTCGTACGTCTCAGAGATCCCGAGCAGCAGACCGCACCCAGCGCCGCGTCAGCCGCTGCCGTGGCGGCGCGGACGGCGGCCCGCGCCGCTCCTCATCCGACGCCAGCGGCTCTCGCGCTCCTGGCCCTCACGACGCTTGTCCTCCTTGCCCGCACACCGACCCGCCGTCCTGCCCCGCGCCGGGCGGAATCATAGGCAGTAAGCCGCCGCCGGCTCGTGGGAGAGGATCGCCGCGACGAGGCCGTCGATGTCGTCGCGCCGGAACACCGCCACGGGCGCCTCCCCGATCGCGCCATCCGCAGCGATCGCGAACACCATGCCATCGCGATCCGCCAGCGGCGGGCCGCCGGCACCGGCGCCGCGCACCTCGATCTTGGGGATCGGCGCCGCCTTGTAGCCTTCGACGATCACGAGATCGACCGGCCGAAGCGCGGCGAGGACATCGGCGAGCGGCGGCTCGGGTTCCCCCCGTGTCACCCCATCGAGCCGCCACCGGCAGGGCGAGACCACCGCCGTCTGCCGCGCCCCGGCGGCGGCATGGCGTCCGCTGTCGGTCGCGCCGTCGTTCGGATCGAGGTCGTGATGCGTATGCTTGACGGTCGAAACGCTGAAACCGAGCGTGACCAGCCGGCACACGAGCCGCTCGACGAGCGTCGTCTTGCCCGCGTTCTTCCAGCCAACGACGCCGAAGACGAACGGCCGCCGCGCCGCTTCGCCGCCGGAAACCGGCACGGCCGAAGCCAGCAGCGCCTCCGCCTCGGCCAGCTCCTCCGGCGTGTTGATATTGAGGAACGGATCGATGCGCTGCCCGCCGACGGCGAGATCGTCGAACGGCACGGCGACGGCGCCGAGCCGATCCACCATCGTCTCGGCCCGACGCTCGCCGCGCGCAAGCGCCGCCGCGATCTGGTCCGCAGCTTCCACGCGCCACAGGCCGATGACAGGGTGCCGTCGTCCACGCGACTGCGCGACGGCGACGTGTGCGGAAGGGCTCTCCGCCAATGCTTCGCCGAGCCGGCGCACGAGATCGCCGGGCACGAACGGCGCATCGGCGGAGACGCTTGCCACCCTCTCAACGGACGGCGCGAAACGGCGATACCAATGGAGCGCCGCCAGCACGCCGGCGAGCGGCCCCGGCCTATCGGCCGTCTCGTCCGCCACCACCGGCCGTCCGAGAAACGCGAAGCGCGCCGGGTCGCCGTTGGCATTGACGATCAGCGTCTCGACCTGCGGCCCGAGGCGTGCCGCGCTCCGCCCGATCAGCGTCTCGCCGCCGACGGCGAGAAGCGCCTTGTCGCGCCCGCCCATGCGCCGGCTGAGCCCGCCGGCCAGCAGCACGCCTCCGACACCGGCTGTCGTCATGTCCCCGCTCCGCCGCGGGGCGGGATGCGAACGTGGCGGTGGCTCACTCCTTCGCCAGCCTTTCGCAGGCCGCCTTGGTCTTCGTGAAGATGAAGACGCGGCCGATCTCGCCCTCGCAGTTGATCATCACCGTCTCGAGGTCGAGCGAGGGCGTCTCGTCCATCAGCTTGCATTCCGAATGATGCGTCATGAGCACGTCGGGCGTCAGCGTCAGGCCCTCCGCCTGGATGGGCGGCGCGCACTCCCGCCCGGCGTCCGTCTGCTGCAGCATCCACCAGTCCGCCGCGCGGGCCCCAGCGACCGGAGTTGCAACGAGGGACACGGCGAGCCCGGCGAAAGCGAAAGTCCGGATGAGACGCATGGGGACACCCTTCGAGCGCACACGGGACGTGATAGGCCTCCAACGTACTGCACAGGCCCCCGGACGCAACTCGCTTGCCGCGCACCCCTGCGGCAAGGGCTGATTTCGCAGGGCGATTTGTCTATAGTCCCGGCCGAAATCGGGGCAGGGGCCACAATGAGCAACGTCAATCGCCGGAAATTCCTGACGGTCGCGGGCGCGGGCGGAGCCGCCGCGGGCCTTGCCGCCTGCGAGGCGCCGAAGGCACCCGCCGTTTTCGAGAGCATGCCGAGCCTCACCTGGCGCCTCACGTCGAGCTTCCCCAAATCGCTCGACACCATCCACGGCGCCGCCGAGGTGTTCGCCAAGATCGTCGGCGAGATGACCGACGGCCGCTTCACCATCCAGGTCTTTGCGGCCGGCGAGATCGTGGGCGGCCTGCAGGCGATGGACGCCGTCGCCGACGGCACGGTCGAAGCGGCCCACACGGCCTCGTACTACTACTGGGGCAAGGACCCGACTTTCGCGCTCGCCACCTGCGTGCCGTTCGGCCTCAACTGCCGCATGCAGAACGCGTGGATGTACGAGGGCGGCGGCATCGACCTCATGAACGCGTTCTACGCGCGCTATAACATCTACGGCCTGCCGAGCGGCAACTCGGGCGCGCAGATGGGCGGCTGGTTCCGCAAGGAGATCAACACGGCCGAGGACTGGAAGGGCCTCAAGATCCGCATCGGCGGCTTCGGTGGCGCGATCATGTCCCGCCTCGGCGCCGTGCCTCAGCAGATTGCCGGCGGCGAGATCTACCAGGCCCTCGAGAAAGGCACCATCGACGCCGCCGAATGGGTCGGCCCCTACGACGACGAGAAGCTCGGCTTCTACCGCGTCGCGCCCAACTACTATTATCCCGGCTGGTGGGAAGGACAGGCCATGCTGCACCTGTTCTTCAACCTCGAGAAATGGAACAGCCTGCCGAAGGCGTACCAGGCCATCCTCCGCGCCGCCGCGCAGGCGGCGAACCTGACCATGATGGCGCGCTACGACATGCAGAACCCGCCCGCCCTGCGCCGCCTCGTCAAGGCGGGCGCCGTGCTGAAACCCTTCTCCGAATCCGTCCTCGACGCCTGCTTCCAGGCCTCGAACGACACGTACGCCGAGCTCTGCGCCACCAATCCGAGCTTCAAGACGGTCTACGATGCGATGACGGCCGTGCGCGCCGAGGAATTCCTCTGGTTCCAGCTCGCCGAGCATACGAGCGACACCTACATGATGATCCAGCAGAGGAAGAACGTCCTGTAGGACATGCGATCCGTCCGCACCGCACGGAGCTGACCACAATAGCGATGGTGAAACGCCTCAGGCGAGCAGCCCGCGCACCGCCGAGCGAACCTGATCGAGCGTGAACGGCTTCAGGATCGTGGCGAGATGCGGCGACTTGAGCGCGCGGGCCCGCTCCAGCTCCTCCGCAAATCCCGACATCAGCAACAGCTTGAGCTGCGGGGCGGCGGCGATGGCACGCCGGGCGAGATCCACGCCGTCGAGGCCCGGCATGTGCACGTCCGAGACGAGGAGATCGAAGGGCTGAGCGGCAAGCGCCTCGAATGCCTCCGTCCCATCCTGCGTCAGCGACACCACATGCCCGTCAGTTTCGAGTGCGCGCTTGACGAGATCGCGCGTCGCCTCGTCGTCGTCCGCCAGCAGAATGCGTGCCATAGGCTCCTCCCGAACGGGCGGGCAAAGGCGAACCGACACGATCGAGAGGCCTCTCGCCCGTTACGCCTCCCGGCCCGACATGCGCCCCACGAAGGGCAGCTCGCGATAGCGGTGCGCCACGTCCATGCCGTAGCCGACCACGAACTCGTCGCTGCCTTCGAAGGCGCTGAAATCCGCGTGCACGTCCACGGCGCGCGCGACCTTCTTGTCGATCAGCACGCAGGTGAGGATCTGGCTCGCGCCGCGCGCTGAGATGAGATCCTTCGCGAACACGAGCGTGCGCCCCGAATCGAGCACGTCGTCGACGAGCAGCACGTTGCGCCCCTCGACGCTGAGGTCGA
>DAITBB010000093.1:0-8410 GCA_036823975.1 Hyphomicrobium sp.
ACGGGGGCGTCTACGGCTCGATGCTCTCGACGCCGATCCTCAACGCGCCGCAGGCCGGCATTCTCGGCATGCACCGCATCGAGGAGCGCCCCGTGGTGCGGGATGGTCAGGTCGTCGCGCGGCCGATGATGTACCTGGCGCTCAGCTACGATCACCGCCTCGTCGACGGCAAGGAGGCGGTGACGTTCCTCGTGCGCGTCAAGGAGTGCCTCGAGGATCCGCAGCGCTTCATTCTGGAACTTTGACGAGCCGCTCCGCGCGCCGATCTTTTCGGGGGCGCGGAGAAGCTCCCTGCTAAACTAAAGGCTTTTCACGATGGCTGACGCATACGACCTCATCGTCATTGGCAGCGGGCCGGGGGGCTATGTCTGCGCGATCCGTGCGGCCCAGCTCGGGCTCAGGACGGCCATCGTCGAGAAACGGGCGCGCCACGGCGGAACCTGTCTCAATGTCGGCTGCATCCCGTCGAAGGCGCTGCTGCATGCCTCCGAGCTTTACGAGGAGGCGGGGCACAGCTTCGCCCGCATGGGCATCAAGGTTGCGCCGGAGCTGGACCTCGGCCGCATGCTCGCCTTCAAGGAGGAGGCGATCAAAGGCAATGTCGACGGCGTGGCGTTCCTGCTCAAGAAGAACAAGATCGATACCTACCACGGCACCGGGCGGATCCTGGCGGCGGGCCGCGTCGAGGTGACGGCTGCGGACGGCGCGCGCCAGAGCCTCGAGACGCACTCCATCGTCATCGCGACGGGCTCCGACGTCGCGCAGCTTCCCGGCATTACGCTCGATGAGACGCAGGTCGTCTCGTCCACGGGGGCGCTGTCGCTGGCGGAGGTTCCGGAACGTCTGCTCGTGGTCGGCGCTGGCGTGATCGGCCTCGAGCTCGGCTCCGTCTGGCGCCGTCTCGGCGCGCAGGTCACGGTCGTCGAGTATCTCGACCGCATCTTGCCCGGCATGGACGGGGAGGTCGCGACGGCGCTCGAGCGCATCCTCGCAAAGCAGGGCATGACGTTCCGTCTCGGGGCCAAGGTTGCCGCCGTCGCGCAGGCGGGCAAGGGGCTGGCGGTGACGCTGGAGCCCGCGAGAGGCGGCGCGCAGGACAAGATCGAGGCGGACGTGGTGCTGGTCGCCATCGGCCGCGTTCCCTATACGGACGGCCTTGGCCTCGACGAGCTGGGTGTCGTGCGCGACGACCGCAAGCGGATCGCCGTCAACGGCCAGTTCGAGACGAACGTGACCGGCCTCTACGCCATCGGCGACGTGATCGCCGGGCCGATGCTGGCGCACAAGGCCGAGGACGAGGGGATCGCGGTGGCGGAGATCCTGGCCGGGCAGGCCGGGCAGGTGAATCACGACGTGATCCCGAGCGTCGTCTACACGTCGCCGGAGGTCGCCTCGGTCGGCAAGACGGAGGAGGAGCTCAAGGCCGCGGACGTCGCCTACAGCGTCGGCAAGTTCCCCTTCCTCGCCAACGGACGCGCGAAGGCGAACCGCACGACGGACGGGTTCGTCAAGGTGCTGGCGGATGCCGCGACGGACCGCGTGCTCGGCGTGCACATCATCGGCGCGAACGCGAGCGAGCTGATCGCGGAGGCCGCGGTGCTGATGGAGTTCGGCGGCTCGGCGGAGGATCTGGCGCGGACGTGCCATGCGCACCCGACGCTGTCCGAGGCGGTCAAGGAGGCGGCCCTCTCGGTCGCCAAGCGCGCGATCCATATGTGAGCGCGCGGGCGCTTTGGGGCGCCCCGTAACATCCGTTACTCGACGGCGGTGAGCGTGTAGCCCGCCTTGCGCAGCAGCGCGACGAGCCCGTTCTCGCCGGGAAGATGGAGGGCGCCGACCGCGATGAACGCGCCGCCCTTGTCGAGGTGCGGGCGGGCGCCGTCCTGCATTTTGCGATTGCGGTCGAGGATGATGATCTCCTCGAAGGACGCGAAATCCTTGGGCGAGACCCCGGCCTTCTCCGCGAAGGCGATCTGGAGGTCCCACAGCGTGCCGACGCGGCGGGTCAGATAAAGCTGCACCATGGTCTCGATCAGGTTCTCGGACTCGTCGACGAGCGCGAGGTTGGTGCGCAGGATGCCGATCTGATCGCTGTCGGGAATGGCGGCGAGGGCGGTGAACTGCTCCTCGAGCGTTTCCAGGCCAGCCAAGGGGATGGCCCTCTCCTTCGCCCGGTTGGCGATGGCCATGTCGAGGATGGGCTGGCCGCTCTCGAGGCGGCGGCGCTCGCATTCGGCGCCGGTCAGCATCAGCGAGATGATCCACGGGCGATAGGGGCGCAAGGCCGCCGAGGTGCTGTGCATGGTCCGGCGCACCTTGGTGAACTCGGCCTTTGTCAGGAGCTTGTCGAGCGTCTGGCCGTCGGTGAAGCGAGCGCTCTCGGCGGCGGCCGTGTAGGCGCGCGCCGCGGCCGCGGGCGAGAGGTCCGCGCTCTCGATGACGACGACGGTCGCCGCCTCGAGTGCGCTTCGCGTCGCCTCGGAGAGGGCGAGGATGCGCGGGTCCGAGAGATGGATGGTGCCGAACAGGTGCGAGGGGGCGACCCCCGGACGCTCGATCCGCCAGAGCAGCGCCTGGCTGTTCTCTGTCGTGTGCGCCTTGGCGAGGATGCGCGCGTGCAGCGCAGGGTCCGTGGCGGCGAGCTTGTCGAGCAGGTTGAAGCCGTTGCAGCGCGGGGCGACGTTCTCCTCGGCGAGCGACGGCGCGGTGGCTCCTGCGAAGAGGGCGATGCCGGCTAAGACGAGGGATCGGACGATTGCACGCATAACACCTCGGGAGGACTTCTGGAGCACGTTCACTCTCAATGGAATTGGCCCATCGGAGTGAACGTGCCCTATCTCTTTGTTTTAGAGTCTGATTCACGCTCTCGATGCGAGCTGAAGTGATCGCATCTCAAACGATCAGGCTCTGGGAACCTCGGCACGTTCGAGGAACGTTACCCTATTCCATGGCGCCGGCAAGGTTGCGAGTCTCCGAGCCTCAGGCGCGGGGATGGGCCGTATCGTAAACGGCCAGGATGCGCTCGCGATCCACCTCCGTGTAGACCTGCGTCGTCGAGAGCGAGGCGTGGCCCAGAAGCTCCTGGATCTGGCGGAGGTCGGCGCCTGCCGAGAGAAGATGCGTTGCGAACGAGTGGCGCAATGCGTGCGGGGTTGCGGTCTCGGGAAGCGCGAGCGCTTCGCGCAGGCGCGCGATCGCCAGCTGGATCAGACGCGGCGACAGCGGGCCGCCTTTCGCGCCGAGGAACAGCGGCGACTCCGGTGCGAGCGGATAAGGGCAGAGCGCGACGTAGCGCTCGACGGCGCGCTGGGTCACGGGCAGCACGGGCACCACCCGCTCCTTACCGCCCTTGCCGGTGATGCGCAGGACGTCACGTCCTGGAAGCGGTGCGTCGCGGCGCGCGAGACCGAGCGCTTCGGAGATGCGCAGCCCCGCGCCATAGAGAAGGAGCAGGACGGCGACGTCGCGGGCGCGGATCCAATCCTCCGCGGCGCCCTCGTCGTCCACCAGCGCCTTGGCCTTGGCGACGGTCAGCGGCTTCGGGACCGAATGGGGAATGCGCGGCATGGCGACCTGCGACAGCGCCCGGCTCGCGACGCGGCCGGTCCCTTCGAGCCAGCGCGCGAACGTGCGCAGGGCCGAAAGGCTGCGCGAGAGCGACCGGCTCGTGACGCCCTCGCGGCGGCGTGCAGCGAGAAACCGGCGCACGGTCTTGGCATCGAGACGGGCAAGGTCGGCGAGGCACGGGGGGTGGCCAAGGTCGTGTTTCAGGAACAGTGCGAACTGGCGGAGATCGCGTGCGTAGGCGGCGCGCGTTGCGGGCGAGGCGTCGCGCTCGTGCGTCAGATGGTCGAGCCAGGCCGCGGCCGCGTCGGTGAAATCGCCTGCGAGCGGCAGGGCGCCGTCGGCAGAGAGAAGGGTGTCGAGGGAGGATGCGTCGCGCGTCATGGAGAGACCTTGGTGCGCCTCGGTAAAGGAAGCGTATGTGATTTGCGTGCCTGCGCGCATCCGCAAAGCTCATGTGAGACGTGCCGAGGGCCGGAGCGCGCGACGATGTTCGAGGCTGCGATTTTGTCGCTGCGGGTCGGCTCCCGGTGCGGATCGGAACGGGAAAGCCGCTGTTTTCGGGCGTTTTCAGAGCCTCAGCGGTGCGGTTGGTCGGCGTCACGCGCAAGAAATGCCCAGTTTTAAAGGCGAATCGTACCAATCCGAGCGCGCCGCGATTGCGCGGAGAGGAGGCGCGGTGCTATGCACCTCCGCGCTCGGGCTTGCAGAAACGCGCGTGTTTGGCGGCTTTTCAGGCTCCGTTGCGCGTGCAAGCGTGACATAAACTCCAATATCCAGAGCAAAAAAGCTCAGGCTTTTTATCTCTGTAGCCGCGGACATTCATTCCTATTGTATGTTTTCGCGGTCATTGATTCTCTTTTATTCCGAGGAAGCTCTCATGGCCAAAACCGTCACCAAGGCTGCCCCCAAGCCGGCAGCGAAAGCGAAAACCGCAGCGAAGGCTGCCGCGAAACCCAGCAACACCGTCACGCTGCGCCACATCGGCACCGCGCTGTCCGAGGCGCACGACCTCCCCAAGAAGCAGGCGAATGCCGTGCTCGAGGATATGGTCGCGATGATCACCAAGCACCTCAAGAAGGGCGACCGGATCCGCATCGGCGGCCTCGGCATCCTGCAGGTGCGCAAGCGTCCCGCACGCATGGGCCGTAACCCGGCGACCGGCGAGCAGATCAAGATCAAGGCGAGCAAGAAGGTCGCGTTCCGCGCCGCCAAGGATCTCAAAGAGCAGATCTGAGGCGCGACGAAGGGCGGTTTCGACCCGGTGCGAATGAGAAAGGCGAGTGGCCGCGGCGCGGCTCCTCGCCTTCTTTTCGTTCGGACAATGCGTCCTTACCGTGCTCGGCTGGGGCGCGCGGCGTCAGATCGTCTGGCCCGTCTTCTTCCAGTCGGCCACGAACTGGGCGAGGCCGGCGTCCGTCAGCGGATGCTTGACGAGCGCCTTCAGGATCGCCGGCGGAATGGTCGCGACGTCGGCGCCGATCAGGGCCGCCTCCTTGACGTGATTTACCGTCCGGATGGAGGCGGCGAGGATGTCCGTCTCGAGATCCTGGTAGTTGTCGTAGATGGCCCGGATCTCCCGGATGAGGTCCATGCCGTTCAGGCCGATGTCGTCGAGCCGGCCGATGAAGGGCGAGACGAAGGTGGCGCCCGCCTTGGCGGCCAGAAGCGCCTGGTTGGCGGAGAAGCACAGCGTGACGTTGACCATGGTGCCGTCCGACGAGAGCGCCTTGCAGGCTTTGAGGCCGTCGAGGGTGAGCGGCACCTTGATGGTGACGTTGCGCGCGATTTTGCGCAGCACCTGGGCTTCGCGCATCATGCCGTCATAATCGGTTGCGGCCACCTCGGCCGAGACGGGGCCGGAGACGACCTCGCAGATCTCGGCGATGGTCTCTTTGAAATCGCGGCCCGATTTTGCGATCAGAGACGGGTTGGTGGTCACGCCGTCGAGCAGGCCGGTGGCGGCCAGCTCCTTGATTTCGTTGACATCGGCGGTATCGACGAAGAACTTCATTCTCGGACCCTTGTGCTGCCTCCGCGAGGGGGGCTCCTCTCGGGGGAACGTGTTGATGCGTGGGACTCTGCGAGCGGCCGTCAGCCCGCCCCATCTCTGTCCTCTAAGCTTAGCCTACCGTTGATTGCAACGATGGTTAGCTTCTAATCCGGCAGCGAGACACTTGGATAGCCTTCTTGGCCTCGACGGACGGGATGAAAGCACGGCACGGTCTCTCGTGCCGGTGCTGATCCCGGGTGCGCCGCTCGATCAGACCTACGATTATCTCGTGCCGCCGGGGCTCGCCCTCGCGCCCGGCATGTTCGTGCTGGTGCCGTTCGGGCCGCAGTCGCGGATCGGCGTCGTGTGGGCGCAGTCCGTCGGCGGTACGGCGCGCGCCGTCGATCCCAAGAAGCTCAAGGCCGTGAGCGAGCGCCTCGACGTGCCGCCGCTGCCGGTGATCGCGCTGCGGTTTGCCGAGTGGATCGCGAACTACACGCTGACCCCGCTCGGCATGGTGGCGCGCCTGATGATGAGCGCGCAGGCGGCGTTCGAGCCCGTGAAGCCGCGGTTCGGCGTGCGCATCGTGGCCGATGCGCCAGAGCCCGCGCGCATGACGCCGGCGCGGCGGCGGGCGCTCGATCTGGCGCGTGATGGGCAGATCCGCGCCAAGGCGGCGCTGGCGGCGGAGGCGGCGTGCAGCACGGCCGTGGTGGACGGGCTTGTCTCGACCGGCAATCTCGTCGATGTGGCAATTCCCGAACGGCGCTTCCCAGAGCCAAATCCCGCGCATCGGGTCACGGAATTTACGCCTCGTCAGGCTGAAGCGGTACACGCGCTCGCGTCCGCCGTTCATGGCGATTGTTACTCCGTCTCGCTTCTCGACGGCGTGACCGGCTCCGGCAAGACGGAGGTCTATTTCGAAGCCGTTGCGGAGACGCTGAAGCGCGGGCATCAGGCGCTGATCCTGTTGCCGGAGATCGCGCTCACGGGCCAGTTCATGAGCCGGTTCGTCGCCCGCTTCGGCTGCATGCCGGCGGAGTGGCATTCGGCGCTCTCGGGGGCGGAGCGCGGGCGCGTGTGGCGTGCGGCGGCGACGGGAGAGGCGCGCGTCGTGGTGGGTGCGCGCTCAGCGCTGTTCCTGCCGTTTTCGGACCTCGGCCTGATCGTCGTCGACGAGGAGCACGACCCCGGCTTCAAGCAGGACGACCGGGTGCACTACCAGGGGCGCGACCTCAGCGTGGTGCGCGGCAGCCTCGGGAAGTTCCCCGTCGTGCTCGCGTCCGCCACGCCCTCCATCGAAAGCCATGTGAACGCGCGGACGGGCCGATACCGCCACATCGTGCTTCCCGGGCGCTTCACCGGCGCGGACCTGCCGGAGGTGAAGCCGATCGACATGCGGGCCGATCCGCCGGAGACGGGACGGTGGCTTTCGCCGCGGCTCGTCGAAGCGCTGGCGACCACGCTCGGCGACCGGCAGCAGTCGCTCCTGTTTCTCAACCGGCGCGGCTATGCGCCGCTGACGCTCTGCCGGGCGTGCGGACATCGCTTCGAGTGTCCGCAATGCACGGCGTGGCTCGTCGAGCACCGCTTCCGCCGCCGTCTCAACTGCCATCATTGCGGCTTCTCGCTGCCCATCCCGGAGGCGTGCCCGAAGTGCGGCGAGGTGGGCTCGCTCGTCGCCTGCGGGCCGGGCGTGGAGCGCGTGGCGGAGGAGGTGCGCGAACGCTTTCCCGAGGCGCGGCTTGCACTCCTCTCCTCGGATCTCATCCCGGGGCTCGAGGAGATGCGCCGCATCATCGGCTCCATCGAGAGCGGGGACGTGGACATCATCATCGGTACGCAGATCGTGGCCAAGGGGCACAACTTTCCGCTGCTCGCGACAGTCGGTATCGTCGACGGGGATCTCGGGCTCTCCATGGGGGCCGATCCGCGCGCGGGCGAGCGCACGTTTCAGCTCCTGCATCAGGTGACAGGGCGCGCCGGGCGCGCGCTCACCAAGGGGCGCGGCTTCATCCAGACGCACATGCCCGAGCATCCGGTGATGGAGGCGATCATCTCGGGCGACCGCGAGCTGTTCCTCGATCGCGAGATCGACATGCGCCGGCGTGGCGTGCTGCCGCCGTTCGGCCGGCTCGCGGCGGTCGTGATCTCGGCCCGCGACAAGGATCTCGCGGAGACTTTCGCGCGCGAGATGGCGCGGCGCGCGCCGCGCGCCGATCAGATCGACGTGCTGGGGCCAGCGGAAGCGCCGATCGCGGTCGTGCGCGGACGCCATCGCTGGCGTCTGCTCGTGAAGGCGCCGCGCGAGCGCAACATTCAGGCGTATCTCAGGGCGTGGGGGGAGACGCTGCCGAAGATCGGGGGCGATCTGCGCGTCACTGTCGATATCGATCCCTACAATTTCCTGTAGGACGGCAAAAGAAAGCCTGGGCACGCTTTCGCGCGCCCAGGCTGCTCAAATCCTTGTTTGAGAATCTGATTCACGTCCTCGATGCGCGCTCACCGCTCGCATCGAGGACGATCAGGCTCTTAGCGCAGATAGGGGCAAAGGCGGCGCTTGCCCTGGTTCGTCATGTAGGTGCCGGTGCGCGCATCGAAGGAGCGATAGCGGGCCCTGCAGCGCGCGACGGCATCGCCATCGTCCGCGTAAACGGCGCCGTCGTCGTAATCATAGTCGTTGTAGTAGTAGCTATCGTAGAAGTAGGGGTCGTAATAGTACGGGACGCCATACCACCGCGGCCTGCGATGGTGATGGTGGTGTCCGTGATGATGGCCACCGTGGCCCCAATGGGGCTTGCCGGGCCGGTTCGGCCGGCCGGGACGTCCCGCCCAATTTCCACGTCCGCCTCG
>DAITBB010000021.1:0-43148 GCA_036823975.1 Hyphomicrobium sp.
CGCTCGGCCGCTTCGGCTGCGCGCTCGGCCGCTGCGGCGGCCCGTTCGGCGGCGGCTGCCGCGGCCTCGGCCGCTGCGGCTGTCGCGTCGTTTCCGATCGGAGCCGGAGGCGTGACGACCGGCTCGGCCTTGGCGGGCTCGGCCACGGGCACGCCCGTTGCTGTTGCCGTTGCAGCCGCGGACGGCGGCACGGGGATCGTGCCGGTCTCGACCGGCGAGGAGTCGGCGGGCTGCTCGCTCGCAGGGGCCGATTCGGCCGTCTGCGCCGTATCCTCGGGCTTCTGGGCCTCAGGCGTGCTCGCGCTCTCGGTGGATGTGGAGGCAGATGCACTCGCGCTCTCGGCGGGCGTCGACTCGGAGGGTGAGGAGGCGCTCGCAGCGGCCGCGGCGGCTTCCTCCGTCGTCACCTCGTCGGCCGGTGCGCTTTCGCTCTTGGCCGTCTCGGCTTTCGCCTCATTGCGCTTCGAAGCCGATGTGGTGGCTTCCTTCTTCGCGGGCTTCTTGCTCTTGGCTTCCTGCGACTTGTTGAGGTCGGAGCCCCAGCACACGGTGGCGGAGGCAGTGCAGGTATGCTCGTCGACGACGATCAGGTTGAGGAAGAGCTCGCAGCTCACGTCCTTCTTGCCGACGGTGTACTTCTCGATGCCCTGCTCGGACGCCCAGGTCGCGATGTGCTTGTCGAGAAGGTTCTTGGCGTCGCGCGTGGGGCCTTCCTTACCGTAGTCGTTGACGGTGAAGCCCATGCGCTTGCAGCCGGCCAGGGCGGGCTGAGCGAAAGCAACAGCGCCCGTCAGCGCGGCGGCGAGGGCGAACCTGGAGACGAAACCCATCAAGTTACTCCGTAACGGCCGAATTTCATTCAATGTTCACGCTGCTATAACGCTCTCCCGCGAGCATGCCTAGCCGGCTTGGCGACATTATGCGCAGCTTTGAGCCCGCGACTGGACAATCTTGCGAAGTGCCGTGGCGTGTGTGGTGCTGCGTGAATTCCATGCGAATCCCTCGCCGAGCGCCCGTTTGCTCATCCCGTCCTTGTGCGGCGGCCCCCTACGCGTGCGAAAAATGCCGCGCCCCTGTCCGAGGCGCGGCATTTTTCATAGCGGTCCTGCCTCGGGCCGGATCATCTCAGGTCTTGCAGATTGTGGCGGAACCGCGGCACGTCCAGCCCCAGCCGCCACCCTTCTTGCAGCTATAGGCGCGCGGTCCGAACGTGTAGCCCGGCAGCTTGGCCGCGGCGCCGACCTTGTTGTTCGAGCCCATCCAGGCCGCCCAGGCGCCCCAGTCGACGGCCTGCAGAAGCGCCTCGTCGACCTGCAGCTTCGCATCCTGCTGGCTGCCCGCCTCGCCGACCGCGCCCTTGCGGACGCAGGACTTGGCTTCGGCCACCGAAACCGTAGCGGTGAACGCGAGGCCCGCGACGGCCACGAGCGCCATCGTCGAACGCACAGCTTTGAGCATTGATCTTTCTCCCTAAGAATGAACGCAGCAGTTCGCGCATGCGCGCAGACCCTAAGGGACTCCGCTGCGCTTGCGGCGGCAGCGGGGTCGCTCATTCACAGGAAACGTCGTCGTCGGTGTTGTTTTTGCGGACCTCGTGTCCGGGCGACAACGGGTTCTGCTCGCCTGTCGCGGATTGCGCTCAGCTTGCCTGCTCGAGGTTGATCGCCTTGGGGCCCTTGCCGTGCTTGTCCGGCTCCGTATCGAAGGAGAGGCGCGTGCCTTCCGCCAGCGGGCCGAGACCGGAGCGCTCGATGGCCGTCACGTGGACGAAGACGTCGTTGCCCCCGTCGTCCGGCTTGATGAAGCCATAGCCCTTCTGATCGTTGTAGAACTTCACCGTTCCGACTTGGCGCATCGCTCGTCTCCACGGCCCGCGACGTTCAGGGAGACCAGCGGAAGCGCGGGCGATGCTCCAGCCGGCTCGCCCGGCATCACCTTCGAGAAAAGACCGCGTCGATCGCAATCCCCGTCGCGTTGCGGTGTCCTGACCCTCGCACCCTTTGCACCTCGGCTTTCTCCGGGCCCTGGCGTGGGCCCATCGTGGGCTGGCGCGTCTTGCGCGCCGGGATGTGGCTCTCTCGGCGAACGGCACCGAAAAGCAAACGCCGGATGCCTTGGAGTATTCCGAAAAGATGTGGCGGGCGCAACCCTCGCGCCTTCGAGACGGAGTGCGAGGACGCGCACCTCACGCGGTCGTGACGCGCTCGCCCGTGAGCCATGTGAGGCGGCTTTCGGCGCCCTTGTCGCGTGCGAGCGTCTCGACGAGGAACGGCAACAGCGTGCCCAGCTTCTCGTAAAGCGTATACGGCGGATTGAGCACAAGGAGTCCCGTGCCCGTGAACGCGCCTTCGATGTGGGGTGCCCTGAGGTAGAGCTCCGCCGAGAGAAGCTTCGGCAGCCCGAGCGCGGCCGCGTCGCGCAGGAGCGCGCGGACCGCGCGCTGATCCTTGACCGGATACCAGACGAGATAGGTGCCCGTGGCAAAGCGCCGATGCGCGGCGGCGAGACCGTCCACGATGCGGCCGAACTCTCCCGGCTCCTCGAACGGCGGATCGATCAGGACAACACCGCGGCGCTCCTTCGGCGGCAGCAGCGCCTTCAGCGCCGCCCAGCCATCGATGGAGAGAACCTTCACCGCCGGGTCCTTCGCGAACAGGGCGGCGAGGCGCGCTCCGTCTTCCGGATGCGGCTCGTTGGCGACGAGGCGGTCGCCGCGCCGCATCAGCCGGCGGGCGAGGAGCGGGCTGCCAGGATAGCGCGTGATCGGGCCGCTGTCGTTCTCGGCGCGCACGACGTCGAGATAGGGCGCGAGGATGTCGGCGACGGCGGGGGGCGGATCGGCAGCGAGAATGCGGCCGATGCCGTCGCGCCATTCGCCGGTCTTCTGGGCTTCGGGGCTTCCGAGATTGTAGAGGCCGAGGCCGGCATGCGTATCGATTACGCGGAATGGCTGCGGCTTAAGCTTCAAGTGCGCAATGATGAGCGCCAGCACCGCGTGCTTCAGCACGTCGGCGAAGTTTCCGGCGTGATAGATGTGTCGGTAGTTCATGGCCTGCCCAAGCGAGGATCCGGGAAGCGCGGTCGGCGCGGCTTCCCGGGAGCTTGGTAGCACATTCCCGCGTGCGGCGAGGCGCAGCGGGGCCGAAGGGCGGCTTGCCGCGATCAGTTCGCGAGCGATGCGAAATAGTGCGGGGCGGCCGGCTGGACGGCCTGCGGAGCGGCCGACGCGAGCGGGGCGGGCTGCTCCGCCGCGGCCATGCCGGCCGGGCGTTCGACCTGGGGGGCGATCTCGGCCGGGTCCTTGACGCGGCGCGAGCGGCCGTCGAACGCGGCGCCGGGCTCGACCGACAACGTGTGGCTATGGATGTCGCCCGCGACCTCCGCACCGGCGTGCAGCGCGACGTGGACGCCCATGATGGCGCCGGCGACGTGGCCGTACACGTCCACCGTTTCGGCGGCGACGGCGCCGTTGATCACGGCCTCCTTGCCGACCTCGATCTGGCGGCTGTGCAGATCGGCCTGGATGGCGCCCAGCACCTTGAGCGAGCCCTTGCAGCGGATGGTGATGGCCTGGCCTTCGATGGAGAGATCGTTGCCGATGACCGACTGCGCCACGGGCTCGGCAGCGGGGACGGCCTGCAGATGCGGCTTCTCCGCTTCGATCATGCGGCCGGCCCGGCGAAGCTGCGGGGCGGGGGTGTCGGCTGGGGCGGGCTCGTGTGCAGGCTCGGGTTTGCGATTGAACATCTTGCTCATCTCCCTGACGCTTACCATGATCCGCACGGCTCCTCATTGAGGCCCGAAGTTGGTCGAATTCATGTCAAGGGCTTGCTGGAGCGCGCTTGGAGCCGATGCATGACGGATGCGCCAGAAGCCGAGATCAGGAAGGCCGAAGCCGAGATGCTGCGGACGATCGCAGCATCCTTCACGCGATATGCGGATGCCACGGGCATCGCCGCGCTCTCGCCGCGGGTCGCGCGCGCGCTCGAAGCGGTGCCGCGTCACCTTTTCGTGCCGGATGCGGACTGGCGCGCGGCCTATCGCGATGCGCCGGCGCCGATCGGATACGGGCAGACGATCTCGCAGCCGTTCATCGTCGCGCTGATGACGGAGTTGCTCCGGCTCGGGCCCGGCGACACCGTGCTCGAGATCGGCACGGGGTGCGGGTATCAGACGGCCGTGCTCGCCCATCTCGCGCGCCGCGTCTTTACGATCGAGATCGTGGCGCCTCTTGCCGAGCGTGCCCGGGAAATGTTTGCAAGGCTCGGGCTCGACAACATCGTCACGCGCGTGGGCGATGGCCGCGCGGGATGGCCGGAGGCTGCGCCCTTCGATGGGATCCTGGCCGCGGCTGCGCCCCAAGCGGTGCCCCCGGCGCTCGTCCAGCAGCTCAAACCCGGCGGCCGCCTCGTCATGCCGGTCGGCATGCGGCATCAGCAACTCATTCTCGTCGAAATGCAGAGCGATCAATCGACGACGACGCGGGCGATCATTCCGGTGAGTTTCGTTCCGTTGACGGAAGACCGCCAGGCCCCGGACAGAGACGCGGACGATTAGAGGCTTCCCGAAAAAGTGGGACCCGTCATGGCGACAAAACAAAGAGCGAGAGCCGCTTCCAGAGTCCATCAAAAACGGAACGGCGCGCAAGCGCCTGGCCCGGGAGGGATCATGGTCCAAAGAAGGCTTGCATCGGTCGCATCCCGTCGACATTTTTTGCAGACGGCACCGTTCGCTGGAGAGGATCGGAATGGACGACCTGGACCCATTCGAACCGGGAACACATACCTTCAGAGGAACGGTGCGCGTGTGGGCGACGACCACGGCCGAGGTCGTTACCGATAGCGGCCTCGTCGTGTTCCTCGACGTCCACGGGCAGCCGCCGATGCCGCCCGGCGCGCGGATCGCGATCGAGACGCGGAAATATCGGCCCTGCCATCTCGTCACGAAGGTCGTCGCGGGATAGACGCGCGTGTCTGTTCGTGCGGTCGCTGGCTCAGATGCGTGCGACGAAGCTGTCGACGACGCGCTTGCGGCCGGCATGATCGAACTCGATCGTGAGCTTGTTGCCGTCCACCTCGGTCACGGTGCCGGGGCCGAACTTCTGGTGGCGCACGCGGGTGCCGACCTCGTAGCCCGCGCCTTGCGCCGATGAGGAGGCGATGATCTGCCCCTCGATGGTGATCGGCGGGCGCATGGGGCGCAGGCTCGCCTGGCGCTGGCGGTCCGCGTCGCGGGTCCAGCCCGCGCTCTGGCGCTCGCTCTCGCGGGCTTTCGCGCGTTGCCAGCCCGGCGTGTCGTAGCTCGCGGCGAAGCGGCTTTCGTCGTCGAACCGGCTCTTGCCATAGGGGTTGCGTCCGAAGCCGCCGGTCTCGAACGGATTGCCGAAATTCTGATAGGCGCTGCCGAAGGGGCTCTTGGTTTCGATCACCTCGACGTGGGGCTCGGGCAGGTCGTCCACGAAGCGCGAGGGGA
Organism: Hyphomicrobium sp.; assembly: GCA_036823975.1. Classification (GTDB taxonomy): domain Bacteria; phylum Pseudomonadota; class Alphaproteobacteria; order Rhizobiales; family Hyphomicrobiaceae; genus Hyphomicrobium_C. The sequence continues at coordinate 5,473 of DAITBB010000021.1, forward strand.
TCGCCGACTGGTAGAGCCCGCGCGTGCGGCGGTTCTGCGCGAACGAGACCTTCGCCCGCTTTCGCGCGCGTGTGAGGCCGACGTAGGCGAGGCGGCGCTCCTCCTCCAATCCCTTCTCGCCGCTCTCGTCGAGCGAGCGCTGATGGGGGAATAGACCCTCCTCCCAGCCGGGCAGGAACACGGTGTCGAACTCAAGGCCCTTGGCGGCATGCAGCGTCATGAGGCTGACGCGGTCACCGTCGTCGCCCTGCTCGGTGTCCATGACGAGGCTCACGTGCTCGAGGAAGCTTTCGAGCGTCTCGAACTCATGCATGAAGCGCACGAGCTCCTTCAGGTTCTCGAGGCGCGATTGCGCCTGGGGGCTCTTGTCCGCCTGCCAATGGGCCGTGTAGCCGCTCTCGTCGAGGATCAGCTCGGCGAGCTCGGTGTGCTTCATGGTCTCGACGAGGCCCTGCCAGCGGCCGAACGCATCGACGAGATCGCGCAGCGACTTGCGTGCCTTGCCTGCCAGCTCCTCCGTCTCGACGATCTCGCGGGCTGCGCGGAACAGCGGTACGCCGCGGGCGCGCGCGAGCGCATGGATGCGCTCGACGCTGGTGTCGCCGAGGCCGCGTTTCGGGACGTTGACGATGCGCTCGAACTTGAGGTCGTTGGATGGGTTGTGCGTCACCTCGAGATAGGCGAGCGCGTCCTTGACCTCGGCGCGCTCGTAGAAGCGGGGGCCGCCGATGACGCGATACGGCAGGCCGGTGGTGACGAAGCGATCTTCGAACGCGCGCATCTGGAAGGAGGCGCGCACGAGAATGGCGATGCCGTTCAACGGATGGCCGGCGGCGCGATGCTCCTCGATGTCGCGGCAGATGGCGCGCGCTTCCTCCTCGTCGTCCCACACGCCCATGACGGCGACTTTGTCGCCGGCCTCGCCGTCGGTGAACAGCGTCTTGCCGAGGCGCCCCTTGTTGGCGGCGATCAGGCCGGAGGCCGCGGCCAGGATGTGGCCCGTGGAGCGATAGTTGCGCTCGAGCCGGATGATGCGGGCGCCGGGGAAGTCCGCCTCGAAGCGCAGGATGTTGTCCACCTCGGCGCCGCGCCAGCCGTAGATCGACTGGTCGTCGTCGCCCACGCAGCAGACGTTGGGCGAGCCCTGGGCCAGAAGCCGCAGCCAGAGATACTGGACGACGTTGGTATCCTGATACTCGTCGACCAGGATGTAGCGGAAGCGGCGATGGTAGTCCGCCAGGATATCGGGGTTCTCCATGAAGAGACGCAGCGTCTCGAGCAGGAGATCGCCGAAGTCGGCGGCGTTCAGCTCCTTGAGGCGCTTCTGATAGGCCGCATAGAGATGCGCGCCTTTTCCGGCGGCAAAGGCGAAGCTCTCGCCGGCGGGGACCTTGGCCGGCGTGAGGCCGCGGTTCTTCCAGCTGTCGATGAGGCCGGCAAGCTGGCGGGCGGGCCAGCGGTCCTTGTCGAGACCCTCCGCCTCGATCACCTGCTTCAGGAGGCGGAGCTGATCGTCGGTATCGAGGATCGTGAAGCCGGACTTGAGGTCCACCAGCTCGGCGTGGCGGCGCAGGATCTTGACGCCGATCGAGTGGAACGTGCCGAGCCAGGGCATCGCCTCGACGGCGCCGCCGACGAGCGACGCGATGCGCGTCTTCATCTCGCGCGCGGCCTTGTTCGTGAAGGTGACGGCGAGGATCTGGCTGCCGTAGGCCCGCCCGGTCGCCAGGATGTGGGCGATGCGCGTGGTCAGCACGCGCGTCTTGCCGGTGCCGGCACCGGCGAGGACCAGCACCGGGCCATCGAGCGCCTCGACCGCCTCCCGCTGCTCGGGGTTGAGGCCGAGGAGATACGGAGGAGCGGCGGCCACGCGGGCGCGCTCGGAAATCGAGCGGCGCGGTGCCTCCTCGGCGCTTGCTGCAGGCGCAGCACCGGGCGCAAACGGGAGATCGAACGGCGGCAGGTCGCCGTCCGCATCTCCAGGCCGAGAGGCCGGGCCCGTCGCCGCCTCCGCGGCGCCGCGGGCGGCCCGTTTGTCATCGTGCGCCATCAACTCGCTTTCCAGAACGGGCGGCGGCTCGCGCGGTGCTGCGGCGCAAGCTCGGCCAGCCGGGCCATCATGAGTCCACAGGCCAGGCCGCAGCCTCAATAGCCGAAAACATGTCCGATCGAGCAAAATATAGGACGTTCCCGCGGTTCGACCAGCTAAGCTCCGTCTTCCCACAGGAAAATGCCCCAATTGGGGATCACACTTATGGGCTTCGATGCGCTATGGTGGCGCGCCGGGCACCGCCTGGCCGGGATCTGTCGTGCGGGGGAGCCGGTTCGTGCCGGTCTGCGCGAGGCCGCCATCGGCCGAATGCGCGTGCGCGCGTCCCGCAGGGGCGCGACGTGCTGCGGGAACGGATCCCTCGACGTCCGTTGGGAATTTGAGCAGACCAGACGCGGATGAACAACGCCCTCCTTTATCTCGGCGGCATTCTGATCACGGCTTTGGCTGTTCTTTTCGCAGTGCCCCGTTTCGTCGACTGGAACAGCTACCGCGGCGTCTTCGAGGAGGAGGCCTCGCGCATCCTCGGCCGCGAGGTGCGCGTGGGCGGGGCGGTCAACGTGCGCCTGCTGCCGGCGCCCTTCGTCAGCTTCGAGAGGCTCAGGATCGCCGATGTCGGCGAGGCCGGCGGCACGGCCATCATCCGAGTCGAAAGCTTCACGATGTGGCTGTCGGTTCCGCCGCTCCTCCGGGGCGTGCTCGAGGCCCATCGCGTGGACCTGCGCCGGCCGGTCGTGAGCCTCGCGACGAACACCGAGGGCAGCGGCAACTGGCGCACGCTCTCGTTCGCCCCCGGCTCGTTCCGCTTCGCGCCGAAGGACGTGGCGCTGCAGTCGGTCGAGATCCACGACGGGGCCATCGTCATCGCCGGGCCGCAGCAGAACGAGCTCGCGAGGCTCGAGGCCATCAACGGCGAGTTCACGGCGGAGGCGCTCGACGGGCCGTTCAAGTTCAAGGGCAGCGGCACCTGGGGCGGGACGCCGCGGCACATCAAGCTCGCGACCTCCAAGCTCGATCACGAGGGCGTCCTGCGCTTCAAGTCGGCCGTCGATGCGCCCGACAGCGGCAACAGCTACGTGTTCGACGGCCGCCTCAGCGACCTCAAGGACAAGCCCGTCGTCGCGGGCGAGCTGTCGGCGAAGTTCGCGCTCGCGCACGGGCCGCGCCCGGCGCCGGCCACCGCGGAGGATCCCGTCGTCGAGGCCGTGCCGGAGACGCCGGGCGTGCCGCCTCCTTCACCGCCTGCGCCGACGCCGCCGCAACTCCCGGCCCAGCCTGCCGCGGCCGGCGGCGCACGCAGTTTCGATCTCAAAGCCAAGGTCACGGGCACGACCACCGACGTCAAGCTCAGCGAGATCGCCGTCTCGCTCGATGCGGGGGCGACGCCGCAGCTCGTCACGGGCGAAGCCACCTTCGACTGGAAGGACCGGATGCGGCTCGACGTGGCGCTCGCCTCGCGCTGGCTCGACCTCGACCAGATCGCGCCTCCCGATGCCACGCAGATGCCGCTCGAGGCGGGGCGCGGCTATTTCGAGGCGCTTGCCGCGGCCCTGCCGCAGGAAGCCGACACCAACGCGAAGCTCGAGTTCGATCAACTGACGCTCGGCGGCGAGCCGATCGGGAACGTACGCCTGGCCGCTTCGCGCGCGGGCGGACCGCTCACGCTCAAGGGCGTGCGGGCGGACCTGCCGGGCGGCGTGCGGATGGAGCTCGACGGCGTGCTCACGCCCTCGGCCAAGGCGCCGCGTCTCGACGGCACGCTGTTCGTCTCCGGCAAAAGCCTGCTGCGGTTTCTCGCCTGGGGCTTCGCCGATCCCAAGCTCACCCAGGACCGCGGTGACGGGACGTTCTCGATGGACGGGACGTTCGCCCTCGGCGACGGCACGCTCGGACTTACGGACGTCGCCTTCGTGTTCGCCGATACGCCGCTCAAGGGCGAGCTGCGGGTCGATCTCGGTGCGCAGAAGAAGCTGGCGATGGTGGTCGAAGGGCCGCGCATCGACATGGCCCAGGTGGGCCCCGGCACGCTGGGGCTCGACCTGTTCCGCGCGGCCCTGCTCGGACCGGCGGAGAAGGCGGAGGGCGCGAAGGCTGCACAGGGTGCGGATGCGCCGGCGCCGCGGTTTCTCGATCCGAAAACGGCCGATCTCGCGCTCGATCTCAAGGCTGCCGAGATCGTCAACGGCGACCGCGTGCTGACCGATGTCGATGCCAGCCTGCGGCTCGATCGTGGCCGGCTTGCGATCTCGCGGCTCAACTTCGCGACGCCCGAGGGCTTGCGCGTCGAGGTGGCCGGCGAGGCCAGTGACGTGCCGGAGCATCCGAAAGGCGTGATCCGCGGTCTCGTCGCAGCACCCAACAAGGATGCGGCCCAGGCGTTCCTGTCGCTGCTTGAGATGGAGCCCACGCTTGCGGCCGATCTCGATCGTGTGGCGCGCCTTGCACCCTTCCGTCTCGCCGGATCCCTGACACTTGCCGGAGCGCCGGCCGATGCGAGCCGTCTCACGCTCGACGGCAGCGTCGGGCCGGGGCGCGTCTCGGCGACGCTGCGTCTCGATGGCGGGCGCGCCGCGTGGCGCAGTGCGCCGCTCGCGCTCGACCTCAAGCTCGAGAACAGCGACGTGGCGCGCGTGCTGGCGACGCTTGCGGATGCGCGGCGCCTGCCGACTGTTCCCGCTGCCGCCGCGCCAAGCGGGCGCCTCGTCGTCAAGGCCGAGGGGGTGCCCGCGGAGGAGCTTCTCGTTCTCGCCGATGCGTCGGGCGATGGGCTCTCGCTCAGCTACCGCGGCAAGGCGCGCCTGCCGGATCCCGACGCGGCGGAGACTGACGGGCACCTGCAGATCGTGGCCGCGGATGCGCGCGATGTTCTGATGCTTGCAGGGCTCGCCAATGCCGACGCCGCGGCAGGGACGGCGCTCAGCGGCACGCTCCACGTGCGCCGCGATCCCAAGGCGTTGCGCTTGAGCAGCGAGGCCGTCACGCTCGGCACCAGCGTCGTCTCGGGCGACGTGACGCTGACGCGTGCGGACGAGGACGCAGGCGGGCGGCAGACGATCGAAGCGAACCTCGCGACGACCAAGACCTCTTTTGCGTCTCTGCTCTGGCCGGTGCTGGGCAAGATGACCGAGGCGGATGTGCTGCAGGCCGTCGCCCCGGCGCCCGCGCGTGCGCCGTCGCGGCAGGGGGCGGGCGCAGATGCGGACACCGAAGGCGCGGCGGCGCTCGCCTGGCCGGACCGCACATTCGATCTCTCCATGCTCGATACGCTGCAAGGCACGATCGATCTCAAGATGGGAGCGCTCCAGGTCGAGCCGGGGCTTGCGATCCGCAACGCGCGCCTCGCCGCGACGCTTGCGCCGTCGGGGGTCAGCGTCACCAAGCTCACGGGTGAGGCCGTAGGCGGACGACTGATCTCGAATTTCGACCTCGCCAAGGCGTCCGCCGGAGTCGATGTCTCGGGTGCGCTCAGGATCGACATTGACGGCAAGCCGCTTCCTGCGGATGCGTCCGAGCCGCCCCCGCCGGGCGATGCCGTGGCGTTCGGGGTGACGTTCGCGAGCCGGGCGCTGAGCCCTGCGGCGGCGGTCTCCACGCTCGCCGGCAAGGGTGAGATCACCATCGGCAACGCGACCTTGGCCGGCAACTCGCCGGCGGCGGTTGCGGCGGTGGCCCGCGCGGCGCTGACCGGCCAGGGGCCGAGCAGCGGCGCGCCGCTCTCGGAAGCCGTGCGCGAAGCGCTCAAGACCGGCGAGGTCGATCTCGGCAAGCTCACCATCCCCGTCGAGATCGGCGACGGCGCGCTCAAGCTCGAGCGCGTGCGCATCGAGATGAAGGACGGGCGCTCGACGTTTGCGACCGCCGTCGAGCTTGCGACCATGAAGATCGACAGCGAATGGCAGATTGAGGCGAAGCTCGACGCGGGCCTGGCCGCCAGTCCCGAGCAGGCTCTGCTGCCGCCTGTCACCGTCGTCTATACCGGCAAGCTCAGCCAGTTCGCCGACCTCGTTCCGGCCGTTTCCGCTGACGCGCTCGAGCGCGAGCTGGTGGTGCGGAAGATGGAGATCGATGTCGGCGAGCTCGAGCGGCTGCGCAAGCTCGACGAGGAGCGGGCCCGCGCGGATGCCGTCCGCCGCAAGGCCGAGGAGGAGGAGCGGGCGCGGATCGAAGCCGAGCGGCGGCGGGCGCTCGAAGCCGATCGCCAGGCGCCGCGGATGCCGGATGCGTCGGACGCGTATGTGCCGTCCGGCCAGGGCTCCCCGGCGCCGGACGATCCCGCGTCCGTGGTGCCCGAGGTCTACGACGACTCGACGGCGCCGCTGCCGCCGGAGATGCGGCCCGACGGCGCGGACGTGCCGGCTGCGACCGCCGCTCCGCGGCCGCCCACGGCGTCGCCATCTCCGGCCGCACAACGCCCTGTCCGCCGCAAGCGCCCGGCGGAGGAGGAATGGCGTCCGTTCCAGTCCTCGCCGTTCTGATGTCGGTGTGCGGGGAACCGATCAATCGCGGTTGCCGCCGTCGTAGCTGATGGTCGCTGCGGCGCGGCGTACGTCGTCGAAGATCCAGATCCGTACCGCGCTCGACAGGCCGGCCCCGCCGCGTGCCTCATCGATGCGCGCGATGAGGGCGGCGAGCGAGAGATGCTCGCGGGCGGCTGCTTCCTTGAGCGCCTGCCAAAACGGCTCTTCGAGCGAGATCGATGTGCGGTGGCCGCGGATCGTGAAGGAGCGCTTGACGGGGCGAAGCGTGTCGCGGGTCATGCCTCACCGCCGCCGCGGTCCTCGTCCTCGGGCCCGCGCTTGTGGGCCTCGAGGCGCCGCACCGCCAGCTCGGTTTCCGCCTCGATGCGGCTGCGCTCGGCCTTGGTGCGGCCGAACTTGATCCGGTTCTCCTCGGCACGCTTCTCTTTGGCAACGCGATCGCGCGCCTTGCGGGCCTTGCGGAGGTTGACGATGTCGGCGGCCATGCGTGGCGTCTCTCTCAGGCGGATCCAGATGCGAGGGCGCGGGCCGGTTCTCCTCCCAGGAGCCCGCACGCGATAGCATCATATCACCGCTGTCCGGACCTTGCGCACCCTGCGCGGAGCCTTGCCGGCCCGGCGGCGGGCGAGGGATCGATGGCGTCCCTTTTCAAGCCCATCGTTTCAAAGCACGTCGTTCTCGATATCGCCCGGCGAATAGCCGAGCTTCTCGAGGCCCTCCTCCAGATAGTCGGCGAGCAGCGGCAGTCCGAGAAGATAGCGCGCCGTGGCGTTCATCTTCTCAGCGCGCGCCGTTTCCACCGCGTCCGCCAGCTCCTCCGGCTCGAACGTGCCCCGCCCGATCCAGGCCAGCGCGACGAGCGCGGCCTGCTCGTCGTCGTTCAGGGCATCGATGAAGCCCGCGATCTCGGCAGCCGTCGGGTCGCTCGTCAGATCCTCGAGGATCGCGCTCGGGTCCTCCTCGGCGTCGCCGTCGTCGGCCGTGTTGTCCCAGGCGCCGACCTTGGCGTCGTACTCGCGCGCCTTGATGATGACGTGCGCGACCTTCTCGGGCGCGATTTCGAGATCGGGCTTTGCGGCCATCGTCGGCTCTCCCTTGGTCTCTACGGCGGGCGATCGATGGCGAGGCCTCTCCTGCCGGTGCCGGATGATAAGCGGACCGGTGAGGCTCTTGAAGGGGAATTGCCGCGGGGGCGGCTCAGCCAGCGGGCGCGTCGAGCAGGGTGCGGACTTTCCGGAACACGTCGTGGAACATTTCCGTCGTGAGCCGGCCGGTATTCGTATTGAGGCGCGAGCAATGCAGGCTGTCGAACATGGCGAAGCCTGCAAGGTCGTGGCGGGCACCGTGGGAGAACGGATACGCGGCCTTGCGCAGCTTGAGCGTCGTCAGCATCTGGTCGTGGGCGACGCGGCCGAGCACCATGACGGCCTTGAGCCGAGGCAATGCCGACAGCCGGGCCGTGAAATAGCCGCGACAGGTATGGATCTCCTCGGGCAGCGGCTTGTTCTGCGGCGGCACGCAGCGAACGGCGTTGGTGATCATGCAGTCGACGAGGGCGAGGCCGTCATCGGGAGACGCGCGATAGGTGCCGCGCGCGAACCCGTAGGCGAGGAGCGTCGAATAGAGAAGATCGCCCGCATAGTCTCCGGTGAACGGGCGGCCGGTGCGATTTGCCCCTCTGAGGCCCGGCGCGAGGCCGACGATGAGCAGGCGCGCGTTTTCCTCTCCGAACGACGGCACGGCGCCATTGAACCAGGATGGCTCGCGCTCGGCCGCCTCGTTGCGGAAGGCGACGAGCCGCGGACAGAGCGGACAGTCTTTCGGCGCTTCGGGCGGGAATTCTGTTGGAAGCGGGCGCACGCGCGCGGGTCCCTCGTTCAGGATCACGAGACAAATGAGGCGCTAGAGCACGTTCACTCTCAATGGAATCGCCCATCGGGAGTGACCGTGCTCTATCTCTTTGTTTTAGAGTCTGATTCACGCTCTCGATGCGAGCTGAAGTGCTCGCATCTCAAACGATCAGGCTCTAACGCAATGACGCGCGCCGGGCTTTGGCGCGCGTCTGCATTGGGCGTCCGGTGGAATTTCTAGAGCGCTTTGCGATCCGATGGAATCGGATCGAGCGCTCTAGGTTTTTGTTTTGTCGCATTTTCTTGCGACGAACCGGAAGCCACTTCGTCGGAAAATGCTCTAGCGGCCGGAGCCGGCGCTATCAAACCTCTTCCTGGGAGGCGTCGTGAAAATCGCGCGGCGAGGTGTGGCCGCCGGCCCGGGCGTGATGGACACGGCCCTCGCGCGGCATCCGGGCCGAGGCGTCCCGGCCGATGAGCTGCTCGAGATCCGCAAGATCGATGAACTGATCTGCTTGCCGGCGCAACTCGTCGGCAACCATGGCCGGCTGCGTCTGCAGGGTCGAGACCACGCTGACGCGCTTGCCTTTCTGCTGCAGGGCCGCGACCAGTCCGCGGAAATCGCCGTCACCCGAGAACAGGACGATGTGATCGAGCGTGTCGGACAGCCGCATGGCGTCCACGGCAAGCTCGATGTCCATGTTGCCCTTCACTTTCCGGCGGCCCTGGGCGTCGGTGAACTCTTTCGTCGGCTTCGTGACCATGGTGAAGCCGTTGTAATCGAGCCAATCGATCAAAGGCCGGATCGAAGAATATTCCTGATCTTCGGAGAGCGCCGTATAGTAAAGCGCCCTCACCAACTGCGCCTTTTGACGGAAAAGGGCCAGTAGTCGCTTATAGTCGACATCGAAGCCAAGAGCTTTGGATGTCGCGTAGAGGTTGGCGCCGTCGATGAACAGAGCCACGCGTTCGCCTTGATAGAAATGCATTTTTTATTCCTTGAGCGGGGCGGAACTAGGCGGCGCTCGAATCCATGCGCCGGCCTTTATGCTCAGATCGCGATTTTATCCGCGCTTCGAATGCTCCAAGATCCAAGCAAAACGTTCGTTAATCATATGATGTAGCGCAATTCACCCTGCGGGGGGAAGCCCCCTGACTGGAACAATTAATTGCACAACGGTCAGAAATACCGCCGCATTACTGTTTAGTTTGGGTGTCCGTGAAAAAGTGCAATCGGGAGATCTGTTTTGTCGCAGGGCAGGGGGTGATCGCAGGAATCCGCGTGTGGTCCTTGCTCGCGCGGGCATTTCGTGGCAGTTAAGCCAGCCTGAGCGCAGCCGGCCTGGCGAGGCCCTGGAGCTGCAACGCATCTCGTGGAATTCAGCGATATTTTGAGAAGGGTGTGAGCGAATGGCACGCGTCACAGTCGAAGATTGCGTCGATAAGGTTCCGAACCGGTTCGAGCTCGTTCTGCTCGCCGCGCATCGGGCCCGCTCGATCGCCAACGGCGCCGCGATCACGATCGATCCGGACAATGACAAGAACCCGGTGGTCGCGCTGCGCGAGATCGCCGAGCGCACGATTCCGCCGGAGGATATGCGCGAAGCCCTCATCCACTCGATCCAGAAGAACGTCGAGGTGGACGAGCCGGAAGCGGCTGCCGCTCCCGTGCTGCCGCAGGAGCGCCGCAGCCCGGTCCTGGGTCGCGACGATCAGTCGTCCGACACCCAGGTCGACGTGCTGACCGAGGAGCAGCTCCTGCGCGGCCTCGAGAGCATGACGCCGTCGGAGCCCTCCTCGAACGGCGGCGGCCCGCGCGAGCGCGGACGCTGAGCGGACCGGCCCTGAGCCGGTCTCTTTCACGAGGCTCTGGCAGGGACGCGGCGGCCGACATACGATAGGAGTCGGCCACCCAAGGGCGTGTGTTCCACTCATGATGCGGCAGTACGAGCTCGTCGAGCGAGTACAGAAGTACGATCCAACGGCAGACGAGGCGCTCCTCAACCGCGCCTACGTCTACGCGATGCGTGCGCACGGCACGCAGAAGCGGGCGTCGGGCGCGCCCTTTTTCTCCCATCCTCTCGAGGTGGCGGCGATCCTGACCGAGCTCAAGCTCGACGATGCCACCATCGCCACGGCGCTGCTGCACGACGTCATCGAGGATACCGACACCACCCGCGCCGAGATCGATCAGCTTTTCGGGCCCGAGATCGGCGCGCTGGTCGACGGGCTGACGAAGATCAAGCGCCTCGACCTCGTTTCCAAGAAGGCGCAGCAGGCCGAGAGCTTCCGGAAGCTTCTGATCGCCATCTCGAGCGACATCCGCGTGCTGCTCGTCAAGCTCGCCGACCGCCTGCACAACATGCGCACCCTCGAGCACATGAAGCCCGAGAGCCGCAAGCGCGTGTCCGAGGAAACGCTCGAGATCTACGCTCCGCTCGCCGGCCGCATGGGCATGCAGGCCCTGCGCGACGAGCTCGAGGAGCATGCGTTCCGCTGGCTCAACCCCGACGCCTACAAGACGGTGACGGAGAAGCTCGAGGAGCTGCGCGCCAAGAACGAGGGGCTGGTCGAGGAGATCGCCGGCGCACTCCAAAAGATGCTCGCGGATGTCGGCATCTCGGCGGAAGTCTTCGGGCGGGAGAAGAAGGCCTACTCCGTCTGGAGCAAGATGGCCAACAAGCAGATCAGCCTCGAGCAGCTTTCGGATATCTATGCCTTTCGCGTCGTCGTCGAAACGATCGACGATTGCTACCGCGTGCTCGGCGTCGCGCATACCGCATGGCGGACCGTGCCCGGCCGCTTCAAGGACTACATCTCGACGCCGAAGCAGAACAACTACCAGTCCATCCATACGACGGTGGTCGGCCCGCGCCATCAGCGCGTCGAGCTGCAGATCCGCACGCGCGCGATGCATTCGGTGGCGGAATACGGCGTCGCCGCGCACGCATCCTACAAGGATGCGCAGAAGGCCAACGGCAGCGGCGCGCCGCGTCCCGCCGGGCTCTCGGACAAGGACAGCGGGCCGTATCAATGGCTGCGTCGCCTGGTCGAGACGCTGCTCGAGGGCTCGAACCCAGAGGAGTTCCTCGAGCACACGAAGCTCGAGTTGTTCCAGGACCAGGTCTTCTGCTTCTCTCCGATGGGCCGCCTGATCGCGCTGCCGCGCGGGGCGACGCCTCTCGATTTCGCCTACGCGGTGCACACGGATGTCGGCAACGCCGCCGTCGGCGCCTATGTCAACGGCCGCCACGTGCCGATCGATACGCGCCTGCGTAACGGCGACGAGGTTGAGATCCAGACGTCGAAGTCGCACACGCCGCCGGCGGCGTGGGAGAGCCTGGTCGTGACCGGGCGGGCCCGCTCGGCCATCCGCCGGGCTGCGCGCGATGCGATCCGGCGCCAATACGCCGAGCTGGGCCGGCGTCTGCTGATCACGGCCTCTGACCGCATCGGCGAGACCTACACCGACGAGCGCTTGCGCAAGGTGCTGCCGCGCCTCTCTCACAAGAGCGTCGAGGACGTGCTCGCCGCCGTGGCGCGCAACGAGCTCAAGATCGAGGACGTGGTGCGCGCCGTGTTCCCCGAGACGGCGGCGGCCAAGGCAAGCGTGCGGCCCGAGGAGCCCACCAAGGCTCCGAAGGGCTGGCTGCGGCTGACGCGAGCGGCAACGAGCAAGCTGCGCCTCGGGGGCTCCGCGGCGGAGAGCGAGCCGGCGACGGCCGCGGCGACCGCAGGCCGCGTGCGGGGCGTCCCGATCCGCGGCGTCAAGAACGATATGCCGGTGCTGTTCGAGGAGGGCGGGGCCGTGCCGGGCGATCGCATCGTCGGCGTGCTCGCGCCGGGCGAAGGCATCCGCATCTTCCAGATCCATTCGCCGCGCCTGCAGGAGTTCGAGCACGACGACTGGATCGACGTCGCGTGGGACATCGACCCCGAGAACCCCGAGCGCTTCCCGGCGCTGATCAGCGTGACGGCGCCGAACCGGCCCGGCGCCCTGGCCGAGATCGCGGACGTGATCGGCCAGGCGGGCGGCAACATCGACACCCTCAAGATGCTGCGGCGTGCCTCGGATTTCACCGAGCTGCGCATCGGTCTCGAGGTCTGGGATCTTGCCCATCTCAATCAGATTATTAACGGCCTCAAGGCAAAAGCCGTGGTCAGCAGGGTCGATCGTGTGTTTGAATAGCTCGCTTTTCTAGCCGGTGACTCTCCTCATGATGCGCGCAGTCCTGCCTCCTCTCCGCCTCGGCGTGAACATCGATCACGTCGCCACCATCCGCAATGCGCGCGGCGGGCGCCACCCCGATCCGCTGCGCGCGGCGCATCTCGCCATCGAGGCCGGCGCCGACGGCATCACGGCGCATCTGCGCGAGGATCGCCGCCATATCTCGGACGCCGACATCGCGCGCCTGAAGTCCGAGCTGACGCGGCCGTTGAACCTCGAAATGGCCGCGACGTCGGAAATGGTGGCGATCGCCACGCGGCATGTGCCGAATGCCTGCTGCCTGGTGCCGGAGAACCGCCAGGAGCGCACGACCGAAGGCGGGCTCGACGTCGCCGGCCAGCGCAGCCATCTTGCGCCCGTCGTGGCCGACCTCAAGGACGCCGGCATCCGCGTCTCGCTCTTCATCGAGCCGGAGCTCTCCGCCATCGAGGCGTCGGCCGCGGTCGGTGCCGATATCGTCGAGCTGCACACCGGCCGCTATTGCGAGTTCGCCGCTGCGGACGACGCCAAGGGGGTCGCCTCCGAGGTCGCGCGTCTCGCCAAGGCGGCGCGGGACGCGGCCGCGCTGGGGCTCGAGGTCCATGCCGGGCACGGCCTCACGTTCAACACGGTCGCCCCGCTCGCCCGCATGCCGGAGGTCGTCGAGCTCAACATCGGCCACTTCCTGATCGGGGAGGCGATCTTCGGCGGCCTGCACGGGGCCGTGCGGCGCATGCGTGCGCTGATGGACGAAGCCCGCCACAAGGTGGCAGGCCGGGTCAGCGCGTGATCATCGGGATCGGCAACGATATCGTCGACATCCGCCGCATCGAGGCCACGCTCGCGCGCTTCGGCGACCGCTTCATCACCCGGATCTTTACCGAGGTCGAACGCGCGAAGTCGGATGGTCGGGCGGCCCGCGCCGCCTCCTACGCCAAGCGCTTCGCCGCCAAGGAGGCCTGCGCCAAGGCGCTGGGGACGGGGCTGCGCCACGCGGTGTACTGGCGCGACATGGGCGTCATCAATCTGCCGTCCGGACGGCCGACGCTCGCGCTGACCGGGGGTGCGGCCCGCCAGTTGGCGCGGATCGTGCCGCCCGGCTGCACGGCGCGCATCGATCTGACGCTGACCGACGATTATCCGCTGGCGGAGGCCGTGGTCATCATCTCGGCCGTGCCGGAAGGGTAGAGCGCGGTGCCCCGCGGGAGTGACGCCGCGCCGCACCTGTTTGCACGTTGCCCGCTAAGTCGCTATAGCGGGCGGGTTTGATAATCGCTTCCCCAGGCCGCGCCGGGGCGGCATGGGAGCTGGGAGAATGAGCCTGGGCACGAACTCCAAGGCTGAACAGGGCTCGGGCTGGGTCGAGACGGCGAAGATCGTCGTGCAGGCGCTCGCCATCGCGATGGTCGTGCGGGTGTTCTTCTATCAGCCCTTCAACATCCCCTCCGGCTCGATGAAATCGACGCTTCTGATCGGCGACTATCTGTTCGTCTCGAAGCTCTCCTACGGCTACAGCCGCTTCTCGTTCCCGTTCAGCCCCAACCTCTTCTCGGGCCGGATCTTCGGCGACGAGCCGAAGCGGGGCGACGTCGCCGTGTTCCGCCTGCCGCAGGACGAATCCATCGACTACATCAAGCGCGTCATCGGCCTCCCCGGCGACGAGATCCAGATGAAGGGCGGCGTGCTGCACATCAACGGCACGGCCATCCCCAAGGTCTACAAGGACGAGTTCGCGAACATCGAGTGCGACCGCTATTTCCGCCATTGCCGCAACGTCGTCTACAAGCGCTACGAGGAGACCCTTCCCAACGGCGTGGCGTACACGGTGCTCGACCTCGAGCCGCACGGCGAATTCGACGATACCAAGGTCTTCAAGGTTCCGGACGGCCATTACTTCATGATGGGCGACAACCGCGACAACTCCTCCGACAGCCGCGCCTCGGTGGGCTTCGTGCCCTACGAGAACCTGATCGGGCGCGCGGAGATCATCTTCTTCTCCGCGGCGGTCGACGAGCCGGACGCCATGCGGTGGCTGTCGCCGTGGACGTGGCCGTTCGATATTCGCTGGGGTCGGTTTTTCAATCTCGTTCGCTGAGGCTCTTTCTCTGAGGCCTGAGCGCGCTGCTCGCTCCGGATCGCCTGCATGTTCAAGGCGCGCAAATACAAGGAGCTCGAGAAGAAGCTCGGCTATCGCTTCAAGGACGAGGCGTTGCTCGCGCGCGCGTTGACGCATTCGAGCCTGCGCGGCGCCCGCAAGGTGCGCGAGGACAACGAGCGGCTCGAGTTCGTCGGAGACCGCGTGCTCGGCCTCGCCATCGCCGAGCTGCTGTGGGCGACCTATCCGGCCGCAACCGAGGGGGAGCTGGCCCGCCATCTCAACCGGCTCGTGCGCGGAGAGACCTGCGCCAAAGTCGGCCGGCAGCTCGGCCTCGGCGACTTTCTGATGCTCTCGGAGAGCGAGGCCGGCAGCGGCGGCCGTCTCAAGGCGACCATCCTGGCAGACGCGGTGGAAGCCGTGCTCGGGGCGATCTTTCTCGAAGCGGGGTTCAACAAGGCGCGCGACGTGGTCTTGCGGTTGTGGGAGAACGAGGAGGTCTCGTTCGGCCAGGCCGCCGCCGATCCCAAATCCGCGCTGCAGGAGTGGGCGCAGGGCCAGGGCCTGGCGCTGCCGGTCTATGTCGAGGTCGAGCGCACGGGGCCGGATCACGCCCCGCGCTTTACGTCGGAGGTTCATATCAAGGGGCGCGCGCCGGCACGCGGCGAGGGCCCTTCCAAACGCTCGGCCGAGCAGGCCGCCGCCATGGCGCTTCTGGAGCGCGAAGGCGTCAGGGAGAGACATCAGGTTGGCTGAAGCACCGCCCTCAGACGCCATGCCGGACGGCGCGCCGCATCGCTGCGGGGTCGTCGCCATCATCGGCGCGCCGAACGCGGGCAAGTCCACGCTCGTGAACGCACTCGTCGGCGCCAAGGTGACGATCATCTCGCGCAAGGTGCAGACGACGCGCATCCAGATCCGCGGCATCGCCATGGAGGGCGCGAGCCAGCTCGTGCTGATCGATACGCCCGGCATCTTTGCGCCCCGCCGCCGCCTCGACAAGGCAATGGTGGCGAGCGCGTGGTCGGGCGCAGCCGATGCCGACCGCGTGATCGTTCTCATCGATGCCGCCAAGGGTCTCGACGAGGACGTCGAGCGCATGCTCGGCAAGCTCGAGGGGCTCGGCACCAAGCCGATCCTCGTGCTCAACAAGGTCGATCGCGTCGAGGACAAGTCGCGGCTCCTGGCGCTCGTGCAGGACCTCTCGCAGCGCCTACCGTTCGAGCAGGTGTTCATGATCGCCGCGCTGACGGGCGACGGGGTCGCCGGGCTCAAGAGCTATCTTGCCGGCAGCGTGCCGGAGGGGCCGTGGCTCTATCCGGAGGACGAGCTGTCCGACATTCCGGTCCGCCAGCTCGCCGCCGAGGTGACGCGCGAGAAGATCTACGACAACCTGCACGACGAGCTGCCCTACCAGATGACGGTCGAGACGGAATCCTGGAAGACGCTGCGCGACAAGTCGGTGCGCGTGGAGCAGGTGATCTTCGTCGAGCGCGACAGCCAGAAGAGCATCGTGCTCGGCAAGGGCGGGCAGACGATCAAGAAGATCTCGCAGGCCGCGCGCCGCGAGCTGACGGAGATCGTCGGCGCGCCGGTGCACCTCTTCCTGTTCGTGAAGGTGCGCGAGGGATGGGACCGCGATCCCGAGCGCTATCGCAACATGGGCCTGGATTTCCCGAAGGACTGAGATGGCGCCTCGAAGCCCAGCCCTGTGCGTTTGGCCGGCGCTCGTCTTCGCCACCCTCATCGGGGGCGTTGGCCAGCCTGCGAGCGGGCGCGCGGACGCCGCCATGCGTCTCTGCGAGCCGCATGTGACGAGCGGCCTCGTCACCGGGACATCGCCGGACACGGCGCAGGTGGCGGCGCTCGCCGTCTGGACATCCAGGGTGCTCGCGCAACACGGCGAGCCTTATGGACGCTGGCGACTGGCGGCCGAGAGATCGCTTCAATGCCTGCCACGCCGCGACGGCGCCTTCGAATGCATCGCGCGCGCAGCACCTTGCACGCTGGAGGAGACGCCCGAGGACGGCGGCCCCGCGCGCGGCAAGCGCCTCGGGACTTGAGGGTTTTCGGCATCAGCGCGGCGCGCCCCATGCCGGCGGGAGAGCCGTTCCGCACCCGAAAACCGTTCCCTCGCCCGCCGCTTCGTCTAATCTCGCGGCCATGAACTGGTCTGACGAAGGCGTGATTCTCTCGGTGCGTCCGCATGGCGAGACGGCCGCGGTGGCGGAGGTGCTGACGCGGGCGCACGGCCGCCATCTGGGCCTCGTGCACGGGGGGCGCTCGCGGCGCACGCGGCCCGTGCTGCAGATCGGCAATCACGTCGATGTCGCGTGGAAGGCGCGCCTCGCCGATCATCTCGGCCATATGAACCTGGAACTCATCCGCGGCTATGCTGCGGCTGCCCTGGAGGATGCCGCCGCGCTCGCGGGGCTCACCTCGCTCGCGGCGCTCGCCCGCCTGCTGCCCGAGCGCGATCCGCATCCGAACCTCTATGAGGTGACGCTGTTCGTGCTCGCCTACCTCGATGACGTGAGCGTCTGGCCGGCGCTGCTCGCGCGCTGGGAGCTGGCGCTGCTCGACGAGCTGGGCTTCGGCCTCGACCTCACCCAGTGCGCGGCCACCGGCGTCAATGACGACCTGACTTACGTGTCTCCGAAGAGCGGGCGCGCGGTCTCGGCGTCCGCGGGCGAGCCCTACCGCGACAAGCTGCTGGCGCTGCCGCCGTTCCTGCTCCCCGGCCGCAAGGCCGCGGTCGCGCCGGGAGACATCGAGCGCAGCTTCGCGCTGACGGGCCACTTCCTCGCCACGCGCGTGCTCGCGCCGCGCAACGAGGAGATGCCCGAGCCGCGGGGCCGTCTGCTCGCTCTGTTGAAACGGGCGGATGAGGCGGCGCGGACGGGCTGAGCCGTTCCTGCGGTCTCGTGCGTATCCGTGTCGGCTATCGGGTCCGCTCCAAGGGCTCGATCTCGATCTTGAGCCCGTCCGTGCCCTCCGGCTTCAGCCGGTAGACGAGGCCGTCGAGCGCCTGGTACCGCATCGTGAGCCGGCGCGTGCTCCGCCCCGTGCCGAAGCTGTCGAAGGAGATCTCGCCCGGGCTGCAGGCTGCGTGCGTCATCGAGAACGAGGGTTCGAGCTCGTGCGTCTCGCCGCCGAACGTGTAGCCGATCGGCGCGCCCGTGGTGTTCGTGACCTGGAACTCGTAGCGCAGCGCCTGGGGCCGTCCGAAAAGCTGCACGGAGATGAACTTCGGATCCCGCCCGGATGCGCGCGCGACGCCGACGCCGATGTCGGTCATGTAGGGGGCGACGAGGTTGGCGCGGTGGGTCGGCGAGTTGATCCAGCCCTCGACGGATTTCTCCGCGAGCGCGCGGGGCTCGAAGCCGCGGCTGTCCACGTGGAGCGCGAGGTTCTCCGCCACCTGGCACCACGTGTAGCCGGAGGCCGTGATGCGGTCGCCCGCCTGCCGCCCGTCCGCGGTGTGCGAGAAGGTGCCGTGCTTGGCGAGATAGGCCGCATAGGCGCGGGCCGCCGCCCGCAACTCGGCATTGGGCGAAAGCGCGCCGAGCTTCTGGCGGTCGCGATAGACGTTCGTGAGCTCGACGATGGCGGCTTCGACGACGGGGGTCTCGGGAAGATCGGCGGGCATGGGCGGTCGCTGGTCTCAGGGTCCCTCACCATCGGGGGCAAGGGCGGCAAACGCAAGACGTGAGCTAGGATCTCCAAAAAATTGGGGGCCGGTGGGTCTGCGCCTCCGCGCCGCCTCGATTTTTCTGAGCAATGAGAGGCGCTGATGCAACCTGTGGCCGTACGGCACTTGAGGGCCGTCGCCGCGCGCCGTAACCAGACGTCATGACAGACAAACCGATTCTGCCGGGCTCCGGCCCGATCGAGCCCGTGACGCTCAAGGATGCGCTCGAGGAGCGCTATCTGGCTTACGCGCTCTCGACCATCACGCACCGCGCGCTGCCCGACGTGCGCGACGGCCTGAAGCCCGTGCATCGGCGCATCCTTTACGCCATGCGCGAGCTGGGGCTCGACCCCGACAAGGGGTATCGCAAGTGCGCCAAGATCGTCGGCGAGACGATGGGCAACTACCATCCGCACGGCAACCAGGCGATCTACGACGCGCTGACCCGGCTCGCGCAGGATTTTGCCGTCCGCTATCCGCTGGTCGACGGGCAGGGCAACTTCGGCAACATCGACGGCGACAACCCGGCCGCCGACCGCTACACGGAGGCGCGCCTCACGCCCGTCGCGGCCGATCTCCTGGAGGGCATCGACGAGGACACCGTCGCCTTCCGCCCGAACTACGACGGGCGCGAGCAGGAGCCCTCGGTGCTGCCGGCGGCCTTCCCGAACCTGCTCGCCAACGGCGCGGCCGGCATCGCCGTCGGCATGGCGACGAATATCCCGCCCCACAACGCGGACGAGCTGTGTGCGGCGCTGCTGCACCTCATCAAGCATCCGAACGCGAGCGTGGAGAAGCTCGTCGAGATGATCCCGGGACCGGACTTCCCGACCGGCGGCGTGCTGGTCGAGCCGCGCGAGAGCATCCTCGAAGCCTACCGCACGGGCCGGGGCGGCTTCCGCCTGCGCGCCAAGTGGGAGCGCGAGGACACGAGCCGCGGCGGCTACCAGATCGTCGTCACCGAAATCCCCTATCAGGTGCAGAAGGCGAAGCTGATCGAGAAGATCGCCGAGCTGATGACGGAGAAGAAGCTCCCGCTGCTCGGTGACGTCCGTGACGAGTCGGCCGAGGAGGTGCGCCTCATCCTGGAGCCCAAGTCGCGCACGATCGATCCCGTGCTGCTGATGGAAAGCCTGTTCCGGCTGACCGAGCTCGAGATCCGTTTCGGCCTCAACATGAACGTGCTCTCCGCCGGTCAGATCCCGAACGTGCTCTCGCTGCGGGACGTGCTGCGGCAATGGCTCGAGCACCGCATCGAGGTGCTGGTGCGCCGCTCGGAGCATCGCCTCAAGAAGATCGAGCATCGCCTCGAGGTGCTCGACGGCTATCTCGTCGCCTACCTCAACATCGACGAGGTCATCCGCATCGTTCGCTTCGAGGATGACCCCAAGGCCAAGCTCATCGCGCGCTTCAAGCTCTCCGAGGTGCAGGCGGACGCCATCCTCAACCTCCGCCTCAAGAGCCTGTCGAAGCTCGAGGAGGTCGAGATCCGGGCCGAGCACGACAAGCTGTCGAAGGAGCGCCGCGCGCTGAAGGAGCTGCTCAAGTCGGACGATCTTCAGTGGGAGCGCGTCTCGGCCGAGGTGCGCGAGACGCGCGAGCGCTATTCGCGCAAGACGGCGCTGGGCCGCCGCCGCACGAGCTTCGCCGATGCGCCCGAGATCGACGTCGATCTCGATGCGGCGCTTCTCGAGAAGGAGCCGATCACGGTCATCCTCTCGGAGAAGGGCTGGATCCGCGCGCTCAAGGGGCATCAGGACGATCTCTCCAAGCTCGACTTCAAGCAGGGCGACGGGCTGAAGCGTGCCGTCAAGGCGCAGACGACGGACAAGCTCATCCTGTTCGCCACCAACGGCCGCTTCTTCACGCTCGATGCGAGCCAGCTTCCGGGCGGGCGTGGGCATGGCGAGCCGGTGCGCCTGATGGTGGACCTGGAGGAGAACCACGACTTCGCCGAGTGCTTCGTGCATCAGCCCGGCCGCCGGCTGCTGGTGGCCAGCACGGGGGGCTACGGCTTCGTGGTGCCGGAGGACGAAGTGGTCGCCGCCACCCGCAAGGGCAAGCAGATCCTGAACGTCAGCGCCGGCGAGGAGGCGCGCGTGTGCGTTCCCGTCGAGGGCGACCACGTCGCGACCATGGGCGAGAACCGCAAGATGCTCGTTTTCCCGCTCGACGAGGTGAACGAGATGACGCGCGGCAAGGGCACGATCCTGCAACGCTTCAAGAGTGGTGCGCTCGCGGACGTGCGCGTGTTCGCGAAGAAGGAGGGTCTGACCTGGGTCGATGCGGCCGGCCGCACCTTCACGCTCGCCTGGGGCGAGCTGCGCGAGTGGGTGGGCCAGCGCGCGCATGCGGGCCATGCCGCGCCCAAGGGCTTTCCGCGCTCGAACAAGTTCGGGCCGCCGTTCGGCTGAGGACACGCCCGGTCCGGAAAAGGCAGGCTCCGGGGGGCTCGACGCATGAGCGAACTTGCGGTTCCGACCGACCCTCGGTAGAGCATTTTCAGACGAGGTGGTTCGTCGCAGGCATGCGGCAGGGCGGAATTCGAGAGCCTCCGATCCAGGTGCGTGGGATCGGGACCATGTGCGGCGTACGGTTGCTCAGCGAAGGGCCAGAGTGTTGAAGCGGGACGACAGTCGGCGGGGAAGGTTCCGCGCGAAAGGCCGGTGCGCAGCGCGTGGAGGCGCGAAGGCGTTCCTTCTGCTGGCGCTGGCTCTCGGGCTCTGGGGCCATGTGGCCGCGGCGCAGGAGGCGGCGCCGGCCGCGGCTGGCGAGGTTTGCGCCAAGTCCGAGTTCGAGAGCGCAGTCGATGAGACCGCCGAGAAGCTGCGCGAGCTGAACAATACGCACCGTCCGACGTTCCAGGCCAAGTTGCGCCAGCTCAAGGAGAAGCGCGGCTGGTCCAACGACCAGTTCCTGAAGGAGGCCGCGCCCTTCGTGAAGGACGATCGGATCACCGTCTACGACGACAAGACGAACGATCTTCTGGCCTCGATCTCGACCATGGGACAGGAGGGCGCCAACGCCTCCGAGCCCAACTGCAAGATGCTGGCGGACCTGCGCGCCATGATGGGCGTCCTGATCGAGACGCAGAGCGCGAAGTGGACCTATATGTTCGAGAAGCTCGACGGCGCGCTGGGCCGGTAGGTCGGTGACAGCCGATCGATCGCTGGGGACGCTGCGCTTTTAGAGCGCACCGAAGCCCCTCATCCGCCACTTCGTTCGATTGCGAGCCTCCGGCTCGACGCGGGCACCTTCTCTCCGTCGCTCCCGGACTTATCGCGGCGGGGGCATGCGGACCCAGCCGTGGGCGCCGAGGTGCTCCTGGGGCTGATAGCGGGTCTTGTAGCTCATCTTGCGCGAGCCCTCGATCCAGTAGCCGAGATAGAGGTAGGGGAGCGCGAGCCGGCGCGCGTAGTCGATGTGCTCGAGGATCATGTAGGTGCCGAGGCTGCGCTCGTCCTCGAGCGGTTCGTAGAAGCTGTAGACCATCGAGATGCCGTCGGAGAGCCGGTCGCACAGCGCCACCGCCGCGAGCGGCCACGTCTCGACCCGCGTTTCGAGCGGCGTCTCGGGCCGGGCCCGGTACTCGGTGAGGAACGTGCGCACGACGCTGTCCTCCACCATCATCGCGTAGTCGAGCACGCTCATGTCGGCCATGCCGCCGTCGGAGTGGCGCGCGTCGATGTAGCTGCGGAAGAGGGCGAACTGCTCCGAGGTCGGGATGGCGGAGACGCGGCGCGCGGTGAGGTCGCGGTTGCGCTCGATAGTGCGGCGCATGGTGCGGCCCGGCTCGAACTCGTCTACCAGGATGCGCACCGAGACACAGGCGTGGCAGCCCTCGCAGTAGGGCATGTAGGCGATGTTCTGGCTGCGCCGGAACCCGCCCTTGAGCAGATTGTCGATGAGTGCGAGCGGCTTGTCGTGGGTGAGGTGCGTGAAAAGCTTCCGCTCCTGGCGCCCCGGAAGGTACGGGCAGGGCTGGGGCGTCGTGACGTAGAACTCGGGAAAATGCTTCTGCTGTTCCGTCATCCGGAGATTATCCTCGCCCCGGCCGCAGGCCCGTGAGCGGCGGCGCCGAGGGGCGGTTGCAGCATGGAAACGGCCCTCGAACGCGAGCCAGACACGGCGGCGCACGACACGCATCGGCCGTAGAGCATAGGCGAGATGGCCGGTCGGGATCAAGCGCTCCCGCCGGGCGAAACGTGAGGCGCGACCTAGCCTTTCTCGCCGCGGGTCTCGGTGCGGCCATGCGCCGCCGACTGCTCGATGAAGGTGATGATGGCCCCTGCCACGTCGATCCCGGTCGCCCGCTCGATGCCCCGGAGCCCGGGCGAGGAGTTGACCTCTATGACGACGGGGCCGCGGTGCGAGCGCAGCATGTCGACGCCCGCGAGATTGAGGCCGAGCACGGCGGCCGCATGGATGGCCGTCTCGCGTTCCTCGTCGGAGATGTGGGCCTCCTCGGCGGCACCCCCCCGGTGCAGGTTCGAGCGGAACTCACCGGCCTTGCCGACGCGTCGGATGGCGGCCACCACGCGCCCGCCGAGCACCAGCGCGCGCACGTCGCTCCCCTCGGCTTCCGCGATGTACTCCTGCACGAGGATGTTGATGTTCGCAGCGCTGAAGGCTTCGACGATCGATTTGGCGGAGGCTTCCGTCTCGGCGAGCACCACGCCCATGCCCTGCGTGCCTTCGACGAGCTTGATGACGACCGGCGCCCCGCCGACCTCCATGACGACGGTCTCGGCCCTCTTGGGCTTGTGGGCGAAGGCGGTGGCCGGAAGGCCGATGCCGGCGCGGGCGAGGAGCTGCAGCGCCCGCAGCTTGTCGCGGGAGCGGCCGATGGCGACGCTCTCGTTCAGCGGGAACACGCCCTGCATCTCGAATTGGCGGAGCACCGCCAGGCCGTAATGCGTGACGGACGCGCCGATGCGCGGGATCACCGCGTCGTAGAGCGGCAGCGTCTTGCCGCCGTAGCGCAGTACGGGCTGGTTCGACGTGATGTTCATGTGCACGTGCAGCGTGTTGATCACGTCGAGCGTGTGCCCGCGCGCCTGGGCGGCCTCGACGAGGCGCCGGTGGGAGTAAAGGCCCGCGTTGCGGGCCAGCATGGCGAGGCGCATGGGAGGACCGGCCTGTTGCGATCGTGGGCACGCCTGTAGCACGGCCGTGCGCGACAACGGAAAGGAAGAACGGTGCCGGCGCTATTTTAGGATTTGTCGGAGCCCGGCCCGCCCGGCCCCATGAGGCCCGCCGCCGCTGGGGGGGGCTTGGACGAGCGCCGCGGCGGGGCTGTGCTGCGCTGCTCCGGGGCCTCCCACGTGCTGCCACCGGCATCCGCGTGGCGCCGGCCGACCTCCGGTCCCGGCAACGGCGTCGCCTCGGGCTGGGGAAGCGGTCCGCGTTCGCTCAGGGCCTTGAAGCGCCCGACCTGGAGCCCGGCGTAGAAGGCGCCGGCCCCGACGAGGACGATGAGAATGAGCGTGGTAGGATCCATGGGCCCGATCCTGGAAAGCATTGAAGAGACGCGCGGATGCTACTGCGCTTCGCCGGGGCTGCAAACGGGAAAGGGGTTTCGGCGCACAGGGTGCGCGCCGCCCGCGGGCTCAGAGCGCCGCGGGGGCGTGGGTCGCGTCGGCAGAGGGCGCCGGGATACCGTCGAGCGCCGGATCGATGGAGGCATAGGTGAGCCACGCCAGCCCGCCCATGGCGACGAGCAGGATCGCTGTTCCGACGAGAAAGCGCTTGAGGAACCAGCCGAGCGTGGGCGCTGGACGCGTCATCGCATACGCAGGAGCTTGCGCGTCGCCGCCGCTGATTGCCATGAATATCCCCCACATGCGGAAATGATCAATAAAACGACCGCGCCGCCACCCCCTCCGGTGGTTCTCGGCGTCCGGTGCGATCCTGTCGTTGCCGGCAGCATTTGACAGGGTATCCCATCTTGGATGTAAGAGCTTGCCCTCTGGGTCAAGGGCCGTTTGACGCGCACGCGCGATCCGCATATCGGGCGTGATTCCGTGGCCACGGTCTAAGAACGTCTCGGGGCTGGATACGGCGATAGGAAGACCACGGATGAGAGAGTCACATCCGTCAGACTGTTCCCGGATCATGACGCGATGAAGGCTTGCCGCCCTTCTGCCGGCACCTCGCGCGCGCTGCTGGCGTCGGCCGCCGTGCTTCTTGTGCTCGGGTGCGCAGGGGCAATGCGGGGCGCGGCGGCGGATGGGCCGATATCGCCGGACCGCGCCGCCGTCTGGCGTGCGATCTTCGCGCGGCCGGCCCTCCCGCACGGTGCTCCGCCTCACCCGGCGCAATCGGCGCTCGGGGCCGATCTTTTCCGCGATACGCGGCTCTCCGGCTCCGGCACGATGTCGTGCGCCTCGTGCCACGATCCGGGCCGGGCGTTCACGGACGGCCGCAAGACGGGGCGTGGGGCGGCCGGCGCCGTGCTTTCCCGGAACGTCCCGGCGCTCTACGACCTCGCCGCGGCCTCGCGCTTCTTCTGGGATGGCCGCGCCGAGACCCTCGCCGCCCAGGCCCGCGTGCCGATCACCGCGCCGGACGAGATGGCCGGCAGCTTTCCGGTGATCGTGCAACGCCTGGACTCGGACGCCGCTCTGAAGGCCCGCTTCGCAGCGGCCTTCCCCGCATCCGGTCGCATCGGGGAAGCGGAGATCCTGGACGCGCTCGTCGCCTACGAGCGCTCGCTCAAATCGCCCGAAACGCCGTTCGACCGCTGGGTGGCGGGCGACGACGACGCCTTGTCGGCCGCGGCCCGGCGCGGGTTCGATCTCTTCGTCGGCAAGGGAGGATGCGTCACCTGCCACGGCGGATGGCGGCTGACGGACGACAGCTTCCACGACGTCGGCCTGCCCAGCGGCGACCTCGGCCGCGGCGCGCTCGATCTCGATCCGGCCGGGCAGGGGATTCCCGCGTTCAAGACTCCGTCCCTGCGCGAGGTGGCGCACACGGCGCCCTACATGCACGATGGCTCGCTCGCGACCCTGGCCGACGTGGTCGCTCATTACGCCGGCGGGCTCGTTCGGCGTCCTTCGCTCGCGCCGACGGTGGTCCGCGATCTCACCCTGACCGACGACGAGAAGGCTGCCCTCGTCGCGTTCCTCACCGCCGTGTCGAGCGAGCGAGGCGAGGATAAGGACAAGCCCATGCCTCCCGCGCCAAAGAAATGATCGAAAAAAGCGCGCGACCATCGGGACGCGAAAGCCCCGCGAATTCCGCGTCTTGCTGATGTTCCAATCGCTCAATCGATGAAGGAAACGTCCTGCCGTGAACGGGTCTTTGGACCCAAGATGCCTGGCTGGGCGTTGATCCTTGGACGAAACCTGATTCGTGCGCTAGCATTGTAGTAATTAAAAAGAAGAAGGGACGATGCGCTGCGAGAGGGCCGCGAAAGCCGGCAACGCAATCGTTTGAGGTCTTCCATGCTAGAGCTCGTCGTCTCTGTTTGCCTCCTGGCCAACCCTTCGCAGTGCAAGGAGGTCAGCCTCGTCTACCTCGCGGAAGGCACGACGCCCATGCAGTGCATGATGGCCAGCCCCACGGAAATCGCGAAGTGGTCAGAGAGCCATCCGAAGTGGTTCGCGAAGAAGTGGGTGTGTCGCCCTGCGGGACATATGGCCAAGATTTGAGAGCCTGCACCATCGCGATGCGATCCCGGCTTTCGCGATGTTGGCGTGCGCTGGTTTCATTTTCCGGTCGCGCGCAGGCTTTCAGATGATGCCATGCGCTTTTAGAAGCGCCTGCTCGTCGCCCGAGACCCAGCCGAAAACCTTCGGCTCCCCGTCCAGCTTTTGAACGAGATAGTGCACATCGAAATCGATTGCGATGTCCGGCCGATCCTTGCGGGCATAGGTTGCCGTCCACGCCACATGCGCCACGCAATGGTGGTCATCGATAGGGGAGAGACGGACATGGCGTAGCGTCATGGCCTTGGTCCCGATCTCCCGGTAGCGCGCATAGCCTTGGGCCATGGCCCCTCTGAGCTGCGCGTCGTTTTTTCCGGCCATCACCCCGCTCGGCGAGGCGGCAATGAACGCGGAGGCGTACAGCGACGCGGCCTCGTCCGGATCCATGTCGCCGTTGAGGGATCGGTTGAAAAAGCGCTCGTACCGCTCAAAAAACGTCCTGACGCTGGCGTCCACAATCTGTCCTTCCCGGGAGTCGTGGTCCGTATCGTGGGTGATCGACGGCGCGTCCAAACAGGATATCATGGCGAGGACTGATCCGCCCGGAGCTCCCGTCATGCGCCTCGTCCGCCCGCTCGTTCTCTGGCTCGCCTGCTGCGCGCTCGCGGCCGCTGCGCCCGCTGTGGCGGGTGACATGTTTGAGCCGCCGAAAGGCTCGCCGCTGCGGGCCGCTCTGCTCGACACGGCCCGGCCCGCCTTCGTGAACGAGATCGGCGGCCCCATCGAGTTCGTCGTGACGACCCTCAACGTCTGGGGCGAGTGGGCCTACGGCGACGTGAAGCTCCAGCGTCCGGGTGGCGCGCCGATCAACTGGCGCCGGACGAAATTCGCAGAGGACGAGCGGCAGGGCATGTTCGATCCCGAGCACAACCTGTTCCTGCTGCGGCAGTCCGGCAATGGCTGGACGCTTACGGAATTCGCCATCGGCCCAACGGACGTGGCGTGGGACGGCTGGCGCCAGACGTATTTTCTCCCTGCGGAGCTGTTCGGCGCCTCGTCGGTCGATTTTCCGCCCGCCGACGCCCCGCGGCCGCGCTCCGGAAACTGAGACCGGAGGCCGAAGAGAGCGCTGGGCTCTCGGGCCGGGTGCCGCCTGCGGTCGTGATCGTCTATCGGTTCGTCAGCTTCAGCTCGATGCGGCGGTTCTTGCGCAGGCTGTCCTCGTCCGTGCCGGTTTCGAGCGGCTGGAACTCGCCATGCCCGGCCGCGATCAGGTGCTGGGCCGGCACACCGCGGCTGATGAGATACTTCACGACCGCGACAGCGCGCGCCGTCGACAGCTCCCAGTTGGAGGGGAACTGCGAGCTGGAGATGGGCCGGATGTCGGTATGGCCGTCCACCTGCAGCGCCCAGCGGATCTCGGGCGGAATGGTCCTGGCGAGATCGACGATGGCGATGGCGAGCTGATCCATGGCGCCGAGGCCCTCGGGCGTCAGCATCGCCTGTCCTGAGGGAAACAGCACCTCGGATTCGAAGACGAAGCGGTCGCCCACCACGCGGATGTCCTTGCGGTCCTTCAAGAGCTCGCGCAGGCGGCCGAAGAAGTCGGAGCGATAGCGCTGCAGCTCCTGCACCTGGCGTGCGAGCGCGGCGTTGAGGCGGGCGCCGAGGTCCTTGATGCGGTCCTGGCTGTCCTTGTCCTTCTTCTCGCTCGCCTCCAGCGCATCGTTGAGGGCGGCGAGCTGACGCCTCAGCGCCAGCATCTGCTGGTTGAGCAGATCGACCTTCGCCAACGCCTCGTTCGAGATGCTCTTCTGCGCTTCGAGATCGGCTTCGAGCGTCTGGATGCGGCCCTGAGCGGCCTTCGCTTTTTCGTCGCCGCTCAATGCGAAGCCCGAGAGCTTCTGGTGATCGGCCTTGAGGTCGGACAATGTCGCCTGAAGGGCGGCCAGCTCGTCGGCGGCGGAGCGCGATTTCCCTTTTTCCAGCGAGAGCAGGTTCGTGAGCTCGGAGATCTGGCGCGTCAGGCGCTGCAACGCCGTGTCCTTCCCGCTCGCTTCCTGCGAGGCGTAGTACTGGGACACCATGAACACCGACATCAGGAACGTGACGACGAGCAGCAGCGTGGAGAGCACGTCCACGTAGCCCGGCCAGAACTCGCCGTATTCGCCGCTGCGCCGCGAGCGCCCCCGGGCCATCTCAGTTGCCCTTCTTCAGCATGTTTTCCGCGAGGTCGCGCAGCACGCTGGTCACTTCCGTCTGCTGGGCGGCCTGCTCGTCCACCCACTCGCGCACCACCTTCTGCTCGGCGCGCATCTGGTTGACGAGCTGGTTGACGCCGCGGGCGAGGTCGCGCACGTCGTCGCCGCCGCCCAAGCCGCCGGGGGCGCCGATGCCGGCGCCGTTGTCCTTGATCCGCTCCGACAGGCTCTCGACGGCGCGCTGCATCTCGAACACCGCCGAAAGGAGCTGGCGGCTCGCGTGCTCGGTGGCGCTCGAGGAGCCCGGCGTCAGCTCGGTGATGCCCGACAGCCATTCCTCGAGCTCGTTGTAGAAGCGGTTGTGCGCGTGGCTCGCCTGCAGCTCGAGGAAGCCGAGCACGAGCGAGCCCGAGAGGCCGAGCAGCGAGGACGAGAACGCCGTGCCCATGCCCTTGAGCGGCGCGGCGAGGCCGGCTTTCAACTCGTCGAACACGGCCACACTCTCGCCGCCCGAGGTGTCGAGTGCGCCGATGACGCCGCCCACCGACTGGATGGTTTCGAGCAGGCCCCAGAACGTGCCGAGCAGGCCGAGGAATACGAGCAGCCCCACCATGTAGCGGCCGGTATCGCGCGCTTCGTCGAGGCGCGAGCCGATGCTGTCCATGATCGTGCGCATCGACACCGTCGAGAGCGAGAGCGCGCCCGTGCGGTCGCGCAGCATCGTGGCCATGGGGGCCAGCAGCACCGGATGATGCGAGCCGGCGAGCCCGGGATCGGAGATCCGGAAGGCGTTGACGAAGCGGATCTCGGGATAGAGGCGGATGACCTGGCGGAAGGCGTAGATGATGCCGAGGGCGAGCACGCCGATGATGAGGCCGTTGAGGCCCGGGTTCGTCATCAGCGAGATGAAGAGCGGCTCGTGCAGGATCGCGACGAGGAACGCGACGAGCGTCAGGAACACGAGCATGCGCACCAGGAACAGGCCCGGGGGCGTCAGCGTCTTGTGCATCTGGGCCGAGGCCGGATCGTTTCGCTTGCGTGCCATTCGGGGTCTCCGCCCACGTGCGGGGTCATTGCGTTGTCGGATTCTCTTACGACGAACCGGCCTCCGCCTCGTCGGGAAAATGCGCTCGGCGAGGCGGCCACAGCGGCCCCTCGGAAAATTGCGGGCTGACCATAGCCGAACGCCATGGCGCCGCAAACGGCAACATCGTGGCTCTGCGCCGCGGAATGGGCCGTTTTGGGGCGCGAGGCTCCAGCTTAAAGCATTGCCTTGAGCGAGCGGCGCAACTCGTCGCCGAGATCGGCATGCGCGAGGCCATAGGCGACGTTGGCGAGCAGGAAGCCGATTTTGGAGCCGCAATCGTAGATGGCTCCGTCGAAGCGGACGGCGTGGAAATCATGCCCTTTGGTCTTGCTCAGGGTGATCATGGCATCCGTCAGCTGAATTTCGCCTCCGGCGCCGGCCTCCTGTTTGGCGAGGAGCGGGAAGATGTCGGGCTCGAGGATGTAGCGGCCGGTGATGTGGAGGTTCGATGGCGCCGTTCCTTTCGCCGGCTTCTCCACCATGGTCGTGATGCGGCTCACCTTGGCCTTGGTGTTCTCCACGCCGACGATCCCGTACTGATGGGCCTGGTCCTCGGGGACGGGCGAGACGGCGACGTAGTTGCCGCCGCCCGTCGCGGCGTAGGCGTCCACCATCTCCTTGAGGCAGGGCGTGGCGCCGTGATGCAGCATGTCGGGCAGCAGCAGCGCGAACGGCTCGTCGCCGACGAGATCGCGCGCGCACCACACCGCATGGCCGAGGCCGCGCGGCGCCTGCTGGCGGGTGAAGCTCGTCTCGCCTGCGCCCGGCAGCTCGGCCAGCAGCGCGTCGAGCTCCTTCGTCTTGCCCTTGGCGGACAGTGAGGCTTCAAGCTCGACCTGGTGATCGAAGTGGTCCTCGATGCAGGCCTTGCCGCGCCCGGTCACGAAGACGAAGTGCTCGATGCCGGCCGCGCGCGCCTCGTTCACGACGTGCTGGATGACGGGGCGATCGACGACGGTCAGCATCTCCTTCGGGACGGCCTTGGTGGCCGGCAGGAACCGGGTTCCGAGACCGGCAACGGGGAACACGGCTTTGCGGATGCGCTGGGGCTTGGGCATGAGTCACCGGAGGGGAAGGAGAGGTTGCAGGAGACCGGAGGACCGGCCGGTGTTGAGCGGAGAACGACGTCGAGGTTTTGGACGCGAACTCGGAAGCGACCTCTATCCGATGGTTCCGGGTGGCGGGCAAGCTCTGGGCCGAGACGGATCCAAACAGAAGAGACGTCCACGCCGTCTACGGAACGAAATGCCGTTCGATAAGAATAATGTCGCGGAACGCCAAAGGGTTCCAGGCAGAAAGGCTCTGCATGGCTTTCATCGTCCGGGTCGTAAAAAAGCCCCGAATCGCAGACAGGGAAGCATGGCGTCCGAATGGGGCGGCAGAGCGACAGGCTCCGGACTGCCAGCGGCCCGCGTTCGGGGCCGATAGAGGATGCAGCGTGCGCATGGTTCCATCGTCGAAATCCCTTCCTCGGTTTTTCCGCGGGCGAGCGGCGGGCTTCGTCCGCGGGCTCGCGTTCCTGATCCTTGCCTGCATGGTAGGGGCGGCGCCGGCGGCGGCCGACGCGAAGCTCGATGCGTGGATCGCGGCGCTCTGGCCCGACGCGCAGGCGGCGGGCGTATCCCGCGCGACCTTCGACAAGGCGCTGGCCGGTTTCAAGCCCGACCTCAAGCTGCCGGATCTCGATCTGCCCGGCCGCCCGTCCAACGATGCGCGCGGGCAGGCCGAGTTCACGCGCGCCCCGTCCGAATATTTAGACCGCGCCTACCTCATGCGTCTGGCGGCCACCGGCCGTGATCTCGCCGCCAAGCACAAGGCGACTCTGGAGCGGATCGAGCGCGAGCTGGGCGTCGACCGGTATTCGGTGCTGGCCATCTGGGGGCGCGAAACGGCGTTCGGCCATCACAAGCTTCCTCACGATGCCATCACGGTGGTGGCGACGCAGGCCTATCTCGGCCGGCGCAAGGAGCTGTTCCGCAATGAGCTGATCGCGGCGCTGCGGATGCTGGAGTCCGGCATTCCCCGCTCGCGCATGCGGGCCTCCTGGGCGGGCGCCATGGGCCTCACGCAGTTCATGCCGAGCGAATACTTCGTCCACGCTCACGATCTCGACGGCGACGGCAAGGCGGATATCTGGAACTCCGTGGCCGACGCGCTCGCCTCGGCCGCGAGCCAGCTCAAGGGCAAGGGCTGGGTGGCCGGCCAGACGTGGGGCTACGAGGTGGTCCTGACGCCCAAGGCCGATTGCGGCAACGAAGGTCCGACCCAGGCGCGCACGATCGCGGACTGGGCCAAGCTCGGCCTGAAGCGGGCTAACGGCAAGCCGTGGACGGAGCGTCAGCTTGCTCTCGAGGCGTATCTCATGAGTCCCGCCGGCGGCTACGGCCCGTCGTTCCTCGTGCTCGAGAACTACAAGGTCATCCGCCGCTACAACATGTCGGACCTCTATGCCGTCTTCGTGGGCCACCTGGCCGACCGCATTGCCGGCGGCGGCGATTTCGTGACGCCCTGGGGCGGCATGGGTCCTCAGAAGACGCGCAACATCGAGGAGATCCAGGAGCGGCTCGGCGCGTTGGGCTATGATGTCGAGAAGGTGGACGGCAAGGTCGGCTCGAACACCCGCAAGGTGATCGGTCTCTACGAGCGGGCCAGCGGTCTCAAGGTTGACTGCTGGCCGTCCGATGCCGTTCTTAACCATATCCGCAAGGCTGGTGTGCGCGAGTCGCGCCGCTAGCCGGCCGCTCTTGCGCGGCCTCAGGAGAGGCAAGGAACCCGAGGCGCCATGCTCGCGCGCTGCATTCTGCCGGTGATCGCTATGCTCGCGGCCGTGGTGGCCGTGGCGCACCCCGCTCTCGCGCAGGACGAGGCGGGGACGAGCTTCATCACGCCCTTTCCGCCGGGCGACACCTACAACCTCGTCATGATCGGCGACGATCTCGCCGAGGGTCTGCTGGGCGGCGCGCGCGAGATCTTCCAGAAGGATCCGCGCCTCGTCATCGGCGCGCATCTCGCCGTCAACGGCCTCATGCGCAACGACTACGCGGAGAGGCTGGTCGATCTCGAGGACCGGCTGAAGGCCGCCCCGCCGCAGATCGCCGTCGTGATGATGGGGGCGTGGGACCGCGTCTCCGTGCGCAATGCCTCCGGGCGGCGTCTGATGGTCGGCACCGACGCCTGGCGCCAGGAGTACGCGGCGCGCAGCGACCGCCTGCTCAAGATTTTGAAGAAGTACAGCATCGCCGTCTATTGGCTCGGCCTGCCCAACGTCCGCCGCTACGAGGCGAACGAGGACGTGCAGATGATGAACAACATCCTGCGCGAGCGCGCCTACCTCAACGGCGCGAAGTACATCGACATCTATGCCGCCTTTGCCGACGAGAACGGCGGCTACAGCGCCTACGGCCCGGACGTGACCGGAAAGATCCGTCTGCTGCGGTCGGGCGACGGGGTCTATTTCACCTGGGAAGGCAACCGCAAGCTCGCGTATTTCGTCGACCGCGAGCTGCGCCGTGATGTCAATCAGGCGCGCGCGGATCGATCGATCCCGCTCGCGGGCTCCGAGCCCGAGCAGGCGAAGATCAACCCCGGCAGCGTGAAGCTGACAGGTCCGGCCGCGGTGTCCGCTCCGGCGCGCGGGCCGACCGCGATGGCGAAGGCGAAGGAGCCGCCGCCGCCCGGCATCGCCGATCAGAAAGCGGACAACGGCAAGATCAACCTCCGCATCCTGAGCGACGGAGGCCGCGAGGAGATCGTCGCGCTCGACATCGTCCGCCCCGCGATTCCGGCGTCCGTCGTCGCCCTCGTCACGCGGCGCGAGAGCCCCGACCGCCCCTCGCAACTGGGCGAGGCGGTGATCGACCAGATCGCGGGCGGATTGACGGTCATGAGCACGGTCGCGCTGGCGACGAGCGGCGCCACCAGCGGCAGCCGTCCGCGTCTTGCGCCCTCGCAGGCGCCGTACTTCCGGGTGCTGTTCAAGGGCGAGCGTCTGCCGCCGAAGCCCGGCCGCGCCGACGATGCACGCTGGCCGTTTCCCGCCCCGCCGCCCGAGCAAGCCTTCCTGCCGAGTGCCGACGCGATCGAGACGGGGGCGAACGTGGCCGAGGGGCGGGAGGATGCCGCCAAGTCCGGCCGCCGGCCGGTTCGGAAGTAGGTTGCCCCGCGGTAAATCGCGTTACCCGCTACCTTCCTCCGTCTCCCGGGACGGGAGAGGGGCGAGTGGGCAAGTCCTCATATGCCTGTCCCCTCCCTTGTCGGGGAGGGGACAAGACGCAGCTCAGAACCAAACGAGAAAAGATCGGAGCGTCCTTAGATTTCGTCGGCGATGCGGGTCGGTCTGCGCCGGCTGCGCTCGGCGCGGGCGGCGCTGTTCTTCTTGTCGATCAGCTCGTCGAGGCGGCGGTCGGCCGAGTCGAAGGCATCCCGCAACGCAATCTTGAGATCCTCCTGGGCCTGCCCGACGGCCGCTTCATGCGTGACGATCAGCGGCGCGGCGCCGGGAATGCCGATGTCGATCTTGATCTCGTAGGTCTTGCCCTTGTGGGAGTGCTTGTGCGGCGCAGCCACAACGACGCGGCAGTGCGTCATGCGGTCGAAAAGCTTTTCGAGACGGGCGGCTCTCTCCGTGATTTTGGCTTCGATAGTGGGGCTTTTATCCAATCCTTTGAACGAGATCTCGAGAGGCGTGTTCATGTCGTTTCCCACGTTGTTGGTGACGATCCCCTGCTAGGCACCTGGGGATCGCACGACGCGCGATCAAGGGGGCTTCGCTGCCGCGAAGTCCGCCGCGATCCCGCTGCGACAATCGATGCTATCACGAAATCTGCGTCGTCCACGCGGCTTCGGCACGCCTTGAGGTTTTCTCGGCGTGCGGGCTCAGGGCGGGGAGTGCGTCGCGGGTCAGCGCGGCAGCGTGCTCGTCCCCATCAGGAACGTGTCGATGGCATTCGCGGCCTGCCGGCCCTCGCGGATCGCCCACACCACGAGCGACTGGCCGCGGCGGACGTCGCCCGCGGCGAACAGCTTGCCGCCGCCCGGCAGCCGGTAGTCGCGCTCGCTGGCGTCGAGGCCCTTGAAGCGGCCGCGGGCCACCGGCTCGAGGCCGAAGCCGGAGAGCACGCCGCCGTCGGCCGGGCCCGAGAAGCCCATCGCGAACAGGACGAGATCTGCGTCGAGTGCCGCCTCCGTGCCGGGGATCGGCGCGAGCTTCGAATCCACCTGCGTATAGTTGAGCTTCGTCACGCGCCCGCCTTCGCCCGAGAAGCCGGTAGTGGAGACGGAATACGTGACGTTGGCGCCCTCGGCCTGCGAGGAGGAGACGCGCAGCTTGAGCGGCCAGTGCGGCCACGACAGCGCCTTGTTCTCCTTGACCGGCGGGCGCGGCATGATCTCGAGCTGCGTCACCGACTTCGCGCCCTGGCGGAACGACGTGCCGATGCAGTCCGAGCCGGTGTCGCCGCCGCCGATGACGATCACGTGCTTGCCCTTGGCCGAGATCTCCTTCGTGCCGGGGCGCTGCGGCTCTCCGGCGACGCGGCGGTTCTGCTGTGTCAGGAAATCCATGGCGTAGTGGATGCCGTCGAGATCACGCCCGGGGGACGCCGCGAAGAAGTCGAACGGCGTTTCGGAGCCCATGGCGAGCAGCACGGCATCGTGCTGCTGTTCGAGGACGGCAGGCGCGATGTCCGTGCCAACGTTGATGTTGCAATGGAACACCACGCCCTCGGCCTCCATCTGGGCCTGCCGGCGGGCGATGATCTGCTTCTCCATCTTGAAGTCCGGGATGCCGTAGACGAGGAGCCCGCCCGGGCGCGCGTTCTTCTCGTAGACGTGGACCTCGTGGCCGGCGCGCGCGAGCTGCTGGGCCGCGGCGAGACCGGACGGACCGGATCCCACGATGGCGACCGACTTGCCGGTCTTTCTCTCGGGGGGCTGAGGCGCCACCCAGCCGGCTTCGATGGCGCGGTCGGCGATCGCGCACTCGAAGCTCTTGATGGTGACGGGGACGTCGTCGATGTTGAGCG
Source organism: Hyphomicrobium sp. (assembly GCA_036823975.1). Classification (GTDB taxonomy): domain Bacteria; phylum Pseudomonadota; class Alphaproteobacteria; order Rhizobiales; family Hyphomicrobiaceae; genus Hyphomicrobium_C. Next base: position 40,807 of record DAITBB010000021.1, read on the forward strand.
TGCAGGCCGCTTCGCACGGCGCCGGACAGATGCGGCCCGTGACCTCGGGGAAGTTGTTCGTCGAGTGCAGGTTCTGCGCCGCCGTCTGCCAGTCGCCCTGGTAGACGAGATCGTTCCAGTCGGGGATCTGGTTGTTCACCGGGCAGCCGTTGTGACAGTAGGGGATCCCGCAGTCCATGCAGCGGGAGGCTTGCGTCCGCACGTTGGGCTCGGCCAGCGGCACGACGAACTCGTGCCAGTGCTTCACCCGCGTGTCGGCCGGCTCGTAGCTGCGGTCTACGCGCTCGAACTCGAGAAATCCCGTCGGCTTGCCCATCGTCCTCTTCCGATCTCCTCCCTCGTCCCATCCGTCATGGGTTGAGGGTCAGGGTGGGGGCCGGTGCGCTCACGGCGCCAGGCCCGGTTGTCGCTTTCGTGCGTCAGCGGGAGCCCGGCTCCGCGCGGACGCCTGATCTCACGCCTCGACGCGCTCGCCGGCCGCCGCGGCTCTTGCTTTCGCGAGCTCGGTGAGCGCGCGGCGGTATTCCATCGGCATGACCTTCTTGAACTTGCGAACCCCGCTCGCCCAGTCGGCAAGAATGGCCTTGGCCTTGGTCGAGTTGGTGTAGTGGGCGTGCCGCAGGATCAGCGCGTGCAGGCGCTCCTGGTCCTGCTCGCGCATGTCGAGCATCAGCTCGGCGAGCTGGTGCGTCACCTCGCTCGTGCGTTTCATGAGCATCTCCGCGAGCGCGGCGTCGAGCGTCAGGGGCTCGACCTCGACCATCTCCCGGTTAAGGCGGCTCTCGAACGTGCCGTCCTCGTCGAGCACGTAGGCCACGCCGCCCGACATGCCGGCTGCGAAGTTGCGTCCTGTCGGGCCGAGCACCACGACGCAGCCGCCGGTCATGTACTCGCAGCCGTGGTCGCCGGTGCCTTCGACGACCGCATAGGCGCCGGAGTTGCGCACGGCGAAGCGCTCGCCGGCGACGCCGCGGAAGTAGCACTCGCCCGTGATCGCGCCGTACATCACCGTATTTCCGACGATGATGCTCTCCTCCGGCACGATGCCCGAGGCCGGGTCTGGCCGGACGATGATCTTTCCGCCCGAAAGACCCTTGCCGACGTAGTCGTTGCCCTCGCCGACGAGATCGAGCGTGAGGCCATGGGCGGCCCATGCGCCGAAGCTCTGTCCGGCGGTGCCGGCGAAGGTGAGCCAGATCGTATCCTCGGGCAGGCCCGCGTGGCCGTAGCGCTTGGCGATCCGGCCGGAGAGCATGGTGCCCGCGGTGCGGTCCGTGTTCTTGATCTTGAACTTCGCCTTGACGGGCTTCCTCTGCGCGAGCGCGGGCTCTGCCGTCTCGATCAGCGCGTTGTCGAGCACCTTGTCGAGGCCGTGATCCTGCGCCTCGCAATGGCGGGTCGCCACGCCCGGTGCGGCGCGCGGCTTATGGAACACCTTCTCGAAGTCGAGCCCGCGCGCCTTCCAGTGGTGGATGGCGCGGTCCTTGTCGAGCCATTCCGTCTGCCCGACCAGCTCCGAGAGCTTACGGTAGCCCATGGCCGCCATCCACTCGCGCACCTCCTCGGCGACGAAGAAGAAGTAGTTGATGACGTGCTCGGGCGTGCCGGTGAAGCGGGCGCGCAGCACGGGATCCTGCGTCGCGACGCCGACGGGGCAGGTGTTGAGATGGCATTTGCGCATCATGATGCAGCCGGCGGCGATCAGGGGAGCCGTCGCAAAGCCGAACTCGTCGGCGCCCAAGAGCGCGCCGACGATCACGTCGCGCCCGGTGCGCAGGCCGCCGTCCACCTGCACGGCGATGCGTCCGCGCAGCCGGTTGACGACGAGCGTCTGGTGCGTTTCCGCAAGCCCGATCTCCCACGGGCTGCCGGCGTGCTTGAGCGAGGTCAGCGGCGAGGCCCCGGTGCCGCCCTCGTAGCCCGAGATCGTCACGTGATCGGCGCGCGCCTTGGCGACGCCCGCGGCCACCGTGCCCACGCCAACCTCGGAGACGAGCTTCACCGAGACCAGTCCCTCGGGGTTGGTGTTCTTGAGGTCGAAGATGAGCTGCGCCAGGTCCTCGATCGAGTAGATGTCGTGATGCGGCGGCGGCGAGATGAGGCCGACGCCCGGCGTCGCATGGCGCACCTTGGCGATCGTGGCATCGACCTTGTGGCCGGGAAGCTGGCCGCCCTCGCCGGGCTTGGCGCCCTGGGCCATCTTGATCTGGATGTCGTCGGCATTGACCAGGTACTCGGTGGTCACACCGAAGCGACCCGAAGCCACCTGCTTGATCGCCGAACGCATCGAATCCCCGTTCGCCAGCGGGCGGAAGCGCTCGGCCTCCTCACCGCCCTCGCCG
>DAITBB010000022.1:0-30037 GCA_036823975.1 Hyphomicrobium sp.
CGCCGGGCTTACGGCGGAAGCGGCCCCGGGCACCGCGTCGCTGCGCACGCAAACTGCGGCACCGGCGGCCCGAAACGGGCGCGAGCATCCGCGAGTCGCGGCCGCGCGCGCGCAGGGAGCCGCTGGCGACGGGGCACGGCCGGCGGCGGCCGCGCCGCAGCACCGCGCGCCCGTGCAGCAGACGGCGGGCGTGCCCGGCGTCCGCCACATCGTGGCCGTGGCCTCGGGCAAGGGCGGCGTCGGCAAGTCCACGGTGGCCGTGAACCTCGCGCTCGGCTTCCAGGCGATCGGCCTCAGGGCCGGCATCCTGGACGCGGACATCTACGGACCGTCGCAGCCGCGCCTGCTCGGCATCTCCGGCCAGCCGGCCGAGGCCGACGGCAAAAAGCTGATCCCGCTCGAGAGCTACGGCCTCAAGGCCATGTCGATGGGCTTCATGGTGGACGAGGGAACGCCCATCGTCTGGCGCGGCCCGATGGTCGTCAGCGCCCTCAACCAGATGCTGCGCGATGTCATCTGGGGTGAGCTCGACGTGCTCGTGATCGACATGCCCCCCGGCACGGGCGACGTGCAGCTCACCATCGCCCAGCAGGTGCCGCTCGCGGGTGCCGTGATCGTCTCGACGCCGCAGGACCTCGCCCTGATCGATGCCCGCAAGGGTCTCGCCATGTTCAAGAAGGTGAGCGTGCCGCTGCTCGGCATCGTCGAGAACATGAGCTACTTCATCGCGCCGGACACGGGCGCACGCTACGACATCTTCGGACATGGCGGGGCGAAGGCGGAGGCGATGAAGATCGGCGTGCCGTTCCTCGGTGAGGTGCCGCTGACGATCGACGTGCGCGAGACCTCGGACGCGGGACGGCCCGTCACGGCCACGGCGCCGGAGAGCCCGAGCGCGCAGACCTTCCGCGAGATCGCGGCCAAGGCCTGGGCGGAGCTGGAGAGCGCGGCCGGCCGGGGCATGAATCCGCCTAAGCTCGACGTCGTGCATGGCGGGGAGGCGCTGCGCGTCGCGTTCGCAACCAAGGACGAGCACGAGCTGCCGGCGGAGTTCCTGCGCGTGCTGAGCCCCTCGGCCGAGGTGCAGGGCCACTCGAAGGAGCAGCGCGTCACGGTCGGCGGCAAGAAGAACGTGAAGATCCGCGAGCTGCGCGGCGTCGGCAACTACGCAGTGCGCATCGTCTTCGACGACGGCCACGATACGGGTCTCTTCACGTGGAGCTATCTGCACATGCTGTCGCTGCAGAAGGACAAGAAGTGGGCCGAGTATCTCGGCGAGCTCGAGGAGAAGGGGCTGTCGCGGTAAGAGCGGCAGCCGCCTCGGCCGATGCGCAATGATCTCTGCTTCGGACCTCCCTGAGGCCCGAAGCGATCATGTGCCGACTCTATCGGCCCTCAGCCCGTGTGCGGCACCACCGTCTGGCGCTGGCGGCCGAGGCCCTCGATCTCGAGCTCCATCACGTCACCGGCCTTGAGGTACTGCGGCGGTTTCATCACCGAGCCGACACCCGGCGGCGTGCCGGTGGTCACGACGTCGCCCGGCTCCAGCACGCAGAACTGCGTGATGTAGGCGACGAGGTAGGGGATCGAGAAGATCATGGTCGCCGTCGAGCCCTGCTGCTTCACCTCGCCGTTGACGGTCAGCGCCATCTTGAGGCTCGCGGGATCGGGGATCTCGTCGGTGGTGACGAGCCAGGGGCCGAGCGGGCCCAGCGTCTCGGCCGCCTTGCCCTTGAACCACTGGCCGTTGCGCTTCATCTGGAAGCGGCGCTCCGAGACGTCGTTGCAGATCGTGTAGCCCGCGACATAGTGCATCGCGTCCTTCTCCTCGACATAGCGCGCGCGCTTGCCGATGACGAAGGCCAGCTCGAGCTCCCAGTCCAGGCGATCCGAGTTCTTGGGGTAGATCACGTCGTCGAACGGGCCCGAGACGGTGTTGCCGAGCTTGTTGAAGAGGATCGGCTCGGAGGGGATGTCGAGGCCCGCCTCCTTGGCGTGGTCGGCATAGTTGAGGCCGATGGCGATGAAGCTCCAGGGGCGCGCCACGGGCTGGCCGATGCGGACACCCTCGGGCGCGAGCGGCAGCGTCGCGGGATCGAGCGCCTTCAGGCGGGCCAGGCTTTCGGGCGCGAGGGTCTCGCCCGTGATGTCGGAGATGTGGGCGGACAGATCGCGGATGCGGCCGTCGCCGTCGACAAGGCCGGGCTTCTCGGCACCCTTCTCTCCGAACCGAACCAGCTTCATGTCGCTTCCCTCACTTGCTCGCCTTGCCTAATGTCCGACGGGGGATCCGCCGATGATCGCAGGCTTTACAACACACACCGTTGCGGTCGGCAACGGCATTGAGATCGCAGCCTGGACGGGGGGCGAGGGCCCGCCGCTGCTGCTTTTGCATGGCTTTCCTGAGACGAGCGCGTGCTGGCGCAAGGTGGCGCCCGAGCTTGCGCGGCGATTTACCGTCGTCGCCGCGGACCTGCGTGGCTATGGACGCTCGAGCAAGCCCGCGGGCGGGCCCGGACACATCAACTACTCCAAGCGCGCGATGGCGGCCGATCAGGTCGCCCTCATGAACACCTTGGGCTTTTCCCGCTTCCACCTCGTAGGGCACGATCGCGGCGGGCGCGTCGCCCATCGCCTCGCGCTCGACCACCCCGCGACCGTCGATCGGCTCGCCGTGCTCGACATCTGCCCGACGGCGACCATGTACGCGGCCACCGATCAGGCGTTCGCGACCGCCTACTATCATTGGTTCTTCCTGATCCAGCCGGCGGACTTTCCGGAGCGGATGATCGCGAACAATACGCGCCACTACCTCCGGACCACACTCGCCGCCTGGAGCAAGACGGTGGGCGCCTTCGACGAGGCGATCCTGCGCCACTACGAGGAGGCGCTGTTCGACCCCAAGGCCATCCATGCCGCGTGCGAGGACTACCGGGCGGCCGCGACCATCGATCTCGCGCACGACGCGGCGAGCAAGCGGGCGGGCGACAAGCTCGCCATGCCGCTCCTGGCGCTGTGGGGCGGGCGCGGCATCGTCGGCACGCAGTTCGACGTGCTCGCGACGTGGCGCGAGACGTCGGCCGCGAGCGTCGTCGGACAGGCGCTCGACTGCGGCCATTTTCTACCTGAGGAAGCCCCCGCCGAGACCTTGAAAGCCCTCATGGATTTTCTCTAGCGTTTTTCGCGGCTTCATGCACAGGCGATGTGCGGCGGCGGCTTTCCTCGCGGCCCCGACTCGGCCCAAGGTCGCGCATTTGAAAAGATCGACTTTGAAAAGATCGACGGGGCCCGTCCATGTCTCTGCTCTTCCGCATCATCTACGCTGCGCATGCCAAGGGCACGCACCACAAGCTCGCGCTCGATGCTCTGCGCCAGCTCACCAGCCCGGACGCGGAAGGCTGGCAGAGGCTCTTCCTCAAGCACGCCGAGACCTTCATGTCGGGCTCCAAGGCGCCCGACGACACCTTCAAGGATTTCAAGAATCACGTGCTGCACGTGCGTGACAACTACTGGGGCGGCGCGCTCGGCAAGGCCGAGGAGTGGTATGGCGCGCTCTGCACCGCCCTCAGGGCCCAGGACTGGGAGGCCGTGGTCTGGAATGCGGGCGTGCTCTCGCACTACATGACGGATCCCATCCAGCCCTTCCATACGGGCCAGTCCGCCGCCGAGAACAGCATCCATCGCGCGGCCGAGTGGTCGATCTCCCGCAGCTACGACGATCTGCGCGCGCTCGGGATCGCCACGACGGGCGATTTCATCCTGACCGCCGGCGACGGCCCGACGTGGCTGCGCGAGCTCGTCTGCGCGGGCGCGGAGAAGGCCAACGTCCATTACGAGACGCTGATCGGGCATTACGACCTCGCCAAGGGCGTGGTCGATCCGCCTGCGGGCCTCGATGCGCTGAGCCGCAAGATCCTGAGCGAGCTGATCGTTTACGCGTCGGCCACGTTCGCCGCTGCCCTCGACCGCGCCTTCGCGGAGACGGGCGCAGTGCCGCCGGAGGTCGATCTCGGCCTCGACACGGTCATGGCGGCGCTCAAGATTCCGGCCAAGACCCTGGCCAAGCGGATGGCCAATGCAGAGGACAAGCGCATCGTCGTGGCGATGTTCGACGAGCTGAACGCTACCGGCAAGGTCGAGGCGACGCTGCCGGAGGACGACCGCGTGGTGCGCGATCTCCATGCCGCCGAGGTCGAGGCGCCGCGCCTCGCCGAGCGCGCCGCGCAGAAGGTGGCGGTGCTCAAGGCGACGACGCTCGCCGCCATTGCGCCTCCGCCGGCCGCCGCCGTGCCTCCCATCGCAGCGCTCGCCACGCCCTCGGTGGCGCGCGCGCCTCAGCCGGATGCCGCCCCCGTCCTTTCCGCGCCGCGGCCCGTGCCCCGGCTGACCGAGGCCATTGCCGCGGCCACCGGAACAGCGCCCGCTCCCGCGCCGTCCGCCCGCCACTACCTCGCACCCGGCGACAACATCGAGCGCGCGCCCACCATCGGCCCGAAGACGGCCGACCGGCTTGCCACGCTCGGCATCGTCTCCGTCTCCGACTTCCTGGCGGCCGAGCCGGGGCCGGTCGCGGACGCGCTCGGCTGGCGCGGCATGTCCGCCGACACGATCGTGCTCTGGCAGGACCAGTGCCGCCTCATGCTCGACATTCCGGGGCTCAGGGGCGGGCATGCGGAGCTTCTGGCGCAGTCGGGCTTCCGCAGCGCGGAGGCCGTGGCCGAGGCGGACGACGCCTCGCTCTCCGCCAGCGTGCTGGCCTTCGCGGCCACGCCGGCCGGTCAGCGCATCCTGCGCGACGGGGCGCCGCCCGATATCGAAAAGATCAAGGCCTGGGTCACGGCCGCGAGGTCGGCGCGCGCCGCCTGACCCGCGACGCGGCCCCCCGGCAAACAGGCCAATCTTGTCGATTGACAGGCGGCGTCGCGTGCCTATCCGTAGCGCATGAGATCGCCGGCGGATGGATGCGTGGCGCATGCTTGGCCCCGCACCCTTCGGTGGTGCTTGATCCCATGTGATGACCTTCACGCGACGACAAGGAGAGACGATCGTGACCGATGCCCCTGCCAACGCTTCCGCCTCTCACTCCAGCACGGCCGCCACGGGGATCTGGATCGCGCTGATCGCCGGGCTCGCTGTCGTCGGAAGCTATGGTTATGCGTGCGCGGCGCCGCTCGCGGCCGTCGCGGCCCTCGCCGCTCTCAAAATGGATCGCACGGAGGGTCTCGTGCTGGTGGCCCTCGCCTGGATTCTCAATCAGGCCATCGGCTTCCTGCTGCTCAACTATCCGCACACCGCCGAGACGTACGCCTGGGGCGGGGCCATCGGATTCGGCACCCTCGCCGGCTATCTCGCCGCCCGTGCCGTCTCACGCGCCGACGTGGCGGCGCCCGCGGGCTGGATGGTCACGTTCCTCACCGCCTTCGTCTTCTATCAGCTCGGCCTCTACGCGGGCGGCCTCGCCTTCACCGATCCCGCAAGCGGCTTCACGACGGAGATCGTGCGCGAGGTGTTCGCGATCAATGCCGTCGCGTATGCCGGCTTCGCGCTCGTCTATCGCGCCGCGGTCGCGCTGTCGCTCGTCAAGCCGAAGCGCAAGAGCGAAGCCGCCCCGGCAGCGACCGTCCGTGCGTAACGGAAAGGAAGCGCAACGTGCGGCGCTTTCCGGCGCAACGCCTCGTGTGCCTGACCGAGGAGACGGTCGAAACCCTTTATCTCCTCGGTGAGGAGGATCGCATCGTCGGCGTGTCGGGCTATGCCGTCCGCCCGCCGCAGGTGCGCAAGGAAAAGCCCAGGATCTCCTCCTTCCTTTCGGCCGACATCGATCGCGTGGTGGCGCTCGCGCCCGACCTCGTGCTCGCGTTCTCGGACATTCAGGCCAACGTGGTGGCGGATCTCGCGCGCCGCGGATTGGCCGTCCACCTGTTCAACCAGCGCGATCTCGCCGGCATCTTCGCCATGATCCGGACGCTCGGCGCGCTGATCGGATGCGTGGAGAAAGCCGAAGCGCTGGCCGTGCGCCTCGAAGCCCGCGTCCGCGCGGTCGAGGCGGAGGCACGCCAGCGCCGCGTGCGCCCGCGCGTCTATTTCGAGGAATGGGACGAGCCGATGATCTCGGGCATCGGATGGGTCTCGGAGCTGATCGAAATCGCCGGCGGCACGGACATCTTCGCCGATCTCAGCGGGCAAGCGGCCGCCAAGGACCGCATCGTCACGAGCGCAGAGGTCGTCGCGCGCCGTCCCGATGTCATCCTCGCCTCCTGGTGCGGGAAGAAAGTCAGGCGCGACAGCTTCAAGGCGCGCGAGGGCTGGGCCGATCTTCCTGCCGTGGCGGCGGGCCGCATCGTCGAGATCAAGTCGCCGCTGATCCTTCAGCCGGGCCCGGCCGCGCTGACCGACGGCCTCGATGCCATCTGCGCGGCGCTCCGCGGCTGACGAGCCCGCAGCGCATCCCACTCACATCACGGCGCGAGAGAGGTCGACACCGGCCGGGAGGTGGCGTCCTCGCCGCCATCGAAGGTGCCGTCGTCCATGTTGTAGAGATCGTTGCGGAACTGGACGGTGCCGTTGTCGGTCCAGGCCGTCAGATAGATGAAATGCACGGGGATCGGCCGGCTCGGCTTCAGCGTCGCGCGCTGGCCGCCGGAGATCGCCGCTGCGATCGTCTCGCGCGACCAGGCCTCTTTGCCGCCCGCGAGCACCCATTCGGCGAGCGCGAGGTAATTCTGCACGCGCACGCAGCCAGCGCTGAAGGCGCGCTCGAACGGATCGAAGAGCTGCTTCATCGGCGTATCGTGCATGTAGACGATATGCTTGTTGGGCATGTCGAAGCGGATGAGGCCCAGCGCATTGTGCGGCCCGAAGTCCTGGCGGAAGACGTAGCGCTCCGCCTCCGGCCCCCACCAGTTCACCAGCGCGGGATCAATCTCCTCGCCGCCGAAGGAGGAGAAGACGCGGATGTGCTCCTTGTAGAGGTAGGCGGGGTCCTTGCGGATCGCCGGAAGGAGCTGGGCGCGCGCAATCGAGGTGGGCACGTGCCAATAGGGAAGCAGGTTCACAGCCTGGATCGTGGCGCTGACGACCGGCGTCGGCGTTCCGCGCTTGCCGGCGATGGTGCGGCTCGTCACCTCCACACGCCCGCCGGAAAGAGCTTGAAGCTCGAAGCTCGCCGAGTTCATGAGCACGACGCGCGGCGCGGCCACGACTTTCGGCGCGAGCTCCTGCATGCGCGCCAGGTTGAGCTCGAGCTGGCGCAGGCGCGTCTCCGCCGGAACGTTGAGGATGCGCTGCGTGATGCCGTAGACGATGCCGTTCGGTTCGAGGCCGTTGCGGCGCTGGTAGGCCATCACGGCGGCTTCGAGCTCCGCATCGAAGGTCGGGGAGGAGCCGGGCCGCGCAAGATCGCCGGTCATCTGAAGCTGGCGGCGCAGGATCGCGACATTCGCATCGCTGTCACCGGGCCTCAGCGTGACGCGTCCGGGAAGCGTCGGCCAGCCTCCGGCCTGGACGATGCGGCGATAGTGGGCGATGGCGCCCTGCATCTCCGCGAGTGCCGCATCGCTCACCCATGGCGTGTGGCTCGGCTCGGGCGGGAGCGCGCGCGGGCGTTGCGCCAAGGCCGGTGCCGAGAGAGTAGCCGCGAGCGCGAGACCTGCCAGCAGGGCCGCCCGCCATCGCAGCGGACCGTATCCCGCCGAGGCGCCCTTGCGCATATCCTGTCTCTCTGGCCGATGCCGCACGAGCGCCCTCACCACATCGGCGGGGCGGAGAGAAGGCCGCCGCGCTTCCAGAGCGCATTGAGGCCCCGCTCCATGCCGAGCGGACTCCCCTTGCCGACATTGCGATCGAAGATCTCGCCGTAGTTGCCGGAGGCCGCCACGACATCGCGCAGCCATGTTTTGCCGAGGCGCAGCTTCTCGCCGCTCGCGCCCGCGCCCTGGACGAGGCGCTCGGCATCGCCGCTCAGCGGATCGGAGGCGGCGGCCGAGGCGCGGTCGAGGCCGACCTCCTCGGCGTTGACGAGACCGGCCAGAGTCCAGCGCGTGATCTCGGCCCACTCGTCGTCCTCCTTCAGCACGGCGGGGCCGAGCGGCTCTTTGGAGATCACCTCGGGAAGAATGTCGTGCTGGGTGGGATCGGGCAGCGTGGCGCGGAGCGCGTAGAGGCCCGAGCGGTCGCCCGAGACGGTGTCGCAGCTCCCGCGCTCGTAGGACGTCACCATCTCCTCGCGCGTCGGCAGCGACATGATCTCGGCCTCGATCTGATGGGTCTTGAAGTAGAACGCCATGTTCACCTCGCTCGTCGTGCCCGCTTCGACGCACACTTTGGAGCCGCCGAGCTGCTGGGCCGAGACGAGGCCGCGCTCGCCGCGCGTCATGAAGCCCTGGCCGTCGAAATAGAGCGTGCCGGCGAAGCGCAGGCCCATATCGACCTCGCGGGCCATGGTCCAGGTGGTGTTGCGGGAGAGAACGTCGATCTTCCCGTCTCTCAACGCCTCGAAGCGCTCGTTCGTTTCAAGCGGGACGAAATCGGTCTTGGAGGCATCGCCGAGCACCGCCGCCGCGAGCGCCTGGCAGAAGGCCACGTCGATGCCGGACCAGTCGCCCGCCTCGGTCTGGGCGGAGAAGCCCAGAAGCCCGGTGCCCACCCCGCAAATGAGCTTGCCGCGCGCGCGGATCTGATCGAGCCTGCTCGTGCCGGCGGAGGGCGACGGCAAGGCTCCTGTCGTTATGGGGGTCACTCCCTCGGCTGCGGCAGACTCTGCGGAAGGCTGCTCGCGCGCTTGCGCCTCGGAGGCCGGCCCGGACGGCGGCGCCTTCGCGGCCTCGACCGAAGGAGCTTTCGCTTTCGTCTCGGTGCGGCACCGCCTCTTCGCCACGACGGTGAACTGGCCCGGGCCGTCCGCCGCGGTTTTACACGTGCAGGGGCCGCGCGGTCCATCGCGGAACGCGCACAGCGTGTCGGCAGCCCCGGCAGGCAGCATTGCTGCGACCCAAAGCCCGGCTGCGAGCCCCAGGCTTCTCAAGACAATCGAACTTCTCGGCATCGTTGCTCCCGCCCTTCCGCCTCCGCAGACTGGCGGGACCTTAACGCGTCCGGCGCGAGATCCAAGCGCAACGCGCCCGCTGATCCACGCTTTGGCTCATGTTCAATGGATGTTCCGTTATGCTCCCCTGCGATTGCAACGAGACCGCGCTATCGTGCGCCGCTGGATGACAGGGGGCACGCGATGATGGAGAGCGAGACGACGGAGCGGCCGCAGAGCCGCGGTCTCCTGCGTCGGCTCGTCGTGCTCGAGCCCGGCGAAGGCGCCGCGGCGCTCGGATCGTTCCTCACGTTCGCGCTCGTGCTCGGCGGCTACTATCTCATCCGTCCGGTGCGCGAGAACTTCAGCGCCGAGGCCACCGCCGACCAGCGGCAGCTCTGGTTCCTGCTCGTGTTCGCGGTGATGCTCGCGGCGGTGCCTGTGTTCGGCTGGATCGTCGCCCGCGTGGCGCGCACCTGGGTACTGCCGGGCATCTACGGCCTTTTCGTGCTCGTGATGCTCTTCTTCTGGCTTGCGCTACGCGCCGGCCTGGGGAGCGGCCTCGGCGGCGCCTTCTTCATCTTCGGAAGCGTGTTCAACCTGTTCGTCGTGTCGCTCTTCTGGATCCTGATGTCGGACCTCTACGACAGCGACCAGGCCAAGCGGCTCTATGGATTCATCGCGGCGGGCGGAACGGTGGGGGCCGTCGTGGGGCCGCTCGCCGCCAACCGGCTCGTGCCGGTCGTCGGGCAGGAGAACCTGCTCCTGATCTCGAGCCTCACGCTCTTGGCGGCTGGCGCCCTTTCCGTCGGCCTGCGGCGCCTCGTGCCTCACCAACATCCCGCAGACACCTCGCTCGACGCGCCGCCGACGCTGCGCACGCTGCTCTCGGGCGCCGAGCGGGTGGTGCGCGATCCTTACCTGGCGCAGATCGCGCTCTACGTCCTCTTCGCGAACCTGCTCTCGACGTTCTTCTATCTCGAGCAGGTGCGGCTCGCCGGCGAGACGATCGCGGATGCGACGGCGCGCGTGCAGTTCTTCGCCGAGCGCGACCTGATCACGAGCGTGCTGGCGGTGATCGTGCAGGTGGCGGTGACGGGCCGCATCATGTCGCGGCTCGGCATCGGCGCGGCCGCCGCGGTGCTGCCCGCGCTGACGCTCACGGGGCTCGCCATCTATGCGGCCCGGCCGGAGCTGCATGTGGTCGCGGCCATCATGGTCGCCGAACGGGTGGCATCGTTTGCCCTGTCGAACCCAGCGACCAAAGTGCTCTACACGGCCGTGGACGTGGACGAGCGCTACAAGGCCCAGAACTTCATCGATACCGTCGTCTATCGCGGAGGTGACGCACTGTCGGGCGTCGTCTTCACCGGGCTCATCCGGGGGCTCGGCTGGCCGCTCGCGGCGGTCGCGGCCGTTTCCATCCCCGTTGCGGGCGTGTGGCTCTGGATGGCCTCGCGCTTCGACCGGACCTTGCAGGCGCGGATCGGCGAAACACGGCCGTAATGCCCGCGCTCCTTCACGAAATTTCGCCATTCCGGATGCAACCCTACGGAGGGGGCGCCGTTTTTCTCTTGAGCCGGGGAAAAGAAGACCGCTGGCGGCGCGTGCGCCGCTACGGCAGAGGAAAGGACAGAGCGATGAACGCAACGACACGCGCCTGCGTGGCGCTGACGGCACTGCTCGGTGCCGTCTCCTTCTCCGCCACGGCCGATGCCGGCCGTGGGCACGGACATGGCCCAGGCGGCCATGGCTGGCACGGAGGCCAACACCATGGACACTGGCACGGGCACCATCATCACCATCGTGGATGGGGATGGGGACCGACCATCGGGTTCGGATGGAGCGAGCCCTATTACAGCTATTATGACGACGAGGACTGCTACCGCATCTATCGTCGGGGCCGCTACCGGATCGTGTGCGACTGAGGATTGATCGAGAGAGGGAGCGAGAGAGCGAACGCTATCTCTCGCTCCGGTCTCGCGCCTCCGGCCTCAGCGCAAGGCCGCGCGGACCGCCGGGCACCTTGATGCGGTGGATCTGTTTCAGGGCCGTGAGGTCGAGCACGGACACGTCGTCCGAGAACCAATTGGCGACGTAGGCGCGCTTGCCGTCTCCCGTGGCGACGACGCCCTCGGGATAATCGCCGACCTTGATCGGCTTGTCCGCCCCGCCGGGTCCCAGCACCGAGACCGTGCCGGCCTGCTGGTTGGTGACGAGGATGCGCGTGCCATCCGGCGTCACGACGGCGCCGTAGGGCATGGCGCCGCTCTTCAGCGTCTCGACGAGCGCGAGCGATGTCGTGTCGATCACCGAGACCGTCCCGCCCTGCACGTTGCCGACGTAGAGGCGCGCCGCATCCGGCGACAGCGCCATGGCGAAGGGCGCATGCCCGACCTCGATCGTCGCCGCGACCGAGAGATCGTCCGCCCGCACGACACTGACGCTGTTGCTCTCGCGGTTCGCCACGAAGAGCGTTTTCTCGTCCGGCGTGAGGATCAGGTGGGCCGGCGCGCGGCCGACGGGGATCGTGCGCGGCGCTGCCCCCTCACCCGCTCCGAGCACGGTGACGTGTGCGCCGTTCCAGTCTCCGACGAAGATACGTCCGTCCTTCGCGACGGCGATCCCGAAGGGCGAGCCTTGCACCTCGATCGTCTCGCGCACGCGGCGCGCATCGAGATCGACCACAGAGACGCGGCCGATGTCCGGGTGCGTGACGTAGGCGAGCGGCGCCGCCGGGGCCAGCGCCAAGGCCGCGGGCGCCTTGTCGAGACGGATCTCCGCGCCGGGCTTGTCGCCGTCCTCGGGGATCTCGCTCAACACGGCGGCCGACTGGCTCAGCACGTAGAGGGTTTCGGCCGCAGCGCCCGGCGCGAGCGCCAGGCTCGCCAGCGCCACGCCGACGCGCGCAAGACCGGCGCCTCGCGCCGCCAGGCGTGCAACCACGTGCAGCGACGAGAACGGGCGGATCATCGCCCCGTCCTCAGCTCTTCCCCTCGACCTTCGCCTTGAGGCCCTTGAGGCCGGCCTGCATGAACTCCGTCATCGCCTTCACGGCCGCCTCGTCGTTCTTGTCCTCGGGCGGGAAGTTGCTCGTGTCGGCGCGATAGAAGCGGCCGATCCAGGTGACCTCGCTGCCGTCGCCCGACGGCGTGACGGCGATCGTCGCCGAGTAGAAGCTCACAGGGAACACGTCGACGTTCTCCGTCGAGAGGCGGTAGCCGTAGCTCTTCTCGGCGTCGTTGTACTCGTCGAGCCCCTCGACGAGGTCGCCCTTCTCGAGGGTAATGGTGCGCGTGGCGCCCGGCTCGTTGCCGCCGGTTGCCTCGGCCTTCTTGATCGCCGGGTTCCAGCTCACATCCGCGAAGCTCTTGAGTGCCTCCCAGACCTTGTCGGGCGCGGCGGCGATCGTGACCTTCTCCTCAGCCTTCTGGGGCGTGGGGCCGTGGGCCAGGGCGGGCGTTGCCGCGGCGCCGAGCCAGAGAGCCAGGAGAGCCATCAGACGTACAAACATGGTCATTCTCATCCTCTTTCGTTGTGCAGTGTCGTGGTCCGTCACGCGCGTAACGCCACGCCTCCGATCGGCATGGGGTTGCTCGGGCGTTTGCGGCGGAAGAGCGAAAAGCGCGAAAAGAGCGGCGCGAGGTAGAGCGCCACCAGCGTCGCCAGCGCCAGCGCGCCGGGCAGCGGGCGAATGTCGACGGCGACTTGAACGGGACGGGGATGCGCATGCTCCGCGAGCGCGTCGAGAAGATCGTGGCCGTCGACCAGATCGACGTGCCCGAGACCGACACGCGACGCAACGGTCGCGAGGTGCTCGCTCCGCACGGAGGTGAGATGCTCCTCTCCGGTCGGAGGATCGGTGCCGAAGGGGGCCCATTTCGGATGGTAGCCGGGCCTCATCTGCGCATCGGGCGGGGGAGAGCCGGTACGGTTCTCTTGCGGAATCTCGTCGGCGGAATAGGTGCCGACCTCGTGGCCCTCGTCGTCGAACTTCGGAAGCGGCACCTTCTCGTGGCCGCCGACCCCCACCAAGAGACCTTTCACCTTGCCCGGCGTGCCCTCGAACTCGGGAAGCTCGGTGCCGCCGCCGGGAAGAGGCGGCGCCTCCTGGCCGTCCGTGAGGAAAAGAATGTCCGCCTTGAGATCCTCGGCGATCATCATCGCGCTATAGAATCCCTTGGCGACCATGCTGTCGCCCTCCCACGCCATGCGCCAGTCGAGCTCGCCGATGGCCGTCTCGAGTGGGTCGAAATTCTCGCAGACCTCGACAGGCTCGAACAGAAGGAACGAGCGGCGCTCCGTAAAAACGCCGAGCCCGAGACGCGACTGGCAGGGCAATCTCGCAACGAGCTCCTCGAGCGCCGTCTTGGCTGCGTCGAGCCGGTTCACGGGCTTGGCCTCGGGGCCCATGTCGCGCGTGTTCATGCTGGCCGTGATGTCGACGAAGGCGACGAAATCATAGACCTGACGCGTCAGCGTCACGCGCGGCAGAAGGAGCGCCAGAAGCGTCAGAGCCACCGCGGCGAGCAGCGCCCACAGACGGAGATCCCTGAGCCGCGCGCGCATCAGGGGAGCCCCTTCGGAACGCCGGGAAGGTCGGTCCACAAGCGCTTGGGCGCATCCGGCGGCACCTCCTCGTCCTCCGCCTCGCTGCCCGGGAAGTCGCGCACGATGCGCATGGCCACGTCGTAGTTGTGCTTGATGTCCCACGCCTCGGGATCGAGCCGCAGGGCCAGCCTGTAAGCCTCTTTAGCAAGCCGTGTGAGGGGGATCGCCTTGTCCATCTCGCCGCGCTGGATCAGCTCCATCCCGTCGCGCACCCGCGCATTGGCGTGGTTGTAGAGCAGCTTCGCGCGCAGCTTGGGGTCCTTCATGTTGGACGTGGTGTCGAGCAGCGCCTGCGCGTCATCGTGGCGATCGCGCGCGAGCAGGAACGCAGAGCGGGCCATCAGCAGCTCGTCGGACGCCGAGCGCAAATCGATCTCGACGTCCTCGCCTGCCTTGAGCGCGGCAATGGTGGCGTTGTCGCGGCGCACCTCGTAGAGACGCCACGAGATGAGAGCCACCGCCGCGAGCGCGGCGAGGAGGGCGACAGCGAGCGCGAAGCTGCGCACCTTGCGCAAGCCGGCCGCGACGGGCGCCAGGATCTGCGAGAGAGAAAGGGGGCGCGCCGCCATCATACATCCTCCGGCGACGGTACGAGGCGCACCTCGGCGAGCTTGGCTGCAAGCAGCACGAGCAAGGCGGCCAATGCGACGGCGAAGGCGCGGGCCTTGAGATCCTCGTGCGGGATGCGCTCGCTATAGGTGATGGGGCTGCGCTCGAGCTTGTTGATCTCGGCGATGGCGTTGCCGATCGACTCGGGGTTTTCCGCCTCGAACGATCGATAGACGATCCCCAGCGACTTGAAGAACTTGTCGAGATGGCGCTCCGGCATGGCCTGCGGCGTATCCTGATCGTCCGGTCCGGGCGGTGTCGAGATCCCGGGCGTGCCCTGGGTGCGCAGGAACAGCCAATAGAGGTTCATGGGTCGGCGCGCGAACGCCATGCGCAACTGCTCCTGCACCTTGCGGTCGATCACCGCGGCGCCGTCCGACACCAGGAGGATGACGCGTGCGGCGGGCGACGTGTCCGCCTCCTGCATGTCGAGCGCGAGCGCAAGGCCGCGCCCCACGTTGGTGAAGGCGAGGCCCGGGCGATCCATGGCATCGATCGCCGCCGTCACCGCGCTCTTGTGGTCCGTCATGGGAAGGACGTGCATGGGCGAGGTGGAGAACGCCGCGACGCCGACGAGATCATGCTCGCGCTGAAGCACGAACTGCTTCAGCAGGCGGCGCGCGGCCGCCGACTTGCTCTCCTCACCGCCTTCCGGCGCGCGGCCCGCAAACGTGTTGTCCATGCTCGACGAGCGGTCGATGAGCAGCACCATGTGGGCGCCTTCGCCGGTCTTCTCGATGGTGCGGCCCAGTCGGTGCAGTCCGCCGATGCCCAGGATCAGGGCGGCGATGGCGATCGCGCCTGCCACGCGCAGAAGCCAGCTCAATGCGGTGGACACGGGGTCCATCTCGATCCCTTCGATCGAGGGATAATCCTGCGGCCGTTGCGCGCTGAGGACGAACGGCAACAGAGCCAGAGGCATCAGCAAAAGCACGGCCGGCGTTGCGAGGGCGAGGTCCATCATCTGGCTGCCCTTTCCTGGCGGGCCAGCGTCGTCGCCAGCTCCCGGAGGGTCGCGGGCGGCAGATCGGTCTCGCCGGCGCGCTCCGCCTCTCCGAAGAACACGGCGCGCGAGGCGGCGAAGAAGCGCTCGACAAGAGGGCGCGTCTCGCTGTGCTCGGGACGGGCGGCGAGGAACGCCTCCACATCGGCTGCCAGCAGGCGATGGCCCGCGGCCGTATCGAAGGCACGGTGCAAGGCGATGAGGGCCGCGCGATAGCTGTCGGCACCGCCTTTCGCCAACGCCTGGCGGATCTCGCGCGCGGCATGCGAGAAGGGCCGCGCCGCGCGCCGATGGAACGGCCACCAGGCGAGATCGCGCGCGAGGAGAACGAGGAGCAGCGCCGACAGGCCCATGGCCGCAAGCAGAGCCGTGCGCAGCCCGCCCGAACGGCGCGGGGCGGGCGCAACATCCGGGCGCAGAAACGTCTCCATCGTCTCGCCGCTCTTCTCGGGGAAGATCTCGCGGATCGGAGACATGATGAAGGTGAACGGGGGGATCGTCGCCGTCTCGGTGGCGCCGCCGGGCGTGCGGATCGTGATGTCGGTTGCGGGGATCGTCTGCTTGCGCGGATCGATCGGCGCATAGAATGCCTGATAGGTGAGCTTCAACGTGTGCAGGCGGCCGCCGTTCTTCGCAGCGGCATGCTGCTCGATGCTGCGCAGCTCGAGCCAGTAGTTGGACGGCCCCGTGCGCGGAAGCGAGGCCTGCGCGATCTGATCGTCCGGCCCGGTCTCGATCTCGACGGTGCGCTCGATCGTGTCGCCGAGGAAGTAGCCGAAGGGGCGCGGCTCCAAGGTCTGGATCGTCCGCACCTCGGCGACGGCCGCTCCCGAAAGCGCGACCCATCCCAGCAGCAGCACCGCACCGGCCGCCCTCGGCATCGCATCACGCTCCCGCAGCAAGGTGGGCGCCGAGGCGGTCCCACGCGATGGTATCCGTCACCTCGAATGGCGTGCGTCCGTAGCGCGCGGCCAGGCGCAGAAAAAAGGACCGGCGCGCCTCGTTCCTCCTTTGCCACTCGGCCTTCAGTGACGGCCTCATGGCCACGAGGCGACGCCGGCCAGTCTCGAGGTCCGTAAGCTCCAGAAGCCCCCAGGATGGAAGCTCGCGGCTTTCCCGGGAATCGACGATGCGGATCGGAACGACGTCATGGCCGGTGAGCGCGTCAAAAACCGCCTCGAGCTGAGACTCGGGCATCAGGAAGTCCGAGACGATGATGACGAGATTGCGCCTGCGGCCGACGCGCAGCGCCGCCTCGACCAGGCCCGAGGCATCGCGATGGCGCGGCACGTAGGCCCGCAAGGCGGCAATCATGTCCGCTTCACCCGCCCGCGAGCGCGTGGGCGCGACCGAGAGCTCCTCGCGCACGCGATCGTCGGCGGCGTAGAGCGCGAAGGTATCCCCGGCGCGCCGCACGGAGGTGGCGAAGACCTGGGCGAGATCGGCGGCCAGGCTCATCTTGTGCGCGCTGCCCTCGAAGCCCATCGACCCCGACACGTCGAGCAGCATCGTCACGCCGATCTGGCTCTTCTCTTCGAAGCGGCGCACGTGCAGCGCTTCGAACGGATCGCGCAGGCTCTGACGCAAGTCGATGCGGCGCGGATCGCGATAATCCATCAGCGAGGCGAGATCGCGAAAGAGGCCTCCGGCTCCGGATTGCCTGCTGCGGTGCATGCCCTGGCGCAAGGCCCGGCTCTGCCAGACGATCCGGTAAGGAAGATCGACGGGCGCCGGCGCGACGCTGGCAGGCCGCTCCGTCATGGGACGGCAACCGTATCGAACAAGGCGTCGATCAGCGCGCGGGCGACGGTCTCGCGGCGCATCTCGTAGACGGGCTCGAAGAAGATGCGATGCGCCATGGTCTCGAAGAACACAGCGCGCACGTCCTCGGGGACGGCCATGTTGCGGCCGTCGAGCCAGGCGGAAACGCGGGCGGCACGCACGAGGTAGGACAGGCCGCGCGGGCTGGCACCCGCCGCCACGAGGCGCGCCGTGTCGACGCCCTCGATCTCGATCCCGGCCTCGGCCGGATAGCGCACGGCCTTCCACAGATCGAGCACGTAGCGCTCGAGAGCCGGGCTGGTCTTGACCTCGCTCTGAATGGCGCGCGCCACGTCGTTCATCTGATCGTAGGCGAGGATCCCTTCCGCGAGGCCGCCGATCAGACGGTCGCCGTCATGGAAGCGCGTATCGAAGGCCAGGGCACGGCGTGTCTCGTCGTCCTGCGGCGCCTCGATCGAGATCTCCATCAGGAAGCGATCGCGGGCGGCGGCGGGCAGCTCGAAGGTCTCCTCGCGCTCGACCCGGTTGCGGTCGGCGAACACGGTGAGGTGCGGGAAGCTGAACTCGCGGTTGAAGGCGGTGACGGTGCGCTCGGCCATCAGGCGCAGCAGCAGGGAGTGCACCTGCGGACGGGCACGGTTGATCTCGTTGAAGAAGAAGATCGCGAGGTTCTCGCCGGCGCGGAGCACGGGGCCTTCCTCGACGCGGGGACGTCCGTCCTCGGCCAGATAGGTATGGTAGACGAGGTCGCCGGGCATCAGGTCGATGGTGCCCTCGATGCGCTCGTAGGCGCCGCCCACGCAGCGCGCCGCGGCACGCAGCAGCGTCGTCTTGCCGACGCCCACATCGCCTTCGAGAAGCACATGGCCGCGCGCGAAGAGGGCAATGGTGAAGAGACGGATGACCCGCTCCTGCCCTACGACGGCCTTGGCCACCTCAGCTTGAAACTGCTCGGCCCGCTTGCGCCAGGCGGGCAAGTCTATGCGTCCGGCCGGGACGCCGGATTCGATGTTATCGTGCGGCATTGGGCCCTCGCGGCGTCCGGCGCCGAACCGGAGCCTCGCTGTTCAAAAGGAGGTGCGGCCGTATAGCCGCACCCCAAGAACCCTCGGAGAGGAAGCAGAGCACCCCTTGCAAGCGTGGCACTGCAGCCGAGGAGACCAGATGTCGATTGCTTCTAGAGCTTCGACACGTCGTAAACCCACTTGCCCGTCTTCTTGAAGTGCTCGGCGCGCTTCGCGTTGCGCGCAGCCTGGTCGTCGAGCGTCTTCTGCTGCTTGGCAAGCTCGGCCGGGTTGTGCTTGGGATCGTACTTCGTTCCGGCAACCTTATCCGGATAGCCGGGCTTCGGCTCCCAGCACACGCCGTTCGCCTTGCACTTGGTGCCATCGTAAGCGCCGGCAAAGCCAGAGCCGACGGCGAGGATTACCGCGCTTGCGGCAAGCGTCGCAATAGACTTCATCTTCATGGGTCAGTTCCTCCAATCCACGTCTTCGACTTCGGACGGTTCAATCCGTCCTGACATCCACAGGCTTCCGGCGAGCGCCAGTTCAGCGCCTTTTTTGCCGGTCAGTTTACTGCGGCTGCCTTGCACTCGCCTGCATTGGCGACTTGATCGCCTTCCGCAGGCTTGTGTTCCTCAGGCTTGAACGGCTTGAAGCTCTTCTTCTGCTCTTCCGTCAGCCAATCCGCTTCGGCCACGTCGCCGGAGTACATGTGACGGATCCAGGCAATCAGCTTCAGCAGATCATCGATGGAATGATCGGCATGGGGGCCCATCATGCCCTGCGCGCCGCCATAGATGGTCTCGAAGAGGCCTTTGTCCGTCTTGTTCTTGGGATAGGTCCAGTACGAGTCGCCGAGACCCGGCCCGAGCTTGCCCTCGCCGAAGTGGCCGTGGCAGCCGGAGCAAGCCGTGAGGTAGATCTCCTCGCCTTGCGGCATGCAGCCCTGGACCTCGGTGTAGAGGTTGACGCCCGTTTCAATGAAATGCTTCGCCGCCTCGGTATCACGCCCCTCGGGGAGGGAGGAGTCGGGAACATTCAGATCCTCGCCCGTGATCGTGTGACGAAACGATTCTGCTCCTACGGCCACCGCGCCGAACGCTGTCGCGGCGATTAGGGCTGACGCCCAAACTGCTTTCCGTGATTTCTTCATCCTTGTCGCCCAACCCGTCGTTGTTACTTTTGTATCGCGTTTTTTGCTTTTGCTATTGGCTCATGAGCGCGGCAAGCCCGTCACGAGCGGAATGCCTTCGTCCTTCAAGATCTCCTCGATCTTCGGCTTCGCCTTCTCGATCGCGAGGTCGAGCGCGGACAGCAACGCCGTATCGTCCTTGCGGACGGCGAGCGACTGGTCGAAATGATGAGGCACCTTCTCGCCATCGGCCCGCGTGTTGTCGTCGGGGATGACGGTGAGGAAGACCTGGTTGGAGGCCTTGGCGTAGCGCGCAACCTCGGGCGCGAAATTGATCGCCACCTCGGCCGTGCCGTCGGCAACCTCGCCCACCATCCGCTGAGGCGGAATGCGCGTGAACTTGTTGCGCCGGTCCTGGAAGTTGGTCAGCGAATGCATGTAGTTGAAGTGCTCGCGGAACAGGCCGCGCTTCTCGAGCATGATCTGCGCGGGCGAGCCGGGCGTGAAGCCGATCTTCGTCGCCTTCTCGAGATCCGGGCTGTTCCAGTCCTTGATGTCGAGCTTGGTGTCCTTGCGCTGGATGAAGACGTAGGGCGCGCGATAGTAGGGCTTCGTCGTCAGCACACGCGGATCGCCCGTGTCGATGCCCATCACGACATCGCACATCTTCATGTCGAGCTGGTCGCGGACGATATAGATGCTGGGTCGGGAGAAGAAGACGAATTGCGGGCGGCGCCCCATCGCATCGGCGACGGCGATCGCGATCTTGTTCTCAAATCCGGATTTGTCGGTCTTGGAGTAGGGGAGCTCGTCAGCCGCAGCACAGATGCGCAGCACATCCGAGGTCTCGCTCGCGTCCTGGGCGGCAGCCGGAGCGGCGAATGCCACAAGCGAGAAAAGGGGGGCCAGGAGGCGGAGCTTCGAGCGGTCGCGGTGCGGAGCGCTCAAACGCGTTACGGGGGTCATCAGCACATTTCCTCTGGTTGCAAGCCTGCCATCTTGGTCGTGGCATTGAGCTTTCGCGGGTCGGCCGTCCTCACCGCAGCAAGGATGCGAAACTCGAGGGCGGCATCGGGAGAAGAGTGGCCGCAGCGCCGGGGTTTTGAGGCGCGGCGCTGCGGCCTTTCAGTCACGTCTGGCTATCAGCCCTTGTCGAACTCGCCGACCGTGAGGTCCTCAGAGTAGGGGTTCTTGCCATCGAGCGAGAACACCTGGAGGCCGCCACCCATCTGGGTGTAGTTGGCGAGGTTCTTGAAGGCACCGACTGCGCCGAGACCAGCGGTCGGATCCTGCAGGTCGAACACGAGGCCAACGCCCGGCCAGCCACCGACGCCGTACATGATAGCGATGTACTGCGTGCCTTTGTGCTCATACGTCATCGGATGACCGATCACGCCGGAGGGAAGCTTGTACTTCCAGAGCAGCTCGCCAGTGTCGGAGTTGCGAGCCTTGATGAAGCCGTCCAGCGTTCCGTAGAACACCAGGTTACCTGCGGTCGACATGGTGCCACCCCAGACAGAGAAGCGCTCCATCTTCTCCCACTTGTAGTCGCCGGTGATGGCGTTGTAGGCCTTGATCTGACCGAGGCCGAGGTAGTTCTGGCGATCGCCCTTCGGACCCGGATACATCCACAGCGTGGCGCCGACGAAGAACTGGCCGGCACGATACGGAAGCATGAACGGCTCCCAGTCCATGCAGATGTGGTTGATGCCCATGAAGAAGAGTTCCTTCGTGGGATCGTAGGAGTCGTGGCCCTGATTGTGGTAGCCCATGGCCGACGGGCAGATTTCCTTGCCCTTGTGGTCCATGCGCGTGCCGAACTCAGGATCGCGAACCGGAAGACCCGTCTTGAGGTCGACCTGCTTCACCCAGTTGACCGTATCGTCGAGCTTGTTGGCCGAGATCAGGTCGCCGTTCTCACGGTCGAGGGTGTAGACGATGCCGTTACGGTCAGGGTGCGTCAGAAGCTTACGCTTCTTGCCTTCCTTGTCCGTCTGCTCCGAGAGGATCATGACGTTGACGCCAGCGTAGTCCCACTCGTCGTGGGGCGTCTTCTGGTAGCCGAACTTGGCCTTGCCGGTGTCCGCGTCGCGGCCCCAGATCGTCATCGTCCACTTGTTGTCGCCCGGACGCATCGTCTCGTTCCACGGCGCCGGGTTGCCCGAGCCGTAGTGGAAGAGGTTCGTCTCCGGGTCATAGGCGTACCAGCCCCAGTTGGTGCCGCCGCCGATCTTCCAGGCATCGCCTTCCCACGTGCCCGTGCCAAGACCCTTCTGGCCGTAGTGCGGGTTCGCGCTGTTGAAGTCGTCAGCCAGGCCGACATCCTCGTCGGGACCGGTCGCATACACGCGCCAGACCTGCTCGCCGGTCTTGACGTTGTAGGCGGACGTGTAGCCGCGAACGCCGAGCTCGGCGCCCGAAGAGCCAACGAGAGCGAGGTCCTTGATCACGTACGGCGCCTGGGTCAGCGTCTGGCCGACCTTGATGTCACCGTTCTCGACCTTCCAGTACTCCTCGCCGGTCTCGGCGTTGAGCGCCACAAGGTGCGCGTCGAGCTGGGTCTTGATGATAAGCGGCGGCGTCTTGCCGTCGCCCGGCCAGTAGGCCAGACCGCGGTTCACGAGGTCGCAGCAAGCGACCGAGCGGGCGGCCGGATCCTGCTTCGGCTTGTGCTGCCAAAGGATGTGGCCGGGGTCGTTCAGGTCGAGCGCGAACGTGTTGTTCGGGAACGACGTGTGGACGTACATGACGCCGTTCACGACGAGGGGCGTGCCCTCATGCCCGTGCAGCAGACCCGTCGAGAACGACCAGGCAGCGCGGAGCTGCTTCACGTTCTCGGTGTTGATCTGCGTGTTGGGGCTGTAATTCTGTGAGCTGTAGTTCTTGCCCGGCATAATCCATGCCTCGTTGCTCTTCGACAGCTCATTGAGCTTGTCGTTAGCGAACGAGGAGGATGCCGAACCCATAGCGACCATTAGCGCAACGCAGGACGCGCCAGCCAACAGCCCCTTACCCAGGTGCTTCATCATTCCCAAAACCTCGCGTTTTCCATCCCAAGGCCGAGGCAGTTCCTGCGAGACGTTCCATGGACTGGCGCCCAAGGTCCGCTCTTGCCGTCTGCCTCTTTCCACTGTCGCGACCTGCTCCCGAGCATGGGCTCGAAAACACCCGCGATACCGGGCCGATCCGCTTCATTCGCAACGATTTCACTCCGTCGCTGCGACATTGCGGGCCGTACCGTGCGCGTACGCTAGACTGCGACTTTCGTATCGGTCTCTAGTCCGACTGGCAGACATGGACGGGATACATTTGCAAACACACGGAGGATCGGGTCTTTGCGGAGAGCATATGTAACTATGTAACACACATGTGATCGACGGGGTGCGGCGTCTTGTGGTGTCTCAGTTCCTGACAGGAGTGTGACTCGCATGGGACAAGGCACGGACATCGCCGTCTTAACGCGATCGAGCGCGCGCCAGAGCCGGCGCGCACGCGTGCCGGCTGCGGTCGCGGCCGTTGCGCTCGGACTGCTGATCGGAGGCGGACTGGCCGGATGCGGAGACGACGCACCGCCATCCGGGGAACGGCACACGGCGCCTGAGCACTCGGGCGCTCACAATGTGAAATGGCTCGAGGTGGCGAGCACGATCAGTCCCGCTCAATGGCTCGCGAGCCGCGGCGCCGACGAGGTGCTCCCCTTGAGCGATCCCGAGGTCAAGCGCATCGACGGCGTGCTCGGAGAGGCGCACCGGCACTATCGCGAGAGCGAGCGCATGATCGCCAATCGCTCGGCTCAGCTTTCCGAGATGCTGAAATCGATCCAGATCGAGGAGAGCGCCAGCGCCATTCTCGATGATCTCACGGAGATCGGTGTGGCGGCGGGCCGGACCGAAGGGTTCGGCGCCATCTCTCAATACTATTTCAATCTCCGGGCGGCGGGCACGTCGCGCACAGACTCGCTCAAGACCCTCAAATCCCGCTACGGGTCCAAATCCTGACGCTCCAAGGGTATCATCGCAAATGGGACTAGCCATGCAAAAGGCCGAGCAGATCCGGGTGCTCATCATCGACGATCACCCGTTCGTTCTGCAGGGTTGCGCGCGCATTCTCGAAGAGGCGGACGTCGCGCAAGTGCTGCAATCGGGCAGTCTGGCCGACGGCTACCGGCAATACCGCGCGCACCAACCGCACGTGATCATCGTCGATCTCTCGATCAAGAGTGCTGCGCTCGGCGGCCTCTCGTTCGTGCGCCGCCTGCGCGTGCACGACAAGAAGACGCCGATCCTCGTCCTCAGCATGCACAGCGATCCCATGATCATCCGCCGCGCGCTCGAGGCGGGCGCGACGGGCTATCTCCTCAAAGACGCTCCCTCGGAGGAGTTCCTCAAGGCGTTCCAGACCGTGCAGCGCGGCCGGCCTTACCTCAGCCACGACGTGGCTTCCGAGATCGCGTTCAGCGAGACGCGACTCAATGCCAGCCCGCTGCAGGCGCTCACCGTGCGCGAATTGCAGACGCTGTCGCTGATCGCGGAAGGCAAGTCGTACGGCGTGATCGCGGAAGAGCTCAACATCAGCTACAAGACGGTGGCCAACACCACCTCGCAGATCAAGATGAAGCTCGGGGCCCGCAGCCTTCCGGAGCTGATGCGCATTGCCATCCAGCACCTGCCCGGTCCTTCGGGACGGCGCGGCCGGGATTGAGACGCGCACGGCGGGAGACAAGGGTTACGCGGCGTGCCTACCCACTTCCTTCTCCCATGGGGAGAAGGTGTCGCGTCGAGTCGAAGGCTCGCAAACCTAGAGAGCCGGCGGATGAGGGGTCTTTGGGGCACGCACAACGCCAGCGGTCGAGCCAGAGCGAAGTTCCTCACACACGCAGTACGTTCGGGTCCTTCCTCTAGACCGACGTGATCCCGCGCTCCTTCTCGCGCTGAATGAACGCCCGCTGCGTATCGGTGATGTAGTCGCGCACGATCGGCACCGCGTCGCGTTTCTTCGCAAGCTGCATGTGGAAGACGAGCTGGCTGCCCGTCCGGAACATCATCTCCGCGCTGATCAGGTAGAACTCCCACATCCGGCAGAAGCGCTCGTCGTACATCTCCGCGACCTTCGCGCGGTTCGCCTGGAAGCGCTGCTCCCAGTGCGCCAGCGTCTTCGCATAGTGAAGCCGCAGGAATTCGCAGTCCGTCACCCACAGGCTGTTCTGCTCGACGGCCGTGAACACCTCGGACAGGGCGGGCGAATAGGCTCCCGGGAAGATGTACTTCCGGAGCCACGGGCTCGCCGTGCCCGGCGGGCTCATGTGGCCGATCGAATGCAGCAGCATGACGCCATCGTCGGACAGAAGGTCGTTTACCTTGGCGAAGAACTCGCCGTAATGCGCCACGCCGACATGCTCGAACATGCCGACCGAGACGATGCGGTCGAAGCGCTCCTCGAGATCGCGGTAGTCGCGCAGCTCGAAGCGGATCCGATCGGCGACACCAAGGGCCTTCGCCTTCTCGTTGGCGAGCTTGCACTGCTCCTTCGAGAGCGTCACGCCGACGACCTGCAGGCCCTCCACCATGCGCCCGAGATAGAGCGCCATGTCGCCCCAGCCGCAGCCGATATCCAGCACCTTCTGCCCCGGCTTGAGGTCGAGCTTGGCGGCGATGAGGCGGAGCTTGTTCTGCTGCGCCTCCTCGAGCGTGTTGTCGTCGCTCGTGAAGTAGGCGCAGGAATACTGCATGCCGCGGTCGAGGAAGAGCTGATAGAAGGCGTTGCCGATATCGTAGTGATGGGCGACGTTCTTCTGCGCCTTTCCGATCGGGTTGGCCTGCTGGAACCGCTTGAGGCCGCGCGAGGCGCGGCGCAGCACCTTCTGCAGCGGATAGGAGCCGAGCGAGAGCCGGTTCATCGAGAACAGCGTCAGGAAATCCCGCAGCGTCGCGTTCTCGAAGCTCATGCGGCCGTCCATGTAGGCTTCGCCCGCCGCCAGCTCCGGGTTGAGGAAGAGCGCGCGGTAGAGCGTCGGATCCGTGAGGCGCATCGTGACCTCCGGCCCCGCGGCGCGCCCGCCGAAGATATGCGTCTTACCCTCGGCATCGATCACCTTGAGGGTGCCGACGCGAACGAACGACTTCAGCATGTGCGACAGCGGAAACATGTGACCTCGTCTCTTCGAAGCGGAAGGGGTGGGATGGATCAGGCCGCCGAGCGGCCGCGGCGCGCGGCCTCGGCGGCGGCGCGAATGGCGGCGATGTTGGCGGCGTAGCTCTCCTCAGTGCCGCCCTTGAACACGGCGGAGCCGGCGACGAGCACGTTCGCGCCGGCCGCGACGACCGCTCCCGCCGTCTCGGGCGTGACGCCGCCGTCCACCTCGATGTCGATCGGACGATCTCCGACCATCGCGCGGACGCGCCGGATCTTCTCGAGCTGCGCCGGGATGAACGCCTGCCCGCCGAAGCCGGGGTTCACCGTCATGAGCAGGATCAGATCGACGCGGTCGAGCACGTGCGTGAGAACGCTCTCGTGTGTCGAGGGGTTGAGCGAGACGCCGGCCCTGCAGCCGAGCGCGCGGATGGCCTGCAAGGAGCGATCGAGATGCGGTCCGGCCTCGGCATGCACCGTGATGATCTCGGCACCCGCCTTCGCGAAGGCTTCGAGATAGGCATCCGCCGGGGCGATCATGAGATGGCAGTCGAAGGTCTTCTTCGAGCTCGCGCGGATGGCGCCGATCACGGGCGGGCCGAACGTGATGTTCGGCACGAAATGCCCGTCCATGACGTCGAGATGGATCCAGTCGGCGCCGGCGGCGTCGACGGCGGCCACCTCGGCGCCGAGCTTGGCAAAGTCCGCCGACAGGATCGAGGGCGCGATCAGGAGAGGCCGAGTCATCGGGGCATCCGCCATGAGGTTCGTTCGAGCCCATGGCCTACACGTCAGGCTCCGGCTGGACAAGAGCGGAGCGGCTCATTCCGCCTCTTAGCCCCGGTTTTTGGGGCCGGACCGAGGGATAGCGGGTTGCCGTGACTCTAATGTCCGCTCTTTCCGTTCTTGGCCGAGATCGATTGGCCGAGATAATCGACATAGGCGATGCCGATGGCGGAGAGGATGAAGGTGATGTGAATGAGCGTCTGCCACATCACGCCCGCCTCGGTGAAGCGCGCCCCTTCCGCGCCCAGGTTGCCCGCCTCGATGAACGTCTTGAGCAGATGGATCGAGGAGATGCCGATGATCGCCATCGCGAGCTTGATCTTCAGCACGCTCGCGTTGACGTGGCTCAGCCATTCCGGCTGGTCGGGATGGCCTTCGAGATTCAGGCGCGAGACGAACGTCTCGTAGCCGCCGACGATCACCATCACGAGCAGGTTCGAGATCATGACGACATCGATGAGGCCGAGCACGATCAGCATGATCTGCTGCTCTCCGAACTCGGTGGCGTGGCCGATGAGATGGAACAGCTCTTTCATGAACAGGAACACGTAGACGCCCTGCGCGACGATGAGGCCGAGATAGAGCGGCACCTGCAGCCAGCGCGATCCGAAGATCAGGGAGGCGAGAACGCGTAGCGGGGGATTGTGCTCGGGATAGGGGGCCATGGCGGCTGTTCCATTTCAGACCGAAATTTCAGCGCCGCTCGATAGCACTGCCGCAGGAGGCGGTGAAGGCGCCTTCGCAGGGGTGCGGCATATGGCATTCCCTAAGGATCCTGGGGCGCACCCTCGTGTCTCGCTCCGGGCGCGAAACCATCTGGAAACGGGGCGGCGGCGCGGGGTTGTTGCACCCCGAAAGTCAAGAAGCTAGGCGCGTCTGCGGAGAAGATGCGGGCCGATATCGGCAAGCGTCCGGCAGCCCGTGAGCGCCATCGCCGCCTCGAGCTCGTCGCGCAGGAGCCGCAGCACGTGCGCCACCCCGAATGCGCCCGAGACGGCGAGGCCGTAGACGATCGGGCGGCCGACGAGCACGGCCGAGGCACCGAGCGCCAGCGCCTTGAGCACGTCCGTGCCGCGGCGGATGCCGCCGTCGAGCAGCAGCGGCACACGGGCCCCGACGGCCGCCGCCACCGCGGGCAGCGCCTCGAGCGTCGCCACCGCTGTGTCGAGCGTGCGCCCGCCATGGTTGGAGACGATGATGCCACGCGCGCCGGCCTCGATGGCGCGCACCGCGTCCTCCGGCGCCAGAACGCCCTTCACCACCACCGGCAGCCGCGTCTCCGAGACGAGCCAGGCGAGATCGTCCCACGTCGGCGCCACCGCCATGAGCTGGTCGAAGACGGGGCTTGCGCCATCCCCGATGACGGGCAGCGGCGCGGGCGGAAGGTCCAGCAGGTTCACCGCGCCAATGCCCGGCGGCAGCGCGAACCCGGCGCGGTGCTCGCGGTTGCGCACGCCGTTGATCGGCGCATCGACGGTGAGGACGAGCACCTCGTACCCGGCCGCCTCGGCGCGGCGCACGAGCGCCAGCGTGGCCGCGCGCGACGGCATGGCATAGAGCTGGAACCAGCGGCAGGTGGCGCCGGCCTGCGCCGCCTCCTCGAGCCGCACGCTGGCCTGGGTGCTGAGCACCATCGTCGCGTCCTGCGCCGCCGCTGCCGCCGCGGTGGCGGTCTCGCCCGCGGGGTCGGCGAGCTTCTGGTAGGCGACCGGCGCGACGAGGATCGGATGGGCATGGCTGCGACCGAGAAGATCGAGGCGCGTCGTGCCGCCGGCTCCACCTTGGAGAACGCGCGGCACCAGCGCCGTGCGATCGAAGGCTTCGCGGTTCCAACGCACCGTGATCTCGTCGGCCGCGCCGCCCGAGAAATAGGCCCACGCCTGCGGAGAGAGGCGCTCGGCGGCAAGCCGCTCGTAATCGGCCAGAGCCACGGGGAGCGGCAGAGGCGCGCTCACGGGCCTTACGTCTCCGACCAGTGACGGATGAGGTTGTGATAGTGCGCGGCGAGGCCCACGACCGCCGGATCGTCGTCCGGCAGGCGCGAGCGCACGCTCATGATCGCCATGTCGAGATCGTAGAGCATGTGGCGGCGCCAGTCGTCCTTCACCATCGATTGCGTCCAGAAGAACGAGGCCCAGCGGCTGCCCCGCGTCACGGGCGTGACGCTGTGCATGCTGGTGGCCGGGTAGACGACCATGTGCCCCGCGGGCAGCTTCACGCTGTGCGTACCGTAGGTGTCGTGCACGACCAGCTCGCCGCCATCGTAGTCCTCCGGCGGCGTCAGGAACAGGGTGGAGGAGACGTCCGTGCGCAGGCGCTGGCCGCTGCCGGGGATGGCGCGCACCGCGCCGTCCACATGCGCGCCGAACGTCATGCCGGCGTCGTAGCGGTTGAACATCGGCGGCAGGACGCGCAGCGGCAGCGCCGCCGTCATGAAGGTCGAATTGGCCGCCAGAGCGCGCAGGACGATCTGCCCCAGCTCGATCGCGGCGGGCGAATCGACCGGCACCTGCAGGTTGTTCTTGACCTTCGCCGCCTGGTCGCCCGCCGTCGTCCGCCCGTCGATCCATTGCGTGGCCTCGAGCACGCCCCGGATGTGCGCGACCTCGTCGGGCTTGAGCACGTCGGGAATGGTTACGAGCATCGCGCGTCTCCTCAAACGGAAATTGCCGGGACGAGCCCGGCAAAGTCCAGTCTGGCCGTGTCGTCCCGGGCGTAAAAAGCATGTCCGGGACGGCGATGTCGAGAATTGTTTCCGATCAAAATCAGAAATCGAAGCTGGTGCCGATCCGGTAGGTGCGGGGGGCGCCGAGCGTCGCGCGCGAGCCGTTCCAGTTTGTGGACATCGCGTAGTCCTCGTCGAACAGGTTGTCGATGTTGAACTGGAGGTTGACGTTGTCGGTCAGCGCGTAGGAGGCCATCACGTTGACCAGGAAATAGTCCGGGATCTTGCCGTACTTGCCGTTCGGGATGAGGCGCAGCGCGTCGTCCGGACGTCCAAGCCAGGCATCGCCCACATACTGCACGCCACCGCCGAAGGTGAGCTTGTCCGTCACGTCGTAGGTCATCCAGAGCGTGGCGGAGAAGTTCGGCGTCATCGCCAGTTCGTCGCCATTGGTCGTGGTGACGCCCGTCGGGTTCGCCGCCACCCAGCGCGGATCGGAGCCGCCGCCCGTCCCGTAATCGCTGGCCTGCGCGGCGATCGCCGCGCGGTCGACGGCGGCGCCGTGCTTGCGCTCGCTGTCGAGCAGCAGGAGGCCGCCGAACACCTTCCAGCGGTCGGTGAGGCTGCCGGCGATGCCGAGCTCGATGCCCTGCACCTGCTGCTCGCCGTAGACGATGGCCGGATCGCCGGGGGCTCCGTGATAGGCGACGTTCTTCTTCTCGGTATGGAAGAGCGCCGCCGTCGTGGAGAGCTTGCCGCCGAGCCAATCCCACTTCACGCCGATCTCGTAATTGTGGACCTCCACCGGGTCGGCATTGGGCACGAAGCCGGGGAAGGCGTTGTCGCCCGTGCGCGAGATGTCGGGGTTCGAGAGGTAGGAGCCCGGCGGCAGCGCCGAAACGCCGTAGGCGCCATAGAGGGTGCCGTTCTCGACGGGCTTGTAGACGAGGCCGATCTTTCCGCCGAGCGTCGTCTCGCTGTCCTCATAGCTGCCGACGCCGGCCGGCGCGCCCGCAACCGTGCGGCTCGTCAGGTCGACGTTGTAGTGCTCCACACGGAGACCGCCGACCAGCTCGAGCTTCCGCGTGAGCTGGATCGTGTCGTAGAAATAGCCGGCGATGGTATCGATCTCGATGCTGTTGACCTGCGTCGGCAGAAGCGACGGGCCGTTGAAGCGGTTGGGATCGGGGTTGAAGAGGTCCGTATTGCCGGGGTTCTCCGTGCCGAACCGGTCGGCATCCGAACTCTCGCGCGTGTACTCGACGCCGGTCGAGATCGTGTGCTTGAAGCCACC
>DAITBB010000022.1:30047-42397 GCA_036823975.1 Hyphomicrobium sp.
AACGAACGTTCCGGCAAGGTTCGTTTGGTTGCTGTAGATCTCGTTCTGCCGCTCGTAATACTGACGCGAGGTCGTCACCGTGCTCGGCGCGGTGAAGCCGGTCGGAACCGTGAAGCGGGAGTCGCGCTGCGCCTGGTCCCAGACGGTCTGATTGGTCACGGTGAAGTTGTCGGAGAGGTCGTACTCGAAGCGCGCCGTCACGCGGTCGCCCTGGACGTCGTCATAGTCCGACTTGAGACCGTAGAAGTTATCACGCCCGGCGCCTCTGGTGGCCGGATCGAAACGGAAGATGCCGCTGACCATCGCTCCCGGCACGCCCCATTCGGGTCGATCGTTCCGCTCCAGGCGCTCGTAGGAGAGGATGGCGCGGAACTCCGTGCCGAGGCCGAAGGCGATCGACGGGGCAAGCCCGTAGGCATCGGCCTCAGCGACGTCGCGGCCCATCACGCCGCCGGTTTCGTACATGCCGTTCATGCGCACGGCCACCGAGCCCACGCGCTGGTTGACGTCGAGGGTGGAGCGGAAGAGCGGGTCCGTGCCGTATTCGTCGAATCCGAGGCTCACGTCGCCGCGGACGAAGTTCTCGTTGCGCGGCGTCTTGGTCACCAGGTTGACGTAGCCCGAAGCGCCGCCACGGCCATTGTCCGCCGCCGCTCCCTTCACGACCTCGACCTGATCGACGTTGAACATGTCGCGCGCGAAGCTGCCGGAGTTGCGCACGCCATCGACGAAGATGCTGCCGCTGGTGTCGAAGCCGCGCAGCTTGAAGTTATTGGTCGACGTCGAGAAGCCGTTCTCGCCGGCGTCGAAGGTGATGCCGGGCGTTGTGCGCAGCGCCTGGGTGAGGTTGGTGGCGCCGCGCTCGCTGATGATCGTGCCGGGAATGACGGTCACCGTCTGCGGCGTATCGAGCAGCGGGCCGGTCATCTTGTTGGAGGAGACGTAGTCCGCCTTGTATTCACCCGGCGCGACGGGCCCGGCCTGTCCGGGCAGCGGCGGCTGCTGGGGGCGCTCGCTCACCTCCTGAACGGGCGCGGGGGCCGCCTGGGGCACAGGAGAGACCGGCGCGACCGACTTCTTCTTGGCGACCGCGGACTTCTTCTTCTGCTTGGTCGTCTCGACGACGAGGGGCGGCAAGTCCGCGGGCTCGGCGGCCTGCGGGCTCTCCTGAGCGATGGCAACGGAGGCGGGAGAGGCGGCGAGCACGCAGAGGGCCGTGACAAGGCGCGTCGCTCCCGCTTCGCCGCGTTGGGGTGCCGGATGATCCTCTGCAAGATCGAATAGGCTCGCCCCGTAAGGCGTCTTATGTCTGCAATTCGAAACCATCTCGAAAGCCCCCACCAGAAATATGACCGTGAGGGTCAAAAAATAATAGTGAACTCACTAAGTCAACAAACTAGACGATGACGGATTGATTTGCCCATCCCTAAGGAGCCGGATACGTCACACAGATCCGTGTTAATACGGAGGATGCTTTCCGGGGCGGGAATTTTGAAAAATGCGCCGTAATCAGCTGTGCGGTCTTTTTCACCAAGGCCGGCTCATCGAAAGGAAATGCGCGAAATAAGAGCGCTAGAAGAACGTGCGGCGCTTGCGCTCGATGAGCTGCAGGATCATCGGCGTCAGGATGAGCTGCATGGCGAGATCGAGCTTCCCGCCCGGAATGACGATCGAGTTGGCGCGCGACATCCAACTGTTCTGGATCATGGAGACGAGATAGGAGAAATCAATTCCGCGCGGATTTTTGAAACGGATCACCACCATCGATTCCTCCGGCGTGGGGATCCAGCGCGCGACGAAGGGATTCGACGTGTCGACCGTCGGAATTCTCTGGAAATTGATGTCCGTCTCCGTGAATTGCGGACAGATGTATTTCACGTAGTCCGGCATGCGATGCAGGATGACGTCGGTGATCGCCTCCGGCGAATATCCCCGCTCCTCCTTGTCGCGATGGATTTTCTGGATCCACTCGAGGTTGATGACGGGCACGACGCCGATTTTGAGATCGGCATAGCGCGCGATGTTGACCTTGCCGGTGATGGCGGCGCCGTGCAGGCCCTCGTAGATCATGAGGTCGGTGCCATAGGGGATCTCCTCCCACGGCGAGAAGGTGCCGGGCGGGACGCCGTAAATGTCGGCCGCAGCCTGATCATGCACGTAGTGGCGTGCGCGCCCGGTGCCGATCTCGCCGTAGGTCTTGAACAGGAGCTCGAGCTCCTGCAGCAGGTTGGCATCCTCGCCGAAGTGGCTGAGCGTCGGGTTACCGCGCGCTGCCGCCGCCGCCGTCGCGGCTTTCATGCCTTCGCGGTCATAGCGATGGAAGGCATCCCCCTCGATGAACACAGCGGTGATGTGCTCGCGCCGGAAGATCTGATCGAACGTGCGCTTCACGCTCGTCGTGCCCGCTCCGGAGGAGCCGGTGACGGAGATGATGGGATGCTTTGCGGACATGGGCGTTCGTCTTTGGGCAGAGGCGAGGATCGGGCTCAGAGTCGGAACAGTCCGCGCCGCCCGAACAGGGGCGAGCGCTCACCGAGACCATGCGGATCGTGGTGCAGCCGGACGACATACTCCACCTCCGTGCGCGAGCCGGCGATGAAGGGGGTGCGCTGGTGCAGCGAGGTCGGCACGAGATCGAGAATGCGATCGCGCCCCGACGTTGCCGCCCCGCCCGCCTGCTCGATGATCCAGGCGAGCGGCGCGGCCTCGTAGACGAGCCGCAGGCGGCCGAGCGCGTAGTTCTCGCGCTGATCGGCGGGGTAGAGGAAGATGCCGCCGTCCATCAGCAGGCGATAGATGTCGGCCACGGGCGAGGCGGTCCACCGCATGTTGAAGTCTTTGCCGCGCGGGCCATCGCGGCCACGCATGCAGTCGTCGATGTAGGTCCTGACGGCCTCGCCCCAATGGCGGTAGTTGGAGGCGTTGATGGCATAGACGCGGGTCGTGGGCGGGATCTCGACCTTGGGCACCGTGAGCAGGAACTCGCCGGATGTCCGCTGCAGGGTGAAGATGTGCGTCCCGTGTCCCAGCGTCAGCACGAGGGCGGTGAAGGGGCCGTAGACCGTGAAGCCGGCCGCGAGCTGCGCATGGCCGTTCTGTTCGAAGCTCGAGGTATCGACGCCGTTCGCGCGCGCCGGAAGCACGGTGAAGATCGTGCCGATCGAGACGTTGGACTCGATGTTGGTCGACCCGTCGATGGGATCGACGGCCACCGCCAGCGGCGCACCGGGATGGATGGGGAGCGCCCATTCGAGCTCCTCCGAGGCGAGGGAGGCGACCGGAGCCTCTTTCAGAGCCGCGACGATCAGGTCGTTGGCCCTGACGTCGATCTCCTTCTGCCGGTCGAACCCGCTTTGCCGGCCGGTCTCGCTGCCGAGTGCGCCGGCGATCGGACCAAGGCCGACGAGGTTGCTGATCTGGCGGCAGGCTTCCGCCAAGTGCATGACCGCGACCGCGACGTCCCCGCGCAACCGGTCACCTTCGGCCCAGCGATCCAGGAAGGCTCCCA
Organism: Hyphomicrobium sp.; assembly: GCA_036823975.1. Lineage (GTDB taxonomy): Bacteria > Pseudomonadota > Alphaproteobacteria > Rhizobiales > Hyphomicrobiaceae > Hyphomicrobium_C. Next base: position 33,556 of record DAITBB010000022.1, read on the forward strand.
GATCCATCGCCTCATCCATTCCCCTCTGTCTCCCTAGTTTTTTCAGCGCTCGCCCTGCGGCGGCCTGCGCTGAAACGTTTCTTCGTTTCCTCGCATTCGAAGGCGCGCCGCCCCGCCGCGCAAGCTCGAACTTTAGACCAAGGCCGCGGTGGGCCGGATTTCGATGAAGATTTCTTAGTAAATCCCCTCTTATATCCTTTAGCGTGTGTTGTTCCTCATAAATCAACCTATGGATGTTTTGTGGGACGATCGAATGAGGCTGGGTCCGCGAGGGCGCGAGGCGGCGATGGGGAGACCGGCTCTCCGTGAGAGACTGCGATCGGGCGAGGACAGCGGTCCGGAGCCTCCCGTCCCGTCTGGCCGGATTGCCCCCTCTCGGCGGGGCGCTCCTCAAGGCTGGCTGAGTTGTAGAGGGGTGCGCGGCTCCGCGCTTTGCCTGGGCCCGCTGCTGGGGCTCTCCTGCGTGCTGGCCGTGCTGCCGCTCGCGGTGATGCTCTTTGCGTGGGCGCTCTATGACGAGGTCCTTCCGACCCGCAACAGCTCCGCGCTGGCCCTCCTCACCGCGCTCGTCCTGGCCGCTCTTGCCGTGTTCGTATGGCTCGACAGCGTCCGCTCGCGCCTCTTGTGCGAGGCTGGCCTGGCGCTCGTGGCCGAACTCGATCGCGCGGCGATCGCGGCCCTGCCGACGTGGGACAAGCGCCGGCTGTGCGCCGCGACGGTCGATCTCGAACGCCTGTCGCGGTTTGCGTCCGGCCCAGGCCCGGCCGCGATCTTCGATGCGCTCTGGCTGCCGGGATACGTGCTCGCGATGGGCCTCATTCATCCGCTGTTGGGCCTGTTCGCGGTCCTGGCCTTGCTGGCGCTTGCAGCCTCGGCCCGCGCAGGGGCGCGGATCACAGGTCAGAACGCCGCGGCGGCGGACGGCCTCTTCCATGACCGGCTGGCGCTGGTCCGCCGTCCGAGAAGCTTCCGGCACGTCCGCGGGCAGGCCCAGGGACGGCGCGCCTCCCCAGGCCGGGACGCAGACGCTTGCGCCTTCTACGGCACGAAAGCGCTGGCCGCCCGCCGCGCCGGCCGCCTCGCGGCGTTCGCCAAGGGCCTGCGGATGATGCTGCAGGCGGCGGGCCTCGCCCTCGGCGGCCTGCTCGTGATCCACGACGCGATGAGCCCGGGCGCGCTCGTGGCGGTGTCGATCCTGCTGACACGCGCCTTCGCGGCGATGGACGCCGTCGGCCTGCACGGGCGGGCGATCTCAGAGGCGCGGGCCTGCTACGGCCGGTTGCAGGCGTACGGCGCAAGGCGCGCGCCGCGGCGCGACCCCCTGTTTCGGGAAATAATCCCTATCGATTCTTCCATGACACAGAAGTGTCCGCTGCGTCATGAGCTTCGCCAAAAGACCAATCATCAGAATGTGGGAGTAGGCCCGTGAAGAGACTCGTTGTCGCCCTCGTTGCCCTTGCGGTTTGCGCCCCGGCCCACGCCGACTGCAAAGCGGAAGTCGATCAGGCCTTCTCCAAGCTTCGGGGTGGAAAGAACTTCCGGCTCGAGACGAAGATCGTCAACGAGAAGCAGGGCTCGCTCACCATGACGGTGGACTACGTTCTGCCCGACCGCATGCACCAGCGCGTGAGCCTCGGCGACTCTCCGCAGAAGATGGAGACCATCGCCATCGGCAATAAAGTCTGGTCGAACCAGGGCCAGGGCTGGACGGAGGTTCCCGCCAACTTTGCCGAGGTCATCGCCAAGCAGCTCAAGGAGTCGATCGCGGAGCCCTCGAAGAGCACGCTCGAATACGAGTGCCTGGGCGAGAAGACCTTCGAGGGCAAGACGTATGTGGCCTACAAGGCGCTGCTGCCGGCCACTGCCGACGAGAAGGCGAAGGGCGAGGCGGACAAGCCCGCAGAGCCCGTCAACGTGCAGACGCTCTATGTCGACAAGGCGACGGGTCTGCCCGCCCGCAATGTCGTGACCAAGGGCGAGGCGTCCGACAAGCGCCTCTTCGACGGCACGTTCTCGACGCCCGACGCCATCTCCATCACCGCACCGGGCTGAGGACCTCTACGAGCTACGCTGCAGTGTGCGACGCGCGCTCTTCCTTCTTCCTGACGAGAAGGAGGGGCGTCGTTGTTCATGCTGGTCGGAAGAAGACAGCGAGCGCGACGCGCGCGGCTACTCTGCGCGCTCGGGCGCTTTCGGCACGCCGTCGCGCTCGCAATGGTAGGCGGGCTTGGCGATCTTGCTCCACACTTCCGTCTGGCCGAACAGCGGCAGCAGCACGTAACCGCGCACCTCGATCTGCGTCGGGCTCAGAATCTGAGCGTAGCCGCTGAAGCTCATGCCGAGATCCGGCACATAGACGTTGCCGCCGCCCCAGGTGCCGTCAGGCTGCTTCTTGAAGCCTTCGATGACCCGCAGACCGCACACCGGCCGGCCACGCAGGGCCGCGTCGGGGTTGCGATAGTCCTTGAGCGGCAGCCGGTCGGGCCCATAGGGCAGGCGCAGCCACACCACCTTGGCGCACATCTCCACGCCGCACGGCTGCACCTCCAGAACGACCTCGCCATGCGAGTCCATCCAGAAGCCGTCGAGCTCTGTGGCAGCAGCGGGGTTCGCCCCGGCCGAAAGCACCATCGCGGCAAGGGCCGCCCAACGACGCATGTTCTTCGCCTCCCAGGAGAGCGCCCGATATTCTCCACGCCTGCGGCCTTGTAAAGGCGCGCAATCCGGCCCTCTCCGCATTTGAGAGGGAGCGTGCTAAGCCCGCCACGATGACCGACACGCCCGCACCCTCCTTTAGGCGATTCGCGCCGCCGCTGCCGATCGACGACGCGCTCGCGCCGCTCGCTGCGGCCTTGGCCCAGGGCCCGAGCGCGGTGCTCGTTGCCCCTCCCGGTGCCGGCAAGACGACGCGCGTGCCGCTCGCGCTTCAGGTGGCGCCGTGGCTCGGCGGGCGGAAGATCCTGCTGCTCGAGCCGCGCCGGCTCGCCGCGCGCGGGGCGGCCCGGCGCCTGGCCGCCACGCTCGGCGAGGAGGTCGGCGAGACCGTGGGCCTCAGGGCGCGTCTCGAAACGCGCGTCTCGAAGAAAACGCGCATCGAGGTTCTGACGGAGGGCGTGTTCACGCGCCTGATCCTCGACGATCCGACGCTCGAGGGCGTGGGCGCCGTGCTGTTCGACGAGTTCCACGAGCGCTCGCTCGACGCCGACCTCGGGCTCGCGCTGGCGCTCGACGCGCAGGGAAGCCTGCGCGAGGATCTGCGGCTCCTCGTCATGTCCGCGACGCTTGCCGGCGAGGCGGTGGCGGCGCTCTTGGGCGGCGCGCCCGTCATCACCAGCGAAGGGCGGAGCTTTCCGGTCGAGACGCGCTATCTCGGCCGGGATCCTGCCGCGCGGCTCGAAGACCGCATGGCCGACGCGATCGGCCGCGCGCTGCGGGCCGAGACGGGCTCCATCCTCGCTTTCCTTCCGGGGCAGGGCGAGATCCGCCGCACAGAGGAGCGGCTGCGCGAGCGGCTCGATCCGGATCTCGCGATCCTCGCGCCGCTCTATGGCGCGCTCGACCGGCGCGCGCAGGATCTCGCGATCTCGCCGCCTCCGCCCGGCCAGCGCAAGATCGTGCTGGCGACAGCCATCGCGGAGACCTCGCTCACGATCGAGGGCGTGCGCGTCGTGATCGATTGCGGGACCTCGCGCGTGCCGCGCTTCGACCCGGATGTCGGCATTACGCGGCTCGAAACGGTGCGGGTGTCGCGGGCCTCCGCCGACCAGCGCCGCGGCCGCGCGGGTCGCATGGAGCCCGGCGTCTGCTATCGCCTCTGGGGCGAGGCGGAGACGGCGAGCCTGCCACCCTTCAGCGCGCCCGAGATCCGCTCGGCAGACCTTGCCCCGCTCCTGCTCGATTGCGCGGAGTGGGGTGTCGCCGATCCCGCCACGCTGGCCTGGCTCGATCCGCCGACCTCGGCGGCGATCGAGGCCGCGCGCGAGGAGCTCCAAGCGCTCGGTGCGCTCGACGGCGACGGGCGCCTCACGGCCGTGGGGCGCCGGCTGCGTGCGCTGCCGCTGCCGCCGCGGCTGGCGGCCATGCTGCTCGCGGCGGCCGCGTTCGGGGCGGAGGACAAGGCCGCGGGGATCGCGGCCGTTCTGGTGGAGCGCGGCCTCGGCGGCATCGACACGTCGCTCGACCATCGTCTCGAACATTTCCGGCGCGACCGCTCGCGCCGCGCCACCGAGATGCGGCGGCTCGCGGAGGGCTGGGCGCGGACGGCGCGGCTCTCGCGTTCCGCGCCTGCAACGGAGGGCGAGGCATCCGTCGCCGCCCTGCTCGCGCTCGCCTATCCCGAGCGGATCGCGAAGGCGCGGGGGGCGCGCGGCCAGTTCCTGCTCGCGAACGGACGTGGTGCGCGTGTCGATGAAACCGACGCGCTGGCCGGGGCGCCCTTCCTCGTCGTCGCGGAGATGCAAGGCCGCGCCGCCGCGACGCGGATCATGCTCGCCGCGCCCACGAGCGAAGCCGAGGTGCTCGCTTTCGCCGGCCCCCGCGTGACACGCCGCGACGAGACCGTGTTCGACCGCTCGTCGCTTGCCGTCCGCACGCGACGGGTCAGCCGTCTCGACGCCATCGAGTTGTCGAACGAGGCGCGTCCGGCCGAGGCCGGTGCCGAGGTGGCGGCAGTCCTGGCGCAGGGCCTCGCCACGCTCGGCGCGGAGCGCTTGCCATGGAGCAAGGGGCAGCTTCAACTCCGCGACCGCGTCGCCTTCCTGCGCGCGGCGGGCGGCACGGACTGGCCGGATCTCTCCGATGCCGCGCTGACGGCGACCCTTGCCGACTGGCTCGGCCCCTATCTCGCGGGCAAGACGCGGCTCGCGGATCTCGATGCGGAGGATCTGGGGGCCGCGCTCGACGCGCTCCTCCCCTGGGCGCTCAAGCGCCGCCTCGACGACGAGGCGCCGACGCACTTCGAGGCGCCGACCGGCAACCGTCATGCCATCGATTACGAGGGCGCAGGGGCGCCGGCGCTGCACATCCGCGTGCAGGAGCTGTTCGGACTCCGGGCGCATCCCGCGATTGCGGGCGGCCGGCTTCCCCTGACGCTCAACCTGCTCTCGCCCGCGCACCGGCCGATCCAGATCACGCGCGATCTGCCGGGCTTCTGGGCGGGATCGTGGAGCGCGGTCAAGGCCGAGATGAAGGGGCGCTATCCGCGCCATCCCTGGCCCGACGATCCCGCCAATGCCGCGCCCACCGCGCGAGCCAAGCCGCGCGGCACGTGAGCGATCAGTTGGTCGCGACGGGAGGCGAGGCGGGAAGCCAGGCCGGGCGGGGATGCATGCGCGCGTGGTCGGCGAGATCCTCGAGCAGGATCTCGAGCAAGGGGGCGGCCACATCCGCAGCGTGCACCTTGCGCGCCCACGGCTCCGACGCCGATCCCGTGCCGACGAGCACGACGTAGGAATAGGCCGCGCCGTTCGCGAACTGCAGGCCGCCCGTCGTCCAGACATCGACTGTCGCATCGGGATCGGCCGTCACTTGCGTTCCGGTCTTGGCGAAATGGAGCCGCAGGCCGGCGCGGCGCTCCGGGCACCACGAGGCGAGCGCCTTCAGCGTGCCCGCCGGCGCGCCGCCCGCCTTGTAGCAGAGCGGCGCGGACAGCAGCGCGCGCAGGAGCGGCACCGCGCTGCGGCGAATGAGACGGTTCGGGACGATCGGCGCGCGCACGTCGAAGCTGCCGTCGCGGCTCTCCTCGGTGCCGGTGAAATCGTAGCGCCGGATCAGGCTCGGCTCGCGCACGGGCGTTGCGCCGCGGCCCATGAGTGCGGCGAGGATCACGGCCGACATATGATGCACCTTGCGCGGCGCGCCTGAGATCTGGCCCAGCACGGCGGCGGTCGAAGGCGGCGTCTCGTGTCCGTTGCCGTCGCGCGGCGGCATCGTGAAGCCGAAGCCCTCGATGAGGCGGCGCATGTTGCCCTGGCCCGCGCGGGCGGCGCGCTCGATCAGCGGGGCGTTGAGCGAGCAGGCGAACGCGACGATGGCGCGGCGGCCGTAGCGTCCGTTGCCCTTGGCGCAGGTTTCGAGACCGCGCTCGGGAGCCGCCGTATCGAGGTAAAGCGAGGCCGTGCTGTCGCGGCCGCTGTTGGCGATGGCGATGGCGGCGAGCATCTTGCCGGTGGAGGCGATCATGCGGGGATCGCGCGCGGGATCGTAGAAGCCGGTCTCGGCACTGCGCGCGACGGGGGCGCCGAAATAGGGCGCCGTCTCGCCGCTCTCGTAGTAACGCACGATGGCGCCCGTGGCGTCGGCGGCGACGACGGTGACGGTCGGCCTGCGGCGTCCCTCGTCCGTGGGGCGTGCCGGATCGAGCGCAATGCCGGGCGCGAGTTTCGGGCGGATAGCGGCGTCGATCGCGGCGAGCCCGCCCTCGACCTTGGTGTGGAAGGCGAGGTTGGAGGCCGCATCGAACGTCGCCGTCACGCCGCGTACGTGGTCGCGCCAGGCGAAGCCGTAGGTCTCTTTCATCTCCTCGCGCAAGCCGAAGCGGGCCGACGGCATGAGCGCGTTGGCGCGCACGACGGGATTGGCGACGGCTTGCCGGGCCCGGCCCGGCGCGTGCCGGTCGAGTGCGGCCTGCAGCTTGGGCTTCACCTTCGGATCGGGCGGGCCACCGGCCATGGCGATCAGCTCGAACAGGACCTCCTTCTTCAGCGCCTCGTCCGCGATCAGCGCCTCCGCGCACACGCGCGCCCGCACCTCGACGATGAAGCGCCAGCGATCGAGACGGACCTCGTTCAGGCGCGCATCGCCCTGGAGCAGGATGATCGGCTTGTTGACGGCGGAGGCGAGCACGAACTGCTCGGCCATGGAGAGCGCGCTGCTCTCCTTGCCGAAGACGACCCGGCTCGTGAGCTCGACGCCATGCAGCGGCGCGCCGCCCGTGCGCTGTGCGAGCCAGATGTGGTTCGCGGCCCATTGCTTCAACCGCGTATCGTCGCCGCCCTGCGTCAGCTCGCGATAGACGACGGGGGCGAGCCACCATTCGGAGAGCTTGCGGGAGAGCTTCGTCAGCGCGCCTTCGCCGGCGTGCGGAGGCGTGTTGTAGATCACGCGGACGAGCTGCATGGGCAGCGTGGAGCCGCCGACGCCGAGGCTCGGCCGCTTGAGCGCGATGGAGCGCATCAGCGACGAATAGGGGATCTTGAGAACGCCCGGCAGATCGATGCCGAAGGGATTGCGCCAGGTGCCGATGTGGCGGTCCTCGTGATGGACGAGGCACTGCCAGTAATAAGGCGGCACCTCGCGCACGGGGATCGACTTGTGGTCGGGGTTGGCCGTGTAGCTGCCGACGTCGATGGCGGCGTCGGTGTAGTTGACGTCGCGCAGGCTATCGAGGCGCGCATCGAACGTGCCGACGAAGCTGCCCTGCGCATCGTAGATGGCGGTCGCGAGCCAACGCTCGGCGTCGTAGCGGAGCTTCTCGCCAATGAAGTAATGACCGGCGATCCCACGCAACGGCGCCACCCCGTAGACGAGGACGACGGCGAAGAGCCCATAGGCTACAGCCACCACGGCAACAGGGCGGAGCGGGCCCAGGCGCGGATTGAAGGCGACCCATTCGCCGAACAGCGTCGCGATCCGCATCGGCGCGCTGATCGCGACCTCGCAAAGGCGAGCAAAACTACGAAGCAGAAACAACATCACGCGACAGGAGTTTGAAAGCTTCAGCGGACCCGGCGCTGGCGCATCCCCTGGGGTTAGCGGAGGTTTATGGCGGAAGGTCGGGCAAAGGAAGGCAACGGCGGCGCAGCGGCCGGGCGCGAAACGGCCGCGTGAGCCCGTTTCCGGCGGCCCTCAAGCATCATCGTTTGTTGGATGGATGTGCGCGCTCTCGCATCCTCAGGAGAGCAAGCTCATTCAAGCGAGGTAACTTTCACGAAGGCGAAGATTCGCGCCTCGAACGGCCAGCGTCCAACGGACTCATGGCCGCGACTCCCAGCCCCGCGGCCCAGAACCTCCGCGGTGGGATTGCGCTTCCGAACCGGCGATGAACGGCCACGGCGGCCGGCTCACATCGTATTCAGAAGAACGAAAAGACCTACGCCGACAGCCGGGCCAAGCAACGTGGCCACGACGAGCATCAGGAACGAACGACCAAGCATAACACGACAAACCCCGCACTAATACACTACCCACCGGGATGACGCCCACCCATCCGGTGTCTTCCGATGTCTCGCGGGGAGCCCTCACCCGCGAAACCACCCCATTATACAAGAAGGAAAATTTTCCCACAGGGGGTTTTCGTAATTCGGCCATATTCTTGTTTCGCGTCGCCGTGCGTTGCTTCGCTGCGATGCAAAATACGGGCCGGGATCTGCCGTTTCGCTTTTTATTTCATAATGTTTTGAATTGTCTTTGTGCGGACCGGCTACGCCGCCAAACCGGCCCTTCCGAGCCGCGGACCGTACGATTGGCGCAAAACGTGATATTTCAGCCACGCCCTTTAGTGGGCTCCGGGCCGCCGCGCGGTGGATAACCTCAAGGCGTCGAAGAGGCGGAGCTGGCGCTCGTCCTGCCCCTTGGTCTCGCTCGCCAACTGCTCGATGCGATCGAAGGGCACCTGCTCGGCCTGGATCAGCGACCGCTGCGCCTTCACGCTGCGGACGAGCCCTTCCTGGACGAGGTGGAACTCGCCGACCGTCTGGCCCGGCAGCACGGCCGCGGGGTCGAGGCCGCTCTCGCTCTGGAACGCCGCCTTGAGCTTGCGCAGCGCCGTGTCCTCACGCACGCGGCCGATGAACCAGCTCGTGATCTGGTCGCGGCTCTTGTAGTCGAGGTCGCCCGGCGACTG
>DAITBB010000094.1:0-8129 GCA_036823975.1 Hyphomicrobium sp.
CGGCGGGTCGGCATCGTGGGGGGCGTACGCACGCCGTTCTGCCGCTCGAACACCCTCTACGCCGACCTGTCGAACCTCGACCTCATGACGGCGGCCTTGAACGGGCTCGTCGACAAGTACGGTCTCAAGGGGCGGCATATCGACGAGGTCATCGGCGGCGCCGTCGTCACGCACGCAAAAGACTTCAACCTCGCGCGCGAGGCGGTTCTCGGCACGAAGCTCGCGCCCTCGACGCCGGGCATCACGCTGCAGCAGGCGTGCGGCACCAGCCTACAGGCCGCCGCCATCATCGGCGCCAAGATCGCGGCAGGCGAAATCGATTGCGGCATCGCGCTCGGCTCGGACACGACGTCGGACGCGCCTATCGTGTTCTCGAAGAAATTCGCCAAGCGCATGATCCTGCTTTCGCAGCAGAAGTCGCTGCGGGATCGCCTCGCCGTGTTCAAGGGCTTCCGCCCGGCCGAGCTGGCGCCGCAGCCGCCCGCCGTCGCCGAGCCGCGCACGGGCCTGTCGATGGGCCAGCACTGCGAGCTGATGGCGCGCGAGTGGAAGATCTCGCGCCAGGACCAGGACCGCTTCGCCTTCGAGAGCCACCGGAAAGGCGCCGAGGCCTACCGTTCCGGCTACATGGACGACCTGATCGTGCCGACCGCGGGCGTCTTCCGCGACAATAACCTGCGCGAGGACATGAGCCTCGACAAGCTCGCGACCTTGAAGACGGCCTTCGACAAGTCCGACAAGGGTACGCTCACGGCCGCCAACTCGACGCCGATGACGGACGGGGCGGCGTGCGTGCTGCTTGCGAGCGAGGAGTGGGCGGCCCGGCACGGCCTCGCGCTGCAATCGTTCCTCTCCTACACGCAGAGCTCCGCCAACAACTTCGTGGCAGGCGAGGGGCTTCTGATGGCGCCGACGATCGCCGTCTCGAAGATCCTCGACCGCGCCCACCTCGCGCTTCAGGATTTCAACTACTACGAGATCCACGAGGCATTCGCCGCGCAGGTGCTGGCGACGCTCAAGGCGTGGGAGGATCCGGAGTACTGCCGCACGCATCTCGGCAGGGATCACCCGCTCGGCGCCATCGACCGTGCGAAGCTCAACGTCATGGGCTCCTCGCTCGCGTTCGGCCATCCGTTCGCGGCGACGGGCGCACGCGTGCTCGCCAACCTGTCCAAGCTGCTCGCCGAGCACGGCGGGCGCGGCCTGATCTCCGTGTGCACGGCAGGCGGCATGGGCGTGGCCGCGATCCTCGAAAGCGCCACCCGCGCCGAGGCCCGCATCGCCGCCTAGAGCCGTTCTGTTTTTGTTAGGCTCTGGAACGGCTCTAGCTTTTTGTTTTGGCGTGCTTCTTATCGGAAAACCGGTTCCCACTTTTCCGGAAGCACTCTACGTCACGATGCTTCGGACTGTGTCCCGTCCGAAGAGTCGCTCTCCGGCCCGTTCGTCGGGCCGGAGAGATTTATGCGCATTCGTGATACAACTCGTTCTGGTCGCGCGCTGGCGTGTGTCCGGGTGGGGGAGACTGAGGGCCGCGTCGTCCGGCCTCGTCCCTGCCGTTGGTGTCCGCGCCGGAAAACGGCGACCCGCTCCGTTGAGTAGCCGATCAACGAGCACGGGACACGACATGAGCAAGAGCACGGACCTCTCCCGGCGCGCCGTGATGGCGGCCGGGCTCACGAGTGGGGCCGCCGCCCTGGCGGCCACGACACCAGCGGCTCAGGCTGAGGCGCCGACTGACGCGCCGCCGCTGGCCAACGTCTGCCGCATGACGCCGCGCATGGTGGAAGGCCCGTTCTACTTCCACCCGACGCTGGTCCGTCAGGACATCACGGAAGGGCGCCCCGGCGTGCCGCTCCGCCTCGAGATCCAGGTGACGGACGGGGCGACCTGCCGTCCGATCGAGGCGGCCCGCGTCGACGTCTGGCACTGCGACGCGACCGGACAGTATTCCGGCTACGACCGGCAGGGCGACGACGGCAGCATCTCGACCAAAGGCGAGACGTTCCTGCGCGGCTCGCAGATGACGGATGCGGCGGGTGCGGCAACGTTCAAGACGATCTTTCCCGGCTGGTATCGCGGGCGCACGACGCACATCCATTTCAAGGTGCTGCTCGACGCGAAGTCGATGCTGACGGGGCAGATGTATTTCCCGGATGCGCTCGCCGAGTACATCTTTGCGAACATAAGTCCCTACAACACGCGCGGCGCCAAGCGCGACACCCTGAACAGCACGGACTTCATCGCCCGCGCCGACGAGGACCACATGACGTTCGTCGCTCTGCGCGAGGAGGCGGAGACGTACGTGGCGACGCTCGTGATCGGTGTCGATCGCAACGCATCGCCCGAGCGCGCCGGCTTCGGCCGCCCGCCGGGGCCGCCTCCGGGAGGCATGCCGCCTCGGGGAGGGCGTCCGCCAGGCCCTCCGCCGCCGGGTATGAGGCCTCCGCCTGGCAGGGATGAGCCGCCGCCCGGTGCCGAAGGTGCACCTTTTGCGCCGCGCGGATCGGGATCCATCGTTCCCGGCGCAAAGCCCGCCGGATCCAAGACCTGACGTCGGGACTCTCTCGCGCTCACGTCGTCTGCCGCCGCTCGTGACGAACGCAGCGGCGCCTACGAGCGGTGCAAGGCGCGGCTCAGCCCTTGCGCGCCTTCTGGGCTTCCTCCGCCTTGAGCTCCTTCTTCGAGAGCTTGCCGATCATCGTCTTCGGCAGCGTGTCGCGGAACTCGATGTCGGCGGGCATCTCGAGCTTGGAGATCTTCGCTTCGAGGTGGACGAGGAGGTCGGCGCGGGTCGCGGTCTGTCCGTCCTTGAGCTTCACGAACGCCTTCGGCGCCTCGCCGCGGTACTTGTCGGCGATGCCGATCACGATCGTCTCCTCGACGGCCGGATGCTCGTAGAGCGCTTCCTCGATCCGGCGCGGGTAGACGTTGTAGCCGGAGCAGATGATGAGGTCTTTGATGCGGTCCACGATGAAGAAGTAGCCGTTCTCGTCCATCACGCCGACGTCGCCGGTCCGCACGGCGGGGCCTGCGAACTGCGCCGCCGTCTCCGCCGGCTTCTTCCAGTAGCCGCGCATCACCTGCGGCCCCTCGATGCAGATCTCACCGCGCTCGCCCTGCGCCACCTCCCGCATCGGATCCGACAGGTCGCGCAGGCTGAGCACGGTGCCGGGCAGCGGCAGGCCGATGGAGCCCTTCGGCGTCGGCCCCTTGAGAGGATTGCACGTCGCCACGGGCGAGGTCTCGGAGAGGCCATAGCCCTCCACGAGCGCGCAGCCCGTCTTGGCATCGAACGCCTGCTTGACCTCGACCGGCAAAGCCGCGCCGCCCGAGATGCAGAACTTGAGGCACGTGAGATCGTAGCTGCCGACGCGCGGATGATTGAGCACGGCATTGAAGAGCGTGGGCACGCCGGCCAGCACCGTCAGCCGGTTGCGATGGATGAGGTCGAGCGCGTCGTTGAGGACGAAACGCGGCATCAAGATGAGCTCGGAGGCGTATTTGACGCCGAGGTTCATGACGACCGTCATCGCGAACACGTGGAAGAAGGGCAGGCAGGCGAGCGATTTCTCCTGCCCGTAGACGAGGTCGGGCGCCCAGGCGCCGATCTGCAACACGTTGATGTAGAGGTTGGCGTGCGAGAGCATCGCGCCTTTCGGCGTGCCCGTGGTGCCGCCGGTGTACTGGATCACGGCGATATCGTCGGCATCGACCGCCACGGGCGTGAACGTCGCGGGATCGGAGAGCACATCCGTCTCGAGGCGGAGCTTGTCGCGGACGGGGGAGGAGCGGGGCCGCGCCAGCTCGCGCGCTTTGAAGAGCTTGAAGGGAATGGCCTTCGTCGCCGGCAGCAGCGCCGGGAAGGAGGCGATGACCGCGCCCTTCAGCGTCCCGTCGGCGATCAGCGTCTCGACCTTGTCGAAGAGCACCTTGAGATCGAGCGTGACCATCAGCTCGGTCTCGCTGTCGCGCACCTGGAAGGCCAGCTCGTCGATGGAATAAAGCGGGTTGAAGTTGACGACGATCCCGCCGGCTTTCAAAATCGCATAGTAATAGATAAGGAACGTCGGCGTATTCGGCAGAAAAAGACCGACCTTCGTGCCTTTGATGACGCCGATATGCTGAAGCCCGGCCGCCGTGCGATCGACCAGCTCACGGATTTCCGCATAAGTCAGCGTACGGCCTAGAAATGTCGTGCACGGACGCGTCGGGCTCGCCGCCGCAGCCTCCTCGATCAGCTTGAAGAGGGGGAGAGGCTCGGTCTGGGGGTCCAGATCCCGTGGAACGTCCGCAGGATAGCTCCTCAGCCACGGATAGCGGGCGAGATCGGCATCCTGCGCAGCCGTATTGGCCATCTGTGTTCGTCCTCCCGGCTTGCGCGCGGAGGGGAGGAGCATTCAAGAGGCCGCGTCTGGGTGTCGCGCAGCCCTCCCGAGACTTCCCTATCCGCCCGGCAAGCATTAGTTGTACCTTGCCCGTGACGTAGAACGCCGCATACGCATTGAACACGTTTTTCGGACTTTCGCCTAGTCCGCGCCCCAAAGACGCGACAGGTAGGCATTGTGTCGTATGGAACTTACCGGCGTTTGAAGATCTGAGAGAAGAGCGCTCGAACTGGACTGCAGCGGGGGGCCGGGTCAAGGTCCGTCGGCTGGACTTCAGGTCGGTTTAAGGATATGTGACGCCCAAGCTTGTGATGATTGCAGCCCTGATCTACTTAGGTCTCCTCAAGACTTGAGTTAATGTAACGGGGTCCCTGCAGGTCGCGTTGGGCAGGGTTTGGAGAGCGAGATGGACGAAGTCGCAACCAAAATCATTGAGATTCTCAAGAAGCACATGAAAGAGCCGCGGGACGATATCTCGCTTTCGACGGCCCTGACGGATCTCAAGATCGAGTCGCTAGACCTTGCGATGATTGTGTTCGACATCGAGGATACCTTCGGCATCGAGATCCCGTACAACGCCAACGAGGATGTCGGCGACTTCAAGACGGTCGGATCGGTCGTCGACAAGGTCAAGGGCCTGATGGCCGCCGGACCTGCTGCCGCGAAGGCCTGACAGTCCCGCCATCGTGAGGTCTGCCGCTCATGCACGGGCCGCCCCATGGGTGGCCCGTGGTTGATAGGACCGGCCTCCGGTGCCGCCCGCGTTCGAAACGCGAACTCCGTCGCGGAACGCTTTTCGTCTCCTGGATCCGAGCGTGCCGCCGGTTCTCACTTTTCCGGAAGCACACTAGGACTTGTGACTTGCTCGTGTGATTGAGATCGAGGCATGCGCTCCGGCTCCGGCCGCTTGAGAGAGGGCCATGCACCGCTCGCGCCCCACGGGCCTCGTGTTGGACCGTGCTTCCAGTCGGGGATCCTGTCCCTGCCGTCCTCGAAGCACTCGAAGGATTGATGGGTGCAATGACAAAGGACAACGGCTCGCGTCGTGTCGTCGTAACGGGCCTTGGCGTGGTGACGCCGATCGGCCTCAACGTCGGCGAGTTCTGGGAGAGCGTGCGCGCGGGCAAGTCCGGCGTGAGCGAGCTCGGCGGGTTTCCGCTCGACGATCTCAAGATCCTCATCGCCGCGCAGATCAAGGAGTTCGACCCCAAGGTCCGGCTCAAGAACTTCAAGCGCGACAAGATCATCGTCCATGCCGACCGCTACTCGTGGTTCGCGGCCGCGGCCGCCGAGGAGGCGGTGCGCCAGTCGGGCCTCGAGTTCCCGCTCGAAAATCCCTATCGCTCGGCCTGCATCATCGGCTCGGGCGCCGGCGGCCTCACGACCTTCGAGAACGCTTACCGCGATCTCTTCATCCATAACAAGCGCGCGACAAACCCGCTGACGCTCCTGCGCATCATCGGCTCGTCGGCGTCCGCGCACGTCGGCATCGAGTTCGGCGTCAAGGGGCCGACATTCGCGACCTGCTCGGCCTGCTCGACGGCCACGCATGCCATCGGCATCGCCCGCGACTACATCCAGAACGGCCTCGTCGACGTCGCCATCGCGGGTGCCTCCGAGTCGGTCATCAACTACGGCACGATGAAAGCCTGGCAGGCGCTGCACGTGCTGTCGCCGCAGGGTTGCTTCCCGTTCGCCAAGAAGCGCAACGGCACCGTGCTGGGCGAGGGCGCCGGCATCCTGGTGCTCGAGGAGTACGAGCACGCCAAGCGCCGCGGCGCGACCATCCTGGCCGAGCTCGTCGGCTACGGCATGGCCTCGGACAGCCAGGACATGGTGAAGCCGACCGTCGAGGGCCCGGCCTATGCCATGCAGATGGCGCTCGACGATGCCGGCATCGACGGCACCGCGATCGATTATCTGAATGCGCACGGCACGGCCACCAAGGACAACGACATCAACGAGACGAAGGCCATCAAGGAGGTCTTCAAGAACGCGGCCTCGAAGCTCGCGATCTCCTCGACCAAGTCGATGACGGGCCACCCGCTCGGCGCCGGTGGCGGCATCGAGGCCGTGGTCTGCATCAAGGCGATGCAGGAGAGCTGGATCCCACCGACCATCGGTCTCGACGAGGTCGATCCCGAGTGCGACCTGGACTATGTGCCGAACGTCGGGCGCGACAAGGCGGTGACCTACGCGATGTCGAACTCGTTCGCGTTCGGCGGGCTGAATGCCGTCGTCGTGTTCGGTCCGCCTCCGGCCTGACGCCTCCGAGCGGCCCAGCCATACCGCGATCCAACGCGCTCTTCTCGCGCAGGCCCCTTGAAGGACCGCGCGTCAGGTGAGAAGGTGTCGCCCGGCGGCCACCGAGAAAAGGCCTCCGCCGAAGCCGGTCGGCCGTATCGCCGACCGGGGGCGGCGCCCGATGCGCAAGCACCGGCAGCGCCGCACGATCAGGCGAGGGGCATGAGCAAGGGGCCGACTGGGTAGGTGCGGGAGGCTTTGATGCGGCGGATTCTCATCAAGGCAGGAAAAGTGACCATTCGCGCGCGGCTTCTCACGACGCCGACGGCGGATCGCATTTGGGACGCGCTGCCCATCCGCGGAGCGGTGCAGACGTGGGGACGCGAGGTCTATTTTCGCGCGCCGGTGTCGCCGGCCATCGAGCCCGATGCGCGCGTCGTCGTGAGCAAGGGTGAGATCGCGTTCTGGCCGGACGGCGATTCCATTGCCATCGGCTTCGGGCCGACGCCGATCTCCAAGCGCGGCGAGATCCGTTTCACGAGCAAATGCAACGTCTGGGCGGTCGCGATCGACGATGTCGATCAGCTCAAGGGCGTCTATCCGGGCGAGGATATCTCCATCGTCGAGGCCGACGGGGAGGAGGGGACCTGGGCGCCTCGTCTCAAATCCGCGAGCGCCACGCGGGACCGCACCCTGCACGCGAGCGCCGGCCGCGACGACGGCTGACCGGCCGCATCTTTCGCCCAGCATTCCCAAACGACAGACACGGAAAAGCCGGTGCGTGGAGAGCCGCACCGGCTTCGGATCCTTTGGGAAGACTGTGACGCTCGGGGCCAGGGTGAGACGCGCCCGGCCCGTTATCCGTCTGCCTTACTTCGCGGCGACCTTGCGCTCGACGGTGGACTTGGAGACCTCGCCGGCGGCGACGAGGGCGTTGATGCAACCCTTGGAGAGATTACGGCCGACGGCGCGCATGCACTTGCGGACGCCCGGAGAGCCGACGGCGTGCTGGCTGCAGTGGGCATAGTAGTCGGAGGCGCAGGCGAGCTTGACGCTGAGGCTGACGGCACCGGCCTGGCTGGACATCACGAGAACGCCGAGAGCAACGGTGGAAGCGAGGATGTTGCGGATCGTGGTCATCTGTCTCTCCATCTGCCGGGGGGTGTCCGGTTTCGATGAAGACAAGATCGCCCGTTTTCGCGTCCCCGGCTGTTCCCTGCGGAACGGGCTCGGAAAAATCGACGATGAGGCTGCGAGCCGCCTCGGTGAAGGATCTTACTTTGGCTCCTCCGGCTGGTGTCGCTCGCCCCGCGAACCCCTTCATCCGCCGCGTCTTCCCCAGGGAGAAGGAAGTGGGCGTTCGGTTGCTTGCGCTGCCCTTCTTTCCCTCTCCCGGGACAGGAGAGGTGCCCGGTCGAGCCGGAGGCTCGCAATCAAAGAGAGGTCGGTGAGGGACTTTGCTCTGGCTTTGCGGCTGGCCGTTGTGCGCAACCAAAGACC
>DAITBB010000095.1:0-8107 GCA_036823975.1 Hyphomicrobium sp.
ACGATCAAACGAGAAAAACAGTCTACCCGCGGCCGAACTTCAACAGCCTGCTAGCGGTAGAGCCAGAGCGAAGTCCCTCACCTGCCCAGCTCGCTTTCGGCTCGACAGGCGTCTCGTCCCGTGAGAGGGAAAGAGGCGCGTGAGCGAGCGAGGTGACGTTACCCGCGCCGTCCGCAGAGCCTCGCTTCGGCGCGTGTGCGGCCGATGAGGGGGAGAAGGGCTTTCAGCTCGGGTCCGGCCTCGCGGCCGGTGAGCGCCAGCCGCAGAGGGTGGAACAGCGCGCGGCCCTTGGCGCCGGTCTCTTTTGCAACGGCGGCGGTGAACGCGCTCCACGTCGTGGCGTCCCACGGTTCGGGCGGGAGAAGCGTGGCAGCCTTGCGGGTGAGATCGGCGTTTTCGATCACGGGCTCGATGTCGCCGGCGATGACGTCCCACCAGGCGCGGGCATCCGCCAGATATGTAAGATTGCCGCGGATCGCCTCCCAGACGGCGCGGCCGCCGCCGATGCCGAGGGCCGCCAGCCGGTCGGCCACCGCCTCATAGGGCAATTTGTGCAGGAGCTTGGCGTTGAGGGAGGCCAGCTCGTCGAGATCGAAGCGGCCGGGGGCGGTGGAGATCTTGCCGAAGTCGAAGAGCGCGGCCAGCTCGTCGATGCTTGCGTGCGGCTCGATGGCATCGGAGGTGCCGACGAGCGCCGCATGGGAGAGGATCGCCATCGGCTCGAGGCCCTCCGAGCGAAAGGTCTCGATCGAGAGCGTGCCGAGACGCTTCGAGAGCGCGTGCCCGTCGGCGCCGATGAGCAGGCTGTGGTGGGCGAAGCGCGGGGGCTCGGCGTGCAGGGCTTCGAAGAGGGCGATCTGGACGCCGGAGTTCGTCACGTGATCCTCGCCGCGCACGACGTGGGTGATGGCGAAGTCGATGTCGTCCACCACGCTCGTGAACGTGTAGAGCGGCGTGCCGTCCTCGCGGATCAGCACGGGATCGGAGAGGGAGCCGAGGTCGACCGTCTGGTCGCCGCGGATCTGGTCGTTCCACGAGACGATGGTGGGAAGCGGCGTGAGGCCGCTTTCGGCGCTCGTGTTGGGCAGGCGGAAGCGCCAATGCGGGCGGCGGCCCTCGCTTTCCAGGCGGGCGCGGTCGGCGTCGGTCAGCCGGAGGCCGGCGCGGTCGTAGATCGGCGGCATGCCGCGGCCGAGCTGGCGCTTGCGCTTGCGGTCCAGCTCCTCCTCGCTCTCGTAGCAGGCATAGAGGTGCCCGGCCGCCTTCATCGCCTCGGCGATCTCGGCGTAGCGTCCCATGCGGGCGGACTGGCGTTCCTCGCGGCTCCAGGCGAGGCCGAGCCAGGCGAGATCGGTGCGGATGCCCTCCGCGAATGCCTCCGTCGAGCGCTCGCGGTCGGTATCGTCGAGGCGCAGGAGGAAGGTGCCGCCGGCCTTGCGGGCCAGCAGATAGTTCAGCACCGCGGTGCGGATGTTGCCGATGTGGAGCCGGCCGGTGGGGCTCGGCGCGAAGCGGACGGTGACGGTCATGCGGGGCTCGATGAGGCTCGATGGGCGCGGCGGCACCGCAGGGCTGCCCGGGATGGACAGCCGCCGGGCGATTTTCTAAAGGGCGCGCGGCAGAACTCAAGGGCGGAAAGCCACAGCCTGTCCACATCGGCCGGACGGGGCTCGCCTCGCGGCGCCGCAGCAGGTAACACAGGGGCGAAAACCTGGCCACCCTGGACCTCCTCGTGACCACGCCTCCCCATGCCGTCTTCGGCCTCACCACCCCCAATCTCGGCGACGACCTGCAGGCGTTGACGGTGGCGATGCATGCGCCCCACGTCTCGACGCTGCTCCATCGCGAGAGCCTGGCCAAGGGCCAGACTGAGGCGCGGCATGTGCTCGTCATGAACTACTGGTTCATGTCGAAGGGCTGGAAGGCGGCGCCGCATGCGAACGTCGATCCCATCTTTCATGGCTTCTGCGTGGGGCGTGACGAGCTGCTGGCCTATCGCTGGCCGGACTATCTCGCCCGTCACGCGCCGATCGGGTGCCGCGATGCGCGCTCGGTGGCGTTGCTGACGGAGAAGGGGATCGCGGCCTACTGGTCGGGCTGCATCACGCTGTTCCTCGGCCGCAAGGTCGAGCCGGTGCCGGCGCACGCGCGGCGCGGCGTGCTGTTCGTCGATGTGGCGCCGGAGGCCGAGGCGCTGATCCCGCCCGATCTCGTTCGGCGCGCCGAGCGCCTCAGCAATACGGTGCCGGAGGCGATCCGGAACGATCCGGTGGCGCGCTGGGCGCATATCGCGCGCATCTGCGACCGGATCCGGACCGCGGAGCTTGTGGTGACGCGGCGGCTGCACACGGCACTTCCCGCGACCGGCTTCGGCACGCCGGTGGCACTCGTCGTCCACAACAAGCCGCAGGACGTGCGGCGGTTCTCGGGCTACGAGCGTTTCCTTCCGCTGCTCATTCACGACGACGGCAAGCTCGTTAAGGGGATCGACTGGGATGCGGTGACGGCACCGGTCATCCCGGAGGAGCTTGTCGGTCACTACCAGTCTTTCCTCGAGGTGCTCGGCGCCCGGCTCGGGACGCTGCCGGAGGGGCGGGCGGCGCAGCTTTCGAAGGTCTGCCGGTTCCGGCTTCCCAATCCCGGGCTGGGCCCTGTGCCGGGCGAGGTCGAGATCGATCTCGGCGTCACGCGGATCCGGCGGGTGCCGGAGGGCTGGTCGGATCAGGCGATCGATCTCGCGATCGATGCCTTTCCGGGGTTCGAGCGCTTCGATGTGCCGGTGGCGGTGCGCGCGCCCAAGGCGTGGGCCTTCACGCCCGTGGGGCGGCTCAAGGCGTTCGCGATCGGGGACGGCGCTCCATCTGCATCCTAGCGCTCGGTTTAGATACTTTTTATGCCTAGAGAGGCGCTTTCCATCGGGTCGGAACGCGCGGGGGACACGGGATGGCTCAGAAACTCACCAACACGGCGCCCAACCGCTATCCGGGCATCTTCCGCACGATCAGGGCGCGGATCGCGGAGACGCGCGGGGCCGATCTCGGCGGGGGCGGGCTGCGTATCCTCTCGTTCGGCTGCTCGGCCGGCTTCGAGATGCTGAGCCTGCGATCCTACTTCCCCGATGCCACGATCTTCGGCTGCGACCGCAGCGTGGACGCGCTCGACCGGGCCAAGCGCAACCTGCGCGAGGATGCCGGCATCGTCTTCTATTCGACGCCCGAGGCCGTGGAGGCGTTCGGCCCCTATGACGTGATCCTCGCCATGTCGGTGCTCTGCCAGTATCCGGCGAGCTCGAAAGTCGAGCGGCTCGATACGCTCTTTCCGTTCTCCACGTTCGCGGCGCTGGCTGGACAGCTCGTGCGGGTGCTGCGTCCGGGCGGGCTGATCTCGATCTTCAACGCCAACTACCTCGTCTCGGCCCTGCCGGAGGCAGGGCTGCTGGCGCCGGTGCGCTCGCCGCTGATCCACACCAACGGCTTTATCGACAAGTTCGCCCCGGACGGCACGCGCCTGACGCGGAGCTTCCGTGACAAGGCCACCATCGCGCAGAAGGCCGTCGCGGCCGGGGTCACGGACGACGACCTGCGCGACTGCCTTTACGAAAAGGGCACCCCCGGAGCCCCGATCGCGGTCGATTTCCTTCCCGCCTGCGTCGCCGGGGAGGTGGACTTCGGGCCGCAGCGGCTGGTGGCGGGCATCGCGGCGGAGAGCGCGCTCGAATCGGGCGTGGTCGCTTCCGGGCGCGTCGAGCGCGCGGGACAGGCGGCGGACGGGCGCTACGTCATCGAGAGCGAATGGCGCAAGACGCGGCTCGACGGCACCGTCGAGGGCTTCGGCACCTGGCAGGCGATCGGCTCGGCCGAGCGGGCTGGCGTGCTGACGGAGGCGCAGCAGGCGGCGCTCGCGGTGACCGCGGCTCGGACGCGCCGGTCCGACGTGCTGATGGAGCGCCTGCGGAGCCGCCTGCCGTTCTGACCGCCGCGCCGCGGGCCGCAAGTCCTTGGCGGTAAAAGTGCAACAGGCACGCCATGCGCCCTCCCGTGTTCCGGATCCGGGACGCGTCTTAGCCGATTGGTAAGATTGGTCGCCTACCGTCAGAGCCACAGGGACGGTGCTCGGGGCGGGGAGTTGGTATGCGCGTGGTCAAGTCTGTGGCAGTCGAGGATTTCGAAGTCCGCGGCAGCATCAAGGATAGCGACGTCGCCCGTCTCGTCCGCGCCTTTTCCGACGATCCGCACATCAGCGAGGGGGAGGCCGAGGCCCTTCTTCGCCTCAACAAGTCCTGCCCCGTGCAGGCGCCGTCGTGGAGCGGCTTCCTCGTCGATGCGATCGCCGACTACATCCTCAACCAGAGCGGCCAGGAAGGCTACATCACGGTCGAGAAGAGCGGCTGGCTGATCGGCCGGCTCTCGAGCGGCGGCTGGATCTCGAACCGCGCCGAGCTCGACCTCGTCGTCGCCGTCGTCGGCCGCGCGCGCTGGTTCCCGCTCAGTCTGGCGACGTTCGTCCTCGAGCAGGTGGCGGGGGCGGTCGTGCACGGCTTCGGGCCGTTGCGGCCCGTCTATGCCGCTGGCCCGATGGCTGGTGCCGTGCCGGGCAGCATCGCCGCTGGCGAGATCGGATTGATCCGTCACATTCTCAGTGCGTTCGGCGGCGAAAGCGCCATCGCGCTGACGCGGCCGGAGGTCGAGATCCTGGCCGGCGTCAACCGCGCCGTTTCCGCGCGCGGAGCGCCGCCGGCGGCCTGGACCGATCTCTTCGCCAAGGTCATCGCCAATGTCGTGCTGGCCGAGCATGGCTATGCCGTGCCGCCGCGGGCCGTGGCCCTGCAGCCCCGGATGATGGAGAATGGCACTGAGAGCGTCGCCCAGCATGTCGCGCAGTGCCTCGGCAACTTGAGGCGGGTCTATCATCGCTCGTCGGGGGAGGAGCGGGCTCTTGCGCGCCTCGAGCGGCAGCGGATCGAGATCGTCACGGGCGAAGCGGTGCCCTCGCCGGATGCCGGCTGGCTCACGGCGCGGCTGGCGCTGAGCGCCCGGCTCTCGGCGGTGGAGGCGGGCGTGCTCGCGCACCTCTCTGCGGAATGCCTGATCGGGGACGACTGGAAGGACGAGATCGTCCGGGCGAGCCACGCCGCCTGAGTGGGCCGGCCGCGGGCCGCAGCCAGAGCATTTCACCCGCATGCGCCGTTTTCGGCTGGCCTGCCAGGGAGTTGCCGCCGTGCGCGCGATTTCGCGCCTGCGCCGGGTTAACGGGCCCGCGATCGCGGTTTACGGGTTTGTGAAACTTAGTCTATTAGAGCCCTGTCACACGATCTCCCCGACATCCAGACACTCCCCGACATACAGACAGGGCGCCAAGGGATAATGTTCAAGAAGATCCTCATTGCCAATCGCGGCGAAATCGCCTGCCGCGTGATCAAGACCGCGCGCAAGATGGGCATCAAGACCGTCGCCGTCTACTCGGACGCCGACCGCGATGCGCTGCATGTCGATATGGCGGACGAGGCCGTGCACCTCGGGCCCCCGCCGGCCGCCGAGTCCTACCTGCTCATCGACAAGATTGTGGAGGCCTGCAAAGAGACCGGCGCCGAGGCCGTGCATCCCGGCTACGGCTTCCTCTCGGAGCGGGAGGCGTTTCCGCTCGCGCTCGCGAAGGCGGGCATCGTGTTCATCGGCCCGAACCCGCGGGCGATCGCCGCCATGGGCGACAAGATCGAAAGCAAGAAGGCGGCGGCCGCGGCCAAGGTCTCGACCGTGCCGGGTTACATGGGTGAGATCGCCGACGCGAAACATGCCGTCAAGATCGCCGAGGAGATCGGCTATCCGGTGATGATGAAGGCCTCGGCCGGCGGCGGCGGCAAGGGCATGCGCATCGCCCACAGCCGCAAGGAGGTCGAGGAAGGATTTCCGCTTGCGCGCTCCGAGGCCAAGGCCTCGTTCGGCGACGACCGCATGTTCATCGAGAAGTTCATCGTCGATCCGCGCCACATCGAGATCCAGCTCATCGGCGACAAGCACGGCAACGTCATCTATCTCGGCGAGCGCGAGTGCTCCATTCAGCGCCGCAACCAGAAGGTGATCGAGGAAGCCCCTTCGCCGCTGCTCGACGAGAAGACCCGCCGCGCCATGGGCGAGCAGGCGGTCGCGCTCGCCAAGGCCGTCGGCTACGATTCCGCCGGTACGGTGGAGTTCGTCGCCGGGCAGGACAAGAGCTTCTACTTCCTCGAGATGAACACGCGCCTCCAGGTCGAGCATCCGGTCACGGAGCTGATCACGGGCGTCGATCTCGTCGAGCTGATGATCCGCTCGGCGGCCGGCGAGAAGCTGCCGATGAAGCAGTCGGACGTGAAGCTCAACGGCTGGGCTGTCGAGAGCCGCGTCTACGCCGAGGATCCGTTCCGCAACTTCCTGCCCTCGATCGGGCGCCTCGTGAAGTACCGGCCTCCCGAGGAGGGGACGAAGGATGGCATCACGGTGCGCAACGACACCGGCGTCGAGGAAGGCGGCGAGATCTCGATGTTCTACGACCCGATGATCGCCAAGCTCGTGACGCACGGGCCGACGCGGATCGCCGCCATCGATGCGCAGGCCGAGGCGTTGGACGCGTTCTATATCGACGGGATCCAGCACAACATCCCATTCGTGACGGCGCTGATGCACCACCCGCGCTGGCGCGAGGGGCGGCTCTCCACCGGGTTCATCGCGGAAGAGTATCCGGAGGGCTTCCAGAGCCGGCGCGCCGAGGGTGAGGAGCTTTCCGTGCTCGTCGCCGTGGCGGCGGCCATCGATCATCTCCACAACGAGCGGCGTCGTCAGATCAGCCACCAGATGGCCAACGGCGCGTTCGAGTTCGCCAAGCGCCGCGTGGTCGATGTGGGCGGCCAGCGCCAGACCATCGAGGTTGGCGGCACGGATGGCAGCCTCATGCACGTGAGCTTCATCGGCTCCGATGGCGCGGTAATCCAGTCCGTGTCGGTCAGCTCGGACTGGGCGGCGGGTGAGCCGGTGTGGCGGGGCGAGGTCGGCGGCAAGACCGTTGCCGTTCAGGTGCGCCCGATCCTGAACGGTGCGACACTCTCCTATCGCGGCATCCAGCGCCCAGTTTACGTCTAGACCGAGCGCGAGGCCGAATTGGCGGCGCTGATGCCGGTGAAGGCTGCGGCAGACATGTCGAAGTTCCTTCTCTGCCCGATGCCCGGCCTGGTCAAAGCGATCCATACCAGCGAGGGCCAGGAGGTGAAGGCCGGAGACGCGCTGGCCGTGGTCGAGGCCATGAAGATGGAGAACATCCTCAGGGCAGAGCGCGACGGCAAGGTGAAGAAGGTCAATGCCAAGCCGGGCGACAGCCTGGCGGTGGATGCGGTGATCCTGGAGTTCGCGTAAGCGCGAGCTCCTTCAGCTATCGAAGGATGCGATGGCCGACGCGGCGTGTACCAGCCATGTTCGCATTGAAGGGCGCGTTCAGGGCGTCGGCTATAGGCTTTGGACGCAGCGGACGGCGGTGTCGCTTGGGCTCACCGGCTACGTCCGTAACCGACGCGACGGGTCCGTCGAGGCGGTGTTCCGTGGACCGGATGCGGCCGTGGCGGATATGCTCGCGCGCTGTCTCGAGGGGCCGAGCGGCGCTGCTGTGACGAAGGTCGAGGCGCTGGGAGAAGTTGCGGACGACACTTTCGTCGGCTTCGAGGTTCGCGAGACGGCCTAGCATTCTGTTGCGACCCCACCCGTTCTTGATGGTGGAGGGCTTAGGCCGAGCCGACGCGGGCGGCGGCGGATCTCAACCCGTGGATGACTGGCTCGTAGGTCTCCTCGTCGCGATCCTCCGGATAAACGACGTACACCGGATAAACGAAACGGCGGGCCCGCTTGGGTTGGCGCAGGCGTCCGCGCGTGACGTAGGGCTTGGCGATGCGGGCCGGGAAATAGGCCGACGCCTCGTTGGCCAACAGATATTCGATGCTGATCGAGCCGAGGTCGAGATGCAGGCCCGGGTTGGTCAGCTCCGGATAGGCGGCCGCGTGGTCCTGCTGAAAATCCGGTCCCCAGTCGACGAAGATGTAGTCGCTGACTGCGCGCCGCGCCGTCATCTTGGCGCTGGTCACCAGAAC
>DAITBB010000023.1:0-1679 GCA_036823975.1 Hyphomicrobium sp.
CGAACACCTGCGGCAGATAATGGTCGCGGCCCATAGAGAACCAGGCGCGCGAGGCATCGTTGATGCAGCCGTTGGCGGAGGCCAGCGCCGAGAAGATCGTGCCGATGAAGAGAAGCACCATCAGCAGCGTCGAGTTGGTGAGGCGGGCGGCGTCGAACAGCGGCGTCACGGACTGGCCCAGATACTCCCACGGCATCAGCCCGGAGCAGACATACCACGTCATCGTGGCCGCGATCAGAAGCGTGATGATGCCCGTCATGGTGCCGAGCGGAAGCGCGCGGGCGGGCGAGCGCACCTCCTCCGCCGCCTGCGTCGTGCCTTCGATGCCGAGGTAGAACCACATGCCGAAATGCAGCGCGGCCAGCACGCCGAGCCAGCCGTAAGGGAGCCCCGTGAAAAGCTCGCCGTGCTTCATGTAGGTGTCGCTCCAGGGCTGGACCGAGAAGAACAGCACGCAGATGGCGACGAAGGCGATGGCGGTGATGACCAGGCTGAACGTCAGCGTGGTGTAGACGCCTCTGTAGTTGAGCCAGGCCAGAAACATGATCGTGAGGACAATGAACGGCTTGTCGCTCGTGTTGGCGAAGCCGGCCATGGCGCCGACCTTCTGCAGCAGATGGCCGAGCGTGATCGCGTTGGCGGCCTCGAGCATCGTATAGGCGAAGACCAGGAACAGGCCGACGTTGAAGGCCATGAGCGGCCCGATGATGTGCTTGGCCTGCGCATACTGCCCGCCGGCGGCGGCGACCGTGGACGTCACCTCCGAGTCGATCATGGCCACGCACGTGTAGAGAAGGCCCGCGCACCAGCACGCGATGAGCGCGGCGATGGCGCCGCCTTTGCCGACCGCGAAGTTCCATCCCATGTACTCGCCAACGAGCACGATGCCGACGCCGAGCGCCCACACATGACCCGGCCCAAGCACGCGAAGGAGCGATATCCTCTCGGCGCTCGTGGCCGTCGGCCGCGTCACGGACGCCCCCGTTTGGGCGAGTCTGAGTTTGGCGCGTCCTCGATCTCACCTTCCTTGGACGAGGTGAGAAGCTCCTCCGAATAGCTCTTGTCGGTGCGGATCATGTCCACCAGCATCCACAGGCCGAGGATCGCGGACAGGACCCAGGCGGCGTATTCCAAGACCTCGAAACCGTTCATCGCCGCTCCTCCTCCCGCCCGTTGTCGCCGAAGCGCTCCTCGATCACGTCGCGATACTCCTTTCGCGACCAGTGAAAGACGATGAAGAAATACGCAACGACGACGAGCGCGCTGATCGACAGCTCAACGAGGCTGAAATTGTAATTGAAGCGCGTCGCGATCAGCTCCGAGGCCGGCTGCCGGCCATCCTTGACCTCGCGTCCGTCGGTGAAGCCGAGCTTCTCCCATTGGGCCTGCATGGTGGCGTTCTGCTTGAGGCCGGCCCATGAGGTATCGCTCAGCTCGACCGTGGTCTTGCCGGTGCCGCCGAGGCCGAGGTAAAGGGGCGCGAAGAGCGACGCGAGCACGAGGGCCAGCAGAAAAAGCGTATCGAAGATCTGCCCGATCCCCGATTGCACAGGCGGCCGATAGGGGGCCTTCGCCATGGCCGGACCTCATCCCTGCGCCCGCTTCATCTCGTCGAGATAGTAGATGTCGAGCCCGTAGATGTGCTCCCGGTCCCGACCGTAGTGCAGGATCATCGCCGC
>DAITBB010000023.1:1689-39716 GCA_036823975.1 Hyphomicrobium sp.
ATTCGCCGCGCTGAACATCAAGTGGCACAATGCGATCGCCGCAGCGAGCCGGAACGATCTTCTGGCGGCGCTCCTTTACGCCATGTCGTACGGCGTCATCGCCGCGACGAGCGAAGAGGTTTACGATACCCCCGACATGCAGGGGATCGTCTGTCGCGCGCATGAGCGCATCATCGCCGCGATCGAGGCCGTATTGAACAGCAGCACGAGACCGCCCGCGATCGCGAGCGCACCGAGAACGCCGGATTCGTCCTGGCTCACCGAAAGCTGCCAATAGGTGAAGGCGTAGATGATCCACAGGACCCCGATCGAGCCGAACGCCCATATGCGGTCGCCGGCAAACATGCGTCTCACACGGGCATCCGACAGTTTCTGGTGCATGAGGTCCCCCCTTGCGGGTTGGTTGCAGCGCGGGCTTGCGGTGTCCGTGAGGCGATCCATTTTCCGTAAGCTCAGCATTGTCGTGGTCTTCCTTCATTTGGCAAGCCCATGACGCATATTCCTTCGGCGGGTGCCGGCCGTTCCCTCGGCGGCCTCGCCTTCGCCCCTCTCGCCATCGGCTGCGGGAGACGGCGCGCCTTACGTCAACGCGGACGGGGCGGGTTGACCTCCGTAGACCGCGTTTCTGCACGGAACGAGATGGAATCCGGCCGGAGACGGGCCCGGACAAGCCCGCGAAAGCCCGAACGGGCCGGCTGTGCTGTCAGCGCTCTTGCTCTCTGCGCCGGAGCGAGCGGGCGCCTCAAGCACGGGGAGTGGCCGAGCCGCCTACCAGGCCTCGGAGCGTTCGGCGACGGTGGCCTTCGGGCTTGCGCTTGCGGAGGACACCCGGGGGGCGGCCGCCTCGTCGTCCTCGGCCAGGCCCGTCTTGAAGCTGCGGATGCCCTTGGCGACGTCGCCCATCAGCGCGGAGATCTTGCCGCGTCCGAACAACAGGACTGCGACAGCCAGAACCAAAAGTATATGCGTGACGCTCAGACCCATGATGTCCTCCCAGACTGCAGTGCTCGCGCGTGTTCTCGATCTCGCCGGCGCTCTTCAGGGCGCGTTCGGCTCGGTTGCCTCCATGATCTCCACCTCGGCCTTGATGATCGGATGGATCCAGCAGCGGACGACGGCGGGACCGGCCTTGCGCAGGATGACGCTCCGCTGCATGCCCGGAAACTGCGTGTCGAGGTTGTCCATCGTGCCGTCGTCGTAGGTGACGTAAAGGTTGTGGGCCATGTCCGACTGGTTCTCGAAGATGACCTTGTCGCCGACACGCAGAGTGCCGTCGATCTCTTGAAGCTCCATGTGATGGATCACGATCTTATGCTCGCCGGCCTCGGCTCCGCCGGGCGAGACCGTCATCACGATCATCGTCATCATCGCCGCGGAGAAAAGGGTTCTCAAAAGGATCATTCCGGTCTCACCTCGTGTCGCTTCAGGGCAGTCTCGGGACGTCCACGTCGAGCGGAGGCCCCTGCAGGGTCCGGAGATAGGCGATCAGGTCTGCGCGCTCCTCGGCGCTCAGCTTGACCGGCTTCATCTCCGGAGACAGGCTCGGCCGCTTCTTGCCGCCGTCCTCGTAATGATCGATGACCTCGTCGAGCGTGTCCATCGCTCCGTCATGCATATAGGGACCCGTCAGGCGCACATCGCGCAGCGACGGCGTCTTGAAGGCGTGCTGCATGATCACCACGCTGGGCGGCGCGAAGGCGCCACGGCCGACGTCGTCGCTGTCGAGGCCGATGTCGTGGAAGCTGTCGTCGGTGAGGCGCCAGCCGGAATGGCATTTGCTGCAGCGGCCCTCGCCGTTGAAGACCATAAAGCCGCGCTTGGCTGCCTCCGAGATCGCCGCCTCGTCGCCGGCGATCCATTTGTCGAAGGCGGACTCGCCCGAGACGAGCGAGCGCTGGAAGCTGGCGAGGGCGCCGAGGAGCGTCTCGGCGCTGACGCCTTCGCCCGGGTAGGCGGCCTCGAAGAGGGGCGCATAGCCCTCGATCGCCTTGATGCGTGCGACGGCGTCCTCGAGCGCCATCCCCATCTCGTGCTCGGCGGTGATCGGCATCGTCGCCTGCTGCTCGAGGCTGGCGGCGCGGCCGTCCCACATCAGCATCGTGAGCCAGGCCGCGTTGAGCACGCTCGGCGTGCGCCGCGGCAAGGGAACGCCGGTGACGCCGAGGCCGCGGGTGCGCCCATCGGCCCAATCGAAGCCGGGATTGTGGCACGAGGCGCAGGCCACGCTGCGCGTGCTCGAAAGACGCGTATCGAAGAAGAGGTGGCGGCCAAGCTCCACCTTCTCCGGCGTCAGCGGGTTTTTCTTCGGAGCGGGAATGGTCTCGGGGCGGCGGTATTTCGCCTTGAGGTCCTCGGGCACGGCAACGCCGGTTGCGGCGCCGGCCGGCGCGACCCACCGCGCAGAGGGGCTGGTTCCGTTTTCGCTCTGCGGCACGAGGCTCAACGTCAGCCCCAGGCCCGCAACCATGCCGAAAACCGATAAGACTGTCGGCCAGAGTCCCGCCATGTCGCCCTGCTATGCCTTGACGGGTTCCGCGTCCTCGACGGACTCGGCGAGACGCATGTAGCCGGCATCACGCAGGGTCGCGAGCACGAGATCCCGCGCGACGAGGTCGACGAGATTGGCCAGAGCCGCGCGTGCGGCGGCGGCTTGATAGTCGCCGCTCTCGGACGTCGCATCGCCCCCGTCGAGAGTGCCGAGACGCGCCAGCAGCGCCTGGCGGGGCCCTTCCACGACATCGCGCAAGGCGCGCGCGGTGGCATCCTTGAGCTCGGGATAGGTCGCCAACGTGCCGCTGCGGACCAGCATGTCGGTCGTGATGGGATGGGCGCCGAGATCGAGGCTTTCGGACTCGAAGGGCGCGCGGCGCGAGACGGCGGCATCCAGGATGGCGCCGGCCGCGATCAATCTCCAGGCCGCGCTCGTGGTGCTGCGCGCCTCACGATAGAGGCGCAGCACCTCGGCGTAGACGGCGGGCAAGGCGCCGGGGCCCCGCTCCGCCAGAAGGGCGCTCGGCCGGAAGGGCACGCAACGCCAGCGCGCTTCGTAATCGACGTCGGCCACGCGCCATCCGGCGATCTCGAAGCTGCGTCCGTACTGCAAGGCCAGGCGGCTCAACTCGCCGTCCACGTGGCGGAAGGTGGCCGAAAGCGCGGCCAGCGCCCCCGTGGACGGAACGGTATAGATGATCTCGTGCAGCTTGCCGGACACGTTGGCCGAGGCGTCGACCGTGCAGGCACGGCCTTCGATCCTAATCTCGCGACGGGTCTCGCCGGGGGCGACGAGAAGATCCGTCTCCCAGGCTTTCGTGACGGCATTGCAGAGCAGAAACCCGACCACGAACGTGCGGTCCTCGCGGGCCGCCTCGGAGGCCTGAATGGTCTCCTTGGGCGTCTCGGCCTTGAGCGGCGACAGCAGGTTGTGCGGAATCCACATCTTGAGACCTTTCGGACCGGCGTCTGCCGCGTCAGGTTTTCGGCTTGACCGTCACCTTGCCCTTCATGAAGGGATGCGGCGTGCACGTGTAATTGTAATCACCGGCCGTGTTGAATTTGATCGCGATGCTCTGGCCGGCGCGCAGCATGTCGCCGACGATCTTCACCGGGCTGAGGAGCTGCACGTTGTGCGGCATCGCATCATGATTGGTCCACACCACGACTGCGCCTTCCGAAACCTCGACGGCGGTGGGTGCGTATTTCATCTTGACCATCTCGATCTTGGTCGCGTCGGCAGGCGCGCTTTCAGCAGCCACCACCTCATACGCGTCGGCGGCGAACGCAACGTGCGGGGTCGCCGCCAGCAAACCAAGTAAGGTCAGAACTCCGAGCTTCTTCATCATGTGAGCCTCTCGCTTGAATGAAAAAAGGGCAGCAATGATCAGTGTCATCGCTGCCCGAGGTTGGGCTTGGGAGGATTTAGCTCGCCTTGCCGACGATGGGAGAAATCGTGCAGTGATAGGTCATCGCATCGTCATCGGCGCCGAAGCACCAGATGATGTCGTTCGCGAACTCCGGACGGTACACGGGCAGCTCACCCTCGGTGTTGAGGCATGCGCAGCGTCCGCACACGTTCTTGCCGCAGCAATCGCGATAGGCGATCAGATAGCTCTGCTTGTCGCCAGGATTGTAGCAGCTTGCGACCCATGAGCTCGGCGACAGACGCGTGCCCGGCGGGCAGTTCGTCAGCGAGCCGCCGCAGCAATCGCAGATGTTGCCGTCGATCGAGCAGTGACGCCAGTAGTCGCACGACTGCGTGTCCTTGTCCTGCGGCGACCAGCCTTCGCGGGTGCCGGATCCGGCGTGAGCGCTGCGGCTGACGCGGCCACGACGATCCACCGGCAGAAGCGGGACGAGCGCCGCGCCTGCGAGGGCCGTGCCGACCCGGCCGATGAAGCCGCGGCGGCTGGTGCGGCCGGCGATGGTGCGCGAGAGGCCTTCCAGGATTTGGTCGAATTTCGTTTTCTCTAGCATGGGGTGTTCCTCCTCGACATATCGGTGTGTTTTTGCGCTTCAGTGCTCGGCATGGAAGCCACTGCCATTGGAATGAATCGCGTTGATGCCCGACTTCTTCATGTACTCCTGAAGCGAGTGGTGGCCGGTGCGCGCACCTTCGAGCAGGCTTTCAAGATGCTCGCGGGTGTTCGTCAGCCCCTTCGCACGGATCTTGCCGTGACTGTCGAGAACGACGCCGTAGGGGATCTTGCCGACCTGGAAGCGCATGCCGACCTCCGGGGAGACGATGTAGGGGATGTTCCCCAGATCGTGGCTTCTCAGGAAGCGTGCATGGTCCTCCGGCTGCCCGTCGCTGATGAGAAGAACCGAGATCTCCTCGTCGTGCGCCACCGACTTGATGATCGGAAGCAGCTTTTCGCAGATCGGGCAGGTCGGCGCCGTGAACATCAGAAGCGTTTCGCGGTGCTTGGGCTCCGGGCCGCCGATGCGCAGGGCATTGCCGTAGTAATCCACCACCTCGAACTTCGGCGCGCTGTCGCCGATGTCGGGACCATGATCGGTGATCATGGCACCCAGCGGAGCCGAGCGTTCGTGGAGGATCCCCACCTGGCGCGTCACGCCCAGCAGGACGACCGCGCAACCGATAGCCGTGATCCAGAGCAGTATGTTCGACGCAATCAGAAATTCGAGCGTCATTGCGTGGTTCCTTTCCTAGGCGAGATGGGCGGTATTCCGGGCGGTGGCCGCAACACCGCCGAGAAGACCGATTGTGACGTAGAGCACCATGGCGACACCGGCGGCCACGAGGCCGGTCGTGATGTCGGCCAGGGATGCCGTGCGCGAAGCCTCGCCGACGCCGAGCAACAGGAGCCCGCCGGAGGCGAGAGCCACGTTGCGCAACACGAGAAGCCAGCTCAGCGGCTGCTTGTAGCCGGTGCGGAAGCAGCCACAGTCGATAGCCTTACGACCACGTGCGACGTTGATCGCGATCGCGACAGCGAACAGCACGAGCAGTCCGCTGGCAGCTGCGGCAGCGTAGGGAACGGCCGGTGTGACCAGCAGGCCGATGGCGATGGCCAGCTCCAGCCACGGCAGAACCGCGGCGAAGGGCGAGGCCAGCCACTCGGGCATCAGCCGGAAGTTACGCACCACTCCGAAGAACTCCTCCTGGTGGCGCAGCTTGGAGTAAGCTGCGCCGGCAAACAGGATTGCCAGGAAGGATCGGAGGAAGGCCGTTACCAGTGGATCGGATAAAAGCCACATGGTTTCCTCGATCAGTTGTCGTGAGCGATGATGACCTGCGGCCCGTGTCCGAGATGGGTCACAGCGTGCTGCTCCTTACCCGTCTGAGAGTCGAGGATGAACAGGGTCTTTTCGCCGGTCGAGAGCGCGTAGAGCTGCGGATTGGCATCCTGGCTCACAGCGATCGAGTCGATGTCGCGGCCCAGCTCGAGCTTGCGGAGGCGCTTGCCCGTCTTGGCATCGTGCACGAACACGAAGCGGCTCGGATACTTGTGCGTCCACTTCGCGCGCTGATCGCCGAGCAGGTAGATCTCGCCCGAATCGCGGTGGTAAGCCACCGGCAGCCAGCCGCCGACGCGCCAGTTCTGCTCCTTCTCCTCCGGCGTGAAGACGTCGAAGTGGTTGCCGAACTTCGCTTCGCCCGACGAGATGTCGACGAGGAAGATCTTGCCGTCGTAGGTCGGCCACACGAGCTGACCGGCCTTCATGGAGAAGGCAGGCGTGTTGATGAGGTATTCCTCCTCACCATGGAACGGCTGCGATTCCTTGACCTCGACCTTGCCGTCCTTGTCGAACGTGACCTTCGCCATGGTGCCGGCGCGGCAGTGCATGAAGAAGGTGTCGTTGCTCTGCGGGAAGATGTGATAGCAATCCGGCACGTCCAGCATGCGGACGAACTTCTTGTTCTCGATGTCCACCAGGCCGACCTGCGGCGAAGGCGTGAACTGATAGAACAGGAGCGACTTGTTGTCCGGCGTGACGGTCGTCAGCCACGGATAGGTGCCGATCAGGAAGCGGCTCTGGGGGATGTCGATGTCGGCGATGACCTCGTGCGACTTCGAGTCGTAAACCTCGACGTAGTCGTCGCGCTTGCCCTTCGCGACACGCGAGTAAACGGTGCTCGCGATGCCGAAATAGCTGCCGTCGGTCGCCGCGAACGGGTTGACGAGGAAGCCACCGTCCACCATGCCGAGAACCTTGCCCTCGTTGCCGTCAATGGTGAAGGTCTGCGTGGTGACGGCGAAGTGAGCCGGGTCGGTGACGTAGACGCGGCGCGCATCCGGGGCGGGTGCGGAGAGAATCTTCGGGGTGTCCTCGAGCTCGGACGTGGCCTTCTTGTCGAGCTGCTTCGGCACCTCGGCGCCGCTCGGCCCCTGCTGCGCGTACGCGGCACCGGCGAAAAGGAGAGCCATTCCCGCCACGCCGCAGAGCAGGGCGTTGCGGTATTTCTTCGGAGTGTCGAGCGTGTTCAAGGCGTGCATCGTTGTTTCCTCCATGAGGCAGCGTGTTATTGTGGTGAAGTTTTAAAGCTGCGGCCGCTCAAGCCGCGTAGATCATCGCCAGAACGGCCGCGCCAAGAGCGACCAGAACCGTGCCGTCGACAATCGTCGCCTGCTCCTGGCGGCGCGACAGCCATGCCGTGACGGCGCGATCCGTAATCGGGAGCGCGTTGACGAGCAGCGGCAGGAAGCGGCCGAGATTGAACACCAGGAAGATGCCGATCGCGAAGGTGATGGAGCCCGAGAAGAGGGCCGCACCCGTGACGGCGTAGAGCAGCGGCGTCTGCACGTACGTGCAATAGTTGAGGCCGAGCGAGAAGCCGTAGAGCAGGCCGATCACCCACTTCGGGAACCGCTGACGCGCGTCATGCGGAACCTGCGAGCGGCGCTGCGGATAGGGCACCTTCACGAAACCGAACTGATGGGCGCCGTACAGCATCAGGAGCACGGCGAAGACCGGAACCGTGTAAGCGGCATAGGCATCGAGGCCGAGGGTCTGGCCGATAAAGCCGAGCGTGCCGCCGATGACGAACGCGCCGAGCGCGTATCCGACGGCGTGCGCGACCATGGTCGGGATCCACCCCATCACGGAAGCGGCCGTATAGCTGCCGTTGGGACGCAGCAGGCAGACGCTCGAGTAGCCGCACGGCGACCACGTCGACAGAAGGCCGCCCGCGAAGGCGGCGGGAATGAGGAGCCAGACCAGCCCCGTCTCGAGCGCAACGCCCGACAGAAGATAATGCGCGCCCAGAACGCCCAGAACGGCACTCATCGCCATAAGGGCAAATCGCGTCGCCCTCGGCCACGGCTCGGCGAAGAACGTCACGTCCTCGACGCGCTCCACCGTCGTGTCAGGCACAGGATTTGCGTGATTTTGCCACGTTTCGGCCATGGGATAGCCTCTCCTCACAACGCGTTTCCAAAACCGCTGCTGAGCAACGGCTCGTTGCTCCGGCGTCTTGTGCGCCGGATTGAGATCGACACAATGCCCCTCGTGCTCGAACGAATGCCGAAGCGCTCGATCGAGCGGTCAAGGATCGTGCGGGACGGTCATGGCTGTGAAGCGATGTCCCTCCCCCCGCCGTCCTTCGCCTCGCACTTCACTCGGAAGATCATGCGGTGCGTGGTCGATACGGCGATGGGGCCAGGATGATGCGACAATCTTTCACCCGTCTCGAAGCTCCCTTACAATTTTGACAGGAATCAAGATTCAGGGCTTCCGGGCCGCGTGAGCTTCGGCGTGATGGCATAGCCGGAGCGCAATCTGAGGCCGAGCTGCGAGCGGCTGACGGGATCGTTGGGGAAGTGGATGAGCACGTTGAGGCCCGGCTTGTTGTCGCCGATCTCGACATAAGCGCCGTGCAGCGTCGCAATCGCATCCGCAAACGGAATGCCGAGGCCGTGCCCCGTCTTCTCGCGCGCGCCCTCGAGCCGATAGAAACGCTCGAAAAGACGCTGGATCTCGGAGGGATGCACGCCGGGCCCGTTGTCGCTGATCGTCACGTCGAGCCCCGTGCGATGCTGGCGCAGACCGAGCTTGATGGTGGTTCCGCTCGGACAGTACTGGATCGCGTTCTCGACGAAATTGACGATCATCTCCATCAGCAGCTCGCGGTCGCCGCTGATGGGCGGGATCTTGCCGCTGCCGATCGACAGCTCGAGATGATGGCCGTGGTCGGCGATGATGGGCTCGTAAACGTCCGCCACGTGCGTCAGCAGAGCGGCCATGTCGACATCGACGAAGCGGGCGCGGCGGTCGCCCGACTGGAGCAGGCCGATGTTGAGCAGCGCCTCGAAGATGACCACGAGCGAGTCGATCTCCTGAATGCCTTCGTCGATCTTGCGCGAGAGCTCGGCGTTGCCGAACTCGCACTTGCTCACCAGCTCGAGCCGCTGGCGCAGACGCGTCAGGGGCTTCTTCAGGTTATGAGCAATGTCGGCCGACATGTAGTTCAGGTTCCACAAGAGGCGCTGCGCATAGTCGAGGGAGCCGTTGATCGCGAGTGCGAGATCGGAGAGACGGTCGACCTGCCCGGACATCGGCACGCGCCGGTCGACGTCGCCGGAGGCAAAGGCGAAGAGCGTGGACGTCATCTCGTCGACGCGAGCCCGCGAGCGGCCGGAAATGAGGATGCCGACCAGCAGCATCAGCGCCAGCGCGATCAGCGACAGCAGCGTGAAGCCGAGGATGGCCCGGTCGCGGGCCTGCGCCGCCTTCATCTCGCTCTGCCCGACCAGCAGGCGGCCGTTGGAGAACGGCGCCGCAGCGACGTGAACGAGCCGTGTCGACAGCCCCCACCCCACCGCCAGCGAGCGGATGGAGAGATCGGCCGCGCTCCAGGCGTCTTGCGCCGAAACCTCTGAGGAGGTGTGGAGCGTGGTGCGGCCCTCTGCGTCGCGGATCGAGACGAAGGGCCCGTCGGGATCGTGCCAGGCCGAGCCCGCCTCGACGAAGCGGACGAGCGCATCGGGGCCGTTGCGCTGCTCATAGGCGAGCAGGGACTGCAAAACGTTGGCGACGCGCGTCTGCATGCGCGCCGTCAGCTCTCCGTGCGAAACAATGAAAAAATTCGAGAAAACAACGCTGAAGACGAGGACCAGAAGGGCGCCCGTCACAGCGACGATTTGAACGTGGAAACGCGTCAGCGGAAGATCAGGCTTCATAAATGGAATAGCCGCAGCCGCGCACCGTATGGATCAGGGGCGTTTTGAACGGCTTGTCGACCTTTGTTCTCAAGCGCGAGATATACGTCTCGACGACGCTCGTCTTGGGCTCGAAGCGAAAGCCCCACACGCGCTCCAGAAGCATTGTGCGAAGCACAACGCGCCCTTTGTTGCGAAGCAAAATCTCGAGCAAAAGGCTTTCGCGCGGCAAGAGATTGATCGGCTGATGATTGCGCGTGACGATGCGATGCGCCACGTCCATCTCGAGATCGCCGACAGTCAGCTTTTCGTGCTCGTCGCGGATCGGCGAGCGGCGGCCCAGCGCGTTGACGCGGGCCAAAAGCTCGGAGAACGCGAACGGCTTGACCACATAGTCGTCGCCACCGACGTCGAGGCCCTGCACGCGATCGTTGATGCTGCCCAGCGCTGTCAGGAACAGAATGGCCACGGGACGGCCGCTGCTGCGCAGCGTCCGCGCCACCGAAAGCCCATCGAGCCCGGGAATCATCCGGTCCAGAATGACGAGGTCGAAGTCCTCCTGGATGCCGAGAAGCACGCCGTCTTTTCCATCGGAGACGACGTCAACCGTATGACCCGCTTGCCGCAAACCGTTGCTCACATAGGATGCGGTTTCGGCGTCATCCTCAATCAGCAATATTCTCATAACGACGCGCCTCGCTGCTGTAGCCAACCCTCCACAAGCAACTTTTTTCCAATACTTAAAATTATCCGTCGATGCAATAAGCGCATTCAATGGCGAAATCGTATTTCGCGTTTAGCGTGAAAAACGCATGTCTTGCTGCCCGCTTTAGCGGCAAAATCCATCCGAAAGACTGTGCTCCCTTACATTTCATGTAAGGTGTCGGTCTTTGTTGCCCTCAGACGTGCATATGCGAAACTGTTGTTCGCTTCCGGCGTCCGCAGGCTCCGGTCTCTTAATCCGGGCCCCAGGTGCCGCACATCTCGCACCCGTCCCGATTTGCACGATGAGGGGTTCCATGAGCACCAAAATCCCCGCCGAAACCGGACCGCGCAGTCCCGTCGCCCGTGCGTCAAACACTGTGCCGCCAGCTCCCGCCGCACGCAAGGCCGATCGTGCCCCCGCGCCCGGCGTCAGCCGCCGCGACTTCCTGGGCAACGTCGCCAAGTCCGCGGGCGTCGCCTGCCTCGCCGCCGTGGCGCTCGATCAATACGTCCGTACGGCCCGCAGCACCGATGCGAAGGCGCTGCGCCCGCCCGGCGCCCTCAAGGAGAGCGATTTCCTCGGCGCCTGCGTCCGTTGCGGACTGTGCGTGCGCGCCTGCCCCTACGACACGCTGCATCTGGCCACCATGGGCGATCCCACCGCTCTTGGAACGCCGTTCTTCGTGGCCCGCCATACGCCGTGCTTCATGTGTCCGGACGTGCCGTGCGCGCGCGCCTGCCCGACCGGGGCGCTCGACCGCGAGATCCCGAGCATCCGCCAGGCCAACATGGGCGTGGCCGTGCTCGTCGATCACGAGACGTGCCTCAATTACAAAGGCATGCATTGCTCGATCTGCTATCGCGTGTGCCCGATCCGCGACGAGGCCATCACGGTCGAGAAGCAGACGATCAAGGGGCGGCCGATGGTGATCCCGGTCGTGCACTCCGACAAGTGCACGGGCTGCGGGACGTGCGAGAAGCAGTGCGTGCTCGAGGAGGCCGCCATCCGCGTGCTGCCGCGCCCGCTCGGCCTGGGCAAGGCCGGGCGCAACTCGGCCGGGCGCCCGATCACCGGACATGGATCGCTCAAACGGGACCTCTGAGATGGACGCCAGAATGCTCGTCGGACGCCTGACGTCCGACGCCCGGACCTACGCCGCAACCCGCCGGGGATGGCTGTTCGCGCACCGCTACTGGCTGGCACGGCGGACCTCGCAGCTCCTCGTGCTCGGAATCTTCCTGACCGGCCCCTGGTTCGGCCTCTGGATCGCACGCGGGAATTTCGCGGCGAGCGAGATCCTGGGCGTGCTGCCGCTCGCCGACCCCTTCATCTTCGTGCAGTCGCTCTTCGCCCGCCATCAGCCGATCCTGATCTCGGTCATCGGCGTCAGCACGATCATCGCCTTCTATCTTCTCGTCGGCGGGCGCGCCTATTGCAGCTGGGTGTGTCCGGTCAACGTCGTGACCGACACCGCCTACTGGCTGCGCGAGAAGATCGGGCTCACGCGCGATCGCAAGCTCGACAAGCGCACGCGCCTCTGGATCGTCGTCGCGGCGCTGCTCGCCTCGTTCCTCTCCGGTACTATCGCCTGGGAGTTCCTCAACCCGGTGAGCTTGCTGCAGCGCGGCATCATCTTCGGCATCGGCGCGGGCTGGGGCATCATCGCGGCGGTCTTCCTGCTCGATCTCGTCGTCACCCGGCGCGGCTGGTGCAGCCATCTCTGCCCGGTCGGGGCGGTCTACGGGCTGATCGGCGCTAACAGCCTCGTGCGCGTGAGCGCGCTCAACCGCTCCGCCTGCACCGACTGCGGCGCCTGCTTCAAGGCGTGCCCCGAGCCGCATGTCATCACGCCGGCGCTCAAGGGCACGGGCACGCACCTCATTCTCTCGGGCGACTGCACGAACTGTGCGGCCTGCATCGATTCCTGCTACATCGACGTCTTCCAGTACGGGAACCGGCTGTCGGCGAAGCACGCAGCTCCCGAGCAGGACTTCATCATCGAGGCCCCGCGTCCGACGCGCGCCGCGCCGGCCCGGGTGGCGAAGGCGTCTTAGCAGCATCAGCTTGCGGACTGGCCTCGCACCGACGGCGGGCCGCATCTTCAGCGACGGTGATTTTTCCGCGCGGGCGCTCCCACCCTCAGCGGCCGCGGATCATGCGCCGCAAGCCGCCGATCGTGGCGATGTAGATGTGGAACAGCAGGAACAACGCGCCGAGCAGCCCCACCCAGTAGTGGGCGAGCGCGAAGGTCCAGAGCCCGTCCAGCCCCGCGACCTCGCTCGGGGCGAGCTCCGGATAGAGCAGGATCAGGCCGGTCACGACCAGCAGCGGCGAGAGCACCGCGACGCTGACGATGACGAGGAACTGCTGGACGAGAAAGAGAAGCCCGCGCGTGAGATCGACGCGCGAGACCGTTGCGGGCGATGCGCCGCCGCTCGCGACGTTGGAGGCATGCAGACGCATGCGCTGCCACAAGCCCTGCCACTGGCGCGGATACCGGCGCCAGTAGCCGCTCACCCCGGCCGCGATCAGAAAGAGGACGATCAGCACCGAGAACAGGATCCCCGTGACCTGATGGAGCGTATCGGCCAGGCCGTAGTCCATGAGCGCGTAATCGGCGCTCGAATAGGTCAGCACCACGCCGGTCACGAACAGGATCACGAACAGGAGCGAGATGGCCCAATGCCAGAGCCGAACCCAGAGCGGCGTCACGACCCTCTCTCCTCTGCCGGGCGGCCGCGGGCCAGGCGGCGCTGCCAGCGCGCGCCGATGCGCCAGCCGCCGTGGACCAGCACGAGGACCAGGCCGAGGCTCATCAAGAGATAGGCGGCGATATCCGTCCAGCGGTTGCGGTTGGCGCCCATGACGTAGCCATCCTGGAGCAGGCGCGCGTTGTGGAAGCCGAGCGCCGACCCGCTATCGCCGGCATAGCGGTAGAGGCGGCGGAGGAGGGCGCTGTCCAGGCTGTGGCAACTGTTGCAGCCCTGATCCGCCGCTTTGCCTTTCGGCAGATCGTGGGCGACGTTGGGCTTCACGTTCGTGTGGCAATCGACGCATCGCGTGCCCTCGAGATGGGCCTCCGCATAGGGAAGATAGCGATGCGCGGCGAGCAGGCTGGGCTTGGCCGGATCGGCGAGGCGCACGGTCGCGCCATCCATGTGACAGTGAAGACAGGGGCCGTTGTCATTCTCGAGGATGCGCTGCGGCTCCTTGATGTGGCGCGTCGCCTTGAAGTAGTGCGGCTCGTGGCAATGCTCGCAGGTGAAGCGCTCCGCGGTTTTCCCGGCCGCCTTGCTGTCGGCCGCCGGCGGCGGCGTGGTGGGCACGGGCTTTCCCGTCGCCGTGCCGCAGCACTTCTCCTTGGCGTGGGCGTAGGCCGTGAAGTGGACCGTCTCCTCGAACTCCTTGTTGATGCGCACGAAGTCGTACGGCTTATCGGCCTCCGCCCCTTTCTCCTCCGTGCGGGGATGGCAGTCCATGCACGTCTCGGTCTTCTTGCTGCGGTGCGGGAAGATGTCGAAGCCCTTCTTGTGGCACTCCGAGCACTGCATCTTGCCGTGATCTGCGTCGCCGAAGGTGGCCACGTCGATCATGGCGCTCTGTGACTTGCGCGGCTTGCCGTCGAGGACGTGCTGGTTGGTGCCGGCGTGGCAGGCGAGGCAGCGCATCCGCTTGACCGGATCGTCGGTCTGCTGCGCCGCGGCAAGGCTCGCTTGGACCAAGCCGGCGAGCACGAGGAGGGCGCGGGCGGGCGTTCCAAGCCTCGCGGCGCGGCGGGGGCGCCCGGCTGTAGGCCCTGGGGGGTTCGTGGCTCTGAGCTTCGTGGCTCTGAGCCATGAGACGCCGCTCGCAGCGGCAACAGAGAACCTGCGGCCCGTGGCAACTGCCCGGTCCGGCACGGCCCTCCTTCGTCCATCTCCTTGCCGGGCAAGGCCAACGACTCGGGCGCAGCTCTCAACAAACACGGTGTGCATCGCCCGAGACACCGCCTTCAATCTATCGCTTCACGATCCTTGCGGCGGGTGCGTGGCCCGCCGCAAGGAGATAGCCTTGCCGACGATCGGAGCGCGCGCATTGCGCCGCCTCAATCCTCGGCTTCGAAGACTGGGGGAAGAGGGCGTGTCGCCGGGGCCACGTGCGGCACGGCATTCTCACCTTCGGTCCTTGCCAACTCCGATCCGTCGAGTCCCTCAACGGATCGGCACCCGAAGTCGCCCTCGGCCACCGTCCGCTGCTGCGTCCCACCCCAAAAACGGGATGGACGCCCGTGACTCATCGCTCGATCGCCTCGCAGCGCCGCCAAGGAGGAGAAACGGCGTTGGATTTGGCCGATGTGATCAGATCAGGATGGAAGGCGAATCTTTCATCCGGCTCGAAGCTGTCTTACAATTTCGACAGGAAGCGCGACGGCGCGCAGAGCTTCACCGGGACAATTTCCTAAACGCGGCTTTCGGCGCGTTTGCGCGGTGCAGCGGGGGTGATTTGGCGGCGCGCCGCGACATCCGTCTTTCGCAGCGCCGATACTTCCGGAGCGGCCGTCGCGCCCTGCGCCGACGATGGCTGGGACGCCGCGACCTCCGTCTCGGCGCTCTTGCGGGGCGGCCTGCCCACGCACAGATCGGCGAGCGAGTGGTCGTCGAGCACGTCGTAGAATTTTACGCGCGCCTCGTCGAGCAGACCTGCGAAGAGCTTTTCGGCAGGATCTTGCGTCGCGCTGCCGATACGCGTCTCGTCGATCAGCCTCAGCACATGGCCAAGCCGGATCTCGGACGCGGGGCGCGCCAGGCAAAGCCCGCCGCGGAACCCCCGCGTGCCGACGACGAGCCCCGCCCGCCCCAACTCGTTGGCCACCTTGCGCAGATAGGGAAGGGGAACGCCGAGATCCTCCGAGAGGCGCGTGCTCGACGCGAAGCCCCCTTCGACCATCGCGAGATAGCGCAGGATGTTGGTGGCCACGAAGGCGCGCGAGAGAACGATCATGACGGTGTTCCTCTCGATGGAGGGCGGGATCGCCCTCCATCGCTTTGCGTGTCAGAGCCTCAGAACTTGATGCCCGCCGTGAACGTCACGGCGCGGCCCGGCGCGGGGGTTGCCCGCGACGAGAACGGGTTCTCACCCTGGAAGTAGCTGTCGTAGTAAAGCTCGTCGGTCAGGTTGTAGCCGTTGATGGCGAACCGGTAGCGGTCGACCTCGTAGGAGATCATGGCGTCGAACACGAACGTCTCGGGCACCTTGTTCGTCTCGTCGTTGCGAATGAACATCTCCTGCGCGTAGGTGATGCCGCCGCCGACGAGCAGCTTGCCCGGAACGTTGACCAGGGACGCGATGTCGTAGGTCGTCCAGAACGAGGCCGCGTTCTCCGGCACGCCGGGGATGTGGTTGCCGATGAGAGCGGCGTTGTTGGCGAACGTAATCTCGCTGTCGAGATACGTGTAGGCCGCCGCCACCATCCACTTGTCGGTGACCATGCCGCTGAGGCCGAGCTCGACACCCTGGACCTTCTGCTCCTCGCCCGAGGCGACCGCGTTTCCGTTGCCGTCCGTATAGTAGGCATTCGACTTCTCTACGCGGAACAGCGCGCCGGAGAGACCGAGCTTGCCGCCGAGAAGGGAGTATTTAAAGCCCACCTCGTAGCTCTCGTTCTCCTCGGGCTCGAGCGTCTCTTGCCCCACTCCGGTGCCGATGGGATTGACGCCCGACGTTATGAATTGCCCCGCGGGCGATGCCGACGTTGCCCATGACGCATAGTAGGTCTGCTGCTTCGTCGGCTCCCAGATCGCGCTCAGCTTGGGACTCCAGAAATCGCTGTCGGATTTCCTTTCGCTGCACCATGCGCCTTGGGGCATCCCGGCGCATGGGCCGGCGGCGGGAATGGTCGCGCTGGTCTGCGTGTAGGTGTAGTTCGCCGAGTAGTCGTCCCAGCGAATGCCGCCGAGCAGGGAGAACTCCGGCGTGAGCCAGACGCGATCGCTGGCGAAGAAAGCGTAATTGGTCGCGTCGCCCATCTTCCGATTGTTCGGATTGTTCACGATCGTGTAGCTGGCGCTGGAGTAGTTCGGGTTGAGCAATGTGCCGGGCGTCTTCGACCCGACGTACATTTTCGCCAACCGCTCGTCCTCCTGATAGAACACATCGACGCCAACCACGGCCTCGTGCCGCAGGTAGCCGGTGTTGAACTTGGCCATCGCGGTCGTGATGTTCTGGATTCCCCAGCTCTCCTGGCTGTAGGAGCTGCCGCCGCCGGCGCCGAACGTATAGGGCGCATCGCCCGTGGCGAAGAACACATCGTTGC
This sequence comes from Hyphomicrobium sp., assembly GCA_036823975.1. Taxonomy (GTDB): domain Bacteria; phylum Pseudomonadota; class Alphaproteobacteria; order Rhizobiales; family Hyphomicrobiaceae; genus Hyphomicrobium_C. The sequence goes on from DAITBB010000023.1 coordinate 18,305, forward strand.
ACGTGGCTTGGACGCACGGCGTGGGCGACGTGCTGATCGACCGGTCGAAGAACTCGAGGCGCGTATCGTTGTAGATCGTCAGCCACGGGTTGACCTTCGTGGTCAGGCGCGCCGTCAGCATGTCGACGGTGCTGTCGTCCCTGTCGGTGGGCTTGCCGAAATAATTGGATCTCGGGACACCGAATTCCGTCGACGGCAGGCCCACGGTCGTGCCCGGCGCGCGCAGGAACGGCACGCCGTAGTCCGGAACGCGGTCATTCTCCTGGTGGAGGTAGTTGACCGTCAGCTCCGTATCGGTGCCGAGGCCGAAGCCGATCGAGCCCAGGAAGCCCCAGCGATCCGAATAGACATGGTCGCGGTCCGCGATGTCCTGGGAGTGATACATGCCGACCGCACGCGCGGCCGTGGTCGCGTTGATCTGCTTGTTGACGTCGATCATGGAGCGGATGAACGAATCCGTGCCGACGGTGATCTCCGCGCTGTTCGCGTCGCCCAGATGGGCCGTTTTCTGGCGAAGATTGATCGCACCGCCCGTGGTGCCCATGCCGAAGCTCTCCGACGACGGGCCTTTCAATACGTCGACCTGCTCGTAGGCGAAGCTGTCGCGGACGTAGACGCCGAAGTCGCGCAGGCCGTCGACATAGAGATCGCCCTTGGCATCGAAGCCGCGAATGCGGAACTGGTCGCCGTTGAAGCCGCCGTTGCCCTCGCCGATCGTCACCGTGACGCCCGGCACCGTACGCAGCGCCTGATCGATGGTCGTCAGGTTCTGCTCCTGGATGCGCTGCTGCGATACGACGTTCACGATCTGCGGCGTGCCCTGGACCGTGCCGGGCAGGCGGCCGAGGCCGGTGCCGGACTGGAGCGTGTTGCCGCTTCCGGGCGTGAAGGATGCGGTGGTCGGCTCCTGCGACGGCGCTGCGGGCTCCGGCTCCTGAGGCGCGACGGGCGCCGGCGAGCTGACCACGGGCGCGGCGCTCTTGACCGGCTTCTTCTTCTTGGCCACGGCCTTTTTCGCCGTCACCTCGAGCGGCGGCAGCTCGGCGGGATCAGCCGCCTCCTGCGCAGCGGCCCCCGTCGCCAGCAAGGCCGAAGCCAGGCCGAGCGACATCGCCAGCGACAAACTCTCTGTCCCTGCGGACGACGGTCCGCGGGCCTCGTTTTCCCCCAACATCATGGAACCCCCAAAAATTCCCCAACCTGAGAGAGGCGTCTCCACCGGCGCCATTGGTTACGGCATCGTTAACGTCTCTCCATGTCGCCAACAGCATTTACCTGACGCATTACGTCAACAATGCCGCGGAAATAATTGCGTTTTCTGTCTGTTTCCTTGCGTTTTGCGTCTCGAAAACGGGCTCCGCCGCGCGACGGATCGCCCTGCAACCGCCGTTACGTCGAGGGGTAGGTCGTCAGGGCTTATCCCGAGGGACAAACCGAGACGCCGAGGTGGGTGATACGCATGACCGGGAGCAAAGGGGCCGCGCCTCGCCCGTTCCATCTCACGATCCAGAGCGACGACCGGGACGAGCTCTCCGGCTGTTTCTCGAGCCGCATCTCGAAGGTCGAGATCGCGCCGCTCGCGGATGCGGGGGCCGTCTCGATCTCGGCCCGCGTTGCCTCGCTCGGCGAGGCGATCGCGCTTCACGCCAAGATTCCGCGCGGCGCGTCCTTCCGCCAGGCCGAGGACCTCGACGGCTTCTTCGTCAACCTCCCCGCCGGGTCGGGGAGCGCGCATTGGACCATCGGGGCGCGTCAGTTCGTCTGTGATGCCTCGGTCGGCTACCTGGGGCCGATGAACGAGCACGACGCCGTCGATTTCATCGGCCCGTGGGAGCACAAGACGCTCAAGATCCCTTACGCGCCGATGGCGCGCAGCCTGTCCGTCCTGCTCGATGCGCCGCTTGGCGCGCGGCTGACGTTCGCGCCCACCATCGATCTCGCCACCGCCCCGATCCGCGACCTGATCGCGGTCATCGATCTCGCGCTCGCGCCCGGCGAGGGGGCGGCCTTCCTCGCCACGTCGCCTCTCGCCGCCGCTCAGTTTTCGGAGTGGCTGTCTCTCTTGCTGCTCGAGAATTTCCGCCACTCCTATACGGACGCCATGGCGCCCGGCCGGCAAGGCCTCAAGCCGAGCCACATCCGGCGCGCCATGGAGTTCATGCAGGAAAGCGCGCATCTCCCCCTGACGCTGCACGACATCGCCTCGGCAGCGGGGGTCTCCGTGCGGGCCTTGCATTACGGGTTCAAGAATTTTGCCGGCGAGTCGCCGTTCGAGCATCTGCGGAAAGTCCGCTTGCGCCTGGCCTATCGGGATCTGACCGCGTACCCCGAGCTTTCGGTTGCGGACATCGCCCGCAAATGGGGGTTCACGAACCCCACGCGCTTCGCTCAGCTCTGCAAGGCGAGCTATGGGCTCTCGCCGTCGGAAATCCGTAGACTCCGTCGGCGCACCGGAGAGGGCGGCGTCTGAGCTTTCGCGCCGACGGGATCGATCTCGCGGGCGGCGTCTCGGCGCTCACGGACGGCGGATGCCTCTGGGCGCTTCCAAGCAGGTGTGATGCTTAGAGCGCTTTGCGATCCGATGGAATCGGATCGAGCGCTCTAGGTTTTTGTTTTGTCGCATTTTCTTGCGACGAACCGGAAGCCACTTCGTCGGAAAATGCTCTAGGGACCGGGATCGGACGCGGGCGGGCCTTCGCCGCCGCCGAGCGCGAGACCGGCGCCCATGCCGCCCGCCATGCCGCCGGCTGCTCCCATTCCGCCGACACCGCCGCCGCCTCGTCCGCCGCCTTGCCGGGCGCCCTCGTTTCCGCGCTCGCCCCGGCCGCGACCCGCCCCGGCACTCGGCGGCCGCCTGGGGCCTTGCATCGGAATCTCGAGATCGGGCGGCACGGGGTCGAGATCGAGCGCCTCGCGAACGAAGTTGCGCAGAGAGACGACGAGCTCGTGCGTGTGGACGGGGCGTCCGGCCACCAGCTCGCGCGCGGCACGCTCCGCCAATCGCACCTGCTCTTCCGTGCCGAGCAGGATGATGTCGGACAGGACCGCCTCGACCTCGTCGCGGATCCGGCGCGCCCGCTCCGATCCCATGGTGTTGCTGGTGGAGAGATCCTGCGCGACGGCGCTCTCGCTCTCGGGCATGGACTCGGCCGAGGGCTCGACGGGACGCTCGGCGGGCCGGCACAAATCGCGCAGATGCGTCGGATCGACGGTCAGCTTGCCGGTGAACGAGCCGCCCAGGATCTTGTAGGCCGCGATCAGCGTGCGCAGGCGCTCGTTGATCTGGCGGTTCATGCGCTCGCGGCGCTGCTGGATCGTGACCATCATCAGCAACCGGATGCCGATGCCGATGAGCGCGAACAGCGCGAGGCCGATCACGGTCGAAAGCACGCCCTGCCAAGAGCTGAAATCAAAGTACCGCAGCGACGCCTCCCACCCTAGCCTCGCTCCGGAGCCTACACGATCGCGCGGCGCGCGCGCGCCGTTTTTATCGGATGATCATTCGGCGGTGCGGGCCGGCCTCCTTGGCGGCCTCGATCTCAGCCAACTGCTCGCGCGCCTGGCGAAGCTCTTCAACGATCTGGGGATCTTGCTCTGACGCTTCGAGTTCGGCAATGAACGCACGCCATTCGTCCGCCGGAGCGAAGGGGCTCGGAGGATCAATCAGGTAAGTGACTTGCGACGTCCGCGACGGCATCTTCGATGACCTCTGCGTTGCGGCCTGGCTTGTAACGATCACGAAGTCATAGCCGCCCGCGTCCCATTCACTCTGTGGGGCGTCAGGTTTCGGCATTATGCATCCTTAAAGTCAGGACTGTACCGAGAAATAAAATACGTTCGCCGGAGAATTTGGGGACCAATTCGGGATAGCTCTCCGAGAGCGCAATCTCTTCGCGGCCGCCCAGGCCGGGCTGGTCAACACCCTCAACGACGGCATGAGCTGGGGATCTTTCCCTTATACTTCGCATCCTTCGGCCTTGGCCTCGAGCGGATCGGCCTTCTCAAGGCGGTCTATCCTGCGCCTGGGGCCTGCCGCTCACCGTCGGTCGCATCGTTGCCGGACGAGGGAATGGGTTCCGGTCGGACCGCGTGGCGATCTCTGCTAGAACTCGCCATGAATTAAATATAGTGCGCTAATAGTTCCGGTCGGACCGCGTGGCGATCTCTGCTAGAACGAAAGCACCAAAGAGGGCCCGAATGTCCTCGTTCCGGTCGGACCGCGTGGCGATCTCTGCTAGATCCGTTGCCCAACTCATGATCATGCACAGCGGGTTCCGGTCGGACCGCGTGGCGATCTCTGCTAGAACCGCGCTGGCGAGCGCGCACGGCATCCACCCGTTCCGGTCGGACCGCGTGGCGATCTCTGCTAGAACAGGCCTCTGGTAACCCTTTGGTTTCAGAGGTCTTTTTTCATGTCTTGCGAGAGAAAAATGCGCTCTGGACGCTCGCGACGATCTCCGGCCGAGCCGATTTTGGCCGTCTTGATCGCCTCAAAAGAGCTGAAGCTGATCGGGCTTCCCGGGTCGCTCGCGCTGGCCTGCGCCTCGGAAGGACCTGATCGCCTCATACTGCCGATCCATGAAGAACAGCACATCAACCTTGCCCCCTGAAGGCACAGCCGCACCGATCTTAGCCGCCAACGCCTCGGCCTGCTCTTTACCTGCCGTGAACTTGAGATAGCAGGAAAACTGCATCATGCAGAAGCCTTGATCGAGCAGATGATCGCGGAACTTCGTCGCGCGTTTGCGCTCCTCGGGTGTCAGAACCGGCAAATCGAATAGGGCCATCACCCACATGATCCGATACCCTGATAAACTACGGAACGTCATTCGGCCGCCTCGTCTTTCATGGCGGGCGGGCCTTCACTCCGAGGCAGCGGAATGTCGGAACGTGGGAGGAGCAAGCGGCGGCGCTGTCCGAGATAGATCTGAGCGAGTGACTGTGCGAGACGGCTTAGCGCATTCGACAGCGTCGTAACCCCTTCGTCGGTTTCATAGTCCGCGTGGAGGACGGCAGCGAGCCGGCGCTTCGTAGCCGGCTCAAGAGCGGTAGCCCGCTCTCTGATGAGATCCAGCGCGATGAGATCGACGGCCGGACGGAAAGGTTCCATGAGATCGTCGGCCAGCTTCAGCCCGTCACCCTTGCTCTTGTGATGCAGACCGAGCGAGGGATGGAGTCCGCTGGCGACGATGGAGCGGGCGGTCGCAGCGCGGACGATCGTGTAGCCGTAGTTGAGGAAGGCGTTGAGACCGGCCGCGTCACGATCGCGCGTGAACCCTTTTCCGAAAAGGGCCGGCAGGTAGCGTTGCGCGGCCTGAGCCTCGATGTTCTCGGGGTCTCCGGAGCGTACGCGGGCCACGAGCGAGCGGACGATCAGCGGGTTTCCACCCGCGCGCTCCAGCGCCGCCGCCTGCGCGCGCAGCTTCGCGCGGACGATCTCAGACCATAGCCGCTTCTTGCTAGGCTTCGTCGCCTCGGCCTGGGCTTCGATGCGGTCGCCCTGGGCGTGATGGCCGGTGATGGGGACGAGGCAGGCCGCGGGCGTGAAGTTCGTTCCGCAGATGACGACGGGCGCATTGCGGGCGGCGAGCGCGGCAAGAGCCTGGTTCGTGTAGGTGACGGCGGGGCTCGCGGCGATGACGGCCTCGATATCATCGAGCGGAACCTGGCCAAGCAGGCCGTCCGGGCCGGAGATGTTGAGGAAGCCGCGGTCAAGCGTAAGGCGCCGGCCCTCGCCAGCAATCTCGACGATGCGCCCGAGCATAAAAGATCCCCTGCACCCCGATGACGGAGTGGGCAGGAAAGCGGTCTTCTCGTGGGTGCGCTACATCTTGTGGGAAGCGGGGTTAATCGAGACTAGGGAATGCGGCCGGAGCCGCATGGCCCCGGCCGCGGTCGGGGATCACTCCCCGGTTCTAGCAGCGATCGCTGCAGTCCAACCGGAACATCTGTGATCGTTCTCGCTGGACTCGTGTTAGATACCATATCAAAGATAGGAAATTAAGATTTGCAGACCTATAAAGAAGCGCGAGGCGGTGTTAAGTGCCCATTTCTGAACATCCGTTGATCGGGACAATCTTGATGTGCGATTTTAACTCAGGCTTCGTCGAGCCAGAGATGGTCAAGCGGAGACCGGTGGTGGTGATCAGCCCGAAAATCTCAGGTCGGCCAAAGCTGTGCACGGTAGTCGCGCTGAGCAATACGGCGCCAGCCCCAGCGATGTCTTATCACTGCCAGATCAATATTACGCCCGCCCTTCCGGAACCCCTCCAAAGCGAAGCGGTGTGGGTGAAGGGTGATATGGTCAACACGGTTGGATTTCACAGGCTCGACCTTATTCGCTTGGGGAAGAACTGCCAGGGCAGACGGATCTACAGGTACAACACGCTAACTAGCGAACAAATAACGCAGATTCGTATTTGCATACTTAAGGCGATAGGTCTTTCAACCTTGACAAATCACCTCTAGTGCGCTAGATGCTGTTTCGTTAGCGGCTCTCGCTTCGCGATCCGCGTCTAAGACCCCACCAGGGGCCACCATAGCGACCGGTGATAACAAACCATGCTATGGTGCAGATAATTTTGGAGCCCCACTGATTCAGTGGGGCTCTTTGTTTTTGGCTCCGGTCCGTCAAATCTCAAACTGAGACACTACCAAGTTTTGTCGTTAGCATCTCACTACCCTTGAGCTGTGACGTTTGTTTTCGCAAGAACGGTGTGGCCAATTTCATCTATCGTCGTCTTGCGGGCATTTCGTTTCTTCAACCCACCGATATTGGCGAAGTCCCAGCGGAATAGGTCATTCTTATCGTCATGTCGCTTGGCGAGCTCGCCGCCTTCGTTGTGGGGCGCGAGATAGAGCACGTTGTTGCTTGGCGACAGACGGTGCACGGTCTTGATGCGGCGCTGGCCGTCCGTGTCGTCCACCTCGACCATGTCGCCCTTGTGCACGCGCATCACGAGCTTGCCGCCGAGCTTCTTGCGCTCCCAGAGGGGCCGCCAATCCGGCTGGTTGACGTCGAATACGGTTGCCGCAAAGCACCGCCACGTGCCGTCGCGCATCTGCACGATGTCGATGTGGTGGTTGTCGCCGGGGAGGAGAGCTTTGTAGACCGCACCCGTGCGCCGGTCCCGGATATGCACTTCGCCCGCCTTCGCCTTGCCGATGCGAACGCGCCGAACAGGTCGTTCGACTTCATTGCCGTTATGCAACGCCTTTACGCGGAACGCCGCGAGTGCCGCCTTAAGGCCCTTCTCGTCCGTGAGCTTGCCTTTGCCATCGCGGAACGGCGCCGCGAGAGCTTGAAGCTGACGACGAAGATGGGGGTCACGCACCTTGTCGATCTCGTTTGCGTTGAGATCGACGAGCGGCTTGCGGAATACGAGATTGCCGATCTCTGCCGCTTCGGCCTGATTTGTAATCAAGCCATACGCCGTGTCCTCATGCAGAGCGCCGCCCTTGCCGTGATCCGGCTTCACGGAGACGATGACAGCGCGCACCTTCTCGCGCACGATGTCGAGGAAGTTCGGGAATGGCTCCGGAACGTCTGCTGTGGTGCGCGCGAGATCCTGCTCCTCGCGCTCCCCCGCACGCCGGGCCACCTCCTGCAGAAGCGAGCGGTCGATGGCGCCGATGGTGACGGCGTCGATGGCATGGTGGCGATGATCGGTCCGCACCTTGCGGTTCTCGTCGCCCAGGATGGCGTTCAATCCCCAGCGGGCGCGCAGCATGGCCGTGAGCTGCCCCGTCGTGACGTAGACGTGGTCCGTGCTTCCGGTCGCCGCGCCGAGATAGAAGCGCGCAAGCCGCGAGAGATGGCGTGTCTCGTTGATCTGGCGCGCGAGGAAGTCGCGCTCCTTGTTCTGGTAGCGCTCCATCGCGTCCGGTGCGAAGCGCCAGCGCTTATTTGCGGGGAGGCCTGCGGTTGCAGCGGCTATGTTGTTCCAGTCCGGCTGATCGGGAAAGGCTTTGCGAGTATCGTCGCCGAACGCTTCGTATGGCGTTTGCCGGCGCTTGTGCCGGTTGGCCACGCGGTAGCAGAGGATGCGGTTGGCCTTCGTGTCGTCGAGCGTGCGTGAGTAGGGCAGGATATGGTCGATCTCGATCTCGGCCGAGAACAGCGTCTCGATGCCGATCGGCTTTAGCGAATATGGACAGAGAGCCACGCCGCCATTCGCGCGTTGCTGCTCCTCGAAAAGCCGCAACCGGAGGCGGTTCTCGCCTGTGTCCGCTTGTCCTTGCTCTTCAAGGATGGCACGGCGGCGGTCGTTCTCCGTTCTGTTTCTCGCGTTCTCGCGCTGCTCCTTGTCCTTCTGCTCCTTCGTCAGCTTGAGCGCGCGAGCCAACCCGACCACGATCTGGGCCGGTTGGCCGTACGCCCGGATCAGCTTGTTCGTGACGCGCCGGATCTGGCCGAGACCGATATGCGCCGTCGGATTGGCGACGCGGCCGTAACGCTTTTCTGCGCCATCCTCCGGATTTCCAGTGCCGAACGAGACCTGGCGTTCGAGAATTTGCCCGTAGTAGGGGAGGGGGATTTCGATCACGCCATCGCGGAAGTCGGAATGGTGCCATGTCACGCCAAGCGTTTCGCCGGCAAGCCGTACGGCATCGCTATACGTGACGACATCCTTCTTCAGTTCGGCGAGAACCGCGGCGTTTGCCGTCCGGCCGAGGCGGGAGACGCCCTCGCGCGGCGACCACCTCGCCACGCGCCGCGCCGCGTCCTCATCGAGCCCGTAGTCCGCCATGAGCCATGACGCGACCGTCTCCTCGTCGTCCTCGTCGATCAAGCGGGTGACGATCGCATCCCGTTCGGCGAGAGGCAGCGCGTACCAGTGCGGCCCGAAGCGGTCCTTTGCGGCAAGCTTCTCGGCCGATTGAGACCGGCAGTCATAAAGGTCGCCGCGTCCGTTGTCCTCGCGATTGAAACGGACGGCCGAGTCGAGCTTCAGCGCGGCGCGGATCGTATCGAAGGTGACGTGCCGCTTGCTTTTCCCTTGAAGCAGCGGCTGGGCGACGAGGTCCCGCTCGGCCTTGGTTAGCGCTTTGTCGCGCAGGAGGCCTTCGCCGTAACGAAGATGGTTGAGTGTCTCATAGATCGTGCGCTCCTCGACCGACGGCAGCGCCTTCGGCAGGCGCTCCTCTTCCGGCACGAGTGTGCAGCGCCCACGCTCCACCGCCTTCAACTCTCGCTGCCGGAAGATCGTCTGCTTGATCCGGGCAATCGCGCTGTCTGTCAGCAGGGTGAGGTGGTGCGGACGCTGTGCGATGATGATCCTGTCGAACTCTTCCTCCAGCATGTCGCGCAGCGGATAGTAGTCGTAGAGCGCCTTGGCGCCTTCACCCTCGAGGCGGATACGCACGGGGTCGCGGGTGCGGGGGGTGGCCGTGCCGTCCGCTCCCCCATGCCGCCGCCACAGGAACTCGCCGAACGTGCGCGCGTTTTCCGCTTCCAGAGCGTTCCGCAGCTTCCCGGCAGCCGTTTCGATCTTGCCTTTGTCGTCGGATCTGCGATCCGCGCGCCGGTTCGACTTGAAGCCTCGGCGCTGGTTCAAATGGAACAGCGCACGTCCCAGCTCGAACGGCGTGAGCGGCTGGTCCAGACCCTGGGCGCGCAACCGATAGGGATCGAGCGCGATCAGCGCGCGGCGCTCGGCCTCATCCACCGGCATGAGGCCGAGGTCGACAAGGCATGCGATCAGATCAGCCCGACGCTGAAGATAGCGGTCGCGCCGCCGGCGGGCCGCGCGCGGTACGCGCCGCATCTCGGCCAGCGACTTTCCGTCCTTGGGATTGCGGCCATCATTGAAGATGCGCACACCGCACGCGATGAGTTCGCTGACAGTGGGCGGATTCCGTTTCGGATCGGGGAAATGGGTGATGCGATAGACGGCCCAGCCGATTGAGTTCGTACCGAGATCGAAAGCAAAGCGAAGCGGAATAGGGATCGTCATGACTCCTCCTCATGCAGATCTTGTCCGCTGGCTTGCATTGGGTCAATCCGGATGCTAGCAATGGCGCGTTCTAGCAGAGATCGCGGCGTGGTCCCTCCGGTAACAAGGGTTCATCCCACGAAATCAAAGGCGGGCTCCGGTCCGCTTTTTTTATTGGACGCGTTCCGGTGCTCGCCTCGCGCAAGGCGTAGCCCTCCTTCCCCCGTCATCAGTCTTCCCCATGCCCGTGCCACCTGCCGTTCAACGGGGGTCGACGGTCGGCAACCTCGACGCTACTAAATTCAGAGGGACACCGGCGAGGGGGGACTCATGCTGACGGGAGAGCTTCGCTCCAAAATCGACAACGTCTGGAACGCGTTCTGGGCGGGCGGCATCGCGAACCCGATCGAGGTGATCGAGCAGATCACCTACCTCCTGTTCCTGCGTGGCCTCGACGACGCCGAAACGCTTGAGGAAAACAAATCTCGCCGCACGGGCAAGCGGATGGAGCGGCGGATCTTTCCCGACGGCACGGATGGCATCGGCAAGGACGGCGGCATCGCGTACGCCAGGATGCGTTGGCACCGCCTTAAGAACGACGATCCGGCAACGATGTACGACATCGTCTCCGAGCACGTGTTCCCGTTTCTGCGCGGGCTGGGCGAGGAAGGCAGCGCGCACGCCACGCACATGAAAGGCGCGCGCTTCACGATCCCGACGCCAGCCTTGTTGACGAAAGTGGTGGATCTGCTCGCCGACATCCCAATGGAGGACCGCGACACCAAGGGCGACCTCTACGAATACATGCTGGCGAAGATCGCCACCGCCGGCCAGAACGGCCAGTTCCGCACGCCGCGCCACATCATCTCGCTGATGGTCGAAATGACGGCGCCGACGCCGAAGGACGTGATCTGCGATCCCGCCTGCGGCACCTGCGGCTTCCTCGTCGCGGCGGGCGAATACCTGCGCGACACCCATTCGAAGCTCTTCCAGGAGAAGGAGACGCGCGACCACTTCCGCGAGGAGATGTTCCACGGCTTCGATTTCGACGGCACGATGCTGCGCATCGGCACCATGAACATGACGCTGCACGGCATCGAGGATCCGGATATCCGCTACAAGGATTCCCTCTCGCAGGAGCATGCCGGCGACGAGGACCGCTATTCGCTCGTGCTGGCCAATCCGCCGTTCGCGGGCTCGCTCGACTACGAGACGACGGCGAAGGACCTGCTCTCCATCGTTAAGACCAAGAAGACCGAGCTTCTGTTCATGGCGTTATTCCTGAAGCTCCTCAAGCCCGGCGGTCGCGCCGCGGTGATCGTGCCGGATGGCGTGCTGTTCGGCTCGTCCACGGCGCACAAGGCGATCCGCCGGATGCTGGTGGAGGACCACAAGCTCGACGGCATCGTGAAGCTGCCGTCGGGCGTGTTCAAGCCTTATGCCGGCGTGTCGACGGCGATCGTGCTGTTCACCAAGACCAACTCCGGCGGCACGGACCAGGTGTGGTTCTACGATTGCCAGGTCGACGGATTCTCGCTCGACGACAAGCGCACGCAGCTCTTACCCGATGGAAAGATTGGGCCGCGTGCGAAGCTCACCGAGGACGAGCACGGAAAGAACAACCTGCCGGACATCGCCGCGCGCTGGAAAGACCGCGACGGGGCCGAGCGCGAGCGGCCGCGCACGGCGCAGAGCTTCTGCGTGCCGAAGGCCGACATCGCCGCCGCCGGCTACGACCTCTCGATCAACCGTTACAAGGAGGTGGTGCACGAGGCCGTGGAGCACCGGCCGCCGAAGGAGATCATCGCCGAGCTGAAGGCGCTGGAGCGGGAGATTGCGGCGGGGCTGGAGGAGCTGGAGGCGATGCTGTGAAGGTGCGCCTCGCCACATTGGGCGATTATGTTGAGCCGATCGCAACTTGGAACCCAGCATCGAAGCCGGATGAAACATTTATCTATGTAGATCTCAGCTCGATATCTCAACTTGAGAAAAGGATAGTCGCGGGGACACCCTTGCAGGGTTCAGAGGCGCCGAGTCGCGCTCGCCAATTAATCAAGAAAGGCGATATTCTAGTTTCGACGGTTCGGCCAAATCTAAATGGGGTCGCACGCGTCTCGGACGAGTTTGACGGAGCAACGGCTTCTACGGGCCTTTGTGTCTTACGGCCTCGACCTACTCGCTTACTAAGCAGTTATTTGATGCATTGGGTGCGCACTCCACAATTTGTGGATCTGATGGTCCGGCAGGCAACCGGGGCAAGCTATCCGGCTGTAACAGACCGAATTGTAAAGAACTCTATCGTTCCGCTGCCGCCACTCGACGAGCAGCGGCGGATCGCGGCGATCCTGGACAAGGCGGATGCGTTGCGCCGCAAGCGCAAGCGCGCGCTCGAATTGCTCAGCACCCTCACCCAGGCGATGTTCATCGATATGTTTGGCGACGGCGAGATGGTGCCACTTGCGAAGCTGATCGATTGTGATGATCGTATAAACTACGGAGTGGTGCAGCCTGGTGATGAGGTGGATGATGGTATCTACTTGGTGCGGGTATCGGACATTCGCAATGGGCGAGTCAGCCACGCGAAGCTACGAAAGGTTGCGGTCGATATTAGTAGGCAACACAAGAGGTCCATTCTAAAAGGTAATGAAATACTTATTAGTTGTGTAGGTTCGGTTGGAGACGTGGCGCTTGCAACGCACAAAGAACGCGGGTTCAATATAGCGCGTGCGGTAGCTCGAGTACCGATTTCAGATGGTCTAGTTAGAGCTTACGTCGCAGAGTACCTAAGGCTTCCGGTTGTGCAGCAATATTTCGATAAGGAATTGCGTACGGTCAGTCAGCCAACACTTAACATAAAACAGATCTCGGAGACCTTAGTCCCAATTCCTGACCGCAAAAGGATGCTCGAATTCTCTCGCCGAACGCAGAACGTGGAGCGGCGAGCAGATGCCATGCGCACAAGCATGAGAAATTCTGACGCTCTCTTCGCCTCCCTCCAGCACCGCGCCTTTTCCGGACAACTTTGATCGGACGCCGCCATGTCCAACTTCGCCTTTCTCGCCGACGAGTTTCCTGCCGTGCACGAGGCGGCCGTTGAGGCGGAAAGACAAGCCGGCGTGTCGCCGACGGCGTCAGCGTTCTTCGCCGGCAAGACGGTCGAGGTGGCGGTGAAGTGGGCGTTCCGCTCCGACCCGAATCTCCGCCTCCCCTACCAGGACAACATCTCGGCGCTGCTGCACGAGCCCTCGTTCCGCCGTGCGGCGGGCGAGGCCGTCTTCACCAAGGCCAAATACATCAATCGCCTGCGCAACCGCGCCGTGCACGAGGAGCGCAGCATCACGGCCACCGATGCGACTGGGGCCGTCAAGGAGCTGTTCCACGTCTGCTATTGGCTTGCACGCACGTATGGGCGCACGAGCAAACCCGCGCCCGGCCTTGCCTTCGATCCGTCCCAGCTCTCGCGCCGCGACGCCATTCTGAAGAAGGCACTCGACCATCTGAAGCAGCAGCAGGCCGAGCTCGACGCCAGGAATGGCGAGCTGACGAAGCTGCTCGCCGACAAGCAAAGCCTCGACGACGAGCTGAAACAGCTGCGCGCCGAGGTCGCGGCCGCGCGTAAGGCCGCCGAGGCAACGCCCGACCAGCACGATTACAACGAGGCCGAAACCCGCGACCGCTTCATCGATCTCCTCCTGCGCGAGGCCGGCTGGCCGCTCGACAAGCCCGAGGACGTCGAGTTCCCCGTCGATGGCATGCCGAACAAGGAGGGCAAAGGCTTCGTCGACTACGTCCTATGGGGCGCGAACGGCAGACCGGTTGCCCTCGTCGAAGCCAAGCGCACCCGCAAGGATGCGCGCGAAGGCCAGCAACAGGCGAAACTCTATGCCGACCGGCTGGAAGCGCAGTTCCGCCAGCGACCGGTGATCTTCTACTCCAATGGGTACGAGCATTGGATCTGGGACGACACGCGCTATCCTCCGCGCCAGGTCGGTGGCTTTTACAAGCGCGACGAGCTCGAGCTGCTGATCCAGCGGCGCACCAGTCGCGGCAAGCTCGCCGACACCAAGATCAACACGGCCATCGCCGGCTACAAGCGCCCTTATCAGCAGCGCGCGATCCGCGCCGTCGCCAAGCATTTCGAGAACGATGGCGAGCGCAAGGCGCTGCTCGTCATGGCGACGGGCTCGGGCAAGACGCGCACCGTCATCGCGCTGATCGACCTCCTGATGCGCGCCGGCTGGGTCAAGCGCGTGCTCTTTCTGGCGGATCGCGTTGCGCTCGTGAACCAGGCGGTGGGCGCATTCAAGGCGCACCTTCCGGATTCGGCGCCGGTCAACCTCGTCACCGAGCGCACCAGCGATGGCCGCGTATTCCTCTCGACCTATCCGACGATGATGAACCTGATCGATGGGCGGCAGGACGGCAAGATGGTCTTCGGTCCCGGTCACTTCGATCTCATCGTCATCGACGAGGCCCACCGCTCGGTCTATCAGCGCTATCGTGCCATCTTCGACTATTTCGACAGTTTTCTCGTCGGACTGACGGCGACACCGAAAGATGAAGTCGATCGCAACACCTATTCGCTGTTCGACCTCGAAGAGGGCGTGCCGACCGACGCCTATTCGCTCGATGAGGCCATTGCCGACGGTGTGCTCGTGCCGCCGAAGGCGATCTCGGTGCCCCTCAAGATCATTCGGACCGGACTACGCTACGACGACTTGAGCGACGAGGAGAAGGATCATTGGGATAGCCTCGAGTGGGGCGAGGAAGAGATTCCCGATACCATCGACGCCGCCGAGGTCAACAAGCGGCTGTTCAACCAGGAGACGGTCGATCTCGTCATCGCCGACCTGATGCAGAACGGGATCAAGGTCGAAGGGGGCGACCGGCTCGGCAAGACCATTATCTTCGCCAAGAGCCAGGCGCACGCGATGTTCATCGAGGAGCGCTTCAATAGGGCCTATCCGCATCTCGCCGGACATTTTGCCCGCGTCATCACCTTCAAGACCGGGGCCTATGCACAGACGCTGATCGACGATTTCTCGAAGAAGGCCCGGTCGCCGCACATCGCAATTTCGGTCGACATGCTCGACACCGGCATCGACGTTCCCGAAGTGGTGAACCTCGTCTTCTTCAAACAGGTGCGGTCCAAGACCAAGTTCTGGCAGATGATGGGGCGCGGTACGCGATTGTGTCCCGATCTGTTCGGCCCGGGAGAGGACAAGGAGTTCTTTCGCGTCTTCGACTATTGCCAGAATCTGGAGTTCTTCGGCGCCAATCCGGAAATCAAGGAAGCGAGCACCGCGAAATCGCTGTCGGCTCGACTGTTCGCGGCGCGCCTCGATCTCGTGCGCGCGCTGGACAAGAAGACAGAGAAGACAGGCAACGCCGGCGGCTTTTCCGCCGGCGAGCAGGAAGGATATGGGAGCGGAGAGCCGGACGATGAGCCACCGACCGAGGACGACATTCGCGTCGACGCATTGAAGACCCTGCAGGAGATCGTCGGCGGGTTGAACCTCGATAACTTCATCGTCCGCCGGCATCGGCGCGTCGTGGAGCACTATCGAAAGCCGGAAGCTTGGGCGAGCCTCGATGACGAGGCTCGGGACGAGCTGATCGAGAAGATCGCTCCAATGCCGTCGGCCGCAGGGCTGGGGACTGAAGACGCCAAACGTTTCGACCTCTTGATGCTGTCGCTCGAATTGGCGCTGCTCAAGGGATCCAAGCGGTTTGACAAGCTCAAGACGCAGCTGATCGAGATTGCATCGGCTTTGGAGAGCCAAACCGGAATTCCGGCCATCGCCCATCAGGCGGCGCTGATCGAAGACATCCAGACTGAACCGTGGTGGGAAGGCGTCACTGTATCGATTCTCGAGTTCGTCCGGCGCCGGCTGCGCAATCTCGTCCAGCATATCGAGAAGACGAAAAAGAGCATCGTCTATGCAAATTTCGCCGACGAGATCGGAGAGGGTGTGCTTCACGACCTCCCGCAAGTCGGAGAAGCCGATTTCGCCAGGTTCAAAGCGAAGGCCCGCCATTTCCTGAGAGGGCACGAAGACCACATCGTGCTGCACAAGCTGCGGCAGGCGAAGCCCTTGACGCCGAGCGACCTCACGGAGCTTGAGAAAATGCTGCTCGAGGCCGGCGTCGGCAGCGCAGAGGATATCGAGCGGGCACGCGCTGCCAGTCAGGGATTCGGACGTTTCGTGCGGTCGCTCGTTGGCCTCGATCGCGCAACCGTCCAGGCGGCCTTCGGCGATTTCTTGTCGTCCGGGACTGCGTCGGTTGCGCAGATCGAGCTCATCAACATGGTCATCGAACATCTCACCGATCAGGGGATTCTCGCGCCTGATCGGCTTTACGAGCCGCCGTTTACCGACATTGCGCCAAGAGGGCCGGAAGGCGTTTTCGACGAGGCCACAACAGCGCAGCTTTTCAGAGCAATCAGCGATCTAAGCGAAAGCGCGGCTGCATAGACTTGTCGGCCAGGGTGCTCGCGGGGGCGAAGCAGCGGATATGCCGAACCGTTAGAGCGATTGAAATCGTTCAACACCGATCCCATGCGTCGTTGCTATTGAAATATCGATATAATTTATAACGAGCCTTTCTGGATGCTGTCGCCGGAAGGGCTCTGCCCTCTTTGAAGCGATCTCGCCCTGACGTATGGTTTTGGAGACGTGGCGACAGGAGAGCCCGAATGCCCGTCTAAACTGCTCTCGACGCCGCGCGGGCGTCGATCACGTGGCCGCTGCGGATATCGGATTACGGCGTTGCTTCACAGACCCTCGGACTCTTTCGCCTCGGTCACCTCAAGAGGGCCGACGCGTGCCTCTTGCACAGGCCAAACTTCGTCTCGTCACGCGAGGCGTGTTCGATGTCAGAGCGCCCGGAGCCGTTCCGGTTCCCCGTGCTCCTCCCCGTCTGCAAAGGCGGTGAGACCGCGCGGCTTGGTCTCGCAGGTTCACGTCGACGCCGTCGCAGCGGTCGACAGCACGCGCGACGCGCAATGACGACGCACGTCGTCGCGACGGCCGGTCACGTCGACCACGGCAAGAGCACCCTGGTCCGCGCGCTGACGGGCATGGAGCCGGACCGCTGGGAGGAGGAACGCCGGCGCGGGCTCACCATCGACCTCGGGTTCGCCTGGACCAGTCTGCCCTCCGGCCGGGAGGTCTCCTTCGTGGACGTGCCCGGCCACGGGCGCTTCATCCGCAACGCGCTGGCCGGTTTGGCGACGGTGCCGGTGGTGTGCTTCGTGGTGGCGGCCGACGAAGGGTGGTCGGCGCAATCCAGCGATCATCGCGATGCCATCGCAGCGCTCGGCATCCGCCACGGGCTGATCGTGGTGACCAAGGCCGACCGCGCGCCCGACCTCGTGGCGGCGACCATCGAGCGGGCCCACAGCGAGCTCGCGCACACCAGTCTACGCGACGCGCCGGCGGTTGCCGTCTCGGCCGTGCAGGGCACCGGCCTGGACAAGCTCAGGCAGGTCCTCGACGACGTCCTCGCCAAAGCGCCCGCGCCCGACGCCGGCGGTCGGCTTCGGCTGTGGATCGACCGCTCCTTCAGCGTCTCGGGGGCGGGCACGGTCGTCACCGGCACTCTCGTCGCCGGCACGCTGACCAAGGGTGACCGGCTCGTGGTGGTCGGCGACGGGAAAGAGCCGCGCGAGGTCGTCGTCCGCGCCCTGGAATCGCGCGACGCGCCCGCCGATGTCCTCCATCCCATGAACCGGGCCGCGGTCAACCTGCGCGGTGTGCCCGCGGGGGATGTCGGTCGCGGTCAAGCCCTGATCGCACCGGACGCCTGGCTCATGGCGACGGAGGTCGATGTGCGCCGCATCGGCGGGGCCACGCTCGACGAGGTTCCCGCACAATTCACCGTGCATCTCGGGACGGCGGCTGTGCCGGCCCGGATGCGCGGCTTCGATGCCGAGCACGCACGGGTCACCCTCGACTGGCCGCTGCCGCTGATCGTGGGCGATCGGCTGCTGCTGCGCGATCCCGCAAGTCGCCTCGTACTCGGCGGCGTCGGCGTGCTGGACCCGGATCCGCCGCGGCTCTCGCGCCGCGGCGATAGTGCCCGGCGCAAGGCGACGCTGGCCGCCATGCCCCCCGAGGGCGACGTGCTGGCCAAGGTCGCGAGCCGCGGCGCCGTGGGGGTGGACGACCTGCGCCGGATGGGCTTGGTGGCCGATGCCGCACCGCCACCCGAGGTCCGTGAGCTCAACGGCTGGTGGGTGCACCGTCCCACGTACGAGACGTGGCGACGACAACTGCGGGCCCTGGTGGAGACCGACGTCGAGCGGGACCAGCTCACGCCCGGCGTCTCCCAGGGGGCGGCGCGCGACGCCCTTGGGACGCCGGCCGCGCACTTCATCGATCAGCTCGTCGCGGATGCCGGCCTCGAACAGCACAGCGGTTATGTCCGACTGCCGCAAGGCCGCACCGATCTCGGCCGTGCCGAGGCCGGGGTGGCCGCGCTCGAGGCGCGGCTGCGCGCGGATCCCTTCCTCGCACCGAAGGTCGGCGATCTGGTGGCCCTCGGCTTGGGGGCCCGCGAGTTGGCCGCCGCCGAGCGCGCCCGGCGGGTGTTCCGCCTTCAGGGAGGCGTGGTGCTGCTGCCGTCCGCGCCCGCGCTCGCGATCCAGGCCCTGGCGCACCTGCCGCAACCCTTCACCACAAGTCAGGCCCGGCAGGCCTTAGGGACCAGCCGCCGGGTGGCCATTCCGCTGCTGGAATACCTGGACAAACGCGGCTGGACGCGCCGGATCGATGACGACCACCGCGAGGTGGTGGCGTGAGCGGGTCGAGATGGGGCAGCAGGACAGCGAGCCGCAAGAGGGCTTCCGGAGTCTCCCTTTGACGCCATCAAAGGGAGAGGCCCTATCCGCCTTCGCCCTTTTTGCGGCTCTGGACGTGCGCGAAGCCGAACCGGCCCTTGATGCACAGGTTCCCGTGGCTGACCGAGTGATCGTGGGGCGAGGTCACCTTGACGATCTCGTTGTCCTGGACGTGCAGGTTCAGGTTACAGCCGACGCCGCAGAAGGTGCACACCGTAGTGGTCTCCGTCTGCTTCGACTCGTCCCAGGTGCCGGCCGCGCGCATGTCGTACTCGGACTTGAACGAGAGCGCTCCCGTCGGGCAGACCTCCACGCAGTTGCCGCAGTAGACACACGCGGAGTCCGGCAGCTCCACGGCGAACTCGGTGGAGATCTGGGAGTCGAATCCGCGCCCCGCGATCTGGATCGCGAAGGTGTTCTGCCACTGGGTCCCGCAGGCATCCACGCACTTGTAGCAGAGGATGCACTTGCTGTACTGGCGCACATAGAGATCGTTGTCGACCTTGTCCGGCTGGGCCATCGTGGCCGCGACGCTGCCGTCTCCCGTGTGGTGCTCGCCCGGCTCGTGGACGTCGCGAATCAGGCTCTCGCCGGCTCTTTCGCCGTAACGGTCCGGGTCGGCGTCGTAACGCGCCATCCATTCCGGGATCCGCGGGGTGGTGGACAGGTCGACGGAGGAGCCGAGCAGTTCCAGAACGAGGCGACGGCTGTGCCGCACCCGCTCGGTGTCGGTCTTGACCACCATGCCGGACTGCACCTTGCGGGAGCAGGAGGGCACGAGGACGCGCGAGCCCTCGAGCTCGACCATGCAGACACGGCAGGCATTCTTGGGAGTCAGCGTATCGCCGTAGCAGAGCGTCGGCGTGTCCTTTCCGGCCACGTTACAGGCCGTCAGGATGGTGCTGCCCTCGGGGACACTCACCTCCTCGCCGTCGACTGTGATCGTGATCATCGGAACGGACGCGCCCGTATTGCCGAAACCACCCGGATCGTGCGCGTTCATTTACTCTTCTCCAGGGCATCGAGGCGATCGATCGCCGACTCGATGGCGTTCCAGGCGGCCTGGCCCAGGCCGCAGATCGAAGCATCCTTCATCGCTCGGCCGACATCGCGCAAGAGGAGAGTCTCACGCCCTTTGACCGCGGCGTCGCTCCGGTTGTGCGCGATGCGCAGCAGTGCCTCCTCCTGGCGCACCGTGCCCACCCGGCAGGGCACGCACTGGCCGCAGGATTCGTCGCGGAAGAAGCGGGCGATGCGCAGCAGAATGCTGGGCAGATCGACGGTGTCGTCGAAGGCCAGCACCACGCCCGAGCCCAGAGTGGTGTTGTTGGCGCGAACGCCCTCGAAGGTCAGCGGGATGTCGAGCTCGTCGGCGCGCACGAACCCGCCGGCTGCGCCACCGAGCAGGACCGCCTGCAGCGTCCGGCCCGGCGTAACCCCGCCGGCCAGCTCGAGGATCTCGCCCAGGGTCGGGCCGAACGGCACCTCGTAGACGCCGGGACGCACGAGGTTGCCCGACACGCAGAACAGCTTGGGCCCGGTGGAGCCCTCGGTCCCGATCTTGGCGTACGCGGCACCGCCCATCTGCACGATCAGCGGCACGTTGCACAAGGTCTCGACGTTGTTGACCACCGTCGGCTTGCCGAAGAGCCCGTGCTCGAACGGGAAGGGCGGCTTCGAGCGCGGCTCGCCGCGATAGCCCTCGATCGAGTTGAAGATCGCGGTCTCCTCGCCGCAGATGTAGGCGCCGGCACCGCGCCGGATCTCCAGCTCGTAGCTCCACCCGCTGCCCAGGATGTCGGCGCCCAAGAACCCGCGTTCACGGGCTTTTTCGATGGCGTTGCTCAGCATCCGGTAGGAGCGGGGGTACTCGCCGCGCAGGTAGATGTAACCCCGCGCGGCGCCGAAGGCGTAACCCGCGATGGTCATCGATTCGATCAATGAGAACGGGTCACCCTCCAGGATGGCGCGATCCTTGAACGTGCCGGGCTCGCTCTCGTCGGCATTGCAAACGAGGTAGCGCGGCGTCGCCGCCTGCTTGGCGGTGCTCTCCCACTTGATGCCGGCCGGGAACGCCGCCCCGCCGCGCCCCATCAGGCGGGACTCCTTGACCTCGCTGATGACCTGCGCGGGCCCCATCTCGAACGCCCGCCGCAGTCCGGCGTAACCGTCGGTCGCGAGGTAATCGTCGAGGCTTTCCGGGTCGACCTGGCCGACGCGCTTGAGCAGCATCAGGCCCTCTTGGCCGGCCTGGGGCACGGCCATGATCGGTGGCGCCTCGGCTGCGAGCGCCTCGGGACCGGCTTTCAGTGCGAGAACGATCTCCTCGGCAGTGGCGGGCCCGATCAGATGCTCGTGAGCCGGGTCACCGGCCTCTACTGCCAGGGCGGCCGGGGCGCGCTCGCACACGCCGAGGCAAGGGCTGGGCTTCCAGCCATTTATGGCGCCGGCGGGACCCAGCTGCTTCTTGAGGTCGGCACAGACCTTCTCGGATCCGCGCGCTATGCAGGCGATGTCGGTGCAGACGTGCACGACGCGCTTTGGCCGCGGGCTGGTGGACAACAGCGCATAGAACGTCGCGACGCTGTAGACATCGGCTGGCGCCACACTGAGCCGCTTTCCGATGTAGTTCAGC